>JBEBGM010000005.1:0-136229 GCA_040081455.1 Bryobacteraceae bacterium
GTGGGAGACCACGCGGTGATGTGCGGGATTGATGTGCTCATTGGGATACGCGGCGCCGCCTGTCACGTGCTGGACGCGGCCAAACGCAAAGGCCTTAGGGCTGGCGCCGCGCTTTTTTTTGAAGATCCCGCTGAAGCCGGCCGCGCGTTGCGCACGATGGCGCAGCCCGGCGACGCAATCCTATTTAAGGGCTCCCGCGGTGTGCGCGTCGAACGCGCGCTGGAAGAATTCCTTTGGACGCCGGAAATCGAAACCTCCCCGGATGCCGCGAGCCCGGGGGGAGGACGGAACTAGGCGATGTTCTACTGGTTGTTCTTTGAAAAATTATTTCGCGTCTACTCGCCGTTCCGTGTTTTTCAGTACGCGACGTTCCGCACGGGCATGGCGAGCCTGACGGCATTGCTGTTGTCGCTGTTGCTGGGTCCGTGGATGATTCGCCGCTTGCGTGAGTTTCAGATTGGCCAGCATATTCGCGAAGAGGGTCCGAAATCCCACCAGAAAAAAGCAGGCACACCGACCATGGGCGGCGTGCTGATCATGGTTTCGATTGTGGTGCCGACGCTTTTGTGGGCGAACTTAAGCGTGCCGGGCATTTGGGTCGCACTGACGGCTCTGGTGTTGTTTGGAGCGGTTGGCTTTTTGGACGATTATTCGAAGGTTCGCAAAAAGCAGAACCTGGGTTTGACGGCGCGCGGGAAGTTGGTTCTGCAGTTTCTGGCAGCGTTCGCTGTTGGCCTCGAATTGCTGTGGATGAATACGCGAGGCGTATACACCACCAGCATGAACGTACCGTTCCTCAAGAATTTCAAGCCAGACTTATTGGTGGACGCGTGGCTTCATCATCCATGGACGTATCCGTTTGCGTTCATCTTTTTTTTTGGCTTTGTCGCGATTGTTTTGGTGGGCGCGACCAATTCCGTGAATCTGACGGACGGATTGGATGGGCTCGCCATTGGACTGATGATTATTGCGGCGGGTGCGATGACGGCGCTTTCTTATGTCAGTGGACACGCTGAGTTTGCAAAGTATTTGGAATTAGAGCGCACTCCGGGCGCGGCCGAACTGACGATTTTCTGCGGCGCGATGACGGGGGCTTCGCTCGGTTTCCTTTGGTACAACGCGCATCCGGCGGAAGTGTTCATGGGTGACGTTGGGTCGCTGGCGCTGGGCGGTGGTTTGGGTGTGGTCGCGGTGCTACTGAAGCAGGAGATCCTGCTGTTGTTCATCGGCGGCGTTTTTGTGATTGAGGCTCTTTCGGTGATTCTGCAGGTGGCGAGTTTTAAACTGCGCGGGAAGCGAATCTTTAAGATGGCTCCAATCCATCACCACTTCGAGGCGCTGGGCTGGGCCGAAGCGAAAGTGATTGCGCGTTTTTGGATTGCGGGACTGGTGATGGCGTTGTTTGCGCTGACCACGTTGAAATTGAGATAGCGTGTTGATGGAACTGCAGGGCAAGAAAGCGGTTGTGGTGGGCATGGCGCGCAGCGGCGTGGCGGCGGCGGAGTTGCTCCGCGAAAAGGGAGCACGGGTGCGCGCGGTGGATCAAAACCCGGTGGCGGTGACGGGCCTTTTCGTGCCTGTGGAGCCGCAGACGCCCGCGGCGTTTGCCGATGCTGATCTCATCGTGCTCTCTCCCGGTGTTCCTGCGGATCTTGACTTTCTGAACGATGCTCGCAAGCGCGGTGTTTCGATCGTCGGGGATCTGGAACTGGCGAGCTGGTTCTTGAAAGGCGAGATCATCGGAATTACGGGCGCAAATGGCAAGACGACGACCACAGCACTGACGGGTCACATTTTGAAATCGAGCGATATTCCGGTGCAGGTGGGCGGCAACATTGGCACGCCTCCGGCGTCGATGGTCGCGACATCGCAGGAGAATCAGTGGAACGTGCTGGAACTGTCCAGTTTTCAGCTGGAAACCACAGACACGTTTCGTGCGCGCATTGGCGCGGCGCTGAACGTGACGCCAGATCATCTGGATCGGCACGGAACCATCGAGCGCTACGCCGAAGCAAAGGCACGGTTGTTTGTGAATCAACTTGCGAATGATTTCCGGGTATTGAATGCCGAGGATGAGATTTGCCGCTCGTATGCGAAACGTGGGCATGGGGCCACCGTCTGGTTTAGCTCGTCACGGGAAGTATCGCCGGGCCTTTATTTGAAGGATGGATCGATCTACGCCGATGGCCAGCCGTTGATGGCGGTGACTGAGATTCCGTTGCGCGGCATGCACAATGTGGAAAATACGATGGCGGCGGCGGCAATTGCCCGGCTGGTGGGTGCGACGCCGCAGCAGATTCGCCGGGCGGTGAGAACGTTCCCTGGCGTCGAGCATCGGCTGGAGTTTGTCCGGAATCTGGATGGCGTCGAATGGTTCAACGATTCGAAGGCTACCAATGTTGACGCGACCTTGAAGGCGGTTGCGGCGTTTCCGGGGCGCTTGTGGGTGATCCTCGGCGGCAAGGATAAGGGGACCGATTACACCGGCCTGAAAATTCCACTCCAAGAAAAAGCGCGCGGAGTCTTGCTGATTGGCGCTGCTGCTGGTAAGATCGCTGCGCAGTTGAATGGCGCGGCTCCGATGATTGCGTGCGAGACTCTGGAGCGCGCCGTGGCCGAAGCCCGCCGCAAGGCGGAACCGGGCGACGTAGTTGTGTTGGCGCCTGCGTGCGCCAGCTTCGATCAGTTTCAAAACTTTGAGCACAGAGGCCGCGAGTTCAAGCGGCTGGTAGGGGAGCTATAGATTTATGGCGCGATTGAGAACCGATTGGATTCTCTTCCTAACCATCGTTGCGATGGTGGCGTTCGGACTCGTCATGCTGTACAGCGCGTCGAGCGCGATTGCGCAGCTCCGCTACCATGTGGCTCCCTATTACTTCGTTGTTCGCCAAGTGGGCTGGGCGGCGGTTTCATTCGCGGTATTGATGTACTTCAAACGTGTCGATTACCGGCGGATGAATACGGCGACGTGGGCGTTTTCCGGGTTAGCGGTGGTGGTGGGGTTGCTGGTGATCGTGTACTTCGTTGATGCCCGCACACACCGCTGGTTCCGCATGCCGGGTATTGGATCGTTTCAGCCATCGGAGTTCGCAAAGCCCGCGCTAATTTTGTTTCTCGCCTACTTCATCTCGCGGCGCGGCCACATGATTAACGACCGGCGCACGATTCAGCAGGCGCTGCTGGCGATTGCCATGTTGGCCATGATGGTGGTGGTCGCGGACCTGGGCACTGCGATCGTGCAGGTGACAACGGCGGTACTGATGTTCTGGATCGCGGGGTTGGAGAAGCGTCACATGGCGCGCGTGATCGGCATCGGCGTACTGCTGTTGGTTGTTGCGATTTGCTCGCGCGGGTATCGGCTGGGGCGTGTCATTAGCTACTTCGACAAAGACTACACGAAGCTGGAGATGATTGACCCGCACGGCATGATCAAAGATTACATCCAGCGTTCGCCGGTGCGCGACGTGGGCTATCAGCCGAGACAGTCGAAGACGGCTGTGGGCACGGGCGGCGTGCTTGGGCTGGGGTTGATGCAGGGGTGGCGCCAGCTGATGTTCCTGCCGGATGCGCATACCGACTTCATTTTCGCGGCGGTGGGTGCGGAGTTGGGATTGTGGGGCTCTTCCGCGGTCATCTTGGGTTTTCTGGTGATTTTGTGGCGAGGAGCGCGGCTCTTCGTGCTTGCTCGCGACGATTTTGGAAAGTATCTGGCGCTGGGAGTCACGCTGACGATCGTCGTGCAGGCGTTCATCAATATGAGCGTGGTCTTGGACATGGCGCCCACCAAAGGCTTCCCATTGCCGATGATCAGCTTCGGAGGCAGTTCGTTGCTGGCCACACTGACTTCACTCGGCATGTTGTTGAGTGTCAGCGAGCACGAGGGGTAACTTTGCCGGCTTCGTTTGTTATGGCTGGCGGCGGAACGGGCGGGCACGTGGTGCCGCTGCTCGCCGTGGCGCGTGAATTGCGGGCGCGCGGGCACAATGTCGTATTCATCGGCGTGCGGCGCGGTATCGAAGCGAAGCTGGTGCCGGCGGAGGGTTTTCCGATTGAGTGGGTGGAGATCGGCGGACTGAATCGTGTGGGACTGCGTCAGATGATTTCGTCACTCACGGCGTTGCCGTTCAGTGTTCTGAAAGCGAAAGCGATTCTGCAGGAGGTCCGGCCTGCGGCAGTTTTTTCCCTGGGTGGTTACGTGGCGGGCCCGGTATTGTTGGCCGCGATCTGGACGCGGATTCCGATTGTAGTTATGGAGCCCAACGCCATTCCCGGGTTCACGCATCGCAAGCTGGCTCGCTTTATCACGCGCGCGCTGGTGAGCTTTGACGAGACGGCGAAGTGGTTTCCTCCGGGGCGGACGGAAGTCACCGGGCTCCCGATTCGCGAGGAATTTTTCGCGGTGGAGTCCAAGCCGATGCGCGAAACCGTGACGGTGTTGATTACCGGTGGCAGCCAGGGCTCGCGCACACTGAACCGGGCTACGGAAGAGAGTTGGCCGCTGTGGGCGAAGGCTCTGCCCGAGGGAACGAAGCTGCGGTTGATCCACCAAACCGGCGCGCGAATGTTTGAAGAGCTTGCGCCTCGGTATCGTGCATCGGGAATTGAGGGAGAGATCTCGGCGTTCCTGAATATGCCCGAAGCGTTTGCGAAAGCAGACATCGTCGTCGGACGTTCGGGCATGGGCAACGTGAGTGAACTTGCCGCAGCAGGTAAGCCGTCGATACTGGTCCCGTTTCCCGGAGCGAGTGACGATCACCAATTGAGGAATGCCGAGGCGATGCAACAGGCCGGAGCGGCGAAGCTGGTGCTGGATGGCGAGATGAACGGTCCGCGTCTGGTGAGCGAAGTCTGTGCTCTGATCCAACAGCCGGAAAAGCTTCGGGAGATGTCGGCGGCGGCCCGGAAATTTGCGCGGGCGGGAGCGGCGAAGAGGGCGGCGGAACTGCTCGAATCGCTCGCGCCGTGATTTCAGCGCAGGGTTGTCCGGGCCCGGAGAAGAGGCCATTGACAGGGCCACGGAAAGCCGAAACAATACAGTAGTTAAATGTTTTTACGACCCCAACCAGTCCACTTCATCGGCATCGGCGGCATCGGCATGAGCAGCCTTGCCGAAATTCTGCTGGACATGGGATATCCGGTGAGCGGATCGGATTTAAAGCTGTCTCCAATCACGGAGCGTTTGTCGGGCCGCGGCGCGAAAATAGGCGCGGGGCACACGGCTGCAAATGTGGACGGAGCGGCCATCGTCGTGTATAGCTCCGCGGTGAAGCAAGACAATCCGGAGATGGTGGAGGCGCGCAGCCGCAAGCTGCCGCTGATTCCGCGCGGCGAACTGCTGGCCGAACTGATGCGGCAGAAGTTCGGCATCGCGATCGGCGGAAGCCACGGAAAAACGACCACCACGGCGATGACGGCGTCGATGATGATTCACGGCGGGCTGGATCCGACAATGCTCGTCGGCGGGCGCACGGGAATCAATGGATCGAATGCGCGGTTCGGCAAGAGCGAGTACTTGGTTGTCGAAAGCGATGAGAGTGACGGTTCTTTTCTCAAGCTGGCTCCGATCATCGCGGTGGTGACCAACATCGACCGCGAGCATCTGGATCACTACGCTGACATTGAAGCGATTCGCAAGGCGTTTACCGAGTTCGTCGGCAAGGTGCCGTTCTACGGCGCGGCGATTCTGTGCCTGGACGACGAGAACGTTCAGCAGATTCTGCCCTCGGTGAACCGGCGCGTGGTGACCTATGGCACCAGCGCGCAGGCGGATCTTCGCATCGTTGACAAATCCGCCGGCCACATGGCGAGCGAGTTTCATCTTGTGTTCCGTGATCAGGACCTGGGCTGTTTCGGACTGAAAGTTCCGGGCGAGCACAACATCTTAAATGCAACGGCGGCGGTGGCGGTTGGTTTGGAAGTGGGGCTCTCCGTGGACACCATCCGCGAGGCGATCGCGGGATTCACCGGAGTGGACCGCCGCTTCCAGGTGAAAGGCAGCGGGCGCGGCGTAACGGTGATTGACGATTACGGCCATCATCCAACCGAGATTCGCGCGACATTAGCCTCGGCGCGCGCCTGCCGCTTCGGCCATGTGCATGTGCTGTTCCAGCCGCACCGATACTCACGGACACAAGCGTTGATGGACGATTTCGCGCGCGCTTTTCATCAGGCGGATACGGTGCATATCACCGACATCTATGCGGCCTCGGAAGCGCCGATACCGGGCGTAACGTCGGAAGCGTTGGTGGAGCGTCTGCGCGCGTATGGTCACAAGGGTGCCCGCTATGTTGGGTCGCTGGAAGCGGGTGTGGATTCGGTGGCGGACGCCGCAAAAAATGGCGATGCGATTGTAACGCTGGGCGCCGGAAGCGTCTCTGCCTATGGCGAGCGCATATTGCAAAAGTTGAGGAGTGCTCCCTGATGCCGCGGAAATCAAACGATTCGGAACTGTTGCCCGGTATGGAAGACGATCCTCGGGACATCGCCGGAGGGCGGGGCGTGAACCCCAATGATCTGCCTCGCGTGCGCGTGAAGCCGGCAAAGCCTTCGCAGCGTGCCGTGGTGGCGGCCCGCGTTCGACTTGGTCTGCGCGTCGGTGCGGTAGTCGCCGTATTGCTCGGCGTGGTCTTCGTGTTGCATATCACCGAGCAGTTCCTGGTTCGCGATGCGCGCTTCGCGATGGTGGGTGCCGATGGTTCTCCGGATAGCTACACGGTGGACGTCCGTGGAGCGGCGCATGCCAGCCGTCGGGCTATTCAGTCCGTCTTCAGCGAAGACCTTGGCCACAGCGTGTTTGTACTTCCGATGAACGAACGCCGCGCGTCGTTGCGTAAAGTGGACTGGGTGAAAGATGCTTCGGTGGCGCGCGTGTGGCCCAATCGCGTTTATGTTAGCGTCTCCGAACGCACGCCGGTGGCTTTTGTTCCGTTGAGTGAGTCGAAATTCGGATTGATCGATGAAGACGGCGTGATGCTGCCCACGGCTGCCGATCGCTTCCATCTGCCGGTGCTGCGCGGAGTTTCGATCGCGGACACCGACGCAAACCGCCGCGAGCGCGTGCACCGCATGATGCGGCTGGTGGAGGAGTTGGGCGCCATGGCGGAGAAAATTTCGGAAATCGACATCTCCGATAAAGAGAACATCAAGGTGAAACAACAGTACGAAGGACGGATGGTGGCCCTGCTTTTGGGCGATCAGAACTTCGGTGCACGGTACAAGAACTTCTTGAATCACTACAGCGAAATCAAGCAGAAGCTGCCGGGCGCCGGGATGTTGGACCTGCGATTGGAAGACAGGATCACGGTGGTGGAGCCGTAGGCGGAGCGATGGCTGAGCAGAATCAACAATTTGCAATCGGCGTGGATGCGGGCAGCTACCGGACCCGTTGCGTCATTTGTCTGATCGAAAACGGCTGCATCCGATACCTCTCGCACGGCCTGGCGTCGTCGGCCGGTTGGTCGAAGGGGCGCGTCAACGATCAGGGAGCGTTGGCGGAATCGATTCGCGCGGCGGTGACGGACGCGGAGCGTGGCGCGCAGATTTCGGCGGAAGGCGTAACGCTGGGCCTGGGCGGCGCACAGGTATTGGGCGGCAACAGCCGCGGCCTGTACGAATTTGGCCGTCCCCACGAAGTTACCGTTGAGGATTTGCGCTATGCCGTGGAACTTGCGGCCGACGTGCGGTTGGAGCGCGACCGCATGATGCTCCATGTGCTGCCGCAGAACTTTACACTCGACGGTCGCGCGGGTTTTCGCAATCCGGTGAAGAGCATTTGCTCCCGCCTTGAAGCGAACGTCCACATTGTCACGGCAGCTTCGCATGAGCATCAGTCGCTGGTCGCTGCGGCGCACTTGGCGCATCTGGCCGTGGAGGAAACGGTTTACGAACCGGTGGCGAGCGCTTATGCGTGCCTCTATCCGGAAGAGCGTGCCCGCGGCGCGGCGATCGTGAACTTGGGCATTCACTCGACGGACTTGATCGTCTACGACGGCGAAGCGGCGCTGCTCGCATCCAGCATCCCGGTCTGGGCCGATCACATGACCCGCGATATCGCCGCGATGTTCCGCGTGACCTACGAAGACGCCGAATGCCTGAAACAGGAATATGGCTGCGCACTGCTTGGTTTAACCGCGGATTCCAGCTTGATTGAAGTGCCGTCGCCTGAAGGCGCGCCCTCACGCGAGGCGCGGCGTAGTGATTTGAATGAAATTCTGGAAGCACGCGCCGAGGAAATTTTCCTCTATGTGCGCGGCGAGTTGCAGCGCGTCGGTATGGAACGCGGACTGGGCGAAGGAATCATTCTCACCGGCGGTGGTGCGCTTCTCAATGGCATGTGCGATATGGCCGAGCGTGTGTTGAACTGCCCGGCGGTAAACGGAGTGGTGACCGCGCAGGAGATCGCGGGTTGGCCGAGTGAGCTGTCGAGTCCCGTGTGGACGACGGCGGCGGGTCTCGCGATGTATTCGGCGCGAGTCAAAATGCACCGTCCGCCGAAGCGTGTGAGCGGCGGGTTGATGGGATTGGTGGTCCGTTAGGCGGCAAATCGCCAACGGCGGGAGGACACTATGGACGGCTTGAAATTCATGATCGAAGAAGAACCGGCTCCGTCGACGCGGATCAAGGTTTTCGGCGTGGGCGGCGGTGGATGCAACGCAGTGGCCCGAATGATGAATGAAGGGCTCGCGGGCGTTGATTTCTGTGTGCTCAACACAGATGCGCAGGCTCTTGCCGTTTCCCCAGTAACCGACAAACTCGTCATTGGCACGAAGGTGACCAACGGTCTGGGCGCGGGTTCCGATCCGAACGTGGGCCGTCAGGCGGCGCTCGAAGACACCGAGCGCATCATTGATATGCTGGAGGGTGCCGACATGGTGTTTGTCACCGCGGGACTCGGCGGTGGCACCGGAACCGGCGCGGCACCGGTGGTGGCGTCGCTCGCGAAGGAACTGGGCGCGCTGACGGTGGCTGTGGTCACAAAGCCGTTCGGCTTCGAAGGACCGAAGCGCCGCAAACAGGCCGATCAGGGATTGGCTGAACTGGCCAGCGTCGTCGACACGGTGATCTCCATTCCGAACGATCAGTTGCTCGAGTTGGTGCCGAAAGGGACCAGCTTTTTTGAATCATTCAAGCTTGCCGACGATGTTCTCCGCCAGGCAGTGCAAGGCATCAGCGACATCATCACGACGCCGGGCATTGTGAACCGCGATTTTTCTGACGTGCGTTCCATCATGACGGGCATGGGGTACGCCATCATGGGCACGGCATCGGCTCGCGGCGAAAACGCTTGCGTCTCGGCAGCGGAAAAGGCTATCAGCTCGCCGCTCATGGAATCGGGCGGTGTGCGCGGCGCGCGCGGCGTGTTGATCAACATCACGGGTTCGGCGAACTTGGGCTTGCACGAGGTGAACGAAGCGTGTTCCCTGATTGCCGAGGCGACGGAAAACGACGACGTTCAGGTAAACTTCGGCGTCGTGATGGACGAAAACATGGGTGAAGAGGTGAAGGTGACCGTCATCGCCACGGGTTTTGTTCGCGAGAATCTGCCGCAGATTCAGCGCAAGACCAAGTCGGCCGATGCGGTTGCGTCTTCCAAGCCCCAACCCGTTGCTGAGCCGGAACCCGAGTACGCATTTGCCGAGGCCGAGGAGGCAGAGCCCATCGCTGCCGCCGAGCTTGATCCGGAACCGGTGAAGAGTGCCGCGGCCGTCGCAAACGGATCTCCGGTGCCGAATACGCCTGCGCCGGAGCCCGCGTATGACGACATCGACGTACCGGCCATCATGCGCCGGGCGCGCCGCATCTTGCAGTAGTCTGCTCTTGAATGGCCGGACTGCCCGCCTGGTGGTCCGGATTCAAGCCAACAGCTGGCCGATGATGCTCCGCCGCATCGGCAGGGCGCGGTGTTCGAACACGTAAACGCCTTGCCATGTGCCGAGCGCCATCCGTCCGTCGATCACCGGTATCGAAAGCGATGTCTGGGTAAGCGCTGACCGGATGTGCGACGTCATGTCGTCCGGACCCTCCAACGTGTGGCGGTAACTTTCGTCGTCTTCTGGCACCAGACGTTCGAAGAAATCAGCCAAGTCCAGCGTGACATCCGGGTCGGCGTTTTCCTGAATCACCAAGGACGCCGATGTGTGTTGAATAAAGAGTGTCAGCAGGCCGTCGCCCGCTCGCAACTCGCCGAGCCACGCCTCCACCTCGCGGGTGAACGGATAAAGACCTTTGCCCCGCGTGAGAATGGCGAACGTGTGATTGTGCGCGGTCACGCCGGATTATTCCACCGTCACGCTCTTGGCAAGATTGCGCGGCTGATCCACGTCGCAGCCGCGGCGGACGGCCACGTGATAGGCGAGCAGCTGCAGGGGCACCACTTCGAGAATCGGCAGGAGCAGTTCGTTCGTGGCCGGAATCTTGATGACGTGGTTTGCGGACTTCGCAACCTCATCGTCGCCATCGCAGGCGACCGCGATGACGATGCCCTCGCGTGCTTTTACTTCCTGAATATTCGAAAGCGTCTTTTCGTAGAGTACGCGGCTCGCGTCATCTTCCGGGTCGCGCGTGGCAATCACAACCACAGGCAAATTTTCGTCAATCAGCGCGTTCGGGCCGTGCTTCATCTCGCCAGCGGGATAGCCTTCGGCGTGGATATAGGAGACTTCTTTCAACTTCAGCGCGCCTTCCAACGCAATGGGGAAGTGAACGCCGCGCCCAAGGTAAAGAAAATCCGTGGCGCGTGAAAGTGTCTTGGCCAGATCCTCATAGATTGCATCGCGCCGCAGCAGTTCTTCGAGCTGCGCGGGCAGCTTCAGCAGTTGTTCGACAAGCCGCAGCGACTTTGCCGGTTCTAACGTCTGGCGCGCTTGTCCCAAATACATAGCGATGAGGAACAGCGCCGTTAACTGGCCGGTGAAAGCTTTTGTGGAGGCGACGCCGATTTCGGGTCCGGCATGCGTGATCAGCGTTCCCGCGGCCTCACGCGTGATCATGGAGCCGACCACGTTGCAAATCGCCAATGTCTTCGATTTTTTGCCCTTGGCTTCCCTTTGTGCGGCTAACGTGTCGGCGGTTTCGCCCGATTGCGAAATGACGATCGTGAGCGTGTCCGGCCCCACGATGGGATCGCGATAGCGGAATTCGCTGCCGTAATCCACCTCCACGGGGATGCGGGCCAGGCGCTCGATCATGAACTTTCCTGCCAGCGCGGCATGCCAGCTGGTGCCGCAAGCGACAATGCGAACTTGACGGAATGCCTGAAAATCCTTGGCGGAAATATCCATTTCATCGAGGAAAATTCGGCCGGATTCCTGCCCCACGCGGCCAAGCGTTGTGTCGCGCACCGCGCGCGGCTGCTCATAGATCTCCTTGAGCATGAAATGCTTGTAACCGCCCTTTTCCGCCATGATCGGATCCCACAGAATGTGGGAAACCTGACGCTTCACCGGGCGGCCGTTGAAGTCCGTTAAATGCACGCCATCCGCCGTCAAAACGGCTACGTCGCCATCGGCGAGGAAGAACATGTCGCGGGTGTGGCTGAGGATGGCTGGTACGTCGGAGGCGACGAAGTATTCACGCTCGCCGAGGCCCACAACCACCGGAGGACCTGATCGCGCAGCGACAATTTTGCCCGGATCTTTCCTGGAAATCACGCTTAATGCGAAGACTCCGGTCAATTTCCGCACCGCATCGCGCACCGCATTTTCCAGATTTCCGTCGTAATATTTCTCGACGAGGTGTGCGATCACTTCGGTGTCGGTTTCGGTGACGAACTTGTGGCCCGCGTCGGTCAACTCATGCTTCAGGGCAAGGTAGTTTTCGACGATGCCGTTGTGGACGACGACGATATCGCCCGAGCAATCGCGGTGCGGGTGCGCGTTCTCTTCGGTGGGGCGGCCATGCGTGGCCCAGCGTGTATGCCCGATGCCGTAAGCGCCTTCGAGCGGATTCAGCTTCAGCGCGTCTTCAAGATTATGGAGCTTCCCCGAAGCGCGCCGGACAGCCAGCACATCATCTTTGCCGAGCACGGCGATGCCGGCCGAATCATAACCGCGGTATTCAAGCCGCTTCAATCCGTCAAGAATAATCGGCACGGCCTGCTTAGGGCCGATGTAGCCTACGATTCCACACATGTTCCGTCTCCGAGAACGTCGTTGATTTCTAATCCAGCAGTTCCACCCGGTAGTCTTCAATCACCGGATTGGACAATACGTCGCGTGCGATCTGATCGATTTCCTGCCGAGCCTGTTCCTGAGTGACGCCGGTGGCGATATCGATGTCAAAAAACTTCCCCTGGCGAACGGCTGCGATAGAGGAGTGCCCTAAACCGTTGAGCGCCCCGCGAATCGTCTGCCCTTGCGGGTCCAAAACGGTGGGTTTGAACGAAACGAAAACACGAGCCTTCATACACCTACTTTAGCCGGAATCACCCTCTCTCGTTAATCAGTGCGGATGGGGGCTCGATATTCTCGCGCCGAAATGCTTCTATTTGGATGCAGCCAAGATCCATTCCCTTTTCCGCCCTTGCCCCTGTGCTGGCTTTCCGGGTCTAATGTTGGGAGAGGAGTTTTTCCCATCTTTCAGATCGCGGTTCTGGCATCGTCGAGTTCTGGCAACTCCACTCTGGTCGCTACGGATCGGACCCGCCTTCTCGTCGATGCGGGGCTCTCGCGCAAGGAAACGTTTGAGCGGTTGAAGGCCGTCGGCGTCGATCCGGAAACGCTCACGGCCATCCTGGTCACCCACGAGCATACCGATCACATCGCCGGTCTGCAGCCCATCGCGAAGAAGTTGGACATTCCGATTTATCTTTCGCGCCTGACCATGCCCGCCATTCCCTGGGCGGATGGCTTTATGCCGAAGCTGGAACCGTTTGCCGCGGGCGCAAGTTTTCCGATTGGCGATATCGACGTCACCAGTTTCACGATTCCCCACGATGCCGTAGATCCCGTCGGGTTTTCGTTCCAGGCCGTGGGATTGAAGTTTTCCATCGCGACAGATCTCGGTTATATGCCCGATTCGGTCCGCTTCCATCTGCGCGATTCCGATGTTCTGTTGCTCGAGTCGAATCACGATCTGGAGATGCTTAAAGTGGGTCCGTATCCGTGGTCGATCAAACAGCGCATTATGGGCCGGATGGGTCATCTTTCAAACGAAGTGGCCAGCGCGTTTGTGCGCGAGGATTTGAACAGCCGGACGTCGACACTCATCCTTGGGCATTTGAGCGCCCATAATAACCACCCGGCGCTGGTGGAGCAGTGCGCCCGAATCGCGCTCGATGGCCGCGGCCTCGCGGCGCGGTTGGTGGTGGCCGAGCCGAATCAACCCACGGAGAGTTTTGTTTATTAGCATGGCGCGCGTAGCATCGGGCCTGATTTGGGCTGATCCGCGCAAGGAAGGCGGGAGCCCTGTCCCGCATCCGGCCCTTGGCCGGCGCTTCAAACACACAAACAACCGGAGCAGGGGCTTCGGAGCGGGTCCAGGAGCCCTACGTTCGAAATTATGATTGCCCGATACACTCGCCCGGAAATGGGCCGCATCTTCAGTGACGAAAACCGCTTTGCGCAATGGCTGGAAGTGGAACTGGCCGCAAGCGAAGCGCTGGCCGAAACCGGCGAAATTCCTGCCGAGGCCGCCCGCGCGTTGCGCCAACACGCAAGTTTCAACGTCGCTCGCATCCACGAAATCGAACGGGAAGTGAAGCACGACGTCATTGCTTTCACCACTGCGGTTGCCGAGAGCATGGCCGTTGCCAATGAAGCGGCATCCTCGCGATTCTTCCACTACGGCATGACGTCGAACGACGTGGTGGATACCGCTCAGGCGCTGGTGTTGAAGCAGGCATCCGCGCAGGTGCGCAAGGGCGTCGAGGCGACACTGGACGCGCTGAAGCGGCGCGCGTTTGAGTTTAAAGACACGGTGCAGATTGGCCGCACCCACGGCATACATGCCGAACCGATCACCTTCGGCTGGAAGCTGGCGCTTTGGTATGACGAGATGCGGCGCAACCTGCAGCGTCTGGATGCCGCGGCGGAAGATTTGCGTGTGGGCAAGATCTCCGGCGCGGTCGGCATCTTCGGCCACATTGGTCCCCAAGCCGAAGCGAAGATCTGCGAACGACTCGGACTGAAGGCCGCCGATGTTGCCTCGCAGGTGATCGCGCGCGACCGCCACGCGGCCTGGGTCAGTGCCCTTGCTCTGATTGCGGCTACGTGTGAAAAGATCGCCCTGGAAGTCCGCCATCTGCAGCGCACTGAGGTCCGCGAGGTAGAAGAACCCTTTAGCGCCGGCCAAAAAGGCTCCTCCGCGATGCCGCACAAACGGAATCCGGTTACCTCGGAACAGATCTGCGGACTCTCGCGCGTGATCCGCGGTAACGTCAGCGCTGCAATCGAGAACATCGCGTTGTGGCACGAGCGTGACATCTCCCACTCCTCCGTCGAACGCGTGATCCTCGCCGATTCGGCGATCCTCGCCGATTACCTCCTCGCCAAGACGCTGTGGCTGGTCGACGGAATGCGCGTCTCCCCCGAGCGGATGCGCCGGAACCTGGAAAGCACCAAGGGCCTGATCTTCTCCGGCCAACTCCTCCTCGACCTGGCTGCGGCCGGAATGCTACGGGAAAAAGCATACAAGGTTGTCCAGTCTCATGCCATGAATGCATGGGAGACGGAGGGCGATTTCCGCGCGTTGATCCAGTCTGACCAGGAAGTCCTTTCTTTCCTGAAGTTAGAGCAGATTGAGAGGGCGTTTTCTGTGGATCGGTACCTCACCCACGTCGATGCCATCTTTCAGCGGATTTTTGGATAAGCGATTCTATTTTCAATAGATTGTCCGCACTCCGCTGCCGTACCGAAAATGCCGTGGTCGCATTTAAGGCCTTTCGGGTTACACTAGCGGTTGTACGGACATGAACAACTGGCAACGCATCGGTGAGTACGATCTGGCTAGGGTTCTCCTAGTGGACGATGATCCGGCCGCGCGTTTGACACTCAAAACCGTGCTCGAGGCGAGTGGCTATAGCGTCGATTCGGCCGCGAGTGCCGCCGAAGCTGTTGAAAAATTGGAAGAAAGCGAGTACGAGCTGGTCCTCAGCGATCTCCAAATGGAGTCGCCCCAAGCCGGGCTGAAGGTTTTAGCCCACGCCCGGAATATGGACTATAAGCCCGCCACCGCTCTCCTGACCACCTACCAAAACGCCCAACCCCGGCTCCGATCCGTTTCCACTCTGATCAAACCAGAGGCGATTCCGGATCTGCTCGGTAAGGTCGCGGATCTCATTGCCTCGCGCGCCACCCGCCGGGTGGAACGCGAATTGCGTCTGGCCGGTGTTTAACTAACCCATAAGGTCTATCTTTTTCATTCGCTTAACCTGCTTCTGTCTGGCTGCACTCAAACCGTTTTGCTGCGCAAGTACCGTTTTTCGTGGCAGGCGTCCCAGAGCGACGGACGGGCAATGCCGGTAACGCCAACATTCCACAGGAGCCTGATATGGTACTAACACCAAGGAAGTACCTTACTTCTTAACCTGATAAGGAGCCTTATTTCCATCAGGGCTATTGCTTATCGTTGCGGGCTTCCTGTATACTCCTTAAAGAAACAAGCAAGAGCAGGACAAGTTTCACTAATTTTGGGCAACACCGGAGGATTCATGCGGAGGATTCTACAAGCCCTGATGCTCGCCAGTGCAGTGGCGACGCTATCGGCCTCCACGATTACTGGGGTTACAAGCAGCACTGGCACCACAAGTACCGTTTCGTTCTCATCGTTCACTGCGGCGTCTAACACTATGGGCGGCATGATCGTACAGGTGACGTGGAATGACAGCACGACCCAGACCTGTACATGGGTGAACGCCACAGGCGGCTGTAATGGTACGAATTTCCAGATCCGTGAAACGGACGGATCCACACAGACGTACAATGGCACTTGGCAGATTTGGAATACTCGTACCACGGCAAATACTTCGATCACGTCCTTTACGTTGATCGGCGCTGGCCCCGGCAATCCCGGTGGTGGTGTGGTGTTTGATCTCTGCTGGAACAGCAACAATACGCCGAATTACACTAACTCTGGTGCCGGCACCACCTGCGGCGTCGAAGGCACGTTGGATTCTAACGTAGGCTGGAGCGCCAGTGCCTACGCCGCAGGCAGTCCGACGGCGACTTCGGTTCAGTACACGAACGCGATCATCCGTCTTGGCTCCGGATCTCCGGTGGGTGACGAATTCGGTCGCGTGACCTTCAATTTTGCTGCAGGTAACTTTACTGGCAACGCCTCGACGGCTGCTGGAAACGCCTTCACCTGGCGGATGGATTCAGACATTGTAGTCGTGCCTGAGCCAGCGACCTTCGGGTTAGTCGGCCTGACGCTCCTGGGTGTGGGCGCTCTTCGCCGCCGCAAGAAGCGCACCAGCTAGTACCTGTTTCGAGTCTTTTGAACAGGCCACCTGTTCTCTCCCAACCGGGATGGAACATGGTGGCCGTTCTGCTTTTGTAGCCGCCGGAGTCGCCCGGCTACTCCGCCGACGCTTCCTGGACCGCTTCTTCCAAGCGATCCAACGCTCCCGCGAAGAAGTGATCGTTCGCCTCGATCAGAATGACCCGCTTCGGCTCCGGCAGGGAGTCCATCAACGGAGTAAAGTCCGCCAGCGGCCCGAACTCATCGTTGGTGCTATGTATGAATACGCGTGGCACGGTGCAAACGTTTAAGTATTCACGGTTCTGATAGATCGTGGGGAACCCCACGGCAATCACGCGTTGGACGCGCTCCCTGTCATCGGGAAGTGGACTGCAGCCGAGCCTGAGCACGATTCTCGAACCAAACGAAAAGCCAGCGAGCGTCACGGGCAGCTGTGGGTAGCGCTCCTTCAGCGCCGTGAGCGCCACCCGGGCGTCATCCAGCTCACCCTCGCCGTTGGCGTAGCTTCCTTCACTCAGGTTGACGCCTCGATAGTTGAAGCGGAGCACGACGTAGCCCGAACGCCGCAATCCTCGTGCGGTGCGGTACACCACCTTGTTGTGCATGGTCCCCCCGTGCTGTGGATGCGGATGGCAAACCAGCGCGGCTCCGATGAGCAAACCTTCTTCGGGCTCTTCGAGCAGTGCTTCAAGGCGTCCGGCAGGGCCAGGTAGGAACAGGCTTTCGATCTTACGCGGCATCGTCCTTTAGTTGCTGCGGAAGTTGGTGAACTGCATGTCGATGCCGAAGTCCTGCCCGCGTAAAAGGGCGATCACGGCCTGCAGCGTATCGCGATCCTTGCCGGAGACGCGCACCAAATCGCCCTGAATGGACGCCTGGACCTTCTGCTTGCTGTCCTTGATCAGCTTGACGATGTCTTTCGCTTTTTCCGTAGTGATGCCCTGCTGCAGGGTGATCTCCTGTTTCACCGTGGAACCGGCGGAGGGCGTGATGGTGCCGTAGCTTAGGCCCTTGAGCGGAACGTTGCGCTTGACCAGCTTGCCTTGCAGGATATCGGTCACGGCTTTCAACTTGAAGTCGTCCGAGCTCTGCAGGACGATCTTGTTGTCCTTTTCCTTCAACTCGATGTTGGAGCGGGAATCCTTCAAATCGTAACGCTGCGTGATCTCTTTCATAGCCTGCTGGACGGCGTTACTTACTTCCGGCATTTCGATCTTGGAAACGATGTCAAAGCTGTTATCGGGCATTGTTTTTATTGTCGCTCAGTCAGCTCACTGGGCGAAGCGGTACCGTCGGCCAGAAACTAGTCAAGCAACGCATCCAGTGTCAGCCTGGCCGCGCGGTCCCATGTGAATGCATGCGCCCTTTGCCGCGCCACTGCCACTATCGGCGCTTGAGCGGCTTCCGGCGAAGTGACCTTCTCCAGCGCGGCGTCGAGCGCGTCGTCACTCAAAGGATCGAACAAGATCGCTGTATCGCCCACTACCTCACAATGCGGTGCAATGTTGGAGCATGCCAGCGGCACGCCCGCCGCCATCGCCTCGAGAACCGGCATGCCGAAACCCTCAAAGGTAGACGGTTGCATGCACGCCATCGCGCGGCTGTAATAGCCGAAGAGATCCTCGCGTGAGATCCAACCGGTGAGGGTGACTTGGCCGGTCAGGTTGAGATCGAGAACCAGCTGATCGATCACCTCGGCATGAAAACCGCGCATCCCCGCGAGCACCAAACGAAATTCGCGCTTCTTGCGCCCGTAGACGCGAACCAAGCGTTCTAGATTTTTGTGCGGATGGAGCGTGGAGACGCACAGAACAAAGCGCTCCGTATTCTGCCGGGGCAGGTGGAACAGATCGGGGTCCACCCCGTGATGAATGACACGGACGTGCTTCTCGGCGATGCCATAGAAAACATTCAGATCCTTTCTGGTGGCGCCGGTCACGGCAATGAGGCGCTTCGCTCTATGTGCCGATGCCCAGAGGAATAGGTTCCAGAAGGGAAGATCAAACCAGCGGAAGTACTCCGGATGCCGCTTGTGCTGGAGGTCGTGAAAGACGGTGATGTTCGGTGCGGTCCCTAAAATGGGCGCTGTGAACCCGGGATTGAATAGCACGTCAATCTTGTACCGCGCGACCTCCATCGGCAAGACAGTTTGTTCCCAGAGAATGCGCGCAGGGCGGTTCTTTGCGTGCACCGCCTGCTGCTTCCAATAGAAGTTTGCCTGCTGCGGGACTAAATCCTCTCCGGTCTCCAGGTTTCCGAAAACAAAAAATTCGTTTGCGCTATCGGTCCGCGCGAGTGCGCGCAACAGTTCGCGCAGGTACACTTCGGTGCCACCGACTCCGCCGGGGATCAGGTACAGCGCGTTGACCCCGATGCGGGCCATCTAACGGGTGGCCCGTGCCAGCGCCTCGCGCGCGGCCTGGTTCGATGGATTGATGCGCAGCGCCTGCTGATACTCCGCTGCGGCTGCCGTTTTGTCGCCGCCAAGTTCGTATACGATGCCGCGATAAACATAGGTCATCTCGAACTTCGGGTCGAGATTTTGGGCGATCTGCAATTCGGCCAGCGCTTCGTCGCGCATGTTCGTCTTCGCGAAGAGTGAGCCGAGCACCGCGTGGCCGTGTGCGTTGTTCTCAAATCGCAGCGCTTCCTGCATCTTTGGAATGGCGTCCGATACACGGCCAGCGCAATCAAGAGCGATGGTCCAATCGGAGAGCAGCTCGTAAGTCTGCGTGCCCGTCTTTGCCGCGGCTTCGTAGGACTGCGCCGCTTCCTGACAGCGACCTGACTCGTAATAGGCGTATCCCAGCTGAAACAACGGCCGCCATTTCTTCGGAGATTTTGCGGCGGTGTCCTGCCATAGCGTCAACGGCGTTGCCCATACCTGATTGCGGTGATACGTCAGCACCGCACAAGCGGTGAGTACCACGGCCGCGATGCCGGCGATCTGTTTTGCCTCCAAGCGTCGTAGCGCCTCGGCTGCGACGAGGGTCAATCCGAGGAACGGCAGATACATACGATGTTCCGCCTGTACGTCGAAGATCGGAACAAAAGAAGAGGTTGGAGCCAAGAGCAAGAGAAACGTGATCACGCCAAATGAGGCAAGCGGAAAGCGCTTGCGGAAAAACAAGGCCGCGGCGAGCAGCGCGACTAATCCCAGCAAGCCAACAATCGCCCCGTGGTCGAACAACGTGGCGGATATTTCAACGTCCGGATCCAGATTCTGTCCGGTGGGCAGAAAGAAAAAACGGATATAGGACCAAATGACGCGGCACTGCGTGAAAAAGTACGTCAGCGGTGTGCGGCCAGCGGTGTTGAATCCGGCGGTGCCGGAGCGCGACAACACGTTCACCACGAAGGCGCCGCCGATAGCTCCGGCAACGGCTAGAGCGCCGTACAGGATTGCATTCTTCCGAACGCCTCCGCGATCCCAAAAGTAATCGGCGATGAGAATCAGAGCGGGAAGCACAACGGTATGTTCCTTCGTCACCGCGGCTGCTGCGAAAAGTGCCAAAATCGCGAGCGTTCGCGGAAGCCCCATGCCCGCCTCCTCGCGATAGAGGAACACGGAGAACGCGGAATAGAAAAAGAAAATGCTGAGTGCCTCCGACCGGCTGGCAACGTAAGCTACCGATTCCGTCTGCAGCGGATGCAGCAGGAAAAGCGCACCACAAAACACCCCGAGCACATTTCGCTTCTTTTCTTCAACGCCTGCCCACGAACACAACCGCCCGGCGATCAGGGCAACAAGGAAAGAGTTCAACAAATGAAGGATGAGATTGGTGGTGTGATACGTCGCTGACTCCAGGCCGCTCCGGGAAAAGTCCAACCAAAAGCTGAGCATCAGCAGTGGGCGGACCGTGCCTATCCAATAGGTCCAGGGCTGGCGTTCCACTCCAGGGGTCATGAATGGAAGGATGCGATCGTCGAAGACGAATGCGCCGTTAAGCGCGGGGCCGTACACTTCGAACGCCACGATGACGGCAACCAGCGCCGCGGCCCAGGGCCACCAGACAAATGGCTTGGATTGTGGGGCAGTGGCTTCTGAACTATCCGCCGCGGCGGCCTTTCGTTTCTGCTTCTTCATCCGTTTGACTGTTCCTTTGATGACTCCAAGCGATATTCGAGAATGGCGATTCGTTGGATAAGTGCGATGTTGGAATCCTTCAAGTCGGAGATCACCAACGAGAGCCGGTACAGCACCACCAGGAAGATTCCGCCGCACAGCATTACGAGCGCAAGCGCGGTGTCGGAAACTCCCAGCCAACCCGGCAAACGTGCCAGAAGTCCGGGCCATTGTGAGATCACGAGGAGAAGAGTGGAGGCAAGCAGCCAACTCACTGAGTACTCCACACGAATGCGCGCGCGGCGCACCGACACCAGGACCAGCGCGAGCAGCAGGATGCTAAACACGGTGAGAACGTTCAACATCTGGTCCATGGGTGCTCTCCTGTTTGTGCGAAATCGGCCAACGACAGCCTCTCTCTATTTTCGCTTAGCTTCGAACTTGAGGATATTCACGAACACGCCGAGCAGCACGTGCAACATGTAGTAGATCGATTTCAACGGAGTGATGGTGCTGCGTCCGGCCTGGCGCCTGCGCATCTGCACGGGCACTTCCACGAAGCGAAAACGGCGGCGCTGTAAGACGACGAGTGCTTCGATCTCCGGATACTCCAACGGAAACGTGTGGCTGAAGACTTCGAGCGCCGTGCGATTCACGCCGACGAAACCGGAGGTGGGATCATGCACCGGTTTGCCGAGAATGGGCCGTAGAATCGCGCGGAAGAAGATGATTGCGAGGCCGCGCGCGTGGCTTGTATGTTTGCCTGCGCCGTCGACGAAGCGCGAGCCGATGACCATCTCGCAACCTTCGCGCTGCAGGGTTTCCAAAACGAGTGGAATGTAGCGCGGATCGTGCTGACCGTCGCCATCCACGCGGACGACGTAATCGTAGCCGAGTTCGTAAGCGAGCCGGTATCCTGCTTGCACGCATCCGCCAAGCCCAAGGTGATACGGTGCGGACAGCACGCGGGCTCCCGCCTTCCGTGCCACGTGGACGGTAGCATCCTTCGAACAATCATCCACCACCAGCACGGGTGTTCCGGGTAGAGCGGCTTGCACCTCTCGGATGACGCTGCCGACGGCGCCTTCTTCGTTGAATGCGGGAATCAGTACCAGGAGTTTCACTGCGACGCTACCTCGCGCAGTGAGATCCAGTTGTTTCGCAGCAGAACGCGGAACCCAGCCGTGGAAAGTTTGTGAAGCCCTTTCAGCCGCCGCCGCTCGGCGAGCAACCGCGGCAATCGCCACAACATGGCTACGTGCGCGCGGAAAACAAGGAAGGGAAGCAAGAACGTATCGTGCCCCGATTCGCGGAACTCCGCCGCCTTCCCGTGTCCTTCGAGCAGCGCGAACGCATGCCACAGGTAACGTAAGAACGCCGTGAACGGCGAGGCGAGAACCATGCCCCACGGAAGATTTTTTACCGCGCAGTAAAGGCGGTTGCGTTCCACGTAATAGGCCTTGAGCGGCGACGCCTTTCCGGCCGATTGCGAGTAGCCGTGTTCCACCATCGCGCGCGGCGCGTAGGCACACTCCCATCCGGCCCAGCGCCCGCGTAGGCCCAGATCGGTGTCTTCGCAATAGAGGAAAAAAGTTTCGTCAAACAATCCGATTTCTTCGAGCATCGCACGGCGATAGAGCGCAGCGGAACCGCTACAGAGCAGGGCGTCGCTCTCCTTTTCGTAGACCGAAGGCGGCTCGCCGTGGCCACGTTGCTTGCTGGTGCCATCGGCGGCGATCAGCATGCCTGCGGAATCGAGGGTGCCTGTCTGGCCCAACATCACGCACGGGGCGATCATCCCTGCTTTCGGACGGCGTTCGGCGCACGCAACCAATTCCTCCAGCCACTTTGGATTCGCCTGTGCGTCGTCGTTCAATGTGGCGATGTAGCGCGTTTGCGATGTGCGGTACGCCTGGTTGATGGCCGCGCCGAAGCCCGCGTTATGTGTGTTGTGAATCACTCTCCCGCGCGATCCGGCACTTTCGACCATGCGCTTGCCGCTGTTGTCGATCACAACAACTTCGAAGTGCCGAAAGGTTTGTGCCTCCAGGGATCGCAAGCACGCGGCAAGCGGCTCTCCGGCGTGCAACGTCGGAATGGCGACGGTCACCACCGGCGCGGCGACGGTATTTGTTGCGGACTTGGATTTGGCCTTTGGGGACGGCAAACGATCAGTCTAGCGTACAGGCTCGTTTCTCAGCTCAAAACCGCGAAGGGGCTTGTTTCGTCGGACTCCACAGGTTCTGTTTTACCGTCGAGATCCAGAAAACGGGGATCCAGCATCCGTTGTGTATCGATCTTGCCCATCGCGGAAAGCAGGGTTTCCTTGAGGAAAGGATACTCTTTTTCGAGATCTCCGAGCATGTCTCGTAACGAGCGTCGAACTGTACCCGTGCGTTGCGAGCATCCGCAGGGGATCACCGGCGCGCCCAACGACGCCGCGAACTTTGCGGTCAGGTCCTCGGTGACGTAGACGAGCGGGCGGATTAACCGGAAGTCCCGCTCGCGCGAATAGGTCACCGCAGGCAGCGCGCTGACGCGGCCCGTGAACAATGCGTTGCGAAGGAACGCTTCGCAAATATCATCGGCTGTGTGCCCGAACGCAATCACGTTCGCGCCCAGCTCTTTCACGATTGCATACACCGCGCGGCGCCGGAAGCGGCTGCACATGTCACAGCCATGATCCGGTTTCTCTTCCAAAAGCCGCAGCGAGGGATTGTCAGTGTGATACGTCCAATCCACGCCGCGAGCTTTCAGATATTCGCCAAATGGTTGAATCGGCGCGAGAAATTTTCCCTGCTCCACGGTGAATGCACAAACCGAGAACGAAATGGGCGCGCGATCCCGCAACAGGAGCAGCGCTTCAAGCATCGTGACCGAATCTTTGCCGCCGGAAAGCGCCACGGCAACCCGGTCGCCCTCGCGAATCATCTTGAATCGCGTGACGGCTTCGCCCACTTTGCGGAGGAGTGCTTTTTCGAGGTCCAAGACACCATTATAAGTTGCGCAGACCTGTCCGCTCTAAATTCCCGCCCACCACGAGTAACCTCCTTCGGGCGACGATGACCCCAGGCCTTTGCCGATTTCCTTAAGCGAGTCGGTTACCTCGATGTGCGAAAGGTACTTGATGCTCTTGTAGCCAAGTTGCCGGGCGACGCGCAGGCGGAGTGGAGCCCCGTGGCGTGTGGGCAAACGTTCCCCGTTCATCGCGTAGGCGAGCAATGTTTGCGGATGCAGCGCGTCGGCCATGTCCAAGCTCTCCCAAGCCGAATCGAAGGGATAGAAGACCACATACTTTGCTTTAGCGTCCGCCCCCACTGCTTGCAGGATGTGCGAAACCTGGACGCCGCCCCATTCAGCGATGAAGGACCAACCTTCCTCGCACGCCTGATGCGTGATCTGAGAAGTGGCGGGCATTTGCTGAAGTTGCGCCAGCGTGAAGACCGACGGTTTCGCGACCATGCCTTCGATGGCCAATTCCCACTCGGCAAAATGTTGAGCCAGTAGACGCTGATACTCGAAATCCTCCGGTGGTTCGCCGCTGACCGGAGCGACGGTCGAAATTTGCCCGGGCCTAAACTCGCGGGCCAGGGAATTGCCGGAAGTGAGAACCCTCTGGGCCGCGTAGGTGAGCGTTTCGCCGGGTCCCCAGATGCCGCCGCTATCGGGTGGAATCAAACCGCACCTCGAAGCGATCTGTGTTGCCGCCACGCCCGCTGCACCCACGGTCAAGCCTCCGGTGATCCATTTGCGGCGAGAAATGGGTTGGCTCATGGTACGCTTTCCTCCTCATCACCCGAGATCATCGCGCGCATGCGATTCCTGAATCCAGCCCAGATCACCATGCCGACGTGAACGATCACGAACAGCACAAGGGCGATCGACAGAAAGAAGTGCAGCGTCCGGGCCGTCTGATGGCCTCCGAACATCGTAACGAATTGCGGGAACACGGACGTAATCGCGGGCGACATCGCAAATCCCGAATCGATGAACAACGGAAACAGGATGAAGATGACAAAAAGATACGCCAGCTTTTGGAGCACGTTGTATTCCTCGGCAGGTTTTCGCCAGTGCAGATGATCACGGATGCTCGCGCGCAGGGAATCCCACGAAAGTTCTTTGGCACTCGGAATCAAACGCTTCCTGAAATGGCTCGAAAGGCCGCCCCAGGACACGTAAACCAATCCTGCGAGAACGGCCGCCCATGCCGACTGAAAATGCAGGGAGCGCCCCCAACCCGAAGGCCCGCCGAGTATCGTTGGTAAGGGCAAGTCAAACAGCGACGGCCCTCCGGCACCTCCAGTTTCACCCCAATAAAAACGCGGATGCGCGAGGATGATGGCGAAGCCGCTGATGAGTAAACCAAGTGCGCTGAGAGCGAAGATCCAATGTGTGGTGCGGACAATCAACGGGTGCCGGGCTGTGGATGCGGCATCCGACGCCACGGCGGCGAGCCTCGATGGGTATGCGACGTCAGCCATTGCCTGCGACGGAGGATAGCATGGTTGTCAGACTCATGATGGCGGGCGGCCAATCCCGCGCGGACTTTCAGTCCGCCCTACCTAAAATGCCTGGGCCAGTGACTTGCCCGGCTTCGCGGTGAGGAAGCTGAGGAATTCCCGGGTATCCGTCGTCATGCCCTTCGTGAACGTTGAGACCACGTTTCCATCGGGGTCCATGATCGCGTAGTAGGGAATCGCCACCGTCTGGAACTTATCGTCCTGCAGCTTTTGATTGTCCTCGGACTCTTTATCGGTGCCGTCCGTGTACAATTCCACCAGAACCAGGCTCTTCGTCGCCTCGGCAATCTCAGGCCGCGGGAACATGTTGGCTTTCATCCAGTGGCAATTCGTACACGCGTAGCCGGTGAACGTTACCAGTACCAGTTTACTTTCCGAGCGCGCCTGATCGAGCGCCACTTTGTACTGGTTCTTCATCCACACCTGCGGACCTTCGCCCGCTGTGCGGCTGGACAAAATATTTCCCGATGCAGCGGCTGGAACATATGCGTCCAATTCGCCAAGCGGCGCACCGAACATGCCTGGCAGCAGGCTCACGGAGAAAACCAATAGGGTGCTCGCGACCAGCAACCGGGGCACGCCAAGACTTTCGTGCACCTCAATGCCTTCGAGCCGCAATAGGCCGAGCAGATACAAGCCAGCCATCGCGAACAGCACGGACCAACTGGCAAGGAACCGCTCCCGCGTCAGCCAGCCGAGCTGCAGCACTTGATCGATGTTCGAAAGATACTTGAGCATCGCTGCCAATAGCATGAAGCCCATCACTACTTTCACGCGGGCCAGCCATCCGCCACTGCGCGGAAGCTTCTTCAAATACGACGGGAATGCGGCCAGCAGGAAGAATGGAGACGCTAGCCCAGTGGCGAAGCTCACCATGCCGAGCACCGGTTGCCATCCCTTCGATTGCACCGAAGCCACCAGCAGGCTTCCCATGAAGGGTCCGATGCAGGCGAACGAAGTTAGCGCGAACGTCAAGCCCATCAGCAGCGTGCCGAAGTAACCGCCTCGCCGCGACGCGGAATCGAGTTTGGTTAGCAATCCCGAAGGCAGAGTAATTTCAAAAGCGCCCAACAAGCTAAACGCAAACGCGCCGAACACAAGCGAGATGAACCCATTTACCCAAGGATTCGAGCCCAACTGATTCACGCCGAACGGACCTACCGCCGCCGTCACGCCCATGCCGAGCGCGCAGAACAAAACGATGATGCCGAGCGAGAACACGCCTGCCTGCGCGAGGCTCCCTCCGCGATGTTCTCCCGGAGTCGCCGCTCCGGGCACGGCGCCGTGCGAATGATTCAGGAAGAACGAAACCGTGATCGGAATCATCGGGAACACGCAGGGCGTAAATATTGCCGCGAGTCCGAAGCCGAACGCGGTGAGCAGGAACACCGCGAGGTTTTCGGGCGCCGCCGAAGAGGAAGAAGCGGGTGAACTGGCGGCCGCCGGAGTTTGTTCGCCTGCCGACGATGTTGCCGGGGCCGCGCCACTTGTTGGTATCTCTGTCTTTGCAGCGGCCACCGCTTGGCCCACGATCGCGCCATCCTTCACTTCGCTGAAGCCATTGGGGGCTGGAAACGCCACGGGCGCAGCAGCCGCTTGGTCGATACTAATGGTGAAAGTTGCTGTTTTCTTGCGAGGCGGAAGGCATTGGCGGGATGTACACGCCTGATAGCGAACGTTTGCCGTTACCTCAAGCGGCCCGGCGGCCGCATTCGGCGCGAGTTCCGCTTCAATCGCGAAGTCCACTTGCTTTTCGAACGTCTCGGTGTCGAGCTTGAAATTTTGATCGAACTGGCGCTCTGGCTTCGGCTGGAACAAGCGCGAGGATTTCACCGACGGATTCTCGGCCAGCCCGGCAGTGGTTTGAATCGGTCCGCCTTTGGGCGTCGTCAGCGAATAGAGGTGCCAGCCCTCTTGCATGGTGGCCGTCAAGTGGAGGGTGACCTTCGATCCCGGAGGCGCTTTGGCCGTTGGAGAGGTGAGCGCCCACTGAATTGGGTCCAAGCGCTGGCCAAAGCAGGCCGCGGCCAGCAGGGTTCCGAGCAAAAGCGGTTTCATTGCAGTATTCATGCGTAAGCCTTCGACAGCGTTCGCCCCTGCATACGATTATGACAGTGCGCGATGGATTGTGGGGCGGGGGGGCTTTGCCGGGCAGGACTGCATCCTGCGGCGTGTTTTCAACCCGCGGGCTTCGACGAAAACAGTTTGCGTTGAAGTCTGGCCCGTGGAATTTCAAGTTCGCACAGGTCTTAATCCTGCCACAGGACTCTTGTGATGGAAACGAAACTACTGTGCGGCAAGTTGCGCCGCAGTTTCATCCAACTCGGCTTCCAGTCGCTCCGTCATGCGGCCTTCGGCGAACTCGGCCGCCACGCGGATAGCGTTCTTGATCGCGTGTGCGTTGGAGCGTCCGTGGCAGATGATGCTGACGCCTTTGACGCCCAGCAGCGGGGCCCCGCCGTACTCGGTGTAATCCACGCGCTTGCGGAAGTCGCGGTAGGCTTCCTTTGAAAGCAGATACCCGACTTTGCGCGTGACCGTTGCGGAAAGCGATTCGCGGAGCATGCTCTGCAGCATCTCCACTAAACCTTCGCTCACCTTCAACGCCACGTTGCCAATGAAGCCATCGCAAACGATGACGTCGGCGACGCCCGAATACAAATCGCGGCCTTCCACGTTGCCGATGAAGTTGATGGGCAGCGCCTTAAGCAGCGGCGTTGCTCCCTTGGTCAGTTCGTTGCCCTTGTGCTCTTCTTCGCCGATGGAAAGCAGGCCCACGCGCGGTGTCGCGTTGTGGAAGATGATGCGGGAATATACTTCGCCCATGATGGCGAACTGCGCCAGCATTTCGGGCGTGGAATCCACGTTCGCGCCGACGTCCAGCACGATGACAGGCGTGCCCTTGAATGTGGGAAACGCCGAGGCCAGCGCCGGACGCTTTACGCCGCGCGCCATGCCTTGAATCATCTTCACCGTGGCCATGACCGCGCCGGTGTTGCCGGCGGAAACCATGCCATGGGCGATGCCATCGCGCACCAAACGCGAAGCTACGTGGATGGACGAATTCTTCTTGCCGCGAACAGCCTTCGCCGCGGCGTCGTCCATGGTGATCACCTCGGTTGCGGGGACCACTTCAATGGGCAGCTTCGCCGCGGATGGATGTGCAGCTAATTCTTTGCGCACCACGTCCTCTAAGCCGACAAGAAGCACTTTGTGCTTGAATTCGGTGGCGGCGCGAATCGCTCCTTCAACTTCAGACTTGGGGGCGTGATCGCCGCCCATTGCGTCAACCGCAATCGTCAGCATGAGGAGGATTGCTTACTGTTCAGCAACCTCAACCACTTCGCGGCCCTTGTAACGGCCGCAGTGGGGGCAAGCCCGGTGCGGGAGCTTCGGCTCGTGGCAGTTGGGGCACTGCGCCATGCCTGCTGCGCGCAGGGAATCATGGGTGCGGCGCGCCGACGTCCGGCGCTTGGAATGTCTACGTTTTGGATTTGGCATCGTTCTCTCACTATGGCTCCGTCCCGCTTTTGGCGTTTTGGAGGCCGTCTACTTTTTTAGCATTTTGAGTGCGGCCCAGCGGTCGTCAGTTGCTTCCACGTGGCAATCGCAATCTTTCAGGTTACGATTTTGCCCGCAAACCGGGCAAATCCCCCTGCATGACTCGCTACAAACACGCTGCATCGGCAGCGCGAGTGAAACGTACTCCCGAAGAACTTCGTTGAGCTCCAGGCCTTCGCCCTCGTAAAAGCCCATCTCCGCTTCTTCGTCGCCCACTTCCATATCGCTGCCGTAACCCTCGGCAACGGGGCGGTAGTAAAGCTCGAAATCGGAATCCACCGGCATTTTGGCCGGTTCCAGGCAGCGGTCGCAATCGGCTTCCATTACAACCGATACATGCCCGCGAACCCGGATTTCCTCAAGCGACCCCAGCACCAGTTCCGCCTTGCCCGCGGCTTTTAACGGCCCGGCCTGACGAATCTTCGCGTCCAGAAAATCGATCTCCCCTGGCGCAAGTTCTACTGCAAACTCTGCCGGGCGAAGCTCCAGCTCGCGAACATCAATGAACACTGCAAAACTCCCTGCCCGGCCACACCTCGCCTACGATGGCGCAAGCCAGACAAACATCCAGTATAACAGGTGCCCCAAGTGTTTCGCCTCAGCCTTTTCGTGCGCCGCGCCGTATACCGGAAAGTGGTTTTGGATGCAATATGTTGCCCGCGTCTGCCGCTTTTCCGCATCTCAGTTCGGGTTTCCACATCCATCAAAAGTGCATGAACCGGAACAAGGGTTGCCATTTTGCTCATATCCCGGTAGAATCGGTAGTTTCGTATTCGAAATCCGGGAGGATGCATGTCTGTTGAGCAGAAGGTCAAGCAAATCATCGTCGAACAGCTGGGCGTGGACGAGGCCCAAGTCGATCCCACGGCTAGTTTCGTCGATGACCTCGGCGCCGATTCGCTCGATATCGTCGAGTTGGTGATGGCGTTCGAGGAAGCGTTCGACCTCGACATTCCTGACGAAGACGCCGAGAAAATCGGCACCGTCAAGAATGCTATCGACTACATCGAGTCCAAAAAGAAGTAGCCTCGGGAGTTCTTGTTGCAACGCAGAGTTGTGGTCACCGGAGTCGGCTTGCTGACTTCGGTCGGTATCGGCACGGAAGCCACTTGGGCCGCCGTTAGACAGGGCGCCAATGGTATCGGCCCCATCACTTCTTTCGACGCGACGGCGTATGCCTGCCGCATCGCTGGAGAAGTGAAGGGCTTCGATCCGTCGTTGTATATCGAGAAAAAAGAGATCAAAAAGGCAGGGCGATTCATTCAATTCGCCATTGCTGCGGCGGAGTTCGCCATTGAAGCCGCAAACTTCAAGGTCGGCCCCGGCGAAGAGGCCGAGCGCGCTGGCGTGTACATCGGCAGCGGCATTGGCGGCTTCGAGGTGATCGAGCGTGAGCACAAGATACTGCTCGAACGCGGCCCCTCGCGCATTTCACCGTTCTTCATTCCGGCAACCATCATCAATTTGGCGTCGGGCACTGTCGCGATCCGTACGGGGGCGAAGGGTCCGAATTCGGCAACCGCGACTGCTTGCACTACTAGTGCGCACTCCATCGGCGATTCGTTCCGTCTGATTCAGCACGGCTATGCCGACGCCATGATCTGCGGTGGAACCGAGGCGGCTGTGACGCCCATGAGCATCGGCGGTTTCGCGGCCATGCGCGCCCTCTCTCAGCGCAACGACGATCCGGCAGCCGCTTGTCGCCCCTGGGATAAGGATCGCGATGGGTTTATCGTCGGCGAAGGTGCGGGCATTTTGGTGCTCGAGGAAATAGAACACGCCAAGCGCCGCGGCGCGCCGATTCTGGCTGAGTTGGTCGGCTACGGCATGTCGGGCGACGCCTATCACATCACCTCGCCTTCGGAAGACGGCGACGGAGCGTATCGCGTGATGCGCAACTGTCTGCGCGATGCCGGCCTTGAGCCGCACCAGATCGATTACATTAACGCGCACGGCACCTCGACGCCCGTTGGCGATCGCATCGAGACCATGGCGATCAAGCGCATTATGGGTGAGCATGCCAGCAAAGTTGCCGTCAGCTCCACGAAATCCATGACCGGCCATCTTCTCGGTGGCGCAGGCGGCGTGGAAGCAGGAATTACCGTGATGGCGATCCGCGATCAGATCGCACCGCCCACCATCAATCACCATAGCCCGGATCCGGAATGCGACCTCGACTATGTTCCGAACGTCGCCCGGCCCATGAAGATCGACTACGCGCTTTCAAATTCCTTCGGATTCGGCGGCACCAATGGCTGCCTCATTTTCAAGAAGCCGGATCCGGCCTAACGATTTTGCAGCATCCCCGCCCTGACCGGACGGGTCCGTCGAGCCCCGGGCGCGAGCCACGGAAAACCCGATGGATTAGAAAGTTAGACACCGCATGAAAATCATTGTCGCGATCAAACAGGTTCCCCTCCGCGACTCTCCGTTCCACGTCAATGCCGATGGCAAGTGGATCGATGAGGGCGACCTCAGTTTTGAAATCAACGAGCCCGATGCCTATGCGCTCGAAGAAGCTCTGCAGCTCAAGGAAAAGCACGGCGGCGAAGTGATCGCCCTTTGCGCCGGACCCGAAGGCGCCGCGCAAACGATTCGCGAGGCCCTGGCCAAGGGCGCCGACCGCGCCATTCATATTGAGATCGAAGATCTCAGCTCGCTGGATACGCTTGGTGTCGCGAAGCTCCTCGCTGCGGCCGCCGCGCCGGAGCAGCCGGATCTTATCCTCACGGGCTTGCAGTCAGACGACGTCGGCGCGGGACAAACCGGTGTGGTCATGGCGGAACTGCTCGGCATGCCGCACTCGACGATCATCATGCAGACGGAAGTGAACGGCGGCGCGATCCGCGTGAAGCGCGAACTCGAAAATGGCTGGTTCCAGCACATCGAGATGCCACTGCCCGCCGTGCTCGCCATTCAGAGCGGGTCGAACAAACTGCGCTATGCGACGCTGATGGGCATCAAAAAGGCGAAGACAAAAGAGGTCAGGAACGAATCGCCCGATTCTCTCGGCGGAGCGCAAGCCCCTGTCGCTGAGCTTGAAAAAATCTACGCGCCGCAGAAGAGCAAGCAGACGCAGATTTTCGAAGGCGATCCCCAGACCGCTGCCGCGCAGCTGGTCGAAAAACTCAAGTTTGAGGCGCGCGTGTTATGAGCGGCATTCTTGTAATTCTGGAACAACAGGCCCAGGAGAATAAAGCCACCTGGAACAAGATGTCGTGGGAAACGCTGGCGGCAGGGCAGCAGTTGGCCGCCGCGCTTGGCACTTCGCTCGAAGCCGCGGTCGCGGGCAACGGCATCGCTGGGTTGGCAGCGGAAGCGGCTACGAAAAATGTCGCCAAGGTGTGGGCCGTTGAGCACGACCTGCTTGATTCCTACACCGCCGATGGTTTCACCGCGGCTTACGAAGAGCTGATCAAGAAAGTGCAGCCGTCGCTGGTGCTGTTCCCGCACACGTATCAGACGCGCGACTTCGCTCCGAAGCTCGCCACGCGTTTCGGGCAAGTACTAGTCAGCGACGTCACCGGAGCCCGTGCCGAGGACGGCTCCGTCACGCTCGTTCGCCAGTATTTCCAAGGCAAACTAAGCGGCGACGTGAAGCCCGCGGGCAACGGCCCCGCGTTCGCCTCGCTCCAAGCCGGAGCCTGGCGCGCTGATTCGCTTGAGGCCGATTCCGCGTCTGTGGAAACGTTCTCGCCCTCGCTGGATGCATCGAAGATCCGCCAGAAAGCCGAAGCCCCCTTCCGCGAAGCCGCCCGTGCGGTGGACCTCACCGCCGCCGAGATCATCGTCTCCGTCGGCCGAGGCATCAAGGAAGAAGACAACATCCCCGTGGTGCAGGAACTCGCCGATGCGCTCGGAGCCGAACTCGCGGCCTCCCGCCCCATCTGCGATGCCGGTTGGTTGCCCATGGAACGCCAGGTCGGCAGCTCCGGCCAAACCGTCGCCCCCAAGATGTACGTGGCCGTCGGCATCTCCGGCGCCATTCAGCACCTGGTGGGCATGAAGGGCGCAAAAACCATCGTCGCCATCAACAAGGACCCCAACGCCCCCATCTTCGAAGTAGCCGATTACGGCATCGTCGGAGATCTGTTCGAAGTGGTGCCCGCGCTGGTGGAAGAGGTTAAGAAGGCGAAGGGGTAAGCGAGCTCACCCGCCAGCGAGCGCTGGAAGGGCTATTCTGTAAATAGCCCTATGAGCCTCATCGAAGTCAATCCGGCCATTTGTGGGGGAAAACCCGTGATTCGCGGTACGCGCATCATGGTGCGTAACATTTTGGGCATGATTGCCGGCGGCTATACCGTCGACAAAATCCTCCAAAGCTATCCTGAGCTGACCCGCGAAGCCGTCAACGCAGCGCTGGAGTACGCCGCTCGCGTAGTTGACGAAGATCAGGTCTTATCGCCGATTGAAACTTAGAATCCTTCTGGATCAAAACGTCCCGAAGCAGGTTTGTCATTTCCTGATCACGGAACGTCCTGAATGGACGGTGCAACACGTTGGTGACGTCGGTCTCTGGGGTGCAGCGGACGCGACGATTCTATCCTGGGCACAGTCTGGCGACTGGATAGTTTTGACCTTCGATGAAGACTTCGCCGATGCCCGAATGTTTCCAGTCGGTTCCCACGCTGGCGTCATTCGGTTGCGAGTGTGGCCAACGACGATCGAACAAACAGAAGCCGCTCTAGCGAGGCTGCTTCGAGACGTTCCAGAAAGTAACCTGACTGGAAGTCTCGTAATTGTGGATCAGGAGCGCATCCGAGTCCGACGGCATCCGCGGCACGGCTAAACAATCCTCTGCTCAATCACCCTCTCCTCCGTCCACCCCCGCGTTCTCTGGAAAAACTCCGGTGCTTTCTCATAGGCCGCTAGCGGAACGAAGCCGATCAGTTCACTCTCAGCGATAGAAGTCCCCGCGCGTTCGGCTTCGCGGGCGACGGTCTCATACAGTTCATCGAGCGGAATCTCAGCGAAGTTCGTCAGGTTCATCGAAACCTGCGCGCAATCGAGCGTCTTCAGATGCAGGCCCATCGCCTTCACGTAACGAAAGCCGCCCGATGACTCGCGAATCTTTTCGGCGATGGCCTTGGCGATGGCGACATCATTCGTCGCCAGATTGATGTTGTAAGCGATCAGGAAATTTCGCGCGCCGACGACGGCTGCGCCCGCCGTGGGATGCGCCGCGATGTTGCCGACGTCCGGCGGACGCCCGTCAAAACCCTTGCGGCGCACGTTTTGCAGAGCTTTGCGTTCCGGAATCCGCGCGGCGGCTTCGTAAAAATACACCGGCACTCCGAAGCGCTTCCAAATCTCCGCGCCCGCGCGATGCGCAATCTCCGCGCATTCCTCAAGAGTCGAACCCTGCAGGGGAACAAAGGGAACCACATCGGCCGCGCCCACTCTTGGATGCACGCCGACGTGCTTGTTGAGGTCGATCAACTCCGCGGCCTTGCCGACGCCGCGTACGGCACCTTCCAGCACTGCTTCGGCCTCGCCCGCAAAGGTGACCACGCTGCGATGATGATCGGAATCGGATTCCCACCCGAGCACCGTTACGCCCGCCGCGCTCGCAATGGCATCGACAATCGCCCGCACGACGGCCGCATCGCGGCCTTCAGAAAAATTGGGAACACATTCGATCATGACTGTCTGACGCAGGTTTGCCCGGCGTTCGAACCCCGCTCGTCAGAGCGGGGATATATCCGCACCCGACGAGCGATTCTCAACAACCACCCGCGCTGTACGATCATAAGAATTGCGAGTTCCTAAAGACAAGCACCGCGCCCGTACGGCAAACGCTTCGGCCCCCCGATCGAAGCAGGCCGCCCCCGCCGATTCCCGCAAGCGCACGCTCGATCGCGCCCTCTCCAAAGCTGGACTCGGCTCCCGCACCGCAGCGCGCAGTTGGATTGGCGCGGGCCGCGTCACCGTGAATGGCCGCGTTGTCCAATCGCCCGACGCCTGGGTGGATCCCGAACGCGATCGCATCGCCTTCGACGGCCGCCCGCTCAAAGCCGCGAAGAAAATTTATCTGCTGCTCTACAAGCCCAAAGGCTACCTCACCACGTATCGAGATCCCGACGGCCGCCCTACCGTGTACGATCTGCTCGGCGACCCCTCTCGCGATCGCGCCGAGTGGGTCATCCCCGTGGGCCGCCTCGATCAGGACACCACCGGCCTGCTCATTCTGACCAATGACACCGCGTTCGGCGATTACGTCACCAGCCCTGCGTCGAAGGTGCCGAAGACGTATCTGGTGAAAGCCTCCACGCACCTCACCGACGAACAGTTGCAGATGCTGCGCGATGGCGTCATCCTTTCAGATGGGCCAACTCTTCCGGCGCTTGTGACGCGCGTGCGCGATTCCGCCAAGCAAACGTTCTTCGAAATCACCATCACCGAAGGCCGCAACCGCCAAGTCCGCCGCATGGTGGAGGCGCTGGGAGCCAAGGTGCTCAAACTCGTGCGAACCAAGATCGGCAGCATCGAAATCGGCGCCCTCGAAATTGGCAAATTCCGTGCACTGACGCCCGAAGAAGTGAAGAGCCTGGTGAAATGATCTCTCCCGCAACACCGCAGGAACTGGCCGACGCGCTGCGCGAACTCGCTTCCGCGCGCCAAGCCATTCACCTCGGCGGAGCCTTCACAAAAACGCGCCTCGGCGGCCCCATCGCGCAGGCCGATGAAACCGTTTCCACCGCGAATCTCCGGCGGTTGCTCCAATACGAGCCCAAGGATCTCACCATCAGCGTCGAAGCCGGTATGCCGTGGACGGAACTGGAATCGACGCTCGCCGCGAATGGACAGATGATTCCGCTCGATCCACTCATTGGTCCCGGTTGGGAAAACGCGACCGTCGGCGGAGTCATTGGAGCCAACCTCAGCGGCCCTCGCCGCAGGCTCTACGGCACCGCGCGCGATATGGTCATCGGCATGACGTTCGCGACGCTTGAGGGAAAGCTGGTGGAAAGCGGCGGCATGGTGGTGAAGAACGTCGCCGGGCTCGATATGGCGAAACTGATGATCGGTTCGTACGGCACGCTGGCCGCAGTTGCCGTCGTCAACTTCAAGTTGTTTCCGATTCCGCCCGCCTCCCGCACATTCATCCTCGAATTCGCCACCGCCGCCGAAGCCTTTGCTAGGCGCGATGAACTTTTGAAAACGATTCTTCCGCCCGCCGCCATCGACATCGTCAACTGGCCGTCGAGTATCCGCATGCTGATCCGTGCCACCGGCAACACCGGCATTCTCAGCCGCTTCGCGCAGGAGTTCGCCGGAGCACGCTCGGTGGAGGGAGCCGAAGAAGCAGCCCTATGGCGCGAGGTTCGCGAGTTCACGCCGCGCTTTCTGGCCGCGAATCCCAAGGGCGGCGTTGTTGCGATGCGCTCGTCTCTTTCGGAAATGCCCGCGATTGCCTCGAAGCTGGGCGCTGCCTTCATCGCGCGCGCTGGCTCGGGAGTCCTCTACGCCCACCACGCATCGAACGCGCCCACCGAGCCCATCCACGATCCCACCGGCATCATGAAAAAGATTAAGCACATGTTCGATCCGAACGAGCTGTTGAACAAAGGCAGGCTGCATGGCTACCTCTAATGCCTCCGCGCCGGTGTCCATCAACCTCGACGCTCCTCAGTGGGCCGATCTGAACAAGTGTGTCCACTGCGGCTTGTGTTTGAACGCTTGCCCGACGTATCGGGAACTGCATGTCGAAATGGATTCCCCGCGAGGGCGAATTTTTCAAATGCGCCAAGTGGCCAACGGCGCGCCGATCACAGACGCCTATGTGCAGCATCTTGATCTCTGCCTCGCCTGCCGAGGCTGTGAGTCGGCGTGCCCGTCGGGTGTCCCCTACGGCCGCTTGATTGAAGCGGCGCGAGCCCAGATCGAAGACAACATCGAAAGGAAGTCGGCGCGTCCGCTTGCACCTCGTTTATTGCGCTCGTTCGTTTTTGAGAAGCTGCTCCCCAGCCGCGCGTGGCTCAACTTTGCGGGCACAATGCTCCGGTTTTATCAAGAGTCCGGCCTCCAGCGCGTCGTCCGACTCATTGGTCTGCCAAAGCATCTGGCCGACGTCGAAGCGCTCGCACCCGCGGCGCAGGCTCCTTTCTTCTTCGAAAACCTCGGTCGCGTTTTTCCTGCGAAGGGCGAGCGCAAGTATCGTGTCGCGTTTCTCTCTGGCTGCATTGCGAATGTTTGCTTTTCGCGTCTGAACGAGGCGACCGTCCGCGTCTTACAAGCCAACGGCTGCGAAGTGATCATTCCCGAATCGCAAACCTGTTGCGGCGCGTTGCACGTGCACGCCGGCTTGCGCGAACCCGCGCGCGAGTTAGCTCGCAAGAACATCGCGGCTGTGACGAACGGTAACTTTGACGCCATTCTCACCAACGCTGCCGGCTGCGGTTCTACGTTGAAGGAGTATCACGAGCTTCTGGAGCACGACGAGCAGTGGAAGGATCGCGCGGCCTCCTTCACCGCGAAGATGAAGGACGTCACCGAGTTCCTCGCCTCCATCGACCTGAATCCGCGCATGGGTGAAGTGCGAACTACGGTCACCTATCAGGATTCCTGCCACCTGGCACACGGCCAGCGAGTGCGATCCGCTCCCCGTGAATTGCTAAAGCGAGTGCCGGGTGTCACGTTCAAGGAAATGCCCATGGCCGATATCTGCTGTGGAAGTGCAGGTATTTATAACGTGGTGCAGACAGAGATGTCGCTCGCTTTGCTCACAAAGAAAATGCAATCGGTGAACGCAACCAAGGTGACACGCATCGCCACGGCCAATCCCGGGTGCATGCTGCAACTGCAGGCCGGCGCCAAACGGTTCGGCAACGGCCAAACCGTTTCGCACGTTATTGAGATTCTGGACGAGGCTTACCGAAACGCACCACCAGCGAGCGCGGAATAACCTCCGGGTGTCCGCTTCCGTAGCGGTTCAGGAAGAACGCGCCCAGGTGCATCAGCGCCGCGCTCAAGATCCACACCTGCCAATGGGAAAACACACCGGTCATTGCGAACGTGCTGGTGGCGCCCAGGTCAGAGGTGAGTCCCCACACGGCCAGCACATACGCCATCAGCGCGGCGGGCATTAATAGGGTGGCGCAGGCGAGCGCCAATCTCTGGTTTTTCCGAGGCTTCCGAGAGACGGAGCGGCCAAGTCCGAACTTAAGGCGAACGATCATCGAAGCTTATCGTCCTCGCTTGCACCATTTTATCAGCTCCTTCGCAATCAACCGGCCGGAAAGGTCCTAGCGCCGCTGAAACAAAACACCGGCATCTTACATCTCCTTCCCGCAAAGTGTCTGCCTGCAAAGTCGCTGGCGGAGTGTTACATTAGGTAACCAGCAACAGCGGACGGCGTGCGGTAGCCAGGGGGGAAACTGGGTGAGCTGCACTCGTTCGGACGCAAGCCGAAGGAGAACGGGTGATGCGGCTAGTGCGTATTTTCGCCATCTTATCCATGGCGGCAGGTTTCGTGTTCGCGCAGGATCTTTCCGGGGATGCCTGGCGGATGGAAGTCAAGGGCGATGCAGCGGAGGCCAGGGAACAACTGCAAAAGGCCGCTTCCAGCGCGCCCAACGATCCCCTTGCGCTGGAGGCCTATGCGTCGTTTCTCGATCGACATCGGGATCCCGCTGCGCGTCTAGAGTACGGAAAACTCAACCAGTTATTACAGCGCAACAGCGCGAATCCCGCCGAACGCGCCCGTATTGCCCGCCGCCTGGTCCTGCTGGATTTGCTCGCAGGCGACCGTCCCTCCGCCGTAAAACACCTCGACGATTTCAAGGCTGCGGGGGGAACCGGCCTGAACCTTCCGGCCGCTTCTATTGGCGTCACGCCCAGTTATGTCGAAATCCCTGGTCCCCTGCGTTCCTTCTCTCGAATGGCCGCGGTTTCGCCGGACCTCGCCGCCGACGATGTGCTGGTGTCTCTGGCTCACAACATCACTCTGAATGGCTACGCCGCCACGCGCGGAGCCGATTCCCTGGAGCCCACCGAGTACCTTAAGCTGGTTCATCGCTATCTCTCGCAGGCCAGGGAGCTTGAGAAACTGGCGGGCGCCGAAAAAATTCTGCGCGTCGAACAATGCGAATCCACGCAAACCGGCGACCTCCTCCGCCTTCTCGGTTACCGCATGCGCGGCGGGTGCGGATCGGATCTGGTGCTTGAAACGGTCAACGCCTCGCGTGCGTTTATCACCATTGATTCAGGTTTCCCGCTTTCCGAGCTCGAACAGTCGCTGCGTACGAACCGCCCTTTCACACTGGATTACCACCCTGCGCGCATTCCCATTCTCTACACGGCGGAATATTGGTATCCCAAGGAACTGCAGAAAAACAACGTCGAGTTCATCGACTTCTTCCTGAGCGATCCTGCATTGTGCCGCCTCTACGTTGCGTTTTCGGCGCTGGATCCTGAGACCGCCGACCAGATGCACAAGGATATGCCCGCGCAGAAGGCGAAGGTTTACGCGCATGTTCTTGATTTCTTCGGCGGCATGTTCCAGATCCGCAATGGCAAGATCAATGTCCCCGGCGGACCGCGTGCCGAAAAGTCTTGGCAAGAACTGGTGGGAGTTGCTCCGGATAAGGGCGTGGCTTTCTTTGAAAAGCTCGTCGAGAAAGAAGACGGGTGGCTTGCGTCTTACTATGACGCCCTCGCGCGCATCAGCGGCCCGGTACAGACGTATCTCACGGATCCCGATCACATCAAGCGTTACTACACCGCGATCCGTGGACGTGTCACTAGCCCCGGTCCAGCGCGCCCGGTGTTCCGCGCGAACACCGATCTGTTGCTGCTTACCGTGCGACTACGGCTCGATCCCAACGGCAAGCCTCACCTTCCGGGCGGTCTCGACATTTGGAAGAACCTCTTTGCCGGAAAAGTAGTGGCGAAGTACGATCCGAAGCTCGCCAAGTCCGCTCCCGGCTGGAAGGATCCCGAGGAAGTCATCGAGGCTTTCTATGGGCTCTCCCGCAAAGTGGCCGACAACGAAGCCCTGAAGATCTTCATGGCGATCAGTGAAATTGAGCGCGGCCGTACGAAGCCGCTGGAAACGGCCACGGTGGAGCAACTGGTTCGCGAGTTCAAGCCCATGGGCGCGCAGTTCCGCCTCTTCGCTGAAACGCCGGCCACCTCGGATCGCACGATCGTTGCGTTTGTCGAGTCCGCGCGGTCCATCGGCGGCATTAAGGACGTCGGCTTGCGCTCGGAAGCCGCCGGGACCATGCAGAGTCTGGCCAGCTTCTGGCAGATTTTCGTCCGCCAACAATCGATTACGCAGCAGGAAGCGGACGCCGCACTCGCCGCCGTGGTGGCTCCCTTTGCAAAGATTCAAGGACCGCGCGACATCTTTGAAGCCGGGCAAAAAGGACTGCGGGTGTTGCTCGATGCCGCGCACGTTCCCGCGCAAGGCTCGGTGCAGGATCATGTTCTCGACCTCCTGGCCGGGACGCGCGCCGCGGGCAACGCTGCTCTCTCGGACGCGCACCAGCAGATGCTGCAAGAAATGACGCGCGTTTTCGAAGCCCAGCGCTTGGTTTCGCTCGAAACGCTGCTCGGTATTGCCGATCGTTTGGAAACGGCGGCGGCAGCCGGCCAGAAACCGGATATGGCGCAGATCGCGCGCCTGGCGTCCCGCATCAGTGAAGTGCCTCTCCCGCGCAATGCCCTCACCGTTCGCGAGCGCACGGAAATGGCCGCCGGATATTGGGCCGATCGCCATGTGGACGCACAGCGCAAGATGAACCTGCGCGCGGCCATCGAACGAGCCGGAGCCGATCCGCAGAAACTACGCGATATCCGCGCGCTGCTAGCGCCATACTTGCGCGACACGCTCGTAGGCTTGAACTACATCCACTATGCGCCGCCAGGAGCGCAGGTTCTTTACACCAATCCTTTGTTCGTCCGCAGCCACGATTTCTATGGCACGCCGGACCGTCCGCGCACGTGGTCCGATACCGACGTTGCCGGCAGCGGCTGGCCTACGAACGCTGGCGGACGCCTGGTGGGCTCGCTCGCGTCGCTCCCCTACGCGCTTGCGGAGGCCGAACAAAACTTCCTGATCCCCACCCGTGAGCAGGCGCTTATCTGGGGTGATCTGGTTCCGCAAATGATACTCACCGCCGTGGTTCCGCGCTGGTGGAACGTCACTCCGGTGCAATTGCATTGGGTCGGACTGCACATGGCTTACGGCGAGAGCCTACTTTCGGAGGCCGCGTTGAATGACGAAACGCGCCGTCGTGTTGTGACGATTCTCGACCGCTACCTGCACCCCGCGCGCTTGAAGAAGGTAGAAAGCCTGCTTGCCTCGGGCGATGTCCGCAACGCCGTCGACAACGTGGTTCCGTCTGAGGTCTATCTGCTTGCGCACGAAGTGGCGCCAAGCGACCGCGACTCCGCCACCGCCGCCGAGATCCGCCGCATTGCGAGCGAAAATGCCGACGCCGTCAGCGCCGCGGCCATTTCTCATGCCTTCGGCACACCGAAGCCGATGCTATCGAATTCATACCAACCCGAGTTGTTGAATCTCCGTACATTCCCAACCCTGATGGGTTACTCCAGCCGCATTCTCGCGGAAAGTTGGGAGTCGAACCTGCTCTACTACGCGGCTCTTGCCGATGAAATTCACATCCAGCCTTCCGAACTGAATGTTTTGGTTCCAGGCTGGACCCAGCAAACGGTGGAACGCATCTTTGCGACGCATCTCGAAGATTGGCCCGCATTGCTCCGTTCGCTGCGCATGGTGGGTGATGAAGTCCGCCAAAAAGCCCGCAAGTCGCTGGTAGCAGTCAATTAGATACTCTTCAGAGCACGACGGAGGATACAACGTTGCTTCGTAGAATCGGTCTCATTTTTGTCTTGGTCGGCCTGGCATTGGCGCAGGACCGCCCGACATTCCGTGTGAAAGTGGACATGGTGGTGCTGAGCTTCACCATCACCGATAACAAGGGCCATTACATTAACGGACTGCAGCCGAAGGATTTCCGCATCATGGAGGACGGCATCCCGCAGAAGCTCGCGACGTTTGCCGAAGGCAACAAACCTCCGATGGACGTGCAAGCCGACGGGACGCTGAAGCCGATTCCGGTTTCCGAAACCGGAAAAATCGAAGGCCGCAACGATGCGTTTGTCGGTACGAACGTGTTTGTTCTGTTCGACACCAGCAATTACATGTACCGCGGCTTCGTCTACGCGTCTGACGCGATTGCCGATTTCATCCGCGGTCTGGATCGTGCCGACTCCGTTGCCGTCTATACATACAGCCGCAATCTGACGCGTGCCGCAGCGCTTGGCAAGGATCGCAATGAAGCCGTTGCCGGATTGCGCAACGCTGTCGCCGGCGACGACTCCGCGCTCTATAACGGTTTGCTGCTCACCCTTCGTGACGCCGCGAAAGTGCCTGGACGCAAAGTGGTGATCGTGTTCTCCAATGGTCCCGATAACGCCAGCATGGTGGCCCCTGACGACGTTCGCGCCGTGGCCGAAGACGAAGGTATTCCGATCTACGTCATCTCCACCAACGAAGTGAGCAAAGATCCCGTGTCGTCGAACGTCTTCAAACGCATCTCCACGGGTACTGGCGGAAAGTCTTACTTCGCGAAGACCTGGCAGAAGCAGGTGGAAGCTTTTGAAGCGATTCGCGAGGATTTGGGCAATTCCTACACCGTTACCTACTATCCGCAAGCGAATCCGAACGAAGGGTTCCGCAAGATCGCCGTCGAAGTGGTGTCCGATAGCGGCAAGAAATACCGCGTTCAGGCGCGCCCCGGCTACCGGCCGAAGGGCGGATTCTAGGCAAGCAAATTGCCGCAACGTGCGAGCAAGAGAAAGGGCAGGCCCCGGGGTACCTGCCCTCTTCTCTTGGAATGGTGTTTTTGCTACGCCAGCTGTTTCGCCAAACTGCCCGGCGTCAGATTCTTGCTCGAAAGGAAGTAGCCTGCGTTATCCGCCACAGGCTCCAGGTTCAGTGCACGCATCATGGATCGCGCGGTGCATGCCGAGGCCGACGTCACTGGCAACCCAAGCTTATCCTGCGCCGCCGGAATCGCGGGTAGCGACGGCATCTGCACGCATGCCGAAATCACCACGGCATCGGCGCCCTTCGTATTCAGGCGAGTGATATCGCCCAATAACGCGCCCGGATCACGGCGGCCGACGGCGAGGTTATCGGCGATGCACAAGGCGATGGAATCGACCACCTGAATGCCTTCGTGACGGATGTACTCCACCACCAGATTCGTCAGCGGCTCAATGTAGGGAGTCACCACCGATACCGCCTGCACACCCGCCAGCTTCAACTCATTTACCAGCGCGCCTGCCGACGTAATCACTGGAGCCGCGTGGCCCTCGTCCTTCATACGCTGCGTCAAGCGAGCTTCCGATTCACAGTGATAGCCCTTGCCCATCGACATGATGGCGACCAGACACGCGTATCCCACCACATCCACCGCAGCATCCGCCAATTCACTGGCGCAGCGGAGGCTATCCCGATCCATCGCCTCCAGTTCTTCCTTCACCACCTTCTTCATGCGCATGCGGCTTGAATGAAAGGTGAACGTCGCTTCGTCAGGGCGCATCAATTCGCGCGAGCGGAAGATCGCCGGAATCTCCGTTTCCATCGTCGTGTTGGAACTCGGCACAATCTGGCCGATGCGGTAATTTCTGGGCATGTTGAACTCCTGATCTCTAGTGCCTGATTTTTACGCCGCGCGGACGGCTACTGCCATCGTGCCGATCTTCTCGATCTCCGCGACGATCTTGTCGCCGGGCACGATTGGACTTACGCCCTCCGGCGTGCCCGTGCTGATAATGTCGCCCGGGTGCAGCGTGTAGAAAGACGACGCCATCTCAATCAGTTCCGGTACGCTCAAAATCAAATACTTCGTGTTCGAATCCTGCCGCTTTTCCCCGTTTACGGCGATTTTCAGATTCAGGTTTCCCGGATCGCCAATCTCATCCGCCGTCACCAGCCACGGACCCATCACCGTGTAACTATCGGGCGACTTTCGGAAGCTCCGGTCTTCACTGCCGCGGATCGTGATGTCCAGACCAATGCAATAGCCCGCAACATACTGCAGCGCATCGGCTTTCGAAACATTGTTCGCCGTCTTGCCGATCACCAGCGCCAGTTCCACTTCATGGTCATTGCGGCGATCGAGTTGCCGGAGGGCGATCCCTTCGCCCGGACCTACCAGCGAACTGTTCGCCTTCAGGAACAAGCCCGCCTTCTGGATCGTGATCGTGTGCGCCGGGTTATTGGCGTGGATCTGGACGTCGGCTTTCACTTCGTCAATGTGCTTCTGATAGTTCACAGGTGCGGCGATAATCTTGCTCGGATTCGCTACCGGGCTCAGCAGTTTCAATCCCGCCACCGGCAACACCGGCGCGTTCGCCTGAATCGCGCGGACACGCTCCAAAACCTTGTCCAAATTCGCGATGAATACGTCGTGTCCCGGGAACGGATATTGAAAAGATCCAAGCACATCGAGCGCCGGCGTCACGTCGCGAACGTTCGATCCTTCCACTACACCCAGTTGCCTGTTTCCAAACCGGCAGAGCCGCATGAACTATCCCCTTTTCGTCGGTGAAAGCTGCTGAAACGCAGCCTGACGATCATCTTACTACACTTGTTCGGGGATCCCAGGGATTTGACAAATCTGATATATTACGGGATCATTTTTCTTTCGCTGTACTGATGTTAAGGAGGGGCTATGCGAGCATGCCAAACTGGCAGGCTTCCGCGCGTCGCGCTGGCAGCCATCGCTTTATTTTCTTCAATTCCGGCATTTGCCGAAATGGATTTTTCGGGCGATTGGGCGCCCCGGTTCCACGAGGACCAGCCGGAGCGTGTGCCCGGCCCCAACGTCGGCGACTATCTGGGCCTGCCAATTAACGCGGCGGCCCGTATGCGCGCCAATACCTGGGATGCGTCTCTACTGGAACTCCCGCAGTGGCAGTGCCGTCCGCACGGCGGCGATTACATTTGGCGCGGCCCGTCGGCTCCGCGGATATGGAAGGAAGTGGACCCGGTTTCGCGAAAGCTTGTCGCCTGGCACATTGAGTATCTCCGCTCCATCGATCGCCCCATCTACATGGATGGCCGTCCGCACCCCTCGCCGAACGCGCCGCACACTTGGTCCGGTTTTGCCACCGGCAAGTATGAAGGCGACGTGATGACCACCGATGTCACCCACCTCAAGGAAAGCTACATGCGCCGCAACGGTATCGCACGCAGTGAAAAGGCCACGTTCCGCGAGCATTGGATCCGTCACGGCGATTGGCTCACGGTGGTCACCATCGTGAACGATCCGGTGTATCTCGCCGAGCCGTTCGTGCGCTCCACCGATTACGAGCTCGACAATCACCAGCACGTTCCTCCGTATCCATGCGAAGTGGTAACGGAAACCGACTTGCGCCGCGTGCCGCATCACCTGCCCGGCACCAACACCTTCCTGCATGAAGTGAGCGACGAGTTCAACATTCCCTACGAAGCAACGCAGGGTGGACCGGAAACCATGTACCCCGAATACCGCATCAAGTTGAAGGGCATGAGCGTGGGGGCGAAGAAGTAGATCATGAAATCGTTCTTGAGTATTCGTTCCATTCGCCGCTGGATCGCAGCGGCCGCCGTCGGCGCGGTGATTTTGATCGGCGCCGGTCGAGTGAAAACCGCGTCAGCGCAAAATCAGCAGGCCGCGCCGCTCGAATTACTGAAGGTTCGCGGAAACATCTGGATGCTGGTGGGCGCTGGCGGCAACATCACCGTCTCCATCGGCCAGGAGGATGGCGTGCTCCTGGTGGATTCCGGTCTCGCACAAAACGCGGATAAGGTTCTCGAAGCCATCAACAATCTGGGTCGCCAGATCAGCACGTTCAATCAGCCGATCGCCCGCAACGCTGGCGCGGGCGGGTCCGGTTCCGTGCTCACCAGCACGGTGCCGCCCAAGCCCATTCGTTTCATCATCAACACGCATGTTCACGCGGATCACACGGGCGGCAATCAAAAGCTCGCCAAATCCGGTGAGACATTCACGGGCGGCAATGTCGCCGGCAACCTTGGCGACGCCGGTGATCAGGCCGCCGTCTACGCGCATGAAAACGTGCTCAACCGGATGTCGGCGAAACCGGCGGCCGGCCAGCCCACCATCCCGTTTGCCGCATTTCCCACGGACACGTATCACATTCCCTACATGAACCTGAGCCACTTCTTCAATGGCGAAGGTGTCCGCATGATTCACATGCCGAACGCGCACACCGATGGCGACACCATCGTGCATTTCCGCGGCTCGGATGTCATCGCGACCGGCGATGTCTTCACGCCCAGTTCGTATCCAGTGATCGATCTGGACCGCGGCGGTACGGTGCAGGGTGAGATTGACGCGCTCAACGCCATTCTCGACGTGGCTATTCCCGAGTTCCGTCTCGAGGGCGGCACCTTCATCGTTCCCGGACACGGACATATGAGCGATTCAGCCGACGTCGCCTACTACCGCGACATGCTCACCATCATCCGCGACCGTATTCAGGACGCGATCAAGAAAGGTATGACGCTCGATCAGGTGAAAGCGGCGCAGTTGACCCTCGACTATGACGGCATCTACGGCGCGACCACCGGCTTCTGGACTACCGACAAATTCGTTGAGGCTGTCTACAAAAGCCTTCAGCAGCAGGGAAAGAAATAGAACATGAAGACCACGTTGAAAGTATTTATTTCCCTGGGAATTCTGGCGACTGCCTCCGTATGTGCGCAAGCGCAAGGACGCGGCGGCGGTGGCCGTGGCGCACAAACTCCGCAAGCGGCCGCTCCTGTCGATCTCACCGGCTATTGGGTTTCCATCGTTACCGAAGATTGGCGCTGGCGCATGATCACGCCGGGCAAGGGCGATTACCCAAGCATTCCGTTGAGCGCCGAAGGCCGCAAAGTGGCCGATGCGTGGGACCCGGTGAAGGACGAGCAGGCCGGCGACCAATGCAAGTCCTACGGTCCGGCGAATTTCGTGCGCGTCCCCGGCCGCCTGCATATCACATGGCAAGACGCCAACGTTCTCAAAGCGGAGCTCGATAACGGCCAGCAAACGCGTCTGATCAAGTTCGGCCGCACGCCGTTCCGTCCAGCTGGCGCCGCGACATTGCAAGGCGATTCATGGGCGCAATGGCTGCCGGCCGGTGGCCGCGGAGCCGCGGGTCCCGAAGGCGAAGGCGGCACTCTCAAAGTGGTCACCACCAACTTCAAGCAGCATTACATGCAGAAGAACGGCGTGCCCATCAGCCCGGAGGCCACCGTGACCGAGCACTTCGATCTACTCAAACCCGAACCAAATGGCGATCAGTGGCTGGTGGTGACGCTCCTGATCGAGGATCCCATTTACCTTGGCCGCCCCTTCCAGCGCAGCACGCATTACCGTAAGGAGCGCGACGGCTCGAAATGGGCTCCCGAGCCCTGCTCGGCGCGTTAAACTCAATCCGCATACCGGCACGGGTGTCCTCCATGGTGGAATGAACTACCCTGACGGTATGCGGAAACTCTGTCTGCTTGCGTTCCTGAGCGCATCTTTCCTCCGGGCGCAAGCGGAAAAGCCGGTTGTCCTTTTGGGCAATCTGGGCAACGCGACACACCCTATCGCTACGGCGAACCCAGAAGTTCAAAAATTTTTCGATCAAGGCCTCACACTTCTGTGGGGCTTTAATCGCTATGAGGCATTGCGTTCTTTTCGCCGTGCCTCGGAACTCGATCCCAAATCCATCATGCCTGTGTGGGGAATCGCCATGGCGCTCTCACCGCATATCAACATGGACCTGGACGGCGACGTCAATCTAAAGGAAGCCTGCGCGGTTTTGGAGAAGATGAGTCCGATGCTGGCAGGCGCAGCTATCCAGGACGGTGCGTATATCGAAACCGCCTTTGCCCGTTGCAAAGACGATGGCGCCTATATCGCCGCGGCCCGCGCCTTGGCCTCGCGCTACCCTGACGACCTCGACGCCGCCACGCTCTACGCGGAGAGCCTCATGATCCCCGTCCGTTGGAAATGGTGGGAAGGCGGAAGACCCGCCCCAGGTGTGGAAGAAGCGATCCGTACGCTTGAAACCGTTCTCCGCCGCGATCCCAATCATGTGGGCGCAAATCACTTTTATATTCACGCTGTCGAATCGTCACCCGACCCCGAACGCGCCATCCCCAGTGCACAGCGCCTAATGGGACTTGTTCCAGGGGCAGGCCACCTGGTGCACATGCCCGGCCACATTTGGTTGCGCACCGGCAACTACGCCCTGGCCGCCCGCGTGAATGACCGGGCCGCGAACGTCGATCGCGATTACTTTGCGAAAACCGGCGTCACCACCAGTTCCTACTCCGGCTATTACATCCACAATCTGCACTTCATTGTTTACGGGCGCCAAATGGAGGGCCGCTTCGCCGATGCTCTGGCCGCCGCTCGCAGCATCACCAACGACATCGCCCCGATGGTGTCGCAAATGCCTGCCATGGTGGATCCCTTTGTGCCGATGCCCCTCTTCGTTTTGGCCCGTTTTCAAAAGTGGGACGATATTCTCGCCGAACCCATACCGGGAGAAAAGACGATCGCCGCCCGAGCCGTCTCCCATTGGGCACGCGCTCTCGCCTACCGTGCCAAGGCCGATTCTGCCGCGGCGGCGCGCGAGGCTGCCGAGTTTGAAGCAATTCGCAACAATGTCCCCAAGTCCGCACAATGGGCAAACAACACTGCGGCCGATGTCCTTGCCGTAGCGAGTGAAATGCTCGCCGCGCGCCTTGCCGCCGACCCCTCCGCCGCGCTTCCTCGCTGGCAAAAAGCGGTGCAACTGCAAGACGCACTCATTTACGATGAGCCTCCGCCATGGTATTACCCCATCCGCGAATCGCTCGGCGCCGAACTTTATCGCGATGGCCGCTTCGCTGAAGCCGAACAGGTTTTCCGCGAAGGCTTGGCTCAGACTCCGCGCAATGGCCGCATCCTCTTCGGTCTGGTGGAAGCGCTCAAGATGCAGAACAAAACCACCGCCGCCGAGTCGGTCCGGCGCGAACTGGAGTCCGCCTGGAAGACTGCCGATTCCACGCTATCCATGGCAGGATTGTAGTACAGATTCGCGTGCGGCCCAATCTTCCATTCACTGGCATAATGCTGATGACGACGGTAGCGTCCGCCGCACCCGCCACCTTCCACAAGGACGTTCTCCCCATCCTGCAAAAGAATTGCCAGGAGTGCCACCGCCCCGGCGAAGTCGCGCCGTTTTCCCTCATCACTTACAAAGACGCGCGCCCATGGGCCAAGGCCATCAAAGCCTCGGTGCTCTCCCGGAAGATGCCTCCCTGGTTCGCCGAGCCGAACCCGCACGCCTACGCGAACGAACGCAAACTGAGCAATGAGGAAATCGCCATCATCGCCAACTGGGTGGACGGCGGCGCACTCGAAGGCAATACCAAGGACGCCCCGGCGCCCGTTTCGTTTCCTTCCGGATGGTCCATCCAGCCCGATATCGAAATCTCCATGCCCAAGCCGTTCCGCCTTCCGGCCAAGGCCACCATCAATTATCAGTACATTTTGGTGAAGACCGATTTCTCCGAAGACCTGTGGGTGGAGGCCGCCGAGATGCGCCCCGGTAACAGCAAAGTGGTGCACCACGGCAAAGTCTGGGTTCGCCCACCCGGATCGCGCTGGATGGACCGTGCCGTTCCCGGCGAAGCCTACGAGTACGAAAAGAACATCGATATCATGGGCTTTAACTACGCCTACGAGGGCAATGACATGCTGGGCAAATTCAATCCCGGCCTCGGCCCGCAAACTTTCAACATCAACGGTTCGGCCAAGTTCATCCCGAAAGGCTCCGATCTTGTCTTCGAATTGCACTACACCGCCGATACCGTCGAAACCACGGACGTCTCCAAACTCGGCCTTGTACTCGCTAAATACAAACCGGCCTCACGGTACCTCTTCCACGCTGGTCCCGCCGCGTTCAATCTTGTGATTCCTCCGGGCGAGACCAATTCCGAAGCCGTCGCCGAGCTTACCGTGATGATTCCGTCGAAGCTCGCCTACGTGCAGCCGCACATGCATCTGCGCGGCAAGGATTACGAACTGCGCCTCTACTACCCCTCCGGCGAAATGGAAACCGTTTTCCGCGGTCCTTGGAACTTCGAATGGCAGCAAGGTCTCACTTTCGCCAGTCCCATCGATCTGCCCGTAGGCACGCGCATCGTAGGCATCTCGCACTTTGACAATTCGCCGAACAACAAATGGAACCCGGACCCATCGAAGGAAGTCCGCTGGGGTCCGCAAAACTGGGATGAAATGTCTCAAGCCTTCCTTGGCGTCGTCTTCGACCTGAATGCACCACCCGAACGCGTTCTCCGGCCCACCGGCCCCAGCCTCCGGCCCGCCATTCCCGGCCGTCCAGGCCCCACTGTGCAAATGATCCGGCCCTAGTTTCGCCCTTCCTATTCACTGCTTTCGGCGAACGTCCCGCTCGCGTTACCCTGAAAGTTGCAGCCGAAAAACACCGCAGTTCTCCTCATTAGTTGCCCCGATCGAAAAGGCTTGGTCGCCGCCGTTGCGGGACTCCTCTACCGTTTCGACGCCAACATCACGCATGCCGATCAACACCAGGATCGCGACGCCGGTCTTTTCTTCATGCGCGTCGAGTGGGTGGTCCATGGCTTCAATCTCGCGGGCTTTCAGGCGGAATTCGAAGAACTTGCGGCCGAATTGCACATGCAATGGCAACTGAAGCGCATGGATGACACACCGCGCGTAGCTCTCTTTGTCTCGCAGCACCTGCATTGCTACGTCGATGTCCTGCAACGCCAGCGCGCCGGTGAACTCAACTGCCTCATCCCTCTGGTCATCAGCAACCACAAAGACGGCGAAGACATCGCGCGCTTCTATGGCATCGAGTTCCACCACATTCCCGCAAAGAAAGACGGCAAGCAGGAAACCGAAGCCGCTCAACGTGCGCTGCTCACCCAACGCAACATTGACCTCGTCGTTCTCGCTCGCTACATGCAGATCCTCTCGCCCGAGTTTGTCGACGCCTACCCCCGCCGCATCATCAACGTGCACCACTCGTTCCTACCCGCTTTCATCGGCGCGCGCCCCTATCACGCGGCCTTTGAACGCGGCGTGAAGCTGATTGGCGCCACCAGCCACTACGTCACCACGGTGCTCGACGACGGACCCATCATCGAACAAGACGTCGTCCGCATCTCGCACCGCAATCAAGTGGAAGATCTCATCCAAAAAGGCCGCGACATCGAAAAGGTGGTCCTCTCCCGCGCGCTCATGTGGCACCTGGAGCACCGCATTCTTTGTTACGGGAACAAGACGGTGGTGTTCGACTAGCCGCGCCACGTTTGACCAAAGCCTTTCCCGTCAGCTTCCAAATCTACAGAACTGCGGGTCCGATCCGTGAGCTGTCTCTTCACTGGCGAAGTCCCTTCTTTTCTTGTAATTGCCTGGCATCAGACCTAACAGACAATCGTTTGCAATAAGTTGTCTCGGAATACAGTGCAAAATGTGACGATGAGGAAGCAATTGACAATCGTTTGCAGCTGTGTAAAACTCAAGGCGCGCTAAGGTTTTCCATGAGTGAGCGAGTTTTCGCTTGGAGCGGTCATATGATGAGCTTCCGAAAGATTCTATTCTGGCTTCATTTGACAATCGGTTGCGTTTCCGGCCTCTTGATTCTTCTGATGTCGGTGACCGGCGTCCTGCTCACCTATGAACGTCAGACCGTTTCTTGGATCGAACGCAGACCCCTCCGTCAGGCACTGAGCGCGCATCAAACGGATCAAAAACCACTGCCTTTGGAGAGCCTGGTTTCCGCTGTCTCTCGGGAAGAATCCCTGCCGGCTGCGGCCAGTTTTGTGCTCCGGCCATCTGCAATCGAGCCGGTCGAAATCAGCCTCGGCCGCGATGGCGTTATTTACGCCGACCCATACGACGGGCGAGTTCTGAGCCATGGTTCACCAGCGGCGCGCGCGTTTTTCCGAGAGGTCACGGCGTGGCATCGCTGGCTGGGGCAGTCGCCGCGGTCTTTCGCCCGATCTTTCACTGGTGCCTCGAACCTTCTGTTCTTGGGCCTGATTGTCTCGGGATTCTATCTATGGCTGCCGCGAGTGTGGACCAAAACTTCAGTGGCGGCCGTCACCTGGTTCCGTGCGGGGTTGCGCGGGCGTGCTCGCGATTTCAATTGGCACAACACTTTCGGTTTCTGGATGACAATTCCATTGTTCCTCATCGTTTTGACCGCAGTACCGATGTCCTACGGTTGGGCGAACGATTTGCTTTACCGGATGACGGGAAGTGACGTTCCACGGCCCGGACGGGCGGAGGATGGCGCGCCGCGTGACCGGCGTCTGCAACCACGTAATTGGCACGGGGTGGACAACGCAATCGCCTCTCCGCTGGGTCAAAGTTCGCCATGGCGCGCGATCACCGTCCGCTTGCAGGGCGGGGCGGAAAGCCCGTTCTCCATCGCGATCGACGAAGGAACTGGCGGGCAACCGCAGTTGCGTCGAACATTGACGGTCGGTCGTGTGGACGGGCAAATTCTCAAGCAGGAGACTTTCTCTTCGAACAACCTCGGGCGCAGGCTGCGGACCTGGGCCAGGTTCGTTCATACCGGGGAGGCGTTCGGAATGTGGGGACAAACCTTTGCTGGCTTGGCTTCACTCGCGGCCTGTGTCCTCGTGTGGACGGGCATTTCTCTTGCGCTCCGGCGTTTGTTCAATTCCCGGACTCGTCGTGACGGTAGGCCTGTCGATAAACGAAGTGCCTTAGCTGCGTAAACAGCTCACGGTGATTTTGTTTTTGCTCTTGAAAACCTTGCTCCCACCTGCTGCAATGAAATCATGAGCGAGCCTTTGCGCCAAGCAAGCGGAGTTGGGCTGCTGGTGCTCGGCGTCATCGGCTGCATTTTGCCCGTTATGCCTGGAATCCCCTTCCTCATGGCGGGCGTGGCGATCCTGGGAACCGATCACGTACTCGTTCGCGGCGCTCACTCCTGGCTTTGCAAGAAAGGGCTTTTGAAGCCCGAGCCGAAGAACGATGGGTCCTCCGGCCCGCAAGCCTGAACGTCCAAGGCGCTGCTTTTTATCCCCACTCCGGCCTACATTTCGCTCCACCGAACGGCATAGTATAGTTGATAGTTGCGCTTTGGGGCGCATGGAATTCACTTCGCCGCAACCATGTTGAATGAACGGCGCGCAGGTGATTGGGGCTGTGGAGTGTTTCAGAGAAGCGAGGTTTCAGGAGTAACTATGACGCGACTTTCGCGATACAGCATTGCAGTGGGATTGCTCTTCTTGTTGGCTCTTTCGATTCAGCCGGTGTTCGCCCAGGGCGGTAAGGGCGCGGGCGCTCCGGTAGACCTGGTGGGCACGTGGCGCAAAATCGGCCACGAAGATACGCACGAGCGCGGCTCCGGCCCGGACCCTGGCGAATACTGGGGCTTGCCGCTCAACGACGCCGCCCGTATGCGCGCCGATACGTACAACGAAGAATGGGTCACCACTTCGCAGATTATGCAGTGCCGTCCGCACCCGCTCGGCTACCAGCCGCTTGGGCCGGACCCCATGCGCATCGAACAGATCGTCGATCCCATCAATCGCCAGGTTGTTGCGCTCGGCGTCTCTTATGACGAAACGCCCGGCAATCGCATGATCTGGCTCGACGGCCGCCCGCACCCCGGCCAGTACGCGATGCACTCGTGGGAAGGCTTCTCCACTGGCCGATTCAAGGGCGACACCATGATCGTTCAAAGCACGCACTTGAAGGAAGGCCTGCACCGCCGTAACGGTGTGCCCGCCAGCTTCCGTGCGTATGTGGTCGAGCACATCTCTCTCGATGAACCTTATATGACATGGGTGGTCACTACCTACGACCCGGATTACCTCACCGAACCCGCCGTCCGAAGCGCAACCTATATTCGCGCCCCAACCGTGCAAATTCCCCCGTATCCGTGCAACCCGACGCAGGAAGAACACCTTGCAGGAAAGAACGAATACCGCATGCCCCACTACTTCGTGGGTGAGAATCCTTATCTCACCGAAGTGGCCGCCAAGTATAAGGCGCCGCTCGAAGGTGTTCGCGGCGGCGCGGAAACCACCTACCCCGAGTGGCGCGCGAAAGGGGTGACGCTGCCGATTCCCGAAGGGCGCATCACCATCAAACCCACCTATACGGACGCTTCCACAAAGGCCGCGGAAATGGCCGATGCAAAGCCGAAAGTGGCGCCCACCTACGATAAGGTCGAGGCAGTTCACGCTTCCGAAAACATTTATATGATCGCCGGCGCGGGCGGCAACATTGCCGTATCCTCGGGGGCCGACGGCGTGTTCCTCGTCGATACCGGAGCCGCTGCTGCTTCGCCGCAGGTATTGGATGCCATCGCTAGAATCACTGGTGATCTGCGCACGCCGCCGCATCCGGAAGGGGCGCTCGCTGCCGGGGATTTCTGGCAGGCCACGCACGCTTATCGTCCGCCCACCATCCGCATGATCATCAACACGAACTTGAACCCGGATCACACCGGCGGCAACGGTAACATCCGCGATTCGAAGTTCTTCAAGGGCATCGGCGTCGAAGGTGAAGACGAACTCGCCAGCGAAGTCATTCTCGCCAACGAAATGGTGCAGCGCCGCATGCTCGAAGAAAACGCTCCGGCGCGCTCGGTGCCCACCAATACGTTTTTCTCTCTGCGTCAGGATCTGCACCGCTTCGCCAACGGTTCCGCCGTGCAGATTTATCACACGCCGGATGCGATCACCGATGGCGATAGCTTCGTGTGGTTCCGCCGCGCCGACGTGATCGCCGCGGGCGACCTGTACAACTCGGACATCTATCCGCCGATCAACGTCGACAAAGGTGGCAGCATCGATGGTGTGATTTCCGGCTTGAACCAAATGTTCGAACTTTGCGCCGTGGAATTCATGTCGCAAGGTGGAACGGTGATTATCCCCGGCCATGGATGGCTGAGCGATGCGGCCGATCTAGAATACTATCGCGACATGCTGATGGTGCTTCGCGACCGCATCCAGTCGATGATCGACAAAAAAATGACGCTCGCCCAGATCAAAGCCGCGAAACCGACGATGGATTACGACGTCGAATACGGCCGCGAACCCGGCGTGACGGCGAACTTCGTCGAAGCTGTCTACCGCAGCCTCGCGGAAAAGAAGCGTAAATAAGACGGTTGGAAAACAAGGCAAGAAAAGGAAACCATGACCATGAACATCAAACGGCTTGCACTGATTTTCCCCGCCGTCCTGCTGGCGGCATTCGCTCCACAAAATCTTCAGGCACAAGGTGGACGCGGCGGCCGTGGCGGCCCGCCTCCCACAGCGAAGGCATCGGCGCCCATTGACCTCACCGGTTATTGGACCACCGTGATTACCGAAGACTGGCACCAGCGCATGATGACCGCGCCCAAGGGCGATTTCGGCGCGGGTGCTCCCGGTGCGGTCATTCTTCCCGGCGATCGTCCCGCGGGCAGCAACATTCCCTGGAGCGCCGCCGGTCGCAAAGCCGCGCTCGAATGGGACCCTGCCAAGGACGAAGCCGCCGGTGAAGCCTGCAAGGCTTACGGCGCACCGGGTTCGCTCCGCTTGCCCACGCATCTGCGTGTGAGCTGGCAGGACGACAACACATTGAAGTTTGAAACCGACTTCGGTAATCAAACGCGCCTGATTCACTTCGCGGTGCCCGCAGCCATGGGCGCGGCTCCGGCGAAGATGGGTCTGCCTGCGGGGGAAGCGCCCAGCTATCAGGGCTATTCGGTTGGCTCGTGGACAGCCATGGGCGGCCGTGGCAGCTACGAGCGCGGCGGCAGCCTGCACGTGACCACTACGAACCTCAAGGCCGGCTACTACTTGAAGAACGGCGTTCCTTACACCGCCAACGCAAAGCTGACCGAACACTTCCGCGTGATCGATCTCCCCGACAGCGGCCAGTGGATCTCGTTCTCCTCGATGGTGGAGGACCCCGAGTATCTCACGCAGCCCTACATCGTCACGTACCAGTTCAAGAAACTCCCCGACGGCTCGAAGTGGAAACCCGAGCCCTGCTCGGCGAAGTAGTTTGCTCCCCACCCAAAGGGCACGGCGCAAGCCGTGCCCTCCCGTGACGCACGCTCGCAGCCTGCCGCAGCGAGACTCCTCTCGACGCCGTCGCTCTTCCCGCTCAACCCGTACCCTCGCCGCAATTCCTGAGTAAAGTGGGGCGGATCTTCGCCTCCGCGCGCCGGGCTTCGTCCCGACGCAATGCAAATAGATCCAATACAACTCCGCAAAAACAAAAATCCCCATCAGTCACCACAACATCCCGAAAAACTCCGCCCCCGTCTGCAGAACCACCCTGTACTTTATAGGCAAGAAGCCGGGTGTTGGTCTTGCACAGTACCGGCCACCAAAGCTCGGGTGTTCTAGACACCGCTCGACGCAGGGTGAACACCTCCCGCAAGGAGGACTGAAAGATTCAAGTCGTGAGCTGTTTCGAAACAATAGCCGGTCGTCGTCTACCGATAGTGGCGACAAAGGAACGCGTTCCTGAAAGGATTTCGAGCCCCGACGGGGACGGCAGGGTAAAAAGAAGACAGAATCCGCGAAACACCGCAAATCCAAGCAAAAAACATCACACCCGCCAAGAGATCGGCGTCCGTCGCCGAAACTTTCGTGCGCGAGCACCACGACCACCACCGGTGCCAACGGCAAAACCGTGACCACGGAAAATTCAGGCACCGTCAACCGCGACGGCAGCAACGGGAAGAAGTAATTCGGAGCGGCGGCCGCACGCTGTTCGTTCGCCGATTGTTTGTTCGCCGGAGAGTTCGGAGAAAGATAGTTCGGAAGAGAACAAGAAAGCCCGGCGGCCTTTCGGCTACCGGGCGTTTGTCTCTTCTTCAGTGGAACTAGCGTTGCGGAGCGTCAATCGCGAAGCAGTAGAGATAACCCGCGCCGCCGCTCTCAATCAGATTCGGCTGCGTGCATCCGCGGCTGGTGTGCGCCGAATTCCAAGACGCGTTCGTCAGGCCCGAGCGGTCGAAGTGCCCCAACTGCACCGTGCCGGTCGTGTTGCTCGTGTAGTTATTGCAGGTGTGATCTTTCCCATCGGTGTAGGTGCGGCCATCGGGCAGCGATCCGGTCAGTATGTCATGCTGATTCGGCGTATCGCGCGAGCCTTTCATCAACCCGCCCTTCTCATCGAGCGCCATCGTCTGGTTGATCGCATTGCCCAGGCGCGCTTCGTCGAGCGTATCGCCGTGCAATTCGGAAAGATTCTTCGCAATCGGCTGGCCCTTCGCGTTGTACCAGGGACCCGAACCGATACGGTCGCGGGCGTTTACCGCGCCTTGACCCTGCGTGCTCAGATACGCATGCCATGTCCGGTTGCCAGCGCCCACCGCGGCCGCCAGATTCTGGCACCATTGATCGGCACCCGCCAATCCGCCGTAGTTCGCGCCATCGCCCTTCGATTTGCTGGTGATGAAGAACGACATCGGCTGCGGCGGCGGTTGCACCGGAGCCTGCTGCGCCAAGACAACGGAGGAGCCGATCATCGCCAACGCGAGTGCTCCGAAGATTTGTTTGTTCATGTAAGACCTCAGGTTTGAATTAAAACGTACGGAAATACAACTCAAAACCGAGGATAACAGGGCGAGCGCGGATGCTGCCATGTGTGGGGGATTGCCGAAGCAGGCGTCGAGACGAGTCTCGATACGCCACGTTGAGAACATGCGCCACGAACAACGCCCGGCAGCTTCTCCTTTCCGGAGCCGGCGCCGGGCGTGTTTGACGATGTGCCTTTCAATGAAGTGGGCAGTGTTTATTGCTGCGGCGCGGTGACCGCGAAGCAATACAGGTAGCCGTTGCCGCCGGTGCGGATCAGGTTGTCCTGGCTGCAGCCCGCGCTCGGGTGCACCGAATTCCACGACGTGCCGGGGCCGCCGGTGCGGTCGAAGTGGCCAAGCTGCACGGTGCCGGTGGAGTTGCTCGTGTAGTTGTTGCAGGTGTGATCCTGATTGTCGGTGTAAGCGCGGCCATCGAGCGTCGAACCCGTCAGGATATCGTGCTGGTTCGGCATCTCACCGAAACCCTTAATCGAGTTGCCGTTTTCGTCCATCACCGTGGCCTTCGTCAACGTGTTGCCCAGGCGGGCCTGATCAAGCGTGTCGCCGTGCAGATCGCCCACGTTCTGCGCAACGCGGCCGCCCTTGGCGTTGAACCACGGGCCCGAGCCGATGCGGTCGCGCGCGTTTACGGCGTTCGGTCCCTGGCTGCTCAGATACGCATGCCACGTGCGGTTGCCCGCGCCAGCCGCGGCCGCCAGATTCTGGCACCACTGATCGGCACCCGCAACGCCGCCATAATTCGCGCCGTCGCCCTTGCTCTTGCTGGTGACAAAAAACGACATCGGCGGCGGCGGACCCTTCTTATCGCCCTGCGCCATGGCGAGCGTCGAACCAAGCGTTGCCACAACAAATGCCGCTCCGATGAAACGGTACATCCTCATGCAATTCCTCCCACTTTTTATTTTGTTCGCACCCGGAGCAGAGTGGCTCGCGCGATGGTTTTCCAAAACGATCTCCCGGATGACGCCGGGCAGGCACGAGCATATCACAAAGGCTACGGCGGGAATATCGCGCCTGCTTTCGGTTGGAATTGAGGATACACTTTACTCTTATGAAACCCCGTGCTTTGGTTCTTTTCGTTGCGGGCGCAGTTGCTTTCGCCCAGGACGCCGACACCATCCTGGTCAACGGAAAAATCCTCACAGCTGATTCGAAATTCACCGTGCAGCAGGCGGTGGCGGTGCGCGATGGCAAAATTACCGCTCTGGGGACAACCGCGCAGATCCGCAAGTTGGCTGGGGCGAAGACGCAGGTGATCGATCTGAGCGGACGCACCGTGGTTCCGGGGCTGATTGATTCGCATCTGCACGCCATTCGCGCGGCATCCTTCTTTGCGACCGAGACCAACTGGAATGGCGTGCGGTCGCTCGCCGAGGCCTTGGATCGCATTCGCGCGTCGGCGAAAGAGAAGAAGTCCGGCGAGTGGATCATCGTCGGCGGCGGCTGGCGGCCGGATCAATTCAAAGAGCGCCGCGTGCCGACGGCGTTGGAGTTGACCGAAGCGGCGGGCGAGCATCCCGCTTACGTGCAGATGATGTATGAATGGGCGCTGATGAACCAGCGAGGTTTGGATGCCCTCAACATCAAGTCCGACGCCGATCTGCCCATGGGCGGCAAGCTCGATCGCGATGCCAGTGGCAAGCCTACGGGCGGAGTGACGGGCGGCATCGTGCCGTTGTTTGATCGCTTGCCGAGGCCAACGCTTGAACAGCAGATCGATGGAACCAGAAAATTTTTCCGCGAGCTGAACCGCCTGGGCTTGACCGGCGTGAGCGATCCGTGCGGCAACAATGTGACGCCAGATTCCTATGACGCGATCAACCGCGTTTGGCGAGCGAAGCAGTTGACCGTGCGCGTGTCCTACACGATCTGCGGTTTCAATCCGCCGAATGAAGTGGAAGAGTACAAGAAGTATCTCGGCCTGATGCCCATGGGCTTTGGCGATGACATGATGCACTTCGACGGTCTGGGTGAGCAGATTGTGTGGGGCGTGAACAATGTGGTGAAGCCGAAGCCCGAGGATCTGGAGCGCCTCTATCAAATCACCAAGTGGGCCGCCGAGCGCGGCTATGGGCTCACGTTCCACAGCGGCACGGACGCGGCGTCGGATGCGATCCTCACGGTGTTTGAGCGCGTGAATCGCGAAGTGCCCATCGGGAACCTGCGGTGGTCGCTTGCGCATATGAATGATGTCACTCCCGCTACGCTGCGCCGGATGAAGGCGCTCGGCATGGGTTGGACGATGCAGGACGCCATGTATTTCTCCGGCGAAGAAACGGAAAAGCGCGTCGGCGAAGCGGTGAAACGTATGCCTCCCGTGGAGACCGCGCGCGAAATCGGCGTGCCTGTGGGCGCCGGAACGGATGCGCATCGCGTAGCGCCGTATAGTCCCATGACGGCGCTGCAATGGGCGCTGGATGGAAAGAGCGTCGGCGGCAAGCAGTTGCGCGGACCCGCCGAAACGCCGAGCCGCGAAAATGCGTTGCGCGCATACACCTCGGGCAGCGCGTGGTTCTCACACGATGACAACAAACGTGGCTCGCTCGAAGTGGGCAAGTTCGCCGACCTCGCTGTGTTGAGCGCGGACTACATGACGATTCCCGTCGAGCAGGTGAGCGGGCTCGAGAGCATGCTGACGATGGTGGGAGGGAAAGTGGTGTACGCCACGGGGCCCTTATCGAAGTGGGAGCAGAAGTAACGCGGTTCCCGCGAAAGAAGAGCGCTGCCCTTCCGATGCGCGATAATAGCGTTTGCGCACTATTTTCAGGAGACACGCCATGAAGCCTTCCTTCCTTCGTTTTTTCGCCGCCGGCATGATGGTGCCCGCCGGCCTGTATGCCGCCACATGCGGCGCCACTAAGCCGGACGCCATGGATGCGGCTGCCGTTGCTCCCGATGTTTATAAGACGGTGATCGATAACGAAACCGTCCGCGTTCTGGAAGTGACGCTCGCTGCGGGAGCAAAAGAGCCCGCGCATTCACACGTGTGGCCCGGCGTGATTATTCAGGACGGCCCTCGACCGGGTTCGCCGGAACAGGTTCGCAACTTCAAACTCAGCTGGGAGCCCGCTACGAAGCTCGATAAGGGCGGCGTGACGAAGACTCCGCTGCATTACTTGCGTGTGGAATTGAAGAAAGGCGATTGCGCTCCGGTGAAGAATCCGCCGCTGCCGCCCACCGATGGCGTGATCGCGAAGGACCCGACCATCAAAGTGGCGCTTGAAAACGATTACGTCCGGATGCTCGAGATGGAAGTGAAGCCCGGCGAATCCGAACCGCCGCACACGCACACGTGGCCGACGGTGCTCTATTACTACCGCCTGCCCACTTCGCGCCGCGGCACCACCGATGGCAAGCCCCCGGTGGATCGTCCGGAGCTGACAAAAGAGCAGATCACGTGGGAAGGATTCTCGCAGCCGGTTCACACGCTGCTGAACACGGGCAACTTCCTGTATCAGGCGCACCGGTTGGAGATTAAGCCGGTGACGGACGAACTGGCGAAGAAGTAGTCGCGGGTTTAACCGAAAACAAAAAGGCCACCCCAAGCGGGTTGGCCTTTGCTTTTGTTGGGTGGTATAACAGTTATACCGCGCGATATGCGCTTTCGATTTAACTCGGCAAAGAGCCAGTTCGCTTCGTAAGAACCCCAAGCGGGGAATTGGTTGCGAAGAGGCGCAGGAATTGTTCGCACGGCCTCATTTTGTCGACCGCCGATGCGATGATCCCGAACAGTATCGCGCGATTGGCTGGGTGCGTGGAAGACTCTACTCACTCATCTTTGAAATCCGCGAAGACAAGCAGGGCGAATACTATCATTTGGTCACGCTATGGCGTTCTACGGCGGAGGAGCGGGATTTGTATGAGCAAAACTCGTGAAGCAAAGAAAACGTCTGTATCGGCAGAAGCAATCGCACGCATGGCTGATCGTGGTGAAGATGTGTCCCAATATTTTACGAATCGCGGCAAGATGATGCAGCCGATTCAGCGGGTTAATGTCGATTTCACGCAATCCATGCTCGGTGAGTTGGATGAAGCTGCGTCTGAGTTGAATATTAGCCGTCAGGCGGTAATCAAGGCGTTGGTTCGTCAAGGACTCGACCAAAGACTGATGGCACGTCGCGCGCGACGTAGTGCTTAGAGAATTGCCGCACTTTACTTCGGCAACTCGTGCCCTTTGGTCTCATAACCCAAGGGCAACAATAGCAGGCCGATGGCGAAGGCGATTGACGTCAGAGCCACTGGTGTTCCGATGGTCCCGAAGTAGCTGACGCCCGCGCCCACCAGGAAGCTGATTCCCGCGCCGATGAAGCGTGTGCCGCTGGTGACGATGGCGAAGGCGCTGGCGCGTATCTCCGTCGCGTATTGCTCCGGCAACCACAGCGAGTACACCGCGAAGTTTCCTCCGCCCAATCCCAAGAAGAACAGGCACGTCATAAAGAGCGGAATCACATCGCCCGGCATATAGAAGACGACGCCGAACGCGAGAATAATGATCGCGAACATCAATGCGAAGAATGCGCCCAGCGCCTTGCGGCGCCCGAATTTTTCGCACATCCAAGGCGTGATCAGCGCGCCCAAAATGGTGCCAATCGATAGAATCGCCGTGGCATAGGAGGAAAGCTGCGCGGTTTCCACCGCTGTGTGTCCGGCGCGCGTGGCCAACTGCGTAACCGCGACGGGAACGTAGGAGGAACCCGCCCACAAGCCGGTGATGGACACCACCATGTAAACGCAGTTGAGAATCGTCCGGCGGCGGTAGGCACTTGCAAAAGGCCCGCGAATGGAACTCATCAGAGTCAGCTTGCCGCCCAACTCCTCCTTTTTCTTCTTCCACTTCTCGGGCTCCTGCACGGAGCTGTAGAACATGCCGACCAACAGGGCGGGGAATCCTCCCAATGCGAACATCCAGCGCCATCCGTAGTGCGCTCCAACAAAATAGTTTGCGATTGCGGCGACGAAGAAGCCCACATAGTAGCCGGTATGCATCAGTCCAGCGCCTTGCTTGCGGCGATCCTCCGGCCACTCTTCGGAGACAAAGGTGGCGCCCACCGACCATTCGCCGCCGATGCCCGCTCCCGCGAGCAAACGGTAAATCGCCAGAGACCACACGGTCTGTGCAAACGCGCTGAGAAAGGTGAACAGGGAGAAGAACAGCACCGTGATCATCAGCGTCCGCATTCGTCCAAAGCGGTCGGAGATGGGACCCCAGAAAACGGCCAGGCCCCATCCGATGAGAAACAGTGCGAACAGCAATCCGCCGTAGTAGCCAATGTTGGCGGCGGTTGGTTCAATGCCCGAGTTCGGCAGGATTTCTTTGAGCGCCGGCACCAGCACCAGCGCGTAGATGAACGAATCCATGCCGTCCAGCAGCCATCCGCCCCAGGCAGCGATGAAACCGCGAATCTGGTTTGGCGTCAGCTTACTCACTGCCGCTGGTGCGGATGGGGCCGTGGTTGCCATGGCTGATTTAGAGTGACATCTCGCTCGGCTTGATCATCAACGCCAGGCCCGCGCCGATCAGGCACATCAGCGACATTTCAATCTGGCTGGCCGTCTGCCACCCGAACGACGTTTGCAGCGCGCCCAGCAGGTATCCGCCGAACGCCGCGCCCGCGTACAGGCTGGTGACGAACATGCCGGAACCCTTGCTCGACAAGCTGCGCCGCAGGGCCTTCACGTGGCCGCCCGCCAGGTTCACGTAGAGGATCGCGCTGCCAGTGATGCCGTAGATGCAGGTGAGTACTTCGCGCGTAAACATGCTGAGGTCTTCCTGATAGAACACAAAGCCCAGAGCCGATACCGAAAGCAGCGAACCGCACAGCATCAGCTTCGGAGAGAGGCGGTCGCCCAGCCATCCGCCGAAGATCGAAGCGAGCGCGCCTACGCCGAACATGCCGATCACTGTGCCTGCGTCTTTCGGCGTGTAATGCAGATTTTCGCGGAGGAACGTCGGATAGAGGCCAAGGAAGCCGTACATGCTGAGTCCGTGGATCAGGCTGAGAACGGTGAGGATGATTGTGTTGCGATTCATCAGTGAATCCGCGCCGCCCTGATCCTGTTTTGCCGCTGCCGCTTGCTTGGTTTCACTGAACCACGGGCGTACCGTGAGGACGATCACCACCATCATCACGAAGCCAAACGCGCCAAAGGCCTGCATGGGAGCGTGCCAGGTATCGTAAGTGGTGCGGAGAATGCCGGCAACGAACGGTCCAAGGAATCCGCCCAAGCCGTAACAGAAGTTCACCGAGCCGATGGCCGCCGCGCGGTTGTTTGAGAAATAAGCCGCGGCCAGGGCGAACATCGAAGTCGCCAGCATCGACATGCCGATGCCTTGCAAAGCCAGCAGAACCAGCATGCTGCCGAAGCCGCCCGCCATCGTGGTTAGCGCCGTTGCTCCCGAAAATATCGCGATGCCGATCAAGAGCACCGTTTTACGAGAGTACCGCGCCAGCAGGTAGCCGGTGGGCAATCCGGCAAGGCCAAGGCCCAAGGTGAAGATGGTGGAAAGAAGTCCGGTGGTGCTGATGGAGAAATCGAACTGCTTTCGAATATCCGCCGCAAGCACCGGGAACAGGTACCGGTCGCCGGCCATCAATACATAAGAGACCAGCAGCACGCAAAACATCGCAATGGCGATGCTGGCCGACTGGTTTGGCGCTTGTTGATCCGAACGGGCCGCGTTGGCGGGCGTCGTGGAAGAGGCCATGACAAAATCTCCTTTAAATACAGCTATTTAGGACGCAGGTTTTACTAAATCGCCGGGCGACAGATGGTCCACTGTCTTGCCGGTTTCCGTGAACGTTCTTGTGACGTGTTTCGCGCCGTAAATCCACAGAATGACCAGCGGTGTGCTCCCCACATTATTGAACCGGTGTGACTTGCCCGCTGGAATATAGGTTGTATCATATTTCGTCAACCGCGTCCTCTGCCCATCGACTTCCACTTCGCCTTCCCCTTCGAGCAACGTAACCTGCTCCCCGCAATTATGGCTATGCATGGGAGCGCTGCGCCCGGGCGGGAACGAGGTGAGGCCGGAAGTGAAGACGGTGTCGGGGGCACGCTCCGCCCCCACCAGGAGAGTGGTGATGACTCCGTCTCCCCGTTGAAATTTCGGGATCGAATCAATGGGAAAAACACCCGCGGCCGATTTTGTTTCGGTAGACATGCTGGTATGACCGTCCCTAATTCTACTACGCCGAAAAGGTGGCAGGACCGCGTGGGGCGCCCTCCTGCGGATGTTGACAAGTCCGGCGCTCCGGCAGCAGAATAAGACCCTGACCGGGAACTCTGCTGGAGGGGGAAACTGCGGAATGAATCGCTTGGCAATCGTTTCATTGGCATCGATGCTGTTGGGGATCGTGGTGCCCGGCGCGCTTCGGGCGCAATCGGCAGCGAAGCCCGGCAATGTGGAAAACGGCAAACAGTTGATGGTGAAACACGGATGCTATCAGTGCCATGGCTATCTGGGCCAAGGCAGCAACGCGGGAGCGAAGCTCGCGCCGAAACCGATGCCGCTCGCCGGGTTCACTGCATATGTGCGCAAGCCGGGTGGGGTAATGCCTCCAGTGACCGCGAAGGTTGTGTCGGACCAGAATCTGGCCGACATCCACGCGTATTTGAGTTCGATCCCGCCCGCGCCGGATCCCAAGTCGATTCCGTTGTTGAATCAGTAGGCTCGTTGCGATCAACGCATCCTGTTTAGTGAAACGCAGGCTCCGGCGCGCGCACTCGGGGTTCCTCTTTGCTTTTCCTGCGCGTGCCCATGCTGTGGAAGCGTTCCATATAGAGGTACACCACGGGAGTCATGTACAATACCTTCCGTTTTTTGCGCGTCCACGGCGAAGTCGATCATCATGATCGCGTTCTTCTTCACAAATTGGGTAGGAGGACTTGGCTAGCCTTCGAGTTCTTTGGCCTTTTTTTCCCACTCTGCCATGAAACGAAAAACGTTCTCGGCGGGTGGTTGCGGTGCGAAGGTTTCAATCCAGCGGACGGGGCCGCTCGCGACATTTGTGAAGGAATGGACGCACCCGACGCTGGTCCAGAAGACATCGCCGGGTTTGCCCGTGTATTTCTCACCATCCATCACGGCTTCGATTTCTCCGGAAAGAATGAAGTAGGATTCCTCGAAAGTGTGATCGTGTAACGGAATGCCGACGCCGGGTTGATATTCGATGAACAGCAGACGCTGGTGCTTGGCGCCGAATTTCTCATCCACCATCCATTTGAGGAAGACCCCTGGTGCTCCAGCCAGTTCGCCTACTCTTTTGTCGGGCTGCGGAATCATGCCGGCGTCGAAGTGGCTCAGGAGATCGCCGTTGAGGTTGTTGAAATCGACAGGTTGCGCGGAGTGCGGGGCGGTTTTTCCTTTGACGAAGAAAGTATCGCGCTCCTGGCCGATGGGCTTTGGTTGCGGTGCGTCCATCTGCAGCCAGCGGCAGGGCTTGTCACCAGTGTTGCGCCAGGAATGCTGGCCGCCCACTTTCACGACTCCGTAATCGCCGGGGCCAAGCAGGTAGGCGCGGTCCTCTATGCCTAAGATCGCCTGCCCTTCGAGGATGTAAAAGCTTTCCTCAAAGGAATGCACGTGCGGATCCAGCGTTCCTCCGCCAGCGAGGAGATTCAAGCTGGTGCCGGTATGGACGGACGCCGAAGTATGGTCAATCAACGGCGCGACTGTGTATCCCCGGCTGTGTGCGGCAAAAACAGCGTGCGGAGCGAAGGCGATATCCGAAGCTTTCTTGGCGTAGTGCATAGAGTGCCTTCCATCGTATCGAAAGGCGCGAAGCTCCGGATATCAGAAACCTTACTCGGCGGACAGAACCTTGCCCTTGGTTTCAGAAAGCAGGAAGGCGGCGATGGCCATGGTCGCGTAGGCAGCTGCCGCGAAGGTGCCGATCGCTTGCCCCAGGGGCATGCGCGAAGAAAGAATGCCGACCAGCGCCGGGAACAGCGCGCCGATCGCGCGGCCCACATTATAGGCAAAGCCTTGGCCCACGCCTCGCACTCGAGTAGGGAAGTGTTCGGTGTAGAACGCGCCCATGCCGCTGAATACGCCGGCAGAGAAGAAGCCGAGCGGGAAGCCGAGCACAAGCATGGCGGAATCGCCGAACGGGATCATCGTATAAGTGACCACCACGGTGCCTGCACCGATCGCGAAGATCAGGAAGGTCATGCGTCGGCCCAGGCGGTCGGCAAAAATGCCGCCGGTCATGTAGCCGCAAAACGCTCCGAAGATCAGGACGGAGAGATAACCGGCGGAGTCGAGTACGCTGAGCTTTCGCTCCGTACGGAGGAACGTGGGGAGCCACGTGGTGACGGCGAAGTAGCCGCCCTGCGCACCGGTGCCGAGCAGGCCACCGAGGAAGGTGACCTTCAACAGCGGCGGACGGAAAATTTCAAAGAACGATGGGCGGTCGCCCGACTCGTTCAGCTTCGCTTTGGATTCAAGATAAACTTCCGGTTCTTTCACGAAGCGGCGAACGTAGAAGACCAGGAACGCGGGAAGAATGCCGATGAGGAACATCACTCGCCACGCCATCGCGGGCGCGAACATCGAGAAGATTCCGGCATAGAGTAGCGCCGCCGCGCCCCAGCCAATGGCCCATCCGGCTTGCATCGTGCCGAGCGCTTTACCGCGATGCTGCGCGCGAATCACTTCACCCAGTAGAACCGATCCCGCTGCCCATTCGCCGCCGAAGCCTAGACCGAGCATCGCGCGGGCGACGGCGAGTTGTGCGTAGTTCTGGGCGAGTCCAGATAAGAAAGTGAACACGGCGAACCAGATGATCGCGATCTGGAGCGTCGCCACGCGGCCGTAGCGGTCCGCCAGCCACCCGGCGATCAAACCACCGATGGAAGAGGTGAGCAGCGCCATGGTGGCCAGAAAACCGGCATCGGCGCGCGTGATGCCCCAGGTGGCGATCAGCGCGGGGATAACGAAGCTGTAAAGCTGCACGTCCATGCCGTCAAGCGTCCATCCGCCAACGCACGCGTTGAAGACGCTACGCTCCTGCTTGGTAAGAGTTCCAATCCATCCGAAGATGCTGTTATCGTCCGCGCTGGCGACAGCGGGCACTTCGGTCTCATTCATAGGTTGGCTCATAGTTGCTCAAAATCCCCGTTCTGGTATTTGAACCGTGGCTATTTACTATGCACGCCCGGGGCGGGTGCATGCAAGGGGCGGTTCAATTTGTTGATCCGGCGGGGGAGGCGGGACCGGCGAGAGAGAAACGGTGGCTGCATCCCAGGCTCACGCCGGGGGGCCGATGGAGGATCCGAATTATTTCATGTCATTGGTATTGACAAGAAATACATTTTCATGTCATAACTAGTGACGCGAAGATATGCAGACCTCCCGCGGCACGACACGAACGGTTCCGGCGAAGAAAGCTCCGCGCAAGACGCGGGCCTATCATCAGGAGGCCCGGGCGCAGCAGACGGAGGCGAACATACAGGGGATCGTCGATGCGACGGTGGCGTTGGTGCGCTCGGCCCGGCGTGTATCGGAGATTACACTCGATCACATTGCGGAGCGTTGCGGGCTGACGGTGCGGACGATCCTGCGCCGTTTTGGTTCACGCGATGGGCTGATGGCGCTGGCGTTTACCCAAATCCAGAGCGAGATTGATGGATCGAAGGTGCGTACCCCGGCTGGAGATATCGACAGCGCGCTGAAAAGCCTGCTCAGCCAGTATGAAGAGATGGGCGATCTCAACATCCGGGCGCTGGAGGAAGAGGATCAGATTCCTCAGTTGCACGAAATGCTGCAATTTGGGAGGGCCTCGCACAGGGAATGGCTGCGCTCGACGTTTGGTCCACACCTGGCCGGGAAGGGCGCGGAAGAGCAGGAGCAGTGGCTGACGACGTATTATGCGGCCACCGAAGTTTATTTGTGGAAGGTTTTGCGGCGAGATCTGGGGCTCGACAGGGACCAGACAGCTGCAACATTTCGCCGGTTGGTGGACGGCGTGATGATGTTGGCAAGAGACGACAGCAGGAAACCAAACAAAGAAAGAGACGCGAAAACTGGAGAACAATATGACAACGTTGGTAATGAACGAAGGAGCGGCAAGTAAAGCAGCGCGCGGAGACGAATCGAAGGGAGGCAGCGAACCGGTGCGTCCAAACACACAGAAGCGCTTCCTGTTCCCGCACTGGGAAGGCGGAGGAAACACGCCTCCGATGCTTTCGGTGGCGCGCAAGTTGGTGGGGGCGGGCCACGCGGTGCGCATTTTGAGCGACGAGTGCAACCGCAAGGAAGCGGAGGCCGCGGGTGCCTCGTTCACAGCGTGGAAACGCGGAGCCGTGCGGCACGATAAATCGCCGGAGAGCGATCCCGTTCGCGACTGGGAAGTCTCCTCACCACCCGCGCTGCTGGGGCGTTTGCGCGACCGCGTTTTCGTTGGACCCGCGCTGAATCGAGCGCAGGATGTGCTCGACGTGATGCGCGAGTTTCCGGCCGATGCCGTGGTCACGAGCGAAATGCTGTTGGGCGCGATGATGGGAGCCGAACGTGCCGGCGTGCCGTTTGTGACGCTGGCGGCGAACGTATGCTTGTTTCCGCTGCCCGGTGTTCCGCCATTCGGGCCGGGGCTGATGCCCGCCGAAGGTATCTTCGGCAAGATTCGCGATGTCTTCATTGCCGGCATGACAAAGCGGGAGTTCGGCAAAGGGACGCAGGCGTACAATGAGGCGCGCCGCGCGCTGGGACTCGATTCGGTGGCGCATCCATTTGATCAGCTGGATCGCGCCGAGCGGCACCTGATATTGACGAGCGAAGCGTTCGACTTTCCTTCAACCAACCTACCGGAGAAAATTGTCTACGCGGGGCCGGAGTTAGGGGATCCCGAATGGACCGAGCCGTGGCAATCGCCGTGGAGCGCGACGGATCAGCGTCCGCTGGTGCTGGTGGGTTTCAGCACAACGTACCAGAATCAGGCGGACTCGCTCCGTAAGGTAATGGACGCGCTTGGTGGATTGGATGTGCGCGCGGTGGTGACCACGGGTCCGTCGATGAATCCTGGGGAGTTTCCGGATAAGCCGAACGTGCACCTGTGCGAATCGGCTCCGCATAGCCAATTGATGAAGGATGCCTCCGCGGTGATTACGCACGCTGGACATGGCACGGTAATTCGCGCGCTCGCCGCCGGAGCGCCGCTGTTGTGCATGCCGATGGGGCGCGATCAAAATGACAATGCCGCGCGCGTGGTGGGCCACGGCGTGGGATTGCGTCTGGATCCGAAGGCGAAAGTGGAAGAGATTCGCCAAAGCGTGCGCGAGTTGCTCGATTCGCCGCGCTACCGGGTGCGCGCGCGCAACTTGGGGAAGAAGATCGTGGACGACGCGCGGAGGTCGCCGGCGGTTCGGGTGCTGGAAGGCGTCGCCACACGAAAAGCGTCGCCGCGGTAGGTTACCCGCAACTATGGAACTGCCCAAGCGGAGGAGCCAGGGGCCCTTGTGTCCCTGGTTCAACATATGGAACGAACAGTTGTCTTGCGGGTCCGGCGAAGCCTATGTTAATTTCTGTTGGGTTGACTGATATAGTGGGCTCTTCTCGATGGGTTTCTTTGGCCGCCGTCCGCGGCGTGCAACAGGGAGGTTTCGATGACTCGATCTCTAGCCGGGTGTTCGCTCGGTCTAGCTCTTTTCCTTTCCATGTTTGGCGGTGCCGCGAATGCGCAGGAAGGTGAAGCGGTTTTCAATAAGCTGTGCGTGAACTGTCACAAGGATGGTTCGCCGACGCAGGCTCCGCTGCCCGAGGTGTTGCGGAAGATGACGGCAGAGCGCGTACTCGATGCGATGGAAAACGGCAAGATGAAGGCGATCTCGCAGGGTCTTTCACCGGCGGAGCGCCAGGCTGTGGCGAAATATTTGGGCACGGCCGAAGGCGAGACGATTCCGCAATCTGCGTACTGCAAATCACCGGGAACCATTGATGTGAAGGCCGCGAGTTGGATGGGCTATGGCATCGATCTGGAGAACTCGCGGTATCAGACGGCCGAGGCCGCGGGCATGACGGTATCGACGGTGCCGAATCTGAAGCTGAAGTGGGCGTTTGGATTCCCAGGCGCGACGACGGCGTTCGGTCATCCTTCCGTGTTTGGCGGCCGCGTGATGGTGGGCAGCCAGCACGGGCAAGTATTCTCGCTCGATCAGAAGACGGGCTGTATCCACTGGATCTATCATGCGACCGAAGGTGTCCGCACGGGGTTTGTGATTGGTCCGGACAACAAGACGCTGTATTTCGGCGATTTGCACGCCAATGTGATTGCGTTGAACTTCGAGACGGGCAAAGAACTTTGGAAGACGCAGATCGACAAGCACGCGCTGGCCATTATCACGGGCACGCCGAAGTTGGTGGATGGCAAGATTTACGCGCCGCTATCGGGTGGCGAGGAAGAAGTGAACGCCGGCAATCCTGACTACAAGTGCTGCACGCTGCGCGGCGCGATGGTCGCGTTGAATGCGGCCGATGGCAAGCTCCTGTGGAAGACGTTCACCGTGGAAGAGCCGAAGCTGCTGGGCAAGACGGCGAGGGGAACGGAGATGTGGGGGCCGAACGGAGCCTCCCCGTGGACATCGCCCACCGTGGATACGAAGAAGGGCTTGCTCTATGTGGGCACCGGCGTGAACTATTCCGAGCCAGCGACCAAGTACAGCGATTCGCTGCTCGCCTTCGATATGAAGTCGGGAAAGATTGTTTGGGCGAAACAGTTGTTGCCCGGTGATGTGTACAACTTCGGGTGCCTGGCGGAGAAGCCGGAGCAGCAGACGAATTGTCCGAAAAACAAAGGCGTGAATATGGACATCGGCGTGTCTCCAATTCTGCGTACGCTGCCGAATGGAAAGCGCATCTTGCTGGTGGGCATGAAGAACGGCATGACGTATGGTCTGGACCCGGACAAGAAGGGCGCGGTGGTTTGGCAGACGCGTGTGAGCCCCGGCGGTTTGCAGGGCGGCATCATCTGGGGCAGCGCCGCGGATGACAAGAACGTCTACTACTCGATTTCGGACTGGGTGCCTCCGAAGCCGGAAAATGGCGGCGGTGTGGTATCGATCGACATCGCAACGGGAAAGGTGAACTGGCGCACGCCGGCTCCGAAGCCTGCCTGCCTGGGAATGAAGGGTTGCAGCGCCGGCCAGCCGGGTGCGGTGGCTCTGATTCCAGGCGTTGTGTTTGCGACTTCCCTCGATGGGCACATTCGCGCTTATGACACGAAGGACGGCAAGATCATCTGGGATTACGACACGCTGCGCGATTTCGATACGGTCAACGGCATCAAGGCGCACGGCGGTTCGATGAACGGAACGGGTCCGTCGGTTGCAGGCGGCATGTTGTTCACGAACTCAGGCTATTCGAGAAATCCCGTGATGCCGGGGAACGCGTTCCTGGTGTTTTCGGCGGAGTAAGTTCGTTAAGGTGGGATGGGGGACTGGCGAAAGCCGGTCCCCTTTTTTGTTTTGACGATTCGTATTTCCGTGCGTTGCGTCCACCGGCGGGCTTAGCCTCGCGATGAGTCGCGAGGCGGCATCCACAAGTGCGTGCGCCGTGCGGCGTGCTAGGAGCAGAGGGTACGGCCGCCGTCTACTTTGATGATGCAGCCGGTGGAGAAGGTGAGCGTATCGATCACGGCCCGGACGGCGGTGCCGATTTCATCGGGGGTCGCCAGCCGGCCCATGGGCGTGCGGGCGGCTTGCTGATCGTGCCAGACCTTGTCGAGCGATTTTACGAATTCGGTATCCACCAATGCGGGCGATACGGAGACAACTCGAATGCTCGGGGCCAGGGCGCGTGCGAGCGATTGGGTCATGCTGTCAAGCGCGGCTTTCGAGGCGCAGTACATGACGTTGCTGCCGATGGCGATGGTGCCGGCCGATGACGACAGATTCACCACGACGCCGCCGCCGGGAAGGGTGCTTTTTTCGAGCAGCGCACGAAACGCGCGCACGGTGGCGAAGGCTCCACGGACGTTCGTCGCAAGGATGTTGTTGATGAGGTCGTCATCGAGCGAATCGAGATCGGAGTGCTGGACGAAGCGCGTAATGCCGGCGCAATTCACGAGCGCGTCGCAGCGGCCGTAATCTCTTTCGACCGCTGCCGCCAGTTTTTCGAGCGCGGCACTATCGGTGACGGGCGCCAACTGCGCGGAGTGGCCGCCGCCAGGCAACGACTTCACAAGCCTTTCCGCGGCGTCCGCGGAGCGGTTGTAGCCCACGATCACGTGCATGTTCGCCGCCGCGAGCTTCTCGCAGATGATGGTGCCGATGCCGCCGGCTCCTCCAAACACAATGGCAACGGGCTGTTGAGACGAGGGCATTTTACGCAGATACCTTTCCTTTGTTGTTTCCGTAGCGGCGCACGCGGAGATCCGCTTGTTCCTTGTGGGCCGCGAAATTTTCGATGGCGCAGAGGCGCGAACAGTATTCGCCGATCAAAGCCGACGCCTCGTCGGTGAGCACGCGCTGATAGGTGCAGGTCTTGATGAACTTGCCCACCCACAAGCCGCCGGTATAGCGCGCGGCTTTGAGCGTGGGCAGCGTGTGATTGGTGCCGATAACTTTATCGCCATAGGCGACATTGGTTCGGGCTCCCAGGAACAAAGCTCCGTAGTTGGTCATTTTCTTAAGGAAATAATCGGGATCGGCGGTCATCACCTGGACGTGTTCGCTCGCGATGCGGTCGGCTTCGGCAACCATCTCGTCGAGCGTGTCGCACAGAATAATTTCGCCGTTGTTCTTCCACGCCTCGCGCGCGATGGCGGCGGTGGGGAGCCAGCCAAGCAGCTTCTCGATCGCTGCGGGCGTTTCCTCCGCGAGTTTTTTCGAATTCGTCAGCAACACGGCGGGGCTGCTGGGGCCGTGCTCCGCCTGTCCGATGAGATCGACGGCGGCCATCTCGGCGTCGCAGGTGTCATCGGCGATGATGAGCGTTTCGGTGGGGCCGGCGAGCAGATCGATGCCGACTCGTCCGAAAAGCTGGCGCTTCGCTTCGGCGACGTACGCGTTGCCGGGGCCCACCAGCATGTCCACCGGAGCGATGCTTTCCGTTCCAAGCGCCATGGCGGCAACGGCTTGCACTCCGCCAATTGCGTAGATCTCAGTGGCTCCGCCAAGGTGCATGGCGGCGACGATGGCGGGATGCGGGGCTCCTTCAAACGGTGGGGCGGCAGCGATGATGCGCTGCACTCCGGCGGCTTTCGCGGTGACCACGCTCATGTGCGCCGAGGCCACCATTGGGTAGCGTCCGCCGGGCACGTAGCATCCGACGCTATTCACGGGGATGTTTTTGTGGCCGAGTACGACGCCGGGGATCGTTTCCACTTCGACATCGGTCAGCGCCGCTTTCTGCACAAGAGCGAAATTGCGGATTTGAGTTTGCGCGAACTGGATATCATCGATCACCTGCTTGGGCAGCGCGCGGAGGCAGCCTTCGATATCGGCGCCGGTGAGGCGGAATGACTCGGGCGACCATTTGTCGAATTTTTCCGAATACTGGCGCAAAGCTTGTTCGCCGTTGGCCTCGATATCGGAAAGGATCGCTTCGACAGTGGCACGGACTTGCGCACTCGATTCCGCCTTTGCGGCGGCGGATTGGCCGGACTTCAGTTGACGGATCATGCGAGACGGCTCCCCGGAGACTTGGACACAAGCTTCATGGTGCCACGAATGGAGCGGCAAGGAGGTGGACTGCAAAAAGAGCCGGCACTCCTCCGCCACAGGGTGGCCAGTGCCGGCTCTTTTTGTTGCTGCTGTATCGGCCTATTGTTTGACGAGCACCACGGGCGCGCCCTGCGCTCCGTTGACGCGGTCGAAGAACTCGCGGACCTTCGCGTAGTCGGCGGCGGGAGCGACGGTTTCGTGAATCTCCAGCGTCTGCTCCATCGTCACTACGTCGTCCTTGACGGTCCAGTTCACGTCCAGGGTCCCGTAATCACCATCCAGTTTCCCAGAGCGCGGAATTTCGTCCAGCTTGAAGCCCTTCGGCAATTGAATCGTGATGGTGTCATGGCGAAGATCGGCTTCCAGTTTGATTGGTGCGGTTCGCTGACGGGTGCGGAAGGAGTATTCGCCTCCGCTGGTGAGTAATCCAGGACGAACAACAAACAGACGGCCCTGCATTGCCTGCCCGAAGCGCTCGGCCGATAGTTCCGCTTTCATGGAAAGCCGGTCCGATCCCGCAGGCCCATCGGTGGAGAGCGTCTTCAGTGTGGTGGCTCCCAACTGGCTGCTGATGCCCGCTTCGAACGCTTTGCGTAGTTCGGCGGCGCCTTGCATTTTCTCGATGGCGCGAATGCGGAAGGAAGACTGACCGAAGTATTTGCGTTCGATTTTTGCTTCGAGGGTTCCATCGAGTGCCACGGTACCCTCGACGTTCGAATCGATACGGCGTGCATCGGGCGAAAGCGCGGGCATTTTCATGAGCGCTCCGTTGGCTCCGGCGATCACCAATGCGTAGCTGCCTTGTTCCTCGCTAGGGAGATCGCCGACTGGAGTGATGGGGTCTGTAGGATCGAAAATCAGCAGGCGGCCAAGTGGAGTCTGATCGAGTACGGTGGGGAGTTTCACGGAATCGGAAACTTTCACGGCGATGATCGCGTGGTTGAACTGAGAGGGAGATGGCCACTCAGGCCGTACGTAGGTGCGGTCGCCCGAGGTGATGGTAGTGAGATAGGCGTCCACGCCAACAGCTTTGAGGAGAGAGCGCATCAGCGTGGCTTTGTCTTTGCAGTCGCCATAGTTCCGCGCAAGTGTGTCATCGGCCTTGCGCGGCGTATACCCGCCTCCGCGAGTGAGGTTCAAGCTGACATCCACGTAGCTGGTTTGCTGCGCGAAGGCGGCGATGGCGCGAATCTTATCGAGTTCACCCGTGGCATTCGCCGTCAATTGCGACGCTTTTGCACGGATGGCTTCGGTGACTTCCGCGGGCGGGTCCACCAGCGGCGCCAGCCAGGCGGAAACGCCGCTCCAATCCTTGAGGCCAACGAGACCAGCGCGGTTATCGGTGGGTGGATAATAGCTGACTGCAAGCCGCGGGGCCAGCGCGGCAAACGTGGGACTGTGATCTTCTTTTTCGATCGCTGGGAGATTGCGAAGTTCCCACGTATAGGTGTTGCCCGAAACTTGCGGTTGCAGGTCGTCACGATTGAAGGCCACACCTTTGGCCTCCCAGGAAGCGGGAAGCGTCACGGTATAGCGCGAGATCAGGACGGGATCACGGCCTTGGAAGGAGTAGCGGTCCTGTGTAAAGATCGACTTTTCCTCCTCAGTGACTTCCCACGCGAAAACGGAGCCGGGGACGGAGCATCCGCATTCGAGCACTTTCACCCGGTATTCGTCATACACGTTGTCGCGGGATGCGGCGACGTCGATGATGCGATTCTTGGCATAAGGAGTCACGCTGCCGGAAGGCGCGACGAGCCAGCCCTGGAAGTCGCGAATCCGGCCGCTTTTCGCATTGTAGAAGCGGACGGCACTCACTTTCTCGCCACTGCTCTGCAGGACTTTGACCGCTCCGCGCTCCCGCATGACACGGCGGCCTTCGGCATCGACGGTGACGTACTCCTCGCTGAGAAGCACCACGGAGGTGACCTTGGACGGATAGGACGCAACGGTGGCCGCGGCGGCTTGCTTGGCCCAGTCCGGCAGGCTGTCGGCAGCGGAGGCCTGGGTGACACATAAGGTGAGAAAAAGAAACAATAGGGCGGCGCGCCGCATAGTCCGGCTCCTTTAGTTTTCCTTTAGCGATAGTCCGTGGCGGTCGCGGACCTGAATTTCGTCAAAAATTTTCTTCAACACCGGATACGCTGCGGCATCGAAATGAAGCTGCGCTTCTCTGCCGAAAACGAATTCCCTGGTGACAAGCAGCGATGGGTTCGCGTCTTTCGTGATCCGGAAGGCGATGGCGTACTTCCCTGGCTTGCCGAATTCCAAATTGGAGGGAGCGTCGGCATTGTCGAGCGCGAAGCCCTCGGGTAATTTAATCTCGAGTTCGTCCTGTTCCTGCCACGCGTAAGGAAATTCGATCGGATAACGGCGCTGCGAGGCCGCGAAACGGTTACCGATGGCGCGGTGAAATGCGATCGGTTGGAAGAGAATCCGTTTTCCCGTGACTTGCGCGAAATGACTGGCGGCAAGGTGATAAGAGATCATCAACGGCCGGCTGGCTTCCTCGACGTTCTGGATTTTGACGCCGGTGACCTCGGCGTCCGGGAACATGCGCGTGACGCGATCCTTTAGCCACTCTTCACGTTGGGGTTCGGCCTTATCACTCAACTGGCTGCGGTATTCCTCCGCCTTGTGGCCCGTCAATGTTTCCGTCACCTCGCCGGACAACTCGCCTTCCGCGGAGAGCTGCAGCGATGCTTTTCGGTTTTCGCTGGAGGCCTCCGGCTGGCTATCGGGGGTCTTCACAAACGTGGGCGCTTTGGGGTCCGTGATCAGAGCGTACATTCCTTCTTCCTGCCACGGAAGCATGCCCGGGGTAATGATTTTGCTGCTGACGTCCATAACCTTCCATGTGGTGCCGTCTTTGATGGCGACGTCGGTGTTGTCGAGAAAGTAGTTATCGGCAAGCTTCGGGTTGAATATGATTTCCAGGCGGTCCGCCACCTTTGCCGGGCGGGCGTCGAAGCCTGCCTGACTGGCGAGTGCGGCAAACACGACATTCATTTCATAGGGCGTCGCGATGCCGCTTTTGAGAATCTCGGTGGAGGTGCGCGGACGATCTGGAAGCTTCTCAATGAATTTCTGGCGTTCGGCATCGGTCAGGCTGGGGTCGCTCAGAGATTTAATTGATTGGTGGAGATAAACGATCAGCGCGTTGATCTTTTCCTTGTCGCTGGTGGCGCCCGCTAGGGCCTTCGCGGTGGCGGCTTTGGTTCCGTCGTCTGTCTTGAGCGAATCCTTCAATTCCTTATAGACTCGCTTGCCCTCATTTTCCCAGTATTTTTCGGGGTTCTTGGATGCATCGCGGCGGTAATAAAGAAGCGCCCATTGTTCCACGTTAGGACCGCTTGGGGCATAGGGTTCGTCGATGGATGCCGGGATATTTTCGAGAGAGGTGGAGGCGTATCCGTCGTTTTCCCGTTTGACTGGGGTTGGCGAGCAGTTAAACGGAGCGAGCATCATTTCTTCGTTGACCACATAGTCGCTCGAAAGTGGTTTTACGAAATAGGTGACCTTTTGCACGGGAAAATCGCGCTGGAAATTGAGGCGAACGTAACGGAAACGGTTGTCGTCCTGGGTCTGCTTCCATCGATATTCCAAAATTGCGCCGCGCTCAACGCCGGGCATGGCGAAGGAAACCACGGACTGGCGGCGGCCGCCCAAGCGCTCGACGTTGCGCTTGTACACCGTCTTGCGATCGAGCTCCAGAACCGTGCCGTCGGTTTTGATGGTGCGCCCGGAGACGTTTAGAATGCCGCCTGGCTCGCGATACGGCAAGTCAATAGTGGTGGCGCGTTCCTTGCCCTTGTCGTCGAAGATCTTCATGCGGATATAGTGATAGGTCGCGCGCTGGAAGGATCGGTTATCACCGAGAAATTCGTCTACCACGTGCGCACGCCACAGAAGAATTTCCGCACCGGCGTCTTTATCCACTTTAGGAGCTTGCTGTGCTTTGTCGGCATCGGAAATCGGCAGCCATTCGATGAACTCCGGCGGAGCCAGGGTTTTTTGCTGAGCGAACGAAGGAATCGCCGTGCATGCGCAGAAAACGCAAGCAGAAAATAGGAAATAAAGGTGGTTGCGGCGTCGCATTCCGGCAGTATATACCTGAATTCCGTACGCCACAATTGGCATTAATCTACTTCCAGTGGGCCAAAAGAAAGTTTTTGGAGAATGTGAGGCGAAAGGGGCTATGCCACGTCCACCGGTACGCGCGCGAGCGTTCGTCCGGCGGCGCGGACTTCCAGGGTGTGCGTGCCGGGGGTGATTTCGTCGGGGAGCTGGAAGCTCCACTGGTAGCGGCGCTGCTGGGGGTCGAGGCAGTTGTATTCGGCGTCCCAGGCGGGTTTGCCGCCGAGGAATGCCTGCACTTCGTCGGGGTGCGCGATCTCTTCCATTACCAGCTTCATGCGGCCGCTGACAATCTTGTGGCGGTTGCCGGGCCGCAGCGCGTCGGTGATGGCGACAACGCGCGGCACCATGGGGCCGGGCGGAATCACGCGGAGGGTAACCGATTCCGCGATCGGGCGATCGAACCAGGTGATTTGCACCGGCAGAAGTCCGGTTTCCTCCTGCTCCGGTAATTCGACGCGAATGGGCTGCCAACCGGCGCGGTCGGTGGCTCCGATATACGTAACGATGCCGAGGGAAGTGCCGATGGTGACGCGAAGGGGACCGATGGAGGCGTCGGCCAGCAAATTCTCGGCGTAGATGAGAATGGAGGCGAAGCGGCCGCGGCATGGCGCTACGGCCTCATTGCTGCTGGCATTGGTGATTCGGCGAACTACGGTGCTGGCGTTAACCGAGCGCGATTCTGCTTCCGTCTGCTGGAACCAACCTTCCTCACGCTTGCGCCATGTGGTCCAGAGGGAGCGCGTGCCGGCGCCGTCCATCGCGAAAACTTGAAAGTCATGTGCGGCGGCGATCTCCACCAATTCGTTTGCGGTGAAGACGGGATCACCCGCTCCGGGAGCCTGGCCGGTGAATCGCAGGCAAACGAGTCCGTTTGCAACGAGCACACGGCGGAGTTCACGGAACAGCGCGAGAGCGCCCGCGCGCCCATTGCGTTCCGTGAAATCGCCCACGGAGTAGACGAAATCGATGGAATGGTCGCCAACCGCCGGAATTCGTGTGCCGTCCGCGGGGTGGATGAAGGCGTTGGAAAGATCGCGCAAAAGATGCCGCGACGCTTCTATGCGGGCTTCGCCGCTCTCACAGCCGATGATTTCGGCGAAGTGGCCACTCATCGCGCGCAATAATCGGCCGGAACCGGAGCCAAGTTCCAGGGCGCGCCACGAGGAAGATTGTAGAGAAGGGACGCGGCGAAGTTCGCGCTCCAGGCGATTGACCGCTTCAGTAGCGGTTGCGAAAAACGCCGCGTCGTCTGTCATGTGAGGTGAGCGCGTAGGCTACTTGCGGCTCGAATAGCGGTCGAGCTCAGAGAGCAGCGGAGCCGCGGCTTTTGGCGCTGGGGCGACGGCGTTCATCACAATGTCGCGATTCTTCAGCGACTTGCCGTAGAGATCGCGGTTCCAGTCTTCGTCTTCACGCAGCGTTGCGCCGTTCAGTGCGATACCGGCGAACAAGCCGCGCGAACGCGACCAGGTGAGGATTTCTGCCGTCATACGGGCATCGGTTTGCGCTTCCGCGGTGCGCCCCACGGGACCGGCGGCCACAGTGGCATCGCCGCCCAGAGTGAACTTGTTGCGCAGCAGGCGATCGGCGCCACGCTGGTTCATCACGAGCATGAAGACGTCCATTTCGGATCCACCGATCTGGAAGCCCACGCTGCCGCCTTCGACGCGGATCGAGCCCGGGGCCGACCAGCCGACTCCGCTCTTATTGCGGCAGCTGACAAAACCCTTGCCATACTTTGCACCGACGATAAACGCGCCCTTCTTCAGATCGGGCACAATGACGACGCACTGGGCTTTGTTGAGAAGATCCTGCGGGATGGCCTTGTCAGGCATATCCATCACTTCTTTGAGCGCGTCAGCCGCTGCCTGCAGTCGCTCCGGCGCATCGGTTGCGGCGGAGAGCACGCTTGCGCCAAGCAGCAATGCGGCGATTAGGTTCCGTTTCATGATGGTTCCTCCAACTCTCATCGTACTAGATGTTGCTGTCAAACATTTTGGTGCGCGAATGTTTGGGCCGCGGAATTCGTGGCGGGCACAATTTCGCTCGATGGAAAAGACGTTGCGATGACGGGAATCGTTTCCTCGAAAAGGGGCTAGGCGTCTTTGTCAATCACGTTTGACACCTCGGCGGTGCGCACGCCGTAGACTCTTTTGATGAGGCGGCAGATTTCGGCGGCGACGCGCTCGGGCTTCTCCTGGTCGTCCAAGACAAGCTCCACCTTTACATGCACATCGATGCGCCGCATGGCCACGATCCTCTCCTTCCGCGTCCGCACGGGGGCGCGGCTTTCTTCCTTATTGGGGTTTCTTTCCCGGGGCTACTTCCTCGATAATACGATAGGCATCGTTTTCCGTGAGCGTTTCCTGCAACATTTGCAATGTAAAGAAGGCCCGGCGCCATTGTGCGGCGGTGAACGCGGAGATTTGTCCGCAGTGTTGCGGGGAGCAGCGCGAGAATACACTCGATTGCCCGCTCGATTGTCCGCACCTTCGCGACGCCCGCGCGCGCGAACGGGTTCCGGAACTGGACGCCTCGCAAGTTCCGAATATGGACGTGAAGGTCAGCGAGAAGTTCATTCGGGACAATGAACCGTTGGTCTTCATGCTGGCTCTTGCACTGCGCCGCGCGATGCAGGCGGAGCGGGCGATGGATACGGACGCGAGAGAAGCGCTGGAGGCGGCGATCAAGACGCTGCGGACCAAGGAATCGGGGTTGATTTATGAATCACGCCCGCAGAATCCCTACGCGGCTTCGATTCAAGAGAAGCTGGCGGCCGCTGCAGCGGAGTTTGAAGCCGGATTGGCCAAAGAGATCGGCATGACGGTGCGCGATACCGACGTGCTTGGCTCGCTTGTGTTCCTGCAACGATTGGAGTTGCAGCACAACAACGGCCGCCGCAAGAGCCGCGCGTTTCTGGACTTCCTGGTGCATTACATTCCCGAACCGGAGAAGCCGCCGATTCTCGCGTAGCGCAATATGATGAACTCCGCTTTTATTATTTTCGCCCATGGGTCGAGTGTGGAATCCGCCAATGAGGCTGTCCGCATCGTGGCCCGGCAGATGGCCGCGGCGGGTGGATACGCGAACGTGGAGGCGGCGTTTCTCGAAGGCGGGAAGCCCGATTTGGCGGGTGCGGTGGATGCCGTGGCCGCGCGGGGTGCCAGCCGTGTTATTGTTGTCCCTTACTTTTTGACGTTAGGACTACATTTGAAGCGCGATCTGCCGAAGTTAGTGGATGAGGCGCGCGCGAGTCATCCAAATTTACAGATAGACGTGACTCCGCCACTCGACGGGCATCCGGCGATGGTGGAAGCATTATTGGGCCGAGCCCGTGAAGCCGAGGTACAGTAGACCGTATGCAAGCAACTTTGCCAGCGAAGCTGATCGAATATACCGAGATTGCTCCCGAAGTCCGCCACTTCGTTTTTGAAGCGGTTGGCATGGACGATATGAAGTTCACACCGGGACAATTTGTTGCACTCTCGGACATGATCGGCGATAAAAAAATCACCCGCGCGTATTCGATCGCCTCCGCGCCTGCCAGTGGCAACCGGTTTGAGTTGTGTATCAATCTGGTGCCGGATGGAAAGTTCACGCCGCGCTTGTTTGCGCTGCAGCCGGGCGAATCGGTGACGATGCAGCCGCCATTGGGCGGATTTATTCTGCGCAAGCCGGTGCGCGATTCCGTAATGATTGCGACGGGAACGGGCGTGGCTCCGTTCCGCTCGATGTTGCGGAATCACTTCGGCGCGGGTGACGGCGCGAACGGCCCGCGTTTTGATTTGCTGTTCGGCGTGAGGCACGAGCCGCACCTGTACTATCGCGACGAATTCGAAAAGCTGCAGCAGGAGCAGCCGGGCCGCTTCCAGTTCTGGCCGACGGTGACGCGTCCGGAGCCCGGCTACACGGGGCCTTCAGGCCGCGTGACGGCGCATCTGGAGCAAGTGATCCAGGGCCGCCGCGACATCGACGTATATTTGTGCGGACTCAAGGAAATGGTGAACGACGTCCGCCAAACGCTGCTGGACCAGGGCTTCGACAAGAGCCAAGTGAAGTACGAGAGATACGACTAATGCCGCGCGTTGCCATTCTTGTATTGGCGATGCTCTTCATCTTCGGTGCCGTTGCCGGCATTCTTGTGAAGGTGATGCCATCGCCGCTCAAGGACTCCGACTACTTCATGATCGGATCGGTGGCGACGCTGGCTTCGCTGGGCGTACTGTTTCTGATTGTGGTCACGACTTCGCGCAAAGCGTCGACGGATGTTTTGTTCCGCAAGCGGAAGAAGAGTTCGTAAGCGGCCGGGCGCGGACTTTGCGTTGCGGTCGCGGGTTAGCGCGTGGGCCGGACTTCCACTTGTTTGAAGACGGTTCGCGTCTGATCGAAGGTGGGGAACGTCATACCGGGGAGCTTCGATGCCGCGGTTCCAGCGGCGACGCCCCAGCGCAGCGATTCGGCGAACGGTTTCTTCTTGTCCATGCTCCAAACGAAGGCGGCGGCGAGCGCATCGCCAGCGCCGATGGGAGAAAGCACATCGACGCGCGGCGGAAGCGCTTCGAATAGTCCCTCGGGAGACGAGCCGATCGCGCCACGAGCGCCGACGGAGAGAATCACCGACTCCGGTCCCATTTGCTGCATGGCTTCCACGGCTTCGAGACATTGATTGCGGGTGATAATGGCGCGGCCGAGGAGCCGTTCGGCCTCTTGCTGGTTCGGCGTGATGACCGTGGGCTTTGCTTCGAGCGCATGCTGGAGCGCATCTCCATCGGTATCGAGCAGCGTCTTGACGCCGTGTGCCTTGGCCATTTCGATGATCTCGCAGTAGAAATGTGGCGCAACACCGGGCTGAACGCTGCCGCAGATCATCAGCCAACGCGCTTTGGCGAGTTTCGCTTCCACGCGCTTCTTGATCTCGGCCAGGTCTTTCGCTTCGAGCGGACGGCCGAGTTCGTTCAGTTTGAGAGTGAGACCGTGCTTATCCGAAATGGTTAGGTTCGCGCGGCTTTCTGCCTTTACGTGCACCACTTCGAAGGGAAAGCCGAGGTCAGCGAGCAGCGTTTCCAGGCGTTTGCCCGTGGGTCCGCCGCCCGTCAGAATGGCCGCCGTTTTGCCGCCGAAGGAATGAATGACCTGCGCCGCATTGATGCCGCGCCCGCCGGGGGCTTCGGCGCGGTCCAAGATATAGCCGCGATCTTCGAAAACGAGGCGGTCCGCAATGATGATGCGGTCAATCGCCGGGTTGATAGTGAGCGTGAGGATCAAGCTAACATGGTAACCTGACGACCCGGATTTCACATAAACTGCATGCGATCGATTACGTAGCGTTGGCCTGCGTGTGGTTCTTCTGGGGAACCACATACCTGGGCATCCGAATCGCCGTGCGATCGTTTTCGCCGGCGACGCTGATGTTCTTGCGCTACACGGCGTCGGGCGGAATCCTTTTAATCGCGGCGGCGATACGCGGGACGAAGCTCCCAAGCGCCCGCGAGCTATGGCTGACGGCGATGTGGGGCGTGATCACGATTGGCTGCGGCAATGGCGCGCTCGCGTATTCCGAGCAATGGCTGCCCAGTGGATTGGCTGCGTTAATCGTCTGTGTGCAGCCGTTCTGGATGGTGGGCATCGAAGCACTGCTGCCGGGTGGAGAACGATTGCATTTGCCGACAGTGGGCGGCATGCTGATCGGGTTTTCCGGCGTTGCGCTGCTGTTGGTTCCGGCGCTGTTGGGAGGGGGCACGGCGTTCGCTGTGGATCGCGCGGGACTCGTTTCCGGATTTTTTATTTTGCAATTCGGTGTGGCGATGTGGTCGGTGGGCTCGCTGGGCCAGAAGAGGCTTTCGCGCAAGGCGCATCCGATCACCAGCGGAGCGGTGCAGCAGTTGGCGGCGGGATTGGCGATGGGCGCGGTGTCGCTTTTTGATGGCAGGCCAAGCCAGTGGACACAGGAGGGGCTGCTGGCCGTTGCGTACTTGTCGCTGTTTGGCGGGCTGGTGGGGTACAGTGCTTACATCTACACACTGGACCGGATGCCGTTGGCGCTCGCTTCGGTTTACAACTACGTGAATCCGGTGGTGGCCGTGTTGTTGGGCGCGGTGTTCCTGGGCGAGCCGTTGACGCCAATGGTGTGGATGGCGATGGCTGTGATCTTACTGGGCGTGTTCTTGGTGAAGCAGGCGTCAGGGCGAAGAAAGCGCGCTTAGCGGCTGTCGCGGTTCAGGAACTTTGCGCCCAGCGTGCCGCCAAATGCCGGCAGCAGCGTGAAAATCAGAAACGTGGCCGCCAGCGTCTTCGCGAGTGCTTCGGGCGAGCGGAACTCTTCCATCACCTGCATCATCTCCGGACGATTGCGCTGCTCGGCTTGCTGGCGGATGGCGTCGGCGAGTTCGGGCTGCGACAGCATCACCGAGAAAATTGTAAAGAGAATCGTGATCAGGATGAAGCCGAATAGGCCGGAGATCCATCCCAGGCGCGCGCCGCTGGCCATGGAAAGGTGCTGGCCTGTGCGCTTCCGGTAGAGATGCACGGCAAGGAATCCGGAAGCCGCCGGCGCAAGCATTGCGAGCACCTGCAGGCCCGGCACTTGTCCGAGAAGCATCGACGCCACCAGGCACAGCACTCCGGCGAACAGAGCTACACGCACCGCAACGACGTTCTTGAGCCCGATGGGGAGGGGCGCTGTTGGCGGCAAGGGCGGGGGCGCAAACGCATCCGCAGGATCCTGCGCGATCATTTCTTCAGCGCGCTCGAGCAATTCTTCGCGCTGGATTAGATCTTCACGCTGCGGTTTGCCACAACGGTGGCAGAAGAGAGCGTCGGGCGGCAACTGGGCGCCGCAGGTACAACGTTCAGGCACGCTTTCAGTGTGCCACGTTATTCTAAGAGTTGCTTAACGAAATCACCATTGCCGATGTAAAAGCCGCGACCGAACGGATTCGCGGCGTCGCGAAGAAGACTCCGGTGCTGACCTCGCGCAGCTTCAACAAGGCCGCAGGTGTGTCGGCGTTCTTCAAATGCGAGAACCTGCAGACGGGCGGCGCGTTCAAGATCCGCGGCGCGGCGAATTTCCTCTATTCGATTCCTAAGGCCGATTTGCCGCGAGGCGTGGTCGCGTTTTCTTCCGGCAATCACGCGCAGGCGGTGGCGATTGCCGCCGCGGCGGTGGGCACCTCGGCAACGATCGCCATGCCGCACGATGCTCCGAAGGCGAAGCTCGAAGCCACGAAGGGCTATGGCGCGCGTATCGTGATCTATGACCGCTTCAAGGAAGATCGCGTCGCCGTCGGCAAGAAGCTTGCGGAAGAAACCGGCGCGACACTGGTGCCTCCCTACGATCATCCGTGGATCATTGCGGGGCAGGGAACAGCGGCGATGGAATTGTGCGAAGAAGTGCCGGACCTGGACGCACTCGTTGTCGTGATCGGCGGCGGCGGGCTGATGTCGGGCTCGTCAATTGCGGCGAAGGCGCTGTGCCCGAAGATCCGCGTGTTTGGAGTGGAGCCGGAAGACGCGAACGACACGTACCTTTCGATGCAGGCGGGCGAGCGCGTGCAGATTGCTCCTCCGGCGACCATTGCGGATGGACTGCGCTCACAGATCCCCGGCGAACTCACGTTTCCGATTGTGCGGAAGAATGTAGAGAAGATCGTACTGGTGAGCGAAGACGAAATCCGTGTGGCGCTGAAGTTCCTGCTGACGCGGATGAAGATTCTCACTGAGCCCAGTGGAGCGGCGTCGGCCGCAGCGGTGTTCGCCAAAAAACTTCCGCCCGAGGTCAAGCGCGTCGGCGTGATTCTCTCGGGCGGAAATGTGGATTACGAAGTGTTGGCAGGGCTGTAGGGCCCGTCGTACTCGATCGGTCAGGGCTTGGGTGCGAGCCCTTCGGTCAACTCAATGTACGTTCCCCATTTGTCGGTGAGGAACGCGACTTTCGTTTTGCCGTCGTTGACCGCGCGCGGGGCGATATCGAACTTCACGCCTTGCGCTTCCAGTCTTTTTGCGAAGGAATCGAGGTCGTTGACGACGAAGCCGATGTGATCGAGCGTGCGGCCTTTGGTCGGCGCGGCCGCTTCTTTTACGTCGGCGAGGGTGAGGTTCGAGCCAGGGATATCGTCCGTTTTGTAACGCGTTCCCGAGCGCGGGGCGGCGTCAAAGTTGCGCACATACCAGGCCTCGGCTTCGGCGGTATCGGCGCTGGGGATGTTGAAGTGCACGTGATAAAACTGCAGGGGATTGGCCTGCGTTTTATCCTCTTGAATTTCGATGCGGAGGCCATCGTCGGTGGTGACGTAATACTGCCCCGCGCCGTTGCCCTTTTCCGTTTTGATGCCCGCGGCATTCCACTTCGCCACCATTTCCGCGGAGTTGCGCGCCTGAAAGCCGACGTGATTGACGCTGGATCCGACGCTGCCGCCGGTGGGTTCCCCCTTGCGCAGCATGATGTAGATGTTGGGGAATTCGATCAGCTCCAGTTGGTTGTTCTTCACCGGCTTGCCGCCGAAGTCGGTCCAGAACTTCTTGGCCGCATCGACATCGCGCACGACCAGGTGCAAGTGCCCCATCGTCACCCCGCGATCGCTCCGGATGGGCGCAAGCTGCGCGAATGCGGGCGCGCCGGCGAGAGCGGCAAGAAAAAGGATTCTTCGGAATTGCATGGAAACCTCTGAGGTACAAAGTAGCACGAGCTTGCTTGCGTCGGCGCGATCCAGGTTGGCCGGTGCTAGCATGTAGTCAGGAAGTACGATCGGCGCAATGGAAAAGATTGCTCGAAAGTTTAAGAGTCATCGGGAGCTAAAGGCCGACGAGTATCGGTACTGGCAGAGCCGTCCTGCCCACGAGCGGATCAACGCGGTTTCCGAGCTCACTACCGCCGCCTACGAACTGAAGGGTATCGCCCCGGATGTATCAAGATTTCAAGGACCGGCTATCCGCATTCCACGTCCACGGCGTTAAGTATCTGATCGTCGGTGGTTACGCGGTCTCATTTCACGCCCAACCCCGGGCGACGAAAGACATCGACCTATTCATCAAGGCAGATCCGGAAAATGCGCAGGCCGTTTACACGGCCCTACGCTCTTTTGGCGTGCCCCTTGACGATGTTACTGCCAGCGATTTGAGCGATCCGAAGCAATTCGTACGCTTCGGCCGGGAGCCGGTGGCATTTGATATTCTTCCCGCGATTGATGGTGTGCAATTTGACGAAGCATGGGGAAGGCGGGTTGAAGCGGTGATCGATGCTACAACCGGTCTTCGGGCATTTTTTATTTCTCGTGATGATTTGATCGCTGCGAAGCTTGCTGCGGGACGAATGAGAGACCTCGCGGATGTTGAAGAAATTCGGGACGCAGCAGCCGGATCGAATAAAGTGGAGGGCGTTTAGAAAAACGCCTTGTAAGCCAAACTAGCTCCCAACAGTGCCATTGCTGCGGACAGTCCAAAGCGGAGCTTGCCGCCGGGGACTTTGCCGGCGAGGACAGCTCCTAGAATCGCGCCGGGGATGCCGCCGATTAACAACTGCGTTAGCACGGGCACGCTCAGGTTGCCCATGGCGGCGTTGGTTCCTCCACCGATGAACGCGACGACGAGGCCGAAGCAGAGGTCGGTGCCAACCACTTCAGCGGCGCTCATCTGGGTTAGCGAGAGAAGGACCAGGGCTCCCAAGGCTCCCGCGCCTGCCGACGAGAAGCCGACTTCCGCCCCGATGGGCAGCGTAATTAGCGCCAGCCAGTTCGCCTTATCCTTGCGGTGGTGCGGAGCGGGGCGGAAGAGGTTGAAGAGCGCGACACTCATGATGGTGATGCCGATGATCCCGGTGATCATATTGGCGTCGAGTCCCTTCAACAGGAACACGCCGATGAGCACGCCGGGAACGCCGCCCGCGAGCATGATGGCGAGCACGCGCCAGTTCACTTGTCTCCGTGCCATGTAGACCGGAGCGGTGATGATCTTCACGACGAAGCCAAAGATCAGCGACGTGCCGACGCAGATTTTCGCAGGCAGACCCAAAGCCAGGATCAGCAGCGGAGTCATGAGCGAGCCCGCGCCCACTCCTGTTAACCCGATCAAGATTGAGATGAAGAACCCGAGAGCGTAGGCCATCCGTGAGAGTTTTCCCTGTGCGTGATTTCCGGTGGATTGGCCTTATTCAGACTGAATATGAATGCCGCACTCAAGCTTGCCTTTACCCTGCCAGCGGCCCGAGCGCGGATCGCTTGAGTCGAGTGGCAGGTTTGTGCATGGCTGGCAGCCGATGCTCGTGTAGCCCAAATCGTAGAGCGAGAGAATCGGAATATTTTGGCGGGTAAGGTAAGTCCAAACGTCGCGGTTCGTCCAAGTGGCGAGCGGGCTTACTTTTTCGAGCGTTTTTGAAGGGAGCTTGAAGGGCTCGACGTGCTGAAGGTTGGCGCGCGTCGGTGATTGTTCGCGGCGCAACGCGGTGAACCAGATGTCGTATTGCGAGAGGCCGGCGAAAAGGGGCTCCACTTTGCGAAGCTGGCAGCACTTGTTGGGTTCGGTTTTGTTGAGGATACCGAATTGCGCTTCCTGCCCGGCGACGCTTTGTTTGGCTTCGAGGTTGATGAGGTTCAGGCCCCATTGTTTCGAGATTCGGTCGCGGTACTCGATGGTTTCCGGGAAGTGGTAGCCGGTTTCGAGGAACAGTACCGGAATGTTCGGAGCCTGTTCGATGATCAGGTGCACCAGTGCGACGCATTCCGTCTGGAAACTGGAGGTCACGCAGTGGATGCCGGACTTGGCCAGTTCACTGGCGATCAAGGCTTTCGCTTCGGCGATTTTTGCGTCGAGGCTGGTGTCGGTTGAGGCCACCGGGGCGGTCTGCTCACTCATCGCGGAAAAGTCCTTTCAGTGCGTCGCGAAGAACGGCGATGGCCTTTTCGTCGTCATCGGGGAGATTGAGATGAGTTCCGGCAGGGACAGCCAAGCGTACCAGCCGGGCGATACGGTCGATCGGGGTTTCGCTGCCCGCTTCCGTCGCTGAAATAATCATGCCGGCGGCGGCGGTTGCGTTGGTTTGGCGATCGATCAGGACGAAAGCGCCGGCGCCGCGATTTTCGCGATAGGGATCGAAGAATAGCGGGCGCGCGGTGGCGATGCGCACCACGCCCACTTCGTTCATGGAGAGTGAGTGCACTTGTTCGGAGTGAAGCGTGTTCACGTTGACGCGGTAATCGACGGTTTCGATGCGCGCGGGAACAATCTGCGACGTGTGTTTGATCAGGTAATGACCGGCGGGGTCGAGCGGCTTTCCGTCGAACCAAACAACGGTGGCTTCGATCGCGCGGGAGGCCGTCGGTTCGGTGCCGCAGGAGAGCATGTCGCCGCGGCTGATATCGATTTCATCGGCGAGCGTGATGGTCACCGACATGGGCGCGTGCGCGGCTTCGAGATCGCCATCGTAGGTAACGATGCGCTCGACACGAGAGCGGCGGCCGGAGGGCTGTGCGAGCACTTCGTCGCCGGGACGAACAACGCCGGAAAGAATCTGTCCCGCGTAGCCGCGGAAGTTCATGTCCGGGCGAACCACGCGCTGGACGGCCATGCGGAACGGCGCATCCACGGTGGTGAGCGTGGTGTCCACGGTTTCCAAATGATGCAACAGGCTGTGGCCGTCAAACCATGGCATGTTTTTACTGAGGTCGACGACGTTATCGCCCTTCAGGGCGCTCACCGGAAGGAAGTAGGCGTCATTCACGCCCAGACTGGTCAGGAACGGAGCGAACTCGGCGCGCAGGCGATGGAAGACTTCTTCGTTGTAATCGACCAGGTCCATCTTGTTGACTGCGATGACCAGGTGCGGTATGCCGAGCAAAGACGCGATGTAGGCATGACGCATGGATTGCGTCGTGATGCCGCGCGCGGCGTCCAGAAGAATGATGGCGAGGTGCGCTGTGGAAGCGCCGGTGGCCATGTTGCGGGTGTACTGTTCGTGGCCGGGCGTATCGGCAAGAATGAACTTGCGTTTCGGAGTTGCGAAGTAGCGGTAGGCGACATCGATCGTGATGCCTTGCTCCCGTTCGGCGCGGAGGCCATCGGTGAGCAGCGAGAAGTCGATTTCGCCCCCGCGGATCGCCTGCTTCAATTGATCTTCGTAAGCGCCTTTCGCGTCATGCAGAAGGCGGCCAATGAGGGTGGACTTGCCGTCGTCGACGCTGCCCGCGGTGGTGAAACGCAGCAGATCTTTCGACTCTTCCTGCTGGAGGAACTCGTCGATATCGAACTTGCTGATGTCGATTTTGACGTCGGCCGTTTGCGATTTGCGGTCGAGAACTTCGGGAAGCGTAGACATGTTAGAAATAACCCTCCCGCTTCTTCAGCTCCATGGAGCCCTCTCGGTCGTGATCGATGACGCGGTTCTCGCGCTCGGAATTTTTCACGGTGACCAGCTCCGCGATGATCTTCGGGAGTGTATCGGCATCCGAGCGAATCGCGCCGGTGCAGGGCGAGCAGCCGAGTGAGCGCATGCGCACCTTCAGCTTTTGCAGCTTTTCGCCTTCCCGCAAGCCCATGAAATCCTGCTCGGGGATGACGACCGAATTGCCGCGCACGATGACTTCGCGCTCTTTCGCGAAATAGAGCGGCACAATCGGAATGTTTTCGAGGTGGATGTACTGCCACACATCCATTTCGGTCCAGTTGGAAAGCGGGAACACGCGGATGCTTTCGCCCGGCTCAATGCGGCTGTTATAGATGTTCCAGAGCTCGGGGCGCTGGTTCTTCGGGTCCCACTGGCCTAAGGTGTCGCGGAAGCTATACACGCGCTCTTTGGCGCGGGACTTTTCTTCGTCGCGGCGCGCGCCGCCGAAAGCGGCGTCGTAGTTGCCGAGGCGCAAACCTTCAAGCAGCGCCTGCGTTTTGAGTAGCCCGCAACAGCGTTCGGTACCAAGCTTGATCGGGTTCGCACCGTCTTCAATCGCTTTGCGATTGGTGTGCACGATTAGCTTTACGCCGAGCTCGGCGGCCTGCTGATCGCGGAACTCGATCATCTCGCGGAACTTGTAAGTGGTGTCCACGTGAAGAAGGGGGAAGGGAATCGGTCCGGGGTAGAATGCCTTCTGGGCTAGCCTCAGCATTACGGACGAATCCTTACCGATCGAATACAGCATCACGGGTCGCTGAAACTCGGAGGCGACTTCACGCAAGATGTGAATGCTCTCTGCTTCGAGAGCTTGTAAGTGGCTGATTTCCCACGCCATCACTCGATACTAGCACGACCATCACACTAAAGTCCATCTGGAAGCAGGGATTTGGAGGACGGCCACAGCATATTGTGAATTTGTCTTGACAGCCACCTAGATATTGCGTGATGATTGCCAACAGCGGTTTTTGTCTGAGTAGAGACTTGTCCGCATTTTTCACGGCAGCGGAGGCAACAAAACATGGGAAAATTGGGTGGAGCAGGTGTCGCTATGAAGAAGTCCGAGAAGTCCCGGCGGCCGGTGCCGGTGGCAGAGCGCGTGGGCGTGGAGTTTTCGCGCTATTTCACTGCGCATTTAAAGGATGGACGCACTCCCTATGATGAAGTGCAGTGGGAGCTGCGCACGGCGTCGATCGGAAACGATAAGGGCGCGGTGATCTTTGAGCAGCGCGACGTGGAAGTTCCTACCGATTGGTCCCAAACCGCTACTAATATTGTTGTCTCCAAGTATTTCTACGGCAAGATTGGCGAGCCCGAGCGCGAAACGAGCGTCCGCCAGCTGATTGGCCGTGTTTGTAACACGATCGCCGACTGGGGCAAGACCCAGGGCTACTTCAAGACCGCCGAGGGTGCCGAGAATTTCCGCGCCGAGCTGACGCACATCATGTTGACGCAGAAGGCGAGCTTCAATTCGCCGGTGTGGTTCAACGTGGGCGTCCAGGAGCCGCGCGGCTACGGCTGGTATTACGACGAATCCACCAACAAGATTGAAAAGATCGACCCGACGAAGCCGCGGCCGCAGTGCTCGGCGTGCTTCATTAATTCGGTGGGCGATACGCTGGAATCGATTCTGGAGCTGGCGAAGACGGAAGGCATGTTGTTCAAGTGGGGCTCGGGCACTGGTTCGAACCTTTCGAACCTGCGCGAAGAGAACGGCCTGCTTTCGGGCGGCGGCCGGGCTTCGGGTCCGCTGAGCTTCATGAAGGGTTTTGACGCCTTCGCCGGCGTGATCAAGAGCGGCGGCAAGACGCGCCGCGCGGCGAAGATGGTGATTTTGAACGCCGATCACCCGGATATCGAAGGCTTTATCTGGTGCAAGGCGAAGGAAGAAAAGAAGGCGCACACGCTGATTGACGCGGGTTACGATTCGTCGCTGGACGGCGAAGCGTACGGCTCCATCTTCTTCCAGAACGCGAATAATAGTGTCCGCGTGACCGACGACTTCATGGAAGCGGTGCTCCGCGACGACGACTGGTGGACGAAGAGCCGCCTGGCGATGCAGCCGCTGAAGCGCTACAAGGCGAAGGATCTGCTGCACCAGATGTCGGAAGCGACGTGGCAGTGCGGCGACCCCGGCATGCAGTTCGATTCGACGATCAACCGGTGGCACACCTCGAAGAACACGGCGCGCATCAATGCGTCGAACCCGTGCTCGGAGTATATGTTCCTGGATGATTCGGCGTGCAACCTGGCGTCGTTGAACCTGATGAAGTACGTGAAGACCGACGGCACCTTCGATGTGGAAGCGTACCGCCGCGCCGTGGATACGGTGATCATCGCGCAGGAAATTTTGGTGGATAACGCGGCATACCCGACGGAACGGATCGCGAAGAATTCTCACGATTACCGTCCGCTGGGCTTGGGTTACGCAAACCTGGGCGCGCTGCTGATGTGGATGGGCATTCCGTACGATAGCGACCACGGTCGCGATTGGGCCGCGGGGCTGACGGCGATCATGTGCGGACAGGCGTACCTGACCAGCGCGCGCATCGCGAAGGATTCCACGGGTCCGTGCGAAGGTTATGCGGTGAATGAGGAGCCGTTCCTCGATGTGATCCGCATGCACCGCGATGCGACGTCGCGCATCGATAGCCGCCGCGTTCCTCAGGCGATCTACGAAAACGCGCGCAAGTGCTGGGAAGAGGCGTATGAGCTGGGCAAGGAAGCCGGCTTCCGCAACGCGCAGACCACGGTGCTTGCGCCGACGGGCACCATCGGTTTCATGATGGATTGCGATACGACGGGCATTGAACCGGATCTGGCGTTGGTGAAGTACAAGAAGCTTGTGGGCGGCGGCGTGATCAAGATCGTCAACAACACGGTGCCCTCGGCTTTGACCAAGCTCGGCTACAACCCGGATCAAGTGAACGCGATTGTGGATCACATTGATTCGAGCGGGACGATTGAAGGGGCTCCGTACCTGAAGCCGGAGCATCTGGCGGCGTTTGATTGCAGCTTCCGTCCGCAGAACGGCACGCGTTCGATCCATTACATGGGCCACGTGCGCATGATGGCGGCGGTGCAGCCGTTTATTTCGGGCGCGATCTCAAAGACGATCAACATGCCGGAAGAGTCGACGGTGGAAGACGTCATGAGCGCCTACACGGAGAGCTGGAAGCTCGGCCTGAAGGCGGTGGCGATTTATCGCGATAATTCGAAGCGCGTGCAGCCGTTGAGCTCGGGCACGGCGAAGGGCGCGAAGGCCGCGACGGGTTCCGCTTCGGCGGAAGAGAAGACGGTGGAGAAAGTGGTGTACCGTCCGATCCGCCGCAAGCTGCCGGATGAACGCGCGTCGATCACGCACAAGTTCTCGATCGGCGGCCATGAGGGCTACATCACGGTGGGCCTCTATGAAGACGGCACGCCGGGCGAGTTGTTCATCAGCATGGCGAAGGAAGGCTCGACGATCTCGGGCCTGATGGATAGCTTCGCGACAGCGATCAGCTACGCGCTGCAGTATGGCGTTCCGCTGAAGTTCTTCGTCGACAAGTTCAGCCACGTGCGCTTTGAGCCGAGCGGCTGGACGGGCAACGACAAGGTGCCGTATGCGAAGTCGATCATGGACTACATCTTCCGCTGGCTGGGCGCGAAGTTCCTCGGCGAAGGCTACGAAACGGCCAACGAAGCGGGCGAGGCTCCGAAGCTGGCGGTGACGGAACCCGAGCCGCAACAGAAGCTGCCGTTCCCGGCAGTAGCTGCGGATGCCCCGACGTGCAGCGAGTGCGGCGGGCTGATGACGCGGAATGGGTCTTGCTACAAGTGTGAGAACTGTGGCGGGACGAGCGGGTGCAGCTAGGGGGCCCAAATGAGCGGCGAAGTAGACCTAAAATCAATTCGACTTGGACCTGCATACATGTGGAGTTATATATTGCCCACAAATGGGTCCAAACTGAATCGCGATGACAAGACTGCCGTGATGTATGACGTCATCGGAATGCCTAGGGGACTCTCCTCGACAATCGGGGAAAGTGAGTGCCTCGGGCTTTGGACGTTCGAGGTCAGTGGGCAAAGCCAATCAGAACAAGCTTACTATTCTGAAAGTTCGTATCGATCGAGTGATGAAGCATTGGCAGGACTTCGGGCGTGGTTGTCAAATAGCCACCGGTAATCCAGCGTCTGGGCTGGCGGCACCGCAAGATTTTAAGGGAGCTTCTTGTCGGTTTTCGCGCGGTTTGCGTCAGTCGGCTTCGGATTGACTGATAGCCAATCGTTCAAGAATTTGCTGATCAGATCGGACACATCGGAACGAAGTTGGTCACATGTAGTGCTTAGCCGAGAGGCAGGTGAAATTGCACTCCAGGTTTCTACGTTCGGCAGAATTATCGATGCATCGCGATGAAGCCGAATTGACTGAAGAACAGCGATCGAGGTATCACACGTCCTCGGTCCGGTGGCATTTACAACCAACTTGGGAGGGCGTTCAGGCTTTGGTGTTAGTACGGTCCTACTTCGGCTGCTTGTCGAAGAAAATTCGACGTCACCAATTTGCAGACCGGCTTGCCTCAGTCTCAGTTCGATATCAGTTCGGACCTTACTTTCCAACTCTTCCTCAACGTTTATGAATGTTAGGGATAAATCGAGCTTTTGAATCCCCCGCAGGCTCCTGTTTTCGATTTCATCCGCATAACAAGTACCGCCGCCAAATAATGCCCCCAAGCAGACAATCAAAGGCAATGTTGCGCCTGATATTTTCCACATAACGACCCAATCGTATCACGGCAAATCAGCCTTACCGCCAAACCGCGACACCTATAGGCCCCCGCAGGGGACCCTGCTCGGCGATCGCCAAAGTAGCTTGGGGTGACTGTGGGGCGGCCCTTTGGGGCGGCGGCTGGGCTTTGCCCGGTTTTTCAATCGGAATGAATCATCTCCTTATTTAGCCGCGCTGATGCGCGGCTGCCGGGCGAATCCCCGCCCCACTTGGCTTTAAGTGCCGCCTGATGATCCGCCCTTGGCGTTCAGAATGGTCACGCGCGCGATGCGGTTGCGGTCCATGGCGTCGACGGTGAAGACGCGGCCGCCGTGGGTGACGGATTCACCGGGGGCGGGGATGTATCCCAGTTGGTGCAGCAGGAAGCCGGCGAGGGTTTCGAAGCCTGCGTCGCCCGGGAGTTCGATGCCGTATCGGGTGGTGAGATCGCGGATGCTGGTATTGCCGTCGAGTGCGATGATGGCGGCTCCGGCGACGGGCGTGGGGCGCTTGATATCGTGCTCGTCAGCGATCTCTCCGAAGACTTGCTCTAGTACGTCTTCGAGTGTTACCAAACCAGTGAAGGTTCCGAACTCGTCCACAACCATCGCCAGGTGGGTGTGCTGCTTACGGAATTCGTCGATCAATTGATGCAGCGGTTTCGTCTCGGGCACGACCAAAGGGGCGCGCAAATACGGGCGCAGCAGGAAAGGCGGCTGCGGCTGACGGCGATCGGCCGCGGCTTTGCGTTGCTGCCAGGCGCGCATCAGGTCTTTGTAATGGACCACGCCGACGATGTGCTCGGGCTTTCCTTCGTAGACGGGCAGGCGCGAGTATTTGTGCTGTAGCGACAGGCGCAATAAATCGTCAAGCGCAGCATCCACGGGCACAGAGACTATATCTTTGCGCGGCACCATAATTTCGCGCGCGTAGATTTCTTTGAGGTCGAGCAGTTTGCGGATGGCTTGTTCTTCGAAGCCTTCGAGGTGGCCCTCAAGGCGGCTGGACTGGAGAACGAACTTGAGTTCTTCGGCGGAATGCCCCCCGCCGCCATGAGATTCGTGCAGGCCCAATAGACGCGACACCGCAGAGGCGGTTTTTTCAATCACGATAACGAACGGTGCCGAAATGCGACGGAACAGCAGCAGCGGCGCGGCGACGAGGAGCGCGAGCGTATCGGCCTTTTCGAGGGCGAGGTTCTTCGGCACCACTTCACCGATCACTACGTGAAAGAAACTGATGACCAGGAACGCGACGCCCAAGCTGCCGGCGTGGAGCCAGGTTGTTATTGCCGGCGGAGTCGGCTGCGGGAGAAATGGGGAAACAGCGGCAAGGACCAATTGATAGACCGTGTCTTCGCCCGCCCAGCCAAGGCCAAGGCTAGCGAGTGTGACGCCGACCTGGGTGACGCTAAGGAGGCGGCCGGGATTATCGAGCAATCCGAGCGCGGCTTTCGCGGATGCGTTCCCGGCTTCGGCCAACTCCTTCAATCGCGAAGTTCGCACGGACACGAGCGCCACTTCGGCGGCTGCGAAGAAACCGTTGAGGACCACAATGGCAGCGAGAAGAAAAAGGCGAAGCGACATGGTTCGGAAATAATTAGTGAATTGCCGTCTTCTCTGCTCGAAGCCTCGTTGAACAAGGCTAAAATCGGATCAATGCTGCTTGATCGCGTATTGCGGGCTATCAATTTGAGCATAGCGGTTTTGGCGGTGCTCGTCGCTGGTGCCGTGTATTGGCTTGCGTACCGGCCGTTGCCGGAGACTTCGGGATCGATCACCGCGCCTTTGAGTGGAGCGGCGACCATAACGCGGGATGCTTACGGCGTTCCGCACATCAAAGCGACGTCTTGGGAAGACGCTATTTTTCTCGAGGGCTACGCGATGGCTCAGGATCGCTTGTGGCAGATGGATGGAATGCGGCGGCGGGCGGCGGGCGAACTTGCGGAAGTGATTGGCCAAGCGGCGCTGGCCGGCGATTCGGAATCCAGGCGCTTGCGTTTGGGGCGGATTGCGGAAGAGCAGGAGTCCCGGCTGGAACCAAAAGAACGAGCTGTTCTCGCAGCCTTCGCCCGTGGCGTGAACTACTTTCTTTCGACGCACCAAGGCAAATTGCCGGTGGAATTTTCGATACTCCGTTACGATCCGCGGCCGTGGAGTGTCCGTTCCTCCGTGCTTGCCGGCTTGGAAATGTACCGCACACTAACGATGAACTGGGCGGCGGAGCGCAATCGGATGGAGTTATTTGCGCGCGGAGATCGAACGAAACTCGAGTATTTAATGCCGGCGGATGCGGACGCGGGCGTTGCTCCGGGTTCGAATGCGTGGGTGGTTTCGGGGGCGCACTCAGCGACCGGCAAGCCGATTCTTTCGAACGATCCGCATCTGGAGTTTTCGCTGCCGTCGCCGTGGTACCTGGTGCATTTGGAGGCGCCGGGGCTGAATGTGACGGGAGCGACGATTGTCGGGCTGCCGGGTGTTGTGGTGGGCCACAATGAGCGCATCGCTTGGGGTGTGACGAATCTGGAGTTTGATGTTCAGGATCTCTATCGCGAGCAATTGGATCTGAATACCGGGCAGTATTTGTATCAGGGGAAGGTCGAGCAGGCGCGCCCGGAGCGGGACCTGATCGCGGTGCGAGACGCTGCGCCGCTGGCTACACTGGCGTGGGTGACCCGGCATGGTGCGGCGTTTACTGAGATCGATGGAAAACAGTATTCTCTGCGATGGACCGCTGCGGAACCGGGGGGCTTCCGATTTCCGTTTTTGGATATCGATCGCGCGCGAAATTGGCAGGAATTTGTTGGTGCGCTGGAGCACTACGCCGGGCCGGGACAAAATTTCGTGTATGCGGATGTGGACGGCAACATCGGATATCAAGCGGCGGGCATGCTTCCGGTTCGCAGGAATTGCGCGGGAGACTTGCCTTCGGACGGCACCAACGGTGAGTGCGAGTGGGATGGATACATTCCGTTTGCCGATCTGCCTCGCGTGTTTAATCCGGAGTCGGGCATTATTGCAACCGCGAACCAGAATCCGTTCCCTTCCGGTTTCCGCTACAAGGTGAACGGGCGGTTCGCTCCGCCGTATCGGGTGCGGCAAATTCGATCGAGACTGAACTCGCAGTCGAAGTGGAAGCCCGAAGAGATGGTTGGAGTGCAGCGCGATGTGTACTCGGCCGTGCATTTGCGCGTTGCCCGCGAAGTGGTGGCGGCTTGGGATCGCAAAAAAAGCGGGAGGCCGGAACTGGCCGAGGCTGTTGATGAGTTGCGAAAGTGGAACGGACAGATGAGCGCGGATTCGCCGGCCGCGCTGCTGGCGGTGCGCCTATACGATCACCTTCGCAAGCTGATTGCGGACACCGCAGCGGATTCGTTGAGCGACACGCAGCGGGCGCAGGTGCCGCCGCAAGCCGTCGAACGGATTGTCCGGCAGCGGCCCGCGGGCTGGTTTCCGGATTGGGATGCGGTGATGGTACGTGCGCTGGTTGGCGCGTTTGACGAGGCCGCGAAGACGCAGGGATCGAAGGCGGCGCGTTGGAAGTTGGGTCCGGCGCAAGCGCTGCGGATGGCGAATCCGGTAATGGGAAGAATTCCCGTGCTGGGAGGCTACTTCAATCTTGGCCCGGTGCCCATGAGCGGCGCTCCGTGGACGGTGCTGCAGTACAACGGCCGGATCGGACCGTCGATGCGAATGACCGTGGATCTTAGCGCCTTGGATAAAAGTACGATTGGGCTCACCGCCGGGGAATCCGGGCAGCCGCTTTCTTCGCACTATAAAGATCAGTGGACGGCCTACGTGAATGGCGCGTCACTTCCAATGCAGTATCAGAAGGTGGAGGCCAAGGACGTTCTAAACGTCACGCCGCAGAATTAGACTTGCACGGCCTACGGCTTGGCTGCGGTCGCCTTTTCGCGGAGTACGATCTTGTCTTTTCTCAACTCGTAGTTGCTCGATCGCCACGCGGCTTTGGCGGATGTATAGCTGGCCACCCAGACGACGAATCCGAGCAGATCGCGCACCAGATACAACCACGGTTGTTTCTTCGCGACCGGGTCGCGAACGACGGTCCATCCGACGGCCCATGTTTCCAGCAAACGGTTGATGCACGCGGCGAGGAAGAGCCATAAGCCCAGTTGCACTTGGCCAAGCATCGCTCCCGAGAGCAGGCCGAGGATGCCGAAGGGCATCGCAAAAATGAGGCCGCTGCCGAAGTGGCCCTTGGGGCGCGAGTAGCGGGTGGAGGTGGCCCAGCGAAGCTGGTTGTTCCACATCTTCTGGAAATTTTGATTCACGACGTGATCGATGATGTGGTGCGAAAGCACAACGGTGTAGCCCGCTTTATCGATCAGGTTGCCGATCATGAAATCGTTGGCGAAGTAATCGCCTAATATTTCGTAGCCACCGATCTTCGTGACGGCTTCCTTCTTGACGGCGATGGTGGGGCCAAGTCCGAAGTTCATACCTTCGAGCATGTTCGCGACCAGCACGCCCGCGGTCATTTCAATCGACATGCCGATCGCCGTTTGGCCGGACCAGAATCCAGCGGCGTTCTTGCCGCGATAAACGCAGGTGACCATGGCGGTCTTGGGATTGAGCAGCGGCGCGACAACTTCTTTTAAATAATCAGGCGCGACTTCGACATCGCTGTCGCTGGTGACCAGGATCTCGTGGGAGGCCACGTCGGTCATTCTGTAAAAACAATACGCGGGCGGGTTTGGCCATGGCGGTTTGCCGGTGACGAGAATGAGGCAGGGAATGTGCGGGTAGCGGGCGCTGATTTTGCGGACGACATCGAGCGCGGCATCGTTCTCTTCGTCCGCGGCGAACAGAATCTCGTAGGCCGGGTAATCCTGCTGGAAGAAGCTTTCGATATTACGTTCCAGCTGCGCTTCAGGACCGTGCACCGGCTTCAGAACGGAGACCGGCGGCAGCGAGTGCGCGGGCAGTGTATTACGCCGTGCGGTACGAGCATCGCGATGGAACTTCAAAGTGCCGGCGAGCGTGAGTCCAAGAAATATCGTGGACGTCAGCGTGCCGAGCAGGGCGATTCCGAACAAAATGTAAACGATTACCAAGTTACCGGCTCCATCCGGGTTTTATCCTTTCGCCACCAACGCCACGCCGATGCAAACCAAAAGCACGCCTGCCCATCGCGAGCCGCTGATCTCTTCGTGCAGTACGTATTTGGCTCCAACGGTTCCCACAACGTAGCTCAGCGCCGATGCGGGAATCACAAAGCTCACAGGCTGCCAGGAAAGGAGCAGGAGCAGGGCATAGAAAGAGATGGCCATTAGAACGATACCCAGCATCAGCCAGCGGGTGCGCATCACTTTGCCGAGAAAACGCAAGAGCTCCAATGGGCGCAGGGATGCCGGTTCGCCCACTTCCTTCGATCCGCGGGCGATGGCGATTTCGCCGCTGGTGCTGCCACAGATCAGCAGTATTAAAAAGATGGCGGTGATCGTCATGGCGCGGGCTCGTTCCGTTTCGCTATATGGCCAGCCTGAGCTGTTTCAGTTGTGCTTGGCTTGGTGCGGCCCACGAGAAAGACGCCGATGCAAACAAGCGCGACGCCGACCCAGCGTTGCACGGAGACTTCCTCATGCAGGAAGACGACGGCGAAGAAGGTTAGCATGGCATAGCCGAAGGCGCCGACGGGCATCACGTAGCTGTAATCGGCCCAACTCAAAACGGTGGTGTAGCTGGCCATAAAGCCGACCAGGAAAAAGATGCCGATCCAGATTTTCGGGTTCGTCAGTGTGAGTGGAAACGCGCGCGCAATACCTGCCGCGGACAGTTCGACGGCGCCTATCTCGGTCATGCCGCGTTTGAGCGTCAGGTCGCCGACGTTCGCGCAGACGACCAGCGCTAAAACGAGGATGAGCGTTTTGACTCGAAGCTTGTGTTCGCTATGCACGCGTCAGGGGTTGCGATCCGGCGCGAACCCCTTCAGGAACGCCGGTACCGGCTCCGGCCAGGCAGCGAGCCATACTGTCTCGCGCATGCCAGGCGCTGGGCCAATCTTTATGGTAGACCGCGCGCGCAAAAGGCCGCAATCCGAGCGGCGTCGGCGGCAGGAGATAAAAAAAGCCGGACGCCTTGGAGGAACGTCCGGCTGAAAAGGAATCAAGGTTTTCCGGGATGAACCGGAGTGCTTGATTCCGGGTCGTGCGGAGAATCGGGGAAAACAGAGGGGAACGAAAATCGATGTTTAGCTCAATAGGCCCCCATGGCCCAGCGCCGCGACTTCCCAACTGGAAACACGATAGCGCGCAAGAACGGGCGGAAGCACGACGTCCACCACGTTGGCCTTGGCAGAGCGGAAGCAACCGGGCGCCGATATGATCGGCACGTCATCCTTGTATCCGAGCAGGAAAAGATTCCCGGGCTCCACCGGTGCGAGGAACCGCTCGATATGGCAGCCGACGCGGGTCATGGCTCGGCCGATCGCATCGTCGGGACCCGCAGGCGCGGTGGTGGACGCGACGAGGATCACGGTGGGGTTCGCACTGAGTAGATTATTGATACTCCGTGCCGTGCTCAACTCCTCCTCAGAGCTGGCGATGGAGAAAGCTGGGGAGATTCCTAAGCGCTCCAAGCGCTGCTTCATGATCGGCTCGAACATGAAGCGGGCGCGCTCACCATTCATGGGGTCTGAATACAGCACGGCCACCGATGGGCTTCGGACCGGGCGAGCCTGCAGGATCGGGCCGCGCTCGCGAATGATTCCAATCACGGCCTCCAACTGAGACTTGGCCACGGCGAAAGGCGCACTCTTTACCGTGGCAATGCGCTGTCCTGGACGAACGTAGCTAAAATTGGGTACTGTCGCGATGACGACACTGGAAATACAGTTAATTTGTTTCAATAATTCGTCGTCAATGAGAGCGCACGAAGGTTCCGTTGCGTAGATATTTGCGCGTCCGCCCGCCGCAAGCCGGACCTCAACGGCGCCGCATCCCATCTCGGTAGAGACCTGTGCGACTGCGGAATCCTCACTGACCTCCCCGTCCTCAAGTTCCGTAACCCAGACCTGGCCCAGGCCCTCGGTTTCGAGGAGGCGGACGTCTTCATGACTAAGAACATGCCCTTTCCCCAATAGTTTGCGGCCACCTGGGCGAAAAATTGTGCAAGAGAGAATCCTCCCCGTGGACTCACGCACGTCAACCGTCTGAGCTCGCAAAAGTTCCTCCTTGCCGCGCCTGCTTCCAGTGGAGAATGGTTCCCCCAGGGCGGTCCCACGATGAAACAAATGCCAAGAAAACCTGGTTTGCTAATGCCTAGTGTCGGTGCGGGCGAAAAAATCTCACAATTTCGCGATCATTTTGTGAAAAGAATAAACAAATAGAGCGAGCGCTAGCCACGTACTATGCGAGTTCCGACGGGGGCTCCGGCAAGAACCTTAGCAACGATACCCGGAAGTGCACCAGGGGCAATGACGATTTCACCTACCCCTTGTGCGATTCCACTGACAGCGGATTCGATCTTGGCTTGCATGCCGCCGGTGGCAATGCCGACGGCGATGAGTTGCAATGCTTCGGTGACGGTCAATTGCGCGCGGGTGACGCCAGCGCCATCGCGGACGCCGTCGACATCGGTGAGGAAGATCAGGCGCGCGGCATGGAAACCTTGCGCACAGGAAACGGCCATTTGGTCGCCGTTTACGTTGTAGATGGTGCCATGGGCGTCGCCGGCGACACAAGCAACCACGGGAAGGTAGCCATTGGCAGTCAGCAGATCCAGGAGACGGCCATCGGAGGAAACGGGCTTGCCGACTTGCCCCAGTTCCGGATTGAGCTGGACAGCGTCCACGAGTCCCGCGCTGATGCCGCTGAGGCCCACAGGGAGCGTTCCACAAGCGCGGAAGGAAGTTACCAGCGACGCGTTGACGCTGCCAGCGAAAACTTTCACCACGGCGTCGATGATATCCGGACTGGTGACGCGCAGGCCGTTGACGAACGTGCTTTCGACACCGCGTTCAGCGAGGTATCGCGTCATCTGCTTGCCGCCGCCGTGAACGACGGTGACCTGATGCTGGCTTGCAGCTTCGGCGATTTCGCGAGTCAAGCGTTCGCGGGAATCCGCGTTATCGAGTAAGGTTCCGCCCAGTTTGATGAGAAGTTTCATGATTCCGCTTGAGCTGTTAGAGCAAGCCAGCCGTTTCTGGATACCCAAGGGCGAGGTTCATGTTCTGCACGGCTTGTCCAGCGGCTCCCTTCACCAGGTTATCGATGGCGGAGACGACGACGGCGCGGCCGGTCTTGGCGTCGTAGAATACGCCGATATCGCAGAAGTTGGTGCGCGCGACGCCGCGGAGGTCGGGCGCATGTTTGACGGGGTAGAGGCGAACGAACGGCTCATTCGCGTAGACCTTTTTATAGATGTCGAGAAGGTCGTCGGCGGAGTGGATGTTCTTCGCGCGGAAATAAATCGTTTCGAGAATGCCGCGGTCGATGGGGATCAACTGCGCGGTGAAGCTGAATTCGTGCTCCTGCAGTCCGGAGGTACGGAGCACTTCGGGCACGTGGCGGTGTTCGAGCACCGAGTAAGCCGAGAAGTTCTCCGTGACTTCGCAGAAATGCGTTTTGAGGGAAGGCTTGCGGCCCGCGCCGCTGACGCCGGATTTGGCGTCACAGATGATGCCTGCCTCGCGCACGACGACGTCGGCATCGGTCAGGGGCTTGATTGCCAGATTCGCGGCCGTGGGATAGCAGCCGGGGTTTGAAATCAAACGCGAGCCGGGAACCTTTGCGCGATAGAACTCGGGCAGCGCGTAGACGGCTTCGGCCAGCAATTCGGGATGGTGGTGATCCTCTTTGTACCAGCGCTTGTAGTTTTCGACTGTGCCCAGGCGGAACGCCCCGCTGATGTCGATTACCTTGGTGCCGGTTTCGAGCAGAGGCAGCGCCAGTTCGATGGAAACCTCGGGTGGCGTGGCCAGAAATACGGCGGCCAAGCCTTCGGCATGCACGGTTTGCGGAGTCAGGGATGCGCGGCGAGGGCCGGGGTGGCCGATAGGGTGCGCTTTGTCTTCGGTTTCACGGTGCTCTAGGAGCACCGGCTCCACATGAGGGTGCTTCGAAAGAATGGTGATGAGTTCCGCCCCGCTATAGCCGCGGAAGCCGACAATGCCGACAGGGGTTGCCATGGTTATTTATTCACCTGAATGAATAATTATACCGCTGCGCCGCGGTAGTGGGTCAGCGGCGTGCCACCGGCACCGGCCGCCGGCCATCGGGCTACTCTGCGTCGTGTCCCATCGCCTTGCGCAACGGCTTGTTGAAGGCGAAGATGGCGGCGGCGGAGGCGAGGCCTAGCGCGCCGAGCATGATGAAGAACGAAGCGCGGGGCATCGACTCATAGAACGTGCCGAGGTAGCCGGTCAGGTAGTTGCCCATGAAGTTCGAAAGGAACCACATGCCCATCAGGACGCTCACTAAGTGTGGCGGGGCGACCTGTGAAACGAGCGACTGGCCGATAGGTGACAGGTACAGTTCGCCGATGGTCAGGATCAGCGTGCCGAAGACGAGCCACAGGAAGCTGATACGGTCGTTATCGCCTAATCCGCGGGTGATGTAGATGAGCGGCACGAAGGAAACGCCGAGCATCACGCAGCCCATCGCCATTTTGATGATGCTGGTGGGTTCCTTTTTGTTCTTCGATTGCCATCCCCAGAACATATTCAGGAACGGCGTCAGAGCGAAGATGAACATCGGGTTGACGGATTGGAACCAGGTGGAGGGCATCTCCCAGCCGAGCACGTGCCAGTCGGCGTTGCGGTCGGCGAAGATCTGAATGGTGTTGCCTTGCTGTTCGTAGACGGCCCAGAAGATGACGTTGAGGAAGACCAGCACGATCAGCGCGAAGATCACTTTCTTTTGCTGTGTGGTCAGCGGAACCTTTTCGGCCTTGGTCTCTTTGGCGCGGTGCACGGTGTCTTTGGGCAGGAAACGGCCGCCGGCGATGTATTGAATGATGCCGAGAATCATGCCGATGCCGGCCGAGGCGAAACCGTACTTCCAACCCCATAACTGCCCGAGCGTGCCGCAGACGAGCGGAGCAAAGAATGCGCCTAGGTTCACGCCCATGTAGTAGATCGAGTAGGCGCGATCGAGCCGGGGATCGCCGGGGGGATACAACGTGCCAACCTGCGAAGCGAGGTTTGGCTTAAAGAATCCGTTGCCGCCGATCAGAAAAACTAGACCCATGAGAAACATGGACTCGCTGGTGAGCAGAAACTGTCCGGCGGCCATCAGTAGGCCCCCGACGATGACCGCGGCGCGCTGGCCGATGAATTTATCGGCAAGGTAGCCGCCAAAAAGCGGCGTGAGGTAGACCAGAGCGGTGTAGAGTCCGTAGATCTGCGAAGCGAGAGGCTGAATGTTGAGGGGCCCGAAAATACCTTCAATTGCGTGTTGCAGGCCCGCGAAGCCGAGCACCTGGAATGTGCCTTCCTGCGTGCCTTTGATCAAGTAGTTGACCATGTAGAGCACCAACAGGGCCCGCATGCCGTAGTAGGAGAATCGCTCCCACATTTCGGTGAAAAATAGGACGAAGAGTCCAGCGGGATGGCCCAGGATGGTTTTCTGGGACTGAATGGAATCGTAAGCGCTGGGCGCAGCGGAAGCGTTGCTCATTCGCTCGAAAGTATAACAGGTGAAGGAAAACCCGCGCCTGTGGACCGATGGCGTTTAATTCTTCTTCTTGCGGAACAGATTCATGATGTCGCCCGCGGCTTTGCCTGCTTCATCGGGAGTCATCTTCTTCAGGTCTTTGATGTTGCTGACCTTGCCGCCGGTGACTCCGCCGACGATGCCCGCGGCGACGCCTGCTGCGGCGCCCTTTACGTCGGGGATGAACTTCGGCTCACTCGACGTGCCTTGAATGGAGAAGGGAATGGCGGCTTGTTTCGCGCCGACCAGGCCCATGACACCGCCTTCGGCGATGAGGTTGGCGCGCATTTTGAAATCGAGCGCCTGTGCCGGAGTGATGGTGCCCGCGCCGGTAAGTTGGCCGATGGTGGGGGCGACGATGGAGATATTGTCGATGGTGGTGCCTTTGGGATTGGATGTGACATCGGCGCTGACGTTATCGAAATCGGTGTTGGGGCTGATTTTGATGCCGGCGAGTTTCGCGACGGTTTGCATCTTGGAGCCGAGGTCGAAGCCCGAGAGTTGCGTCTTGGCGAGTCCGGCGGAACCCTTGATGGCCAGCGCGTCGGTGGGGCCTTGCACGGCGATGTTCATGCGCGCGGTGCCGCCTTTGAGCGAGGAACCTTGCGGCAGAACGATGTTGAGCGACGGCAACATGGCCGTAAGTTCTTCCACCTCCATGGAGGGCGCGGCCAATTTCATATCGATGAGAAAATCATCGCCCTGTGTGCGGTAGTTGCCGGTGAGCGCGGCTTTGGCTTTGCCGATGTGGATGTTGCCTTGCTGTAGAACCCCGCTCCGTTTCTCGTTGTTATGTTGTACTGCGAAGGTGAATCCGACGGTGCGCGTCGCTGGCTTGCCTTGCGCGGCGAGTTTCAGTTGATCGGCATCGATATCGCCCTTGACGGTGTAGGACTTGCCGGTGGAGTTCACCGTTCCGTCCAGTGAGACTAGGCCGCTGAAACCCGTCGAGGCCTTGACGAAACCGGTTTCCACGATGTTGAGCTTGGTCACCTTCAAATGCGCTTCAAAAGGAGTAGCGGAGGCGTCCGCATCGTTGATCGGACCTGCTTTGCCGTCCAATTTGATATCGCCGCCGCCTTGGACGTTGGCGGTTAGGGAGAACGGGAAGGCCGCATGGGGAGCAAAGTCGCGGATCTCGATGCCCAGTTGCTCGAGCACCTGTGGCTTCTTGTCTCCCGCGCGTTGTAGCGAGATCTGCCCATTTACGATTTTGAGGAGCTTCACGGAAAACTCGGGTGCGGGTCCGGGGGGCGTCTCTGGAGCTTTGGCGGCACCTTTTTTCTCGCCGATGCTCGCGAAATTCCAGGTACCTTCGCCGTTTTGGATCAGTTGAATCTGCGGCTGATCGATCTCGATCCCAGTGACGTTCAATTTGCGCGAGAATAGGAGAGGTTCCAGGTCCACGCCGACTTTGAGTTCCTTGGCAGTCAGAAAAGCTTGCTTACTGAAGGCCGGGTCGTCCGCAATGGAGAGGTCGGTGGCCCCGACGCCACCCGAAAGCAGCGCCAGTTTGAGATTCCCCAGTTTTACTTCGCGTCCGAGCGCCTGAGTCATTTCCAATTCGAGGCGAGGGCGGAACTGGTTGGCATCGATGACGAAGGGCAATACCAGCGCCGTTATGACGAGTAAGGCGATAAGGATGCCGAGGATTTTGAGCGCGCGCTTCATGGATGCCTCCAGGCCCTCAGTGTACTACCTTGCCGTAGTACGAATTGAGCCGCCGATCCACTGCCAACGAGGCCGGTTTTGTGACACACTAAAGTCTCTGGAGTGACACCATGGTAGGGCGTACCGTAGCGCAGTATCAATTGACGGAAAAATTGGGCGCGGGTGGAATGGGCGAGATTTACAAGGCCCAGGATACGCGTCTCGGCAGAACTGTCGCCGTGAAAGTGTTGCCCTCGGCGAAATCGGGCGATCCCGAGCGCCGCAAGCGGTTCCTCATCGAAGCACAAGCGGCCTCCGGCTTAAACCACCCGAGCATTGTCACCATTCACGATGTGTTGTCTGACGGCGACACCGAGTTCATGGTGATGGAATATGTCGCCGGCAAAACGCTCAACGACCTGATCCCCAAAGGCGGTCTCCGTGTTCCCCAGGTTTTGAAATATGCCCTGCAGTTGTCCGATGCGCTATCGGTGGCGCACGGCGCGGGCATTGTGCATCGCGACCTGAAACCGGCGAACGTCATGGTGACCGATTCCGGGTTGGTCAAAGTGCTGGATTTTGGCTTGGCCAAGATGTCTGACCGCAATCCCGTGACCCAATTGGGCGAAGAAGCCGAGACGATTGCCGCTTCGGCACCGCTGACGGTGGAAGGCTCCATCATCGGCACGGTGAGCTACATGGCTCCCGAGCAGGCGCAGGGCAAGAAGGTGGATTCACGTTCCGATATCTTCTCGTTCGGCGCGGTGCTCTACGAAATGTGCACGGGCCGCCGGGCGTTTGAAGGCGAGTCCAGCCTATCGACCTTATCGGCGATTTTGCGCGACGACGTGAAGCCGATGATTGAGGTGGCTCCCGACGTTCCGCCGCAGCTGGAATTGGTGATCCAGCAGTGCTTGAAGAAGAATCCAGACGACCGCTGGCAGACGATGAAGGAAGTGCAGGCTGCGCTCTCGTCGTTGAAGCGCGAATCGGACTCTGGTTCGCTGTACACTTCGCGGATTTCGCCACCGCCCGGTGGGGTTTCCATTCCCCCAGCAACAACGGCGACAGCGGCTGCAGTTGCCGCTGGAAATACGCCTCCGAAGAAGAGCGGGGCGATGGTAAGCATCGCCATGGCCGCCCTGATCGTGGTGGGTGGTGGCGGCGGTGCTTGGTGGTACATGCAGCAGCAGGCCGCCGAGAAGGCCGCGAAGGTTGCGCAAGACGCCGCGGCGACTGCCGCCGCACAGGCCGCGGCCGAAGCGGAACTCGAACGCAAGCAGGCGGAAGAACTGGCCGCCGCTGCTGAAAAAGAGACGCTAACAAACGACGGCGTCATCGAGCTGATCAAAGAAAAGATCCCGATCAACCTGATCCTGGATCATATCCGTGCCTCAAAGTTCACGAAGTTTGATTTGTCCACTGGAGAGCTGATTCGTTTGACGAAAGGCAGCGTTCCGGGGGTTGTCATCGATCAGATGCGCGACCCGAAGAAGGTAGTTCCGTACACAAGGCCCGCGCCCGCGGCTAACGCCAGTGCGAAGCAGACACCAGCTCCGGCGCCGGTCACCACAACGGCCCCGTTAACGGCGCTTGCTCCGGTTTCCGTTCCGATTGCTTCCACCCCTGCCGCAGCTCCGGTTCCGATACCGGCTCCCGCGCCAACTCCGGCACCCGCTCCGGCCGCGCAGATGGTGACAGTTTCGGTGAACGATGGCACTCCGTTCCGGATGCAGCTGTCGACGGACATTCCGGCCGATGCGGATCTCAGTCGTCCCGTGAAGTTCCTGGTACAGGAAGATTTCAGCGTGCAAGGTGTGGTCCTGTTGCACCGCGGCGCCGCGGTTTACGGTGAAATTTCGGAAACGGCGAAGAAGAAGAAACTCTTTGGCATTAGCAGCGGTAAGCTCAGCTTTACTCTTTCCAAGGCGGATTCCGCGGGCGGGCAGCAGATCAACGTCCGCGCTCTGGCCGCTCGCCGAAGTGATGGCGCTGCCCAGCGGCCAGTGGAAGTGACGGGCAAGAGCGGTAACAAGGACGTCGCTGCTGCTCGCGGCACTGAGTACATCGGCTACATCGACGGCACGCAGTCGGTATCGGTTCCCAAGTAGCGTTCCTCGAAGAGCGGATTAGCGCTGCGGCTATGCCTCGCGCGGCATACGCTCCCGCACGGCATTGAATTCGCAGCCGAAAAACGTGATCAGTGCGAGCACGTAGCTCCACACCAGGAGCGCCAATACAGCGCCGACGCTGCCATACAGGACGTTGTAGTTGGTGATGTTGCGCACGTACCAGGCGACGACCAGCGTCGATCCTAACCAGAGCAACGACGCGAGTACGGCACCCGGCAGCACCTGTCTGACAGACTGCTTCCGCGGCGGTCCAAAGAAATAGAGGATTGCCGTGACAGCGATGATGGCGCCCACGGCGATTGTGAAGTTTGTGGCCTGCCCCATCATGCGCACCCATCCGCGGATCTCCTGATTGTTCTTGGTCAGGTGCATTTGAACCACCATCCATTGCTGCATACGGTTGCCGGAAACGATGAGCACGGAGGCTCCGAGTACCGGGATGGCGGAGACGACGACGAGCGCCATCGCGATCAACCGTTGTTTTACGTAAGGCCGACCGCTGGGAACGCGGTAGATGGTGGAGAACCCATCCATCAGAGTCATCATGACGCCGGAACCGGCCCAGGCCGCCAGGGTGATGGCTACGACAAGCAGCCATGTCGGCCGCTGGCCGTGGACGTTGAAGAGCGCACGGACGACGCTTTCCGTTCCCGGTGGAACGACGTCGAAAAGGAGGCGCGTCACCGTTCGGGCGACGGCATCGGCGTTGGCCTGCACCAGGAGCGTGGCCACCGTTGTCAGGATTGGGAAAAACGACAGTACGGAAGAGTAGGCGGCGCCCTTGGCGGTGCCAAAACAGCCGTCCCGATAGGTGCCAACCGAGGCGGCGCGCAGAAGGCTGCAAAACCGGGCGAAGAAACTGGCTTCGACGATGTAGATTCTAGGAGCCGTAATCACCAGGTTCAATTATCGCTAACTGGCGTGCTATTCTGGAATGGACTGGTAGAGGAGCGAAGGTCATCAGTACCCTGGCGCGTGGTTCCGGCAGATCCCGGAGCGCAAGGGGAACGGGGCAACTTCGCCGAAATCGCGGCCTGTAGACACGGACAGCGCGGTTGGGGGGCAAGGCTAACACCTACCCACTGTCATTCGTCCCGTGGCAGTTTGGCGGAATGAATGGAGTGCTATCGGGACGTGGTTCCACCTTAGTTTGGGCCCTCCTGGCCGGGAACGTATTCCCTCCGGCACTCTCCTCCCTCTAGCTTTGTGTTGTTACTTGGTCTGCCGCTATGACTGTATTTGAACTCACGCGCACGCTCATCGACATTGAGTCGGTGACCCCCAATGAAGAGCAGGTGGGGTTGTGGTTGTACGACTATCTTTCGAAGCTCGCGGCCCAGACGAACGGGCACGTGGAGAAGATTGAGGTTGAACCCAACCGCTATAACGTCTACGCCTATTGGGACGCGCCGGTAGTCACGTTTTCCACGCACATGGACACCGTGCCTCCGTTCTTTCCTTCGCGCGAGGACGACGAATTCATCTGGGGCCGCGGCGCTTGCGATACCAAAGGCATTATCGCGGCGATGCTGATTGCCGTAGAAGCGCTGGTGGCGCAAGGCGAGCGCCGTTGCGCGCTGCTTTTCGTGGTTGGTGAAGAGCGGAATAGCACTGGGGCGCAAGCGGCGGCCAAGGATAATCGCGGCAGCAAGTTTTTGGTAAATGGCGAACCTACTGAGTGCAAGTTGGTGCTTGGCTCGAAGGGCGCGCTGCGTTACGAAATTATCGCCACCGGAAAAATGGCGCACTCGGCGTATCCGGAGCTGGGCGAATCGGCGATTGAAAAATTGCTGGATGCATTGCAGCGCCTGCGCGGCATTGAATTGCCGGTGAATCCGATTCTTGGCAAGAGCACGATGAACATCGGCACACTGCAAGGCGGCCGTGCGCCGAATGTGATTCCGGACCACGCTCGCGCCGAAGTGTTCATCCGTCTGGTGGACGATGGCGAAGCGACGCACAAGGCCGTGCAAGAGGCGGTTGGCGGGCTTGCCGAAGCGCGCGAAGTTTTGCGCATTCCGGCCGTCCACATGGAGGCGATCGAAGGATTAGATACTTCGGTGGTCGCTTTCACTACCGATATTCCCGAGTTTAAAGGCGCGTGGGGCAGACCGTTGCTCTACGGGCCTGGCAGCATTCATTTTGCGCATACGAGTGAGGAACGCGTCCCTAAGAGCGAACTCATCGATGCTATTCATGTTTATCAACGAATCGCGAGGCAACTGTTAACACAATGAGTAAACAATACCGGGTCGCTGTAGCTGGAGCGACAGGCGCCGTGGGCGTCGAATTCTTGGAACTTTTGGACAAGCGCAATTTTCCGATGTCCGAGCTGAAACTGCTGGCGTCCGCCCGCTCAAAGGGCAAGAAGATGACGTTCCGCGGCAAGGAGATTGAGATCGAAGAGCTGACCGAAAACAGCTTCAACGACGTCGATATCGCATTGTTCAGCGCGGGCGGATCCATTTCGAAGAAGTTCGGCCCGATTGCGGCGAAAGCTGGCTCGGTGGTGGTGGATAACTCGTCGGCATTCCGCATGGACCCCACTGTGCCGTTGGTGATCCCGGAAATCAATCCGGAAGCCGCGGAAAAGCACAATGGCATCATTGCGAATCCGAACTGCTCCACGATTATCGGCATTGTGCCGCTGTGGCCCATTCACAAGAAGAACCCGGTAAAGCGTTTGATCGCTGCCACGTATCAGGCTGCATCGGGCGCGGGCGCTGCGGCGATGGAAGAGCTGCGCGAATCGACGCGCGCACATTTGGAAGACCGATCGTATCAGAACACGGTGCTGCCGCATCCGTATGCGTTCAACCTGTTCAGCCACAACTCGAAGATCGATCCGGCGACGGGCTACAACGAAGAAGAAACCAAGATGGTCAAAGAGACCAAGAAGATCTTCGGCGATGAAGGTATCCGCATCAGCGCAACTTGCGTTCGTGTGCCAGTGTTGCGCGCGCACTCCGAAGCGCTGAACTTCGAGTGCGAGCGTCCGATTACGCCGGCCGAAGTGCGCGAGATCTTGAAGGACGCCCCCGGTGTGAAGATCGTGGACGACTCCGAGAAGAATTATTTCCCGATGCCGAAGGATGCGTCGGGCCAGGGTGATATTTTGGTGGGCCGCATTCGTCAGGATGTCAGCGACCCGAGCGGCAAGTCGATCGCGATGTTCGTGGCGGGCGACCAGTTGCTCAAAGGCGCGGCCCTGAACGCGGTGCAGATTGCCGAGGTTCTGGTGGAAAAGGGTTGGGTACGGGGCGCGAAGTAACGATCGACGTGGGGCCGGGCGAAGCCCGGCTGCCGCCCTGAATGGCCGCCCCACGGGGCTTAACGGAGATAGACTGTGATGGCAAATAAACTCGTGATCGTCGGCTACGGAAAGATGGGGAAGATGGTGGAGCAGCTTGCGCCCGAGTACGGCTTCTCCGTCCACTCCATCATCGATATCAACGACGATTTTGCGAAGGCGAAGGGCGCCGATGCGGTGATCGAGTTCACCATGCCGGATGCTGTTGTCGGTAATGTGGAAAAGCTGGCGGCGATGAAGTTGCCGACGGTGATCGGCACCACGGGTTGGCTGGAGCACATGGATCAGGTGCGCGGGATCGTCGAGCGCAACGCCACGGGCCTGATCTGGAGTCCCAATTTTTCGATCGGCGTGAATGTCTTCTTCCGGCTGGTGAACGAAGCCGCGAAGCTCCTAGCCGACGAGTCGGCCTACGGCGCTTGGGCGTGGGAAATTCATCACGATACGAAGAAGGACGCGCCGTCGGGGACGTTGATTAAGTTGGTGGACGAGATGAAGAAAGCCGGCTACACGCGGAACATCGATGTCAGTTCCAACCGCGCCGGACGCCATCCCGGGACGCATGACATTGGGTTTGATTCGGCTGCGGATACTATCACGCTGCGGCACGCGGCGCGGTCGCGCGAAGGTTTCGCACGCGGAGCGCTCAAAGCGGCACAATGGGTCGTAGGTAAGCAGGGTGTGTTTGAATTCACCGACGTTTTGTTTGGTGACAAAAAGTAACTTCAGGAAGGCATGAGGTAGAGGCCATGTTTCAAGGCTGCGGAACCGCACTGGTTACTCCGTTTCAGAAGGATCTATCGTTTGACGAAGCCGCTATGCGGCGTTTGGTGCAAAGGCAGATCCGCGGCGGCATCGATTTCCTCGTGCCCTGCGGCACTACCGGCGAAAGCCCCACGCTGACGCACGACGAGCACATGCGCGTAGTGGAAGTGACGCTCGAAGAAGCGCGCGCTGCCACGGCGAAGGGTGCGAAGAAGACTCCGGTGGTCGCGGGAGCGGGGGGGTATAACACCGCGGAAGTGATCGCGATGGCCCGCGAACTGGAGCGCATGGGCGTCGATGGCATTCTCTCGGTGACTCCTTATTACAACAAACCGACACAAGAAGGTTTGTATCAGCACTACAAAGCGATCGCGGAAGCCGTGAAGCTGCCGATCATCGTCTACAACGTGCAGGGCCGCACGAACGTGAATGTCGAGACCACGACGCTCAAGCGCCTTTCGGAGATCGATAACATCGTCGGCGTGAAGGAAGCGTCGGGTAACATCGGGCAGATGGCATCGGTGTGCCACAATTTGCCGGAAGATTTTGCCGTCCTGTGTGGCGACGACGCGATCACCATTCCGTTGATCTCGCTTGGTGGACGCGGCTTGATCTCGGTGGTGTCGAACGAGATTCCCGCGGAGATGACGAAGCTGACGAACCTGGCTCTCGCGGGGGATTACGCTGGAGCGCGCGCGTTGCAAAAGCAATGGTTCCCGCTGATGGAAGTGAACTTCGTTGAGACCAATCCGATTCCGGTGAAAGCTGCGATGGCGATGATGGGCCTGCTCGAACCGGTCTACCGATTGCCGATGTGCAATCCGCAACCGCACAACCAGGCAAAGATTGAATCGGTGCTGAAGCAAGTCGGCCTGCTAGCCACATCGCGCGGGACGCACGCGGACTAATTTTGCGCTAAGCCGGGCATTTCCGGCCGCGATTGTGCGCGGCGATCAAGAAAGGAACGCCGGACAGAAGCCCGGCAGCCACTCAGAAGGGCCGCCCCACGAGGGATTCGAATCAACATGGAACAACAGATCGCAGATCTTTTCGACAATAAACCGGAGAAGTATACCGAGGACCACTTTGCTTTATTCACCCGCTTTAAGCAGGCGTTGAATGAAGGGACGGTCCGCTCGGCTGAGCCTGATTCTGCCTCGCCCACAGGCTGGAGGGTGAACGCCTGGGTAAAGAAAGGCATTTTGCTTGGCATGCGGCTGGGCACGGTGGTGGATATGTCCATCGACATCAACCGCCAGCCGTTCCTAGACAAAGCGACATGGCCGGTGAAGCGCTTCACCACCGAGAGCGGCGTGCGCATTGTGCCGGGGGGCTCCAGTGTTCGTGACGGTTGCTTTGTCGGCCGCGGCGTCATCTGCATGCCACCGATGTACATTAACGTTGGAGCGTGGGTGGGCGATGGAACTGTGGTCGATTCGCACGCACTTGTTGGAAGCTGCGCACAGGTCGGCAAGAACTGTCACATCTCGGCCGCGGCTCAATTGGGTGGCGTGTTGGAGCCGGTGGGTGCGATGCCGGTGATCATCGAAGACGAAGCCGTGGTTGGCGGAAACTGCGGCGTTTACGAAGGAACCATAGTGAGGAAGCGCGCGGTGTTGGGCAGCGGAACGATTCTTACACGCTCGACGCCGGTCTACGATCTGGTTCGCGGAGAAGTGCTTGCGGCAACCGACGATCAGCCGTTGGTCATCCCTGAAGACGCCGTAGTGGTTGCCGGTTCACGCGCCATCAGCAAAGGCAAGGGCAAGGAGTGGGGTATTTCCCTGTACACGCCTGTGATCGTGAAGTATCGCGATGCCAAAACTGACGCTCGCGTCCAGCTGGAAGATTTGCTGCGATAGGTCTTTTTCCTATCGGGTAAAGGCCCCTGCTCGTGCTACATTGCGAACAGATGCCTAACTTGTACCACCTTGATCCCGGGCCCGAAATGCCCGAAATCATTCGGATGATCGTTGAGATTCCGAAGAACTGTCCTAATAAATACGAGTACGACGGAAAGCTTGGCGTTTTCCGCCTGGACCGTCCGTTGTACTCGCCCCTGCACTATCCTGGCGACTATGGATTCGTCCCAGGGACGCTTGCCGATGACGGCGATCCGCTGGATGTTCTGACGCTTATGTCGGAACCCAGCTTCACGGGTTGTCTCATTGAGGTTCGCCCGCTTGGTGTGCTCGAAATGGTGGACTCCGCGGAGCGCGATCAAAAGATTCTCGCGGTTCCAAAGAGCAGCCCCCGTTTTGAGCAGATCCACACCATCGACCAGGTGTGGCCGCACCTGCGTCGCGAGATCGAGCACTTCTTCACTATTTATAAGGAACTTGAAGGTAAGCAGACCCACATGGAAGGCTGGCTCGGTCCTATTGACGCGCGCCGCTTGATCATGGAAAGCCGGCAGGCGTATCTTGACAACAAAGCGAAGGAGCAGAGGGGCACCCCGCTATTGACGGAACCCGCGCGATAATAGCGAGATGCTGATCTCTCGTGAGGTCCTTGCTCATCACATCGCGTATACACGTTGGGCGTCGGTAAGGCTTGTCGAAGCTGCCGGCGCCCTTTCTTTTGACGAACTCACCCGCGATTTTCAAACCGCGGATAAATCCGTCCTTGGCACCCTCGTGCACATTTTTGCGGCAGATCGCGTTTGGATGGCGCGAATTCGCGGCGATGTGCCCGGTCCGTTTGTCGATGCGACGAAGGACATGCACCTTTCCGTACTGCAGAACGAGTGGCCGGCACTGTTGGAGCAGTGGGCGGATTGGGTTGCAGGTCTTTCGGAGGTGGCGATTACCGCCAACATTCCTTATAACGATTTAAGGGGTAACCCGTATCAAACTCCCGCATGGCAGATCCTTTTGCATATGGTGAATCACGGGACGCACCACCGCGGACAGGTTTCCGGCTTCCTTCGTGCGATGGGGCACAAACCGCCGGTGCTCGATCTGATCGCCTACTACCGATCTTTGTAGTCCCCTCCAGTTTCTGCGAGGGCCGTACAATCGCGAGCTTGTCGTCGCACTCCAATGTAATCAGTAAGTTAGGGCCGTTTTAGAACCCGGAAAAAATTTCTTTTTTTCTTGCAGGCACCCGGAATCCATGCGACAATGGCCAAAGTTTTGGCGGCGTTCTGGGGAGAGGCCGTGCAGACCGGGTTCCGGGAAGTTGCTTCCCCCGCTACCGCCTCCGAAACGATTTGCTGCGTCCCGGATTCATCCGGGAATGGAATAGGAGATACCAGTAGTGAGAGAAAAGGGTGTTGTGAAATGGTTTAACGCCGCAAAAGGCTACGGATTTATACAGCGTGCGAGCGGCGAGGATGTGTTTGTCCACTTCTCTGCGATTCAGATGTCCGGGTACCGGACCCTCGAAGAGGGAACCGAGGTGGAGTTCGAAGTAAAGAAAGGTCCCAAGGGCCTGCAAGCGGAGAACGTGAATCGCCCCTAATCCTACTGGCGATCCATCAAAACGAATCTTCTAACAAGGGTCCCGGAAACGGGACCCTTTTGGCGGCGTCCATCAGCCGGATTATTTCAGAGCGAACTTGGCATGGAGAAAATGGCTTCGTGAGGAAAGCGTTCGCTCCGGCCGCTGTGACGCGTTCCCGGGTTTGCAAGCCGGTTTCTCCGCTGACCACAAGCACGGGAAGCTCGGAATAGGCGCTTTGGCTGCGGAAGTTCTCAATCAATTCAAATCCATTCATGCGCGGCAGGCCGAGGTCGGTGACGAGCGCGCAGATGCACTCGGTTGCCGCGTGCGCCAGGGCCTCTTCAGCGGTGGCAACGGAGCGGACGATCACTCCGGAGATTTTCGATAAGCTCATCTCCAAGGTCTCTCGGCATTCATCGGTGTCTTCGACAATCAGGATTGTGGGCAGGATTGCCGGCAGGATTATCGGTGTCATAAAGAAAAGGGGCATGAGCTTTCGCCCATGCCCCGCTCCTATTACTAGGGATTGCGCTACTTAAACAGGGCGGTGACTTTCTTGTCCGAGTTCATAACAATCGTGCAAGTGGTTGCCTTGCCGCTGCAATCGCCCGTCCAGCCGATCCACGGGGAACCCGCCGCCGGAGTTGCCGTCAGAGTCACCGTGGTGCCCGCGGCGAAGGAAGAACCCGAAGGGTTCGTGGTTACCGTACCTTTGCCCGCTGTGCTGATGGCGAGTTTGTAGCTGCTGCTGGTTTTGGTGCCACCGCCGCCGCCACCCGTCGCGCCGCCACCACCACCGCTCTTCGCTTTGATGGCCACATTCGCAGTAGCGGAGCCACCGTTCGAGTTCCAGATAGTGACTGTTTTAGGGGCGGTTTCCATTAGGATGGCTGCCTTCCAAACGTTCTGTTCGAACTGCAGGCCGCCGATGGCCGGGCCGCCGTCCACCCCGTAAGTCAGGATGCTGTTGGCGTAGCTGGTATCCGCCTGCACCTTGAAGAGCAGGGTTAGCGGATCCCAATCCGCGGAGGTGATCGTCACCGTCGGCACCGGGTTCAAGTTGCTGACGCCGGTGGCGCTGGAGCCGTTAAAGGATGCCGTGATGTTCACCGGCGTAATTGCGGGAACCGTGCTGGTCTGTGCAGAGAAGGTCACCGACGAGGCGAACTGCGGCACCACGATGGTCGCGGGAACCTGCACGGCCGGATTGCTGCTGCTCAACTGAATCGTTGCGCCTTCCACGTTGCGTGGGAAGGTATTGAGAATCACCGTGCCGTTCAGAGCGTTACCGCCCACGAGGTCCTGTACCAGAACCGAAGAAACCGTAACCACTGGGGCAGCACTCAAGGTGACGTTTGCAGTGACCGACGTGCCGTTGAAGGTCGCCGTCACTGGAACAACCGTGTTCGCGGAGACTCCATTCGTCGTCGCCGTGAAGTTGATCGCGGTGTAGCCCTGCGGAATCGTGACCGAAGCTGGAACCGAAACCAGGCTCGAATTACCGCTGGACAGAGTTACTACGGCTCCACCCGTTTGCGCCGGGATGTTGAGGAGCGCGGTTCCCGTTGTCGAGAAGCCGCCTTCCACAGGGTTAATCGTGGCACTTACGAGATTCACGACCGGGGAGACTGTGAGCGTCGTGTACTTGCTCACGTTACCGTCACCGGCATAGATGCGCGTGATGGTGGGAACCGTGAGGGTGGTGCCGAGGGTTTGGAACGACGCCGTCGCGCTGGTGGAACCTTCCGCGATCGTCACTTCGGCCGGAGCCACCGCTACGTTCGCGTTGGTGCTGAGGAAGTTCACTTTCACGCCGCCCGCCGGAGCCGCGCTGCCCAGTGTCACCGTCGCGGTCACGGTCGCACCCGGATTCGCATTCGCGTTATCCAGAGTAATGGCGCTCAACTGCGATGCCGGAGCTGGGCCGGGGGCGAAGACAACCGCAATGGCATCGGCCTGCGTGTACATGCCGACGCTTTGATTGATGGTCTTGAACGCGTAGCCGACAATATTGCCATTTTCGTCGATTCCGGTGGCCACACCGTGCGTGTAGCCGGCGGGCAAATACTGATTCAGGTCAATCACGCTTTCCGCCGTGCCTTTCCACGCCAGCGCGTGGCGAACTGATCCCACCGCATAAGGGGCACCCACCCAGGCATCGCCAACCTGCATGGTGTCTGACAACGCATTGACGCGCGAATCGCTGTAGCCCGCCGGCTGCAGATCGACAACGCTTGCCGCATCGCCCGACCACAACAGAGCATGCATGCGTGCCGAAAGGTCCGCCATTTTCAGACCCCAGCCACCCTGCTGAATGCCGTTGGTGGCGTGCGCCTGCGATCCATCGTAGCCCGCCGGATGCAGATTGACAGCGCTTGCGGCCGAACCAGACCACTTATAGGCAAACGTGCCTGTCTGATAGCCGGCGTATTCGCCATAAAAATACGCTACCGACGAAACGTAACCGACCTGCTCGCCAGAGCGCGTCGCCATCGCGCGAGAGAACGGATAGACGGTTCCCAGCGGGTGGATGTCCACCGCAGAACTCGCGCTGCCGTGCCACAAGTGAGCGTGAGAGGACGTGATGAAGTAGCTTTGATTTTCCGCGAATCCAACCTGTTCGCCGTTATCGACACCTGTGCAATAGCCGAACGAGTAACCGCTCGGCAGGAGATCGGAAGCAATATTGGTGCTGTTCCACACCAATGGATGGTTCTGATACGTCGCACCGTAGCCGTATCCGCACTGTTGGGAGCCGTCCGAAGAAATGGACGTCGCCTGAGAGGAATAGTAGCCCGCAGGATGCAGGTCTTCCGCGGTCAGCGCATTTCCTTTGAACAAATAGGCGTGCGAATTGCTGCCGCTGCCCACTTGCTTTCCGCTGCCGCCGCCAGTCAGTTTGCCGCCGGTGGCTGCCGGAGGCGTCACGTCGTTTGTGTGATATCCCTGACCAAAGGCCGAGAGCCCCGCAAACAGTAGGAATGCGGCGCCAATTGCTGGAGGCCTCGCCGCGCTTCCCAGCACTCTGCCGGCCCGCCGGAAAGTGCTCAAGAGTTCCTTTACCATCCTGAATCTCCTCATCAATGAATTCGTTAGCGTGGAATGCGCTTACGTCCGCGTCTTCCATCTCGTCGAGTCCGATTTCGTGAGCCGGACTTCCCGTTACGTGGTACCAGACTACGGGCTGGCGGGCATGTATGTCGTCGAGAATCTGTAAAGTTTTTGTAAACAGAGCCGCATCTTGCCATTTCAATTTGACGCACCGATGTTCCGGGCAACGCTACAATGGCGCTGTGCCTGTTCGTAAACCGCGAAAGCCGCCAAGTCCACTCGATGCTGGTGGATTAATGGCCTACGCAGCGCGTTTGCTTTCGACGCGCGCGCAAACGATCTCCGAACTGCGTGAGAAACTGCGCAAGAAAGCCGCGCGCCGCGAAGAGGTGGACGAAGTTCTCGCAAAGTTGAAGGAACTCGGCTATGTCAACGATCAACGCTTCGCCGAATCGTTCGCTACCTGGCAGAGAGACTATCAAGGGCTGGGAAAAACGCGTGTTGTCCGCGATTTGATGGCGCGTCGCGTGGCCCCCGCACTGGCAAAACAGACCGTGGACGAAGCGTTTCGGGAGACAGACGAAGTTGCGATGATCCAGAGTTTTCTCGATCGCAAGTTTCGTGGCCGGAACCTCGCCGCGCTGCTTTCTTACAACAATCCGGATCACGACAAGCATCTTGCATCCGCTTATCGAAAACTGCGCGCTGCGGGTTTCGGCACGGGTAACTCGATTCGCGTGTTGAAAAAGTATTCGTCGGAAGCCGATCGCTTGGAAGAGATGCCAGCAGAAGAAGCAGGAGAAGGGGAAATCGAGTAGCGGACAGGGCTACTCGTGAATGGTTTACTGAAGCCGTGCGGCGGTGTTGCGGAGTTCACCCAGTTGCGGCGCCTGAATCGTTACCGAATCGCCATGCGCAAGCGCGGCGCCGCGATCCACCATGATTCCCGTGCCGGTCAACAATAGCGAGCCAGGAGGCACCGGATTCCCGCGCATCAGATACTCCACCAAGGAATCGAGCTTGCGGCCGAGGTTTGCAGTGGATGCTTTCCCGCGGAAAATCTCGTGGCCGCCGCGCTCAATTTGGCACGTAATTTCGAGCAGGTGCGGATCGTTGATTTCGTCCGCCGTCACCAGATACGGACCCAACGCGCAGCTTCCGCTGAATGTCTTTGCCTGCGCGGTGTAGAGCGGGTTCTCCGATTCCAGATCCTGCGCGGTGACGTCGTTCGCAAGCATATAGCCTAAGATGTGCCCGTTCGCTCCCAAAACGAGGGCAATCTCTGCGGCAGGAGCGGTGAAGGCGGAATCAGGACGGATGCCAATGGACTGATCCGGGCCGACACAAATCCGGCTGGTTCCTTTGAACACGATCTCTGGCCGCGAGGCTTTGTGAGCGTTCATGTGGAACGATTTCCCAGCGGCAAGCGCCACGTCCCGCTTCTCGGCCGTGTCCTGGTAGGTGGAGCCTGCAGCCCAGACTTCTTTGGGATACAGGGGGATGATCGGTCTTGCGCCTACCGGATGGCGGCTGGCCAGTCCGTTGGCGAGCTCCGGCAGGCTTTCGCCTTCTTTTTCAGCGCGGGCAATGAGGTCCGCAAGTGTGTAATCGGGGATGGGGCGGGCCGAGACGTGATCAAAGATCGCCGCCGTCGTCACGCCGTTCCATTTTAGTTGACCTAGTCGCATGGTGCTGCTTTCTTCAAAAGGAGCGCCAATTCATCGACCGCACCGCCAAGGGAGGAACGCTGCCGTACGAACACGGGCCCCGTCTTTTTCCCGAAACTTAGAACTTTACTTTCGGTGTTTCGCGGGCGCTCGTATCGGCCTTGAAGTAGGCGTCGTTGCGTTGGAATCCGAACAGCGAAGCTGCAATGTTCTTGGGGAATAACTCTATATCCGTATTGTAGCGCTGCACGGTCTCGTTATACCGCCGCCTTTCGACCGCGATGCGGTTCTCCGTGCCGGCCAACTCATCCTGCAGGCGAATGAAGTTCTCGTTGGACTTCAAGGTCGGGTAATTCTCCACCACGACAAGCAACCTGGAGAGCGCCGAGTCCAACTGGCCATTGGCCGCAATCTTTTCCGCAGGCGTACGCGCGCCACCAAGGGCTGCACGGGCCGAAGTAACCGAGTCAATCACCGACTGTTCCTGCTTGGCGAAACCTTTGACCGACTCCACCAGGTTGGGGATCAGGTCCGCGCGCCTCTGCAGAACGACATCCACCTGAGCCCAGGCGGCTTCCACGGCATTCTTTTCCGTGACCAGCTCATTGCGGTTGCTCATCAATCCACCGCCTAAAACCAGAGCGATGATCACGATGACCGCCAACACTCCCAAGAAGATTTTCATTTCGTATATCCTTTCCAACCAGTGTACTTACGCCAGATCATCCACAAACTGCACCATTCGTTGAATGTCGTCCAGATACCATCGGAAAAGTTCGGCGGGCCCAACCGGTGAGGCCGGTTGCTTACCTTCGCGAATGTCCAGTAATGTCTCGAAGGGAAGCGTGTTCAGCTTCATCACCATGCCGAATTGAGTAACCAAAGAGCGACGATCGTCTTTGGTCTCGACGCCGGCCACGATCAACGCGTGCCTTCCGAGAACGCAGAACGTGGAGACGGAATCGACGCACAGGCGCATTAGATTGGCTGGATCGGAGAGCATGCCTGCGGCTTGTTGGCGCAAGCGGAAGAGTTTCGCCCGCAATTCATGCTCCAGTTGCGCGCGGTAGAACTTGGGGTCCACTTCGAGTCCCGCGATTACGTCCACGCCGTATAAGACCTTGCGATGCTGCTGCATATCGCGAAACTCGATGGGGAAACTGTCGCTTGAATTGTAGACTTCCTCTTCGCTCATCAGCAGAGGCGAAGGATTCTTCAGGCTACGCCACCAGTGAACCACCGGCTCGCCCTCCGCCAGTTCCCGCGGTGTGATCTGTTTCAAAACGCAAAGAATGTTCAGATCAGAAAAATTCGTGTGGTGGTCGCCCGCGGCTGCCGATCCGTAGAGGATTACGGACACCAGCCTGTCGCTGAAGGCGTTTTCGAGTCTTTGTACCAGTTCCTTCAATTCATTCATGGCAATTACCTACCGCGTTTTTCCTGCGCTATTCCTTTGGGCGCTACCAATCGCTTGACGCGCCGCCTCCGCCGGAGTCGCCTCCGCCGAAGCCTCCGAACCCTCCGCCACCACTGCCATCGTAACCACCGAAGCCGCCGCCGCCCCAACCACCACGGCGTCCCATCATGTTACCGAGCAGCATGCCGGTGAGGAATCTGCTGCCGCCATTACCTCCGCCCCGGCCGAGAAGCCACAACAGAAAAACAAACCCGAGAATCACTAACGGGAACGGAATCGAGCCTTCCGGCCGGGCTCGCCGCCCTGCGGGGACGCGCTCCGTTCCGGTGATCTGTACGCCTTTCGATTGCGCAATCATTTGCGCTACTTGTTGAACGGCCGCCGCGATTGCGCCAGCGTAATTGCCTTGGCGCAGAATCGGCCGCATATCGCGCAAAATGTCTCCGGCCTGGCCATCCGTGATTACCGGTTCCAGACCGTAGCCCACCTCGGCGCGAGTCTTGCGGTCTTTGACGGAAAGCAGCAATAAAACGCCTTCGTCTTTCCCTTTCGTGCCGATGCCCCATTCCCTGTAAAGGCGCACGGCGACATCTTCGACAGGCTCGTCTTCAAGCGTATCCACGGTGACTATGGCGAGCTGCGCACCGGTGCTCCGCTCCACGTTTGCGCAGTAGTTATCGATGGCCTGCACGGCGGATTCCGGCAGCACGTGTGCGAAATCGTTCATGTAACCGGTCGGCCTCAGTTTCGCGGTATCCAGTGCCCAGTTGAAGGGCGCGGCGAGTGCGAGCAGGACGGCAAGTGCCGGAAATTTCATGGAATTAGCGAAGCGTGTTGCGCTGCGTCCTCAACGGATTAGATCGCGCCGGTTGAGCTTGAAGCTGTCGAGCCGCCCGAGCATGGTCACCGCCATGCGTTTGGGGTCGAAGAAGTCGGTGGCCATTTTCTGGACCTGTTCCGTGGTCACGGATTCGACATTCTCCAGCATCTCGTCAATGGAGAAGAAGCGCTTGAAATACAGCTCCTGCCGCGCCAGGTTGCCCATGCGGCTGGAAGTCGATTCCAGGCCCAGCACGAACGAACCTTTCAGGTGATCTTTTGCTCGACGCAACTCTTCCGACGTCACTTGATGCTCCACCAGTTGACGCAGTTCGTTCAACACAGAGTCGATTACCTTTCCGGCCGAGCGTGGTGAGGTGCCTGCGTACACCAGCATGCAGCCGGCATCGTGGTACATCGTCAGTTCCGAATAGACCGTGTAAGCCAAGCCCTGCTTCTCCCGGATATTCTGGAATAGCCGCGAACTCATGCCGCCGCCCAGAATCGCGTTCAAGATGTAGCAGGGGAAGCGATCTTTATGCGGCATCGGGATGGACGGAACGCCCAGGTACATATGCACCTGCTCGAGAGAACTCTTGTTCTTGAGCAGGATGGGCGCATGCGGTGTTGGCGGCGTTTTCACCGTAGGCACGGGACGCGATTTCAAGTCGCCGAAATGATCCTCTACCAGTTGTACGAGCCGCCGATGTGTCAGGTTCCCTGCCGCAGTGATCAGTATATTGCGCGGAGTGTAAAACTGCTGATAATACTCCTGGACTCTGTCGCGAGTGAAGCTCTTGATCGTCTTTGGAGTTCCCAGGATCGGCCGCCCCAGCGGGTGACCCTTCCAGAAATTGTTCGAAAAGAGCTCATGGATCAGATACTCGGGGCTATCGATCTCCATCTTCAGCTCTTCGAGAATGACGCCCTTCTCTTTCTCGATATCCGATTTTTCAAACAACGGATTACGAACCAGATCGGAGACAACGTCGAAGGCTTGCGGGAGGTGTTCGTCCAGCACTTTGACGTTGTAGCTGACTAATTCCTTCGACGTGAACGCGTCCAAGCCGCCGCCGATGGAATCCACCGAGCGCGCAATCTGCTCGGCCGAGCGGTTCTTCGTCCCCTTGAACAGCATGTGTTCAATGAAATGCGAGATGCCAGTCTGATGCGTGGATTCTTCGCGCGAACCAGTGCCGATCCATACGCCCGCAGACACGCTGCGGACGTTGGGCATGCGCTCGGTAACCACACGAACGCCGTTCGGGAGCACCGTGCGGTCGATATCGCGGATGGGATGGGTTTGACGTCGTGCGGGACGCCGCATTGGAGGCCTCAAGTCTTTATTGTAACCCGGTGGTTGGGACAGACCCGGATGTTACCATAAAAGCATGCCGCAACCGATTGTAGGCATGGAAGTTGCCGACATCCACGCGGCGCTGGAGCACTCCTCAGGCGCGGCTCAACCGGCATTTCGTGCACGCCAAGTCTACGACGCGGTTTACCGCCAAAGGGTAGCCGAGGTGGATGCCATCTCGAATCTTCCCAATGCGTTGCGCGAGAAACTGGCGCGGGAATTCCCCCTCGGATTGCCCACGGTTGAGAAAAAGTTCCTGTCTACCGACGGCACCATCCGTTATCTTTTAAAACTGTCTGACGGCAAAACCGTAGAAACAGTGTGGATGCCGGAAACGGCACCCGACGAGGGACCTGCGGGCCGGGCGACCATCTGCATTTCCAGCCAGGTTGGTTGCCCGGTGAACTGCCAGTTCTGCCTCACCGCGCGCATGGGACTCGAACGCCACCTCACCGCTGGTGAAATTGTCGGGCAGATTTTGGTGGCCGCAGGCTCGGCACCCGTCGACCGGCTCAACATCGTCATGATGGGGCAGGGCGAGCCTCTGCTCAATTTGCCGAACGTAATCAAAGCCGCGCGCCTGATGATGGACACAGAAGGCATCGGCCTCTCGCCTAAGCGCATCACGCTGTCGACATCCGGCATTATTCCCAAGATTGAGGAACTGGGCAGAGAGCCGGTGCGGCCGAAGCTTGCGATTTCGCTTAACGCATCGAACGAAGAGCAGCGGCGCGAGATCATGCCAATCACGCGCAAGTATCCCTTGAAGGATCTGATCGAAGCCTGCCGTGCCTATCCGCTGCGGCCCTGGGAAAAGCTGACGTTTGAGTATGTCCTACTTCGCGGCGTGAACGACACCGATGCCGATGCCCGCCGCGTGGTTTCTCTGCTCGCGCACTTGAACGCCAAGGTGAATCTGATCGCGCTGAATCCCGGCCCGGACATCCCGTTCGAAACACCAGCACCTGAGCGAGTGGCGGCGTTTCAGGAGATTGTCCGGCGGGCTATGCCGTGTTTCGTGCGCCGTCCCCGTGGTTTGGACGTCTTTGCCGCCTGTGGGCAACTGAAGCGCATGGAACTGCTCCAGATCCAATAAGCCTGATCCTGCCCGGAAATCGAAAGATTTGCCAAATGGGGAGGTAGCCGTTGGGCCTGCCTCCGGTGATAGAATGTGGTTTCCGCTCGATGATTGTCTTCATCCGTGAGCTGGAATCATAAGCAGAGAATCAACAAGGAGAATCATGGCTGTTACCGGTGCGGGTCTTGAAGGTGTCGTCGCGACTGATTCGCGACTCTGTTATATCGATGGCGATGCGGGCATTCTGAGCTACCAGGGCTACCGCATTGAAACGCTCGCGGACAACGCGAAGTTCGAAGAAGTCATTTACCTGTTGTGGAATGGCCGCTTGCCGAAGCAAGCCGAGCTGGATGCATTGAAGGCGGACCTGGTCGCCAACCGCGAAATTCCGAAAGCGGTCGAAGATTTCCTCGCTAACGTGCCCAAGGGCTCGAGCCCGATGCACGTGTTGCGCACCGCGGTTTCGATGCTCGCGCTGTACGATCCGCTGCTCAACGACAACTCGATTGAAGCCAACGAAAAGAAGGCCGTGAAGCTGATGTCGCAGACCGCGACCATCGTCACCAGCTTTGACCGCCTCCGCAACGGCAAGGCCGTTGTCCCCGGCGATCCGTCGCTCAGCTTCGCCGGTAACTTCCTCTACACGCTGACCGGCAAGAAGCCGGACGCCATCATGGATAAGACGTTCGACATCGCGCTCACCCTGCACGCCGAGCACGAATTGAACGCCTCCACCTTCGCCGCCCGCGTCACCGCGGCGACGCTCTCCGATATCTACTCCGCGATCACCAGCGGCATCGGCGCCCTCCGCGGCCCGCTGCACGGCGGCGCGAACGAAGAAGTGATCAAGATTTTGCTTGAAGTCGATAGCGCCGAAGCAGCGTTGACGATGATTAAGAACAAGCTCGACAACAAGGTGAAGGTTCCGGGCTTCGGTCACCGCGTGTACAAGACGACCGATCCTCGCGCCGCGTCCCTTAAGGGTATGGCGAAGAGCCTCGGCGAAAGCACGGGCAACCAGATCCTGTACGAGATCTCGACGCAGATCGAACAGTACATCAACGAGAACAAGAAGCTGAACGCGAACGTCGATTTCTACTCGGCTTCGACGTATTATTCGCTGGGCATCCCGGTGGATCTGTTCACGCCGATCTTCGCCGTCAGCCGTATGTCGGGCTGGACGGCGCACGTTCTCGAACAGTACCGCAACAACCGCCTGATCCGTCCGCGTGCCGACTACAAGGGCGCCGAGCCGGGCCAGCCGTGGGTGGCGATCGAAGCGCGCTAAGCGAAAAGCCAACAGGAGTCACCGGGCAGGATTCAGAAGTCGGCTCAGTTCACTCCAGTAAACCGGAAGAAGGGCGGTGAATAACCGCCCTTTTTCTTTGACGAAACGAGAGCTGGCGGCACAAGCACCGGCGACGAAAGTCTGTCTCCTTACTCCTGTCTCCTGTATTCTGATCTTTTATGTACGACTTATCTTTCTTCCGCCAAAATCTCGATGCGATCGCAAAGCGCCTGGCTGATCGCGGCTTCACTCTGGACGTGGAAACGTTTCGCCGGCTGGATGCCGAGCGTCGCGCGGAGTTGACCGAGGCCGAACAGCTCAAGGCCCAACAGAAGGCGGAATCGCAGGAGATCGGCAAGTTGAAAAAGGCCGGTCAGGATACGACGGAACTGCAGGCGAAGCTCCGCGAGATGGGCGATCACGCCGCTCGCCTGGAGAAGCAAGCCGCCGAGGTGGACGAACAGTATCGCGCGCTACTTGCAGGTATCCCGAACACGCCGCACGAATCGGTGCCCACTGGAAAGAGCGCCGACGATAACGTGGAAGTCCGCCGATGGGGCACGCCCGCGGAGTTTTCGTTCACGCCGAAAGCCCACTGGGATCTGGGGCCGGAACTCGGCATCCTCGATTTCGACCGTGCCGCGAAGATCACGGGCGCGCGCTTTGCCGTCTACATGGGCCTGGGCGCGAAGCTCGAACGTGCGCTGATTAACTTCATGCTGGACGTGCACACCCAGCATCACGGCTACACCGAAGTGCTGCCGCCGTTCATGGCCAACAGCGATAGCTTCTATGGCACCGGCCAGTTGCCCAAGTTCAAGGAAGATCTGTTCCACCTTGAGAACACCGATTACTATTTGGTGCCCACCGCCGAAGTGCCGGTGACCAATCTCCATCGCGACGAAACGCTGGATTTGGAATCACTTCCCATTAAATATTGCGCCTATACGCCGTGCTTCCGGAGCGAAGCTGGTTCTTATGGACGCGATGTGCGCGGCATCATTCGCCAACATCAATTCCAGAAGGTGGAGTTGGTGAAGTTTGCCCGACCGGACAATAGCTACGAAGAACTGGAATCGCTGACGCGCGACGCGGAAGACATTCTCCAGCGCCTGGGACTGCCGTATCGCACCGTGGTTCTGTGCACCGGCGACATGGGCGCGAGTTCGGCGAAAACCTACGACATCGAAGTGTGGCTGCCTGGGCAGAGCGCGTATAAGGAAATCTCTTCGTGTTCGAACTTTGAAGGGTTCCAGGCGCGCCGCGCGTCCATTCGCGCAAAATCCGGCAAGGGCAAAGCCGAGCCCGTTCACACGTTGAATGGCAGCGGCCTCGCCGTAGGCCGCACGTGGCTGGCGATTCTTGAAAATTATCAGCAGGCGGACGGAACGGTTGTGGTGCCGGAAGCTTTGCGTCCTTACATGGGTACCGACGTTATCCGGCCGCGGTGCTAAACGGAGAGATCTTTCCGCAGCGGATTTAGTGCGCCGACTGCGGCTTTGTATCAAAAATTTGGGCCGGAGGTTGATCCTCCGGCCCAAATTTCTTGCTGATGAATGCGATCTGCGTCTGCTTAGGCGATGCCCGCTTTGTACAGTGCCAGCAGCTTCGCCCAAGCCTTTTCGGCTTCCGGCTGATTGTAAATGGATGCACCGTTCTGCTTTGGCATATCGGAGATGCACCATCCATGCAGGCTCTTATAGACTTCGATCTCCGTGGCAACTTTGGCCGCGCCGAAGGATTCCTTCAGCTTGTCCTTGGCGTCGGGTTGCTTTTCGTCGTCGTTCGCGGCGATGCCGAAGTACATCTTTGCCTTGATCTTCGAAGCCAGCATGTGCGGACTATCCGGTTTGTCACTCACAAGGCCGCCGCCATGGAACGACGCACCCGCGCCGATCCGGTTCGGAATGGTGGCCGCGGTGCGCACCACCAGCGGACCGCCCATGCAGTAGCCCTGGGTACCGATCTTCTTCGCCTTGTTCACTTCCTTCTGCGCGTCCAGCCATGCGACATACGCGACGGCGTCTTCTTCCGCCGCACCAGGGGCGCTCACCGAGGCCATCAGAGGCTGGATCTTGCCCATGTCCGTGGCGAAGTTGAACGTGGAGGCATCCGTGAATGGCGCCTTCGAAATGCGATAGAACGGATTCGGCACAAGCACCGAATAACCCTCGGCGGCCAAGCGCTTCGCCATCGCACGGATCGACGGGCGTAGACCGAAGGCGTCCGGCCAGATCAGCACGGCTGGGTGCGAACCGGTCTTCGGGTGAATGAAGGCTGCATCGCACATACCCTTCGGCATTTTGATGGTGACGTCGGTCTCCACCACTTCAAGCGCGGCTTCGGCGGTCACGGCGGTCACGGCGAGTCCGGTGGCTACCGACATCGCCACAAAATCACGGCGCCCGACTTCGGACGTTTCTTTATTGATGGGATTTGTTGTTTCTTCCAAGAGATTGGCTCCTAAGAAGGAATGTAGCATTTTGGGCGGTATCCCGTGGGGCGAAACCTCTTTTCGTGAGGAGTTGATTGCCCCTGGGCGTTTGTGGTCCGAAGAACTTCGCTCCCCTCAATTCCGGCGGGGCGCAGAGGAGCGTGGTCCGGTCAGAAAGGTTTCCCTTGTCGTCGCCACGGCTTGAGGCCGATCACCAGGACCCTTGGTTCAGATATGATGTCTTCTGCGCCTGAAGGTTCTTACGGTGGAGATTTTCTGCACGGAGGTCCCATGCGGACATCATTTGCGCTGCTGGTGGCGGCGGCTATTTGTGTGATTCCGGGTATCGCCCAGAACACGGAGACTTACAGACTGCGGTTGGCTCCGGTGGCAACGGATATCGCCATGCGTGAAAACATCGCGGGCTCGGGACTGGTCACGGCAACTCTGGCGGGATCAAAGCTCACGCTAGCCGGCACCTTTGAAGGCATGAAGGGCAACGCAACTATGGCGCACATTCACCAAGGCACGGCACCGGGCGTACGCGGGCCGAAGCTGCTGGACGTCACCATCACCAAAGCGATGAACGGCAATCTTTCGGGCACTTTCGATTTGACTCCGGAAAACATGGAAGCGCTCAAAAAAGGCAAATGGTACATACAGATCCACAGCGAAAAAGCTCCCGACGGTAACTTGTGGGGCTGGATTGTGAAGTAACGGAGGAAACCGCGAAATGAAACGCAAATTGGTTGTCGCTTTTACCGCCATCGCAGGGGCCAGCGCGGTTGTTCTCCTGGCGCAACAGGGATTCACAAGCGATCAGGCTACCGCGGGCCGCGCTTCGTACCAGGCGAGTTGCCAGGGCTGTCATGGGCCAGATCTTGGCGGGCGTGGGGAGGCGCCGCAGTTAGCGGGCTCGAATTTTGTGCGCAATTGGGGTGCAAGAACGGGCATTGACCTCGCGGGATACATCAAGGCCTCGATGCCTCCGGGCAAGATTGGAAGCCTGGCCGACGCGGAGTACACGAACATCGCTGCCTTCCTTCTCCAATCGAATGGAGCAAGAGCCGGAGCATCGATGGCGGCCCAGATTAGCGGCCTCTCGAATGGCGTGGCGCCCGCGACAATCGCTGCGCCGGCAACCGCCGCGGCGAAACCGGCCGGTCCGCAGGCTCCGCGGGGCGTTACCGTTGCCGGTGAGGTGAAGAACTACCGCCCGGTCACCGACGCCATGTTGAAGAATCCCGATCCGGCGGACTGGCTGATGATCCGCCGCAATTATCAGGCGTGGAACTACAGCCCGCTCAATCAGATCACCGCCGCCAACGTGAAGGATCTGAGGTTGAAGTGGATTTGGAATTTGAACGAGGGCGGTTGGAATGAGCCAACGCCGATCGTCCACGACGGTGTGATGTTTGTACAAGGCACGGGCAACGTCGTGCAGGCGTTGGACGCGCGCACCGGTGAGCTGATTTGGGAGTGCCGCCTTGCAATCGGCCCGTCGAAAGATGGTGTCGCCAGCAGAAACCTGACGCTCTATCGCGACAAGATCTACGTGGCGACGACGGACGCACGTATGGTTGCGTTGGACGCCCGCACTGGCAAAATCGTGTGGAGCTACGCGATTGGCGATCAGAAGAAGGGCTATCAAAACAGCAGCGGGCCACTTGCGATCAACGGAAAGATTATCCAGGGCTTGGGCGGCTGCGATCTGTACAAAGAGGAAGGCTGCTTCATCAGTGCGTACGACGCCGACACCGGCAAGCAACTGTGGAAGTTTGAAACTGTTGCACGTGCGGGTCAGACAGGCGGTGACACCTGGGGGAATCTCTCAAACCTGCTGCGCGCGGGAGGCGATACCTGGATCACCGGCAGCTACGATCCGGACTTGAACCTGATGTACTGGGGCGTGGCGCAGGCAAAGCCGTGGATGCGCGCCATCCGCAATACCAATGCCGCCGCGCTCTACACAACATCGACCCTCGCGATCAAACCCGATGACGGAAAGCTCCAATGGTACTACCAACATGTGGCGGGCGAGTCGCTGGATCTCGATGAGGTCTACGAACGGGTGCTCGTGGACGACAACGGCCAGAAACTGGTCTTCACCATCGGCAAGGCGGGCATCTTATGGAAGCTGGACCGTGTAACGGGCAAGTTCCTGGGTCATCACGAAACGGTGTTCCAGAACGTGTTCGATCACATTGACGACAAGACGGGCGAAGTGCATTACCGCAACGAAATCGTCGAGCAGAACACGAAGGACTGGGTCCAAGCGTGTCCCTCCACGCAGGGCGGACACAACTGGCAGGCGATGACATATCATCCACCAACCAATCAGTTGATCATCCCGTTGAGCCAAAGCTGCATGGAGATGCAGGGCAAAATCACGGACTTCAAAGAGGGCGCAGGCGGTACGTCGGCCAATCGACGCTTTTTTGAAATGCCCGGCACTAACGGCAACGTGGGCAAGCTGGCCGCCTATGACGTCCGCACGATGAAGGAAATGTGGAAGCTGGAACAGCGCGCGAGTTTCCTGACCTCGGTGCTTTCCACCGCCGGTGGTGTCGCGTTCGTGGGCGATCTGGATCGCAAGTTCCGTGCCGTCGATGTGAAGACCGGCAAAGTTCTGTGGGAGACGACGCTCGGCACATCGGTGCAGGGCTTCCCGACAACTTTCACCGTTGGTGGCAAGCAGTATTTGGCTGTCTCAACAGGCCTGGGCGGCGGCAGTCCGCGGCAGGTGCCTGCGACCATTCTGCCGGACGTTCACCACCCCACGACAGGCAACGCGATTTACGTGTTTGAATTGCCGGACCGGAAGTAATCGAGTGGAAATGCTTCGGGTCGCAGCCTGAGTATTGGCTCAAAGGTCACGTGAATTGGTTTATCCGGCAGTTTGATGCATCCCAGACTGGGAATTACCTGAATGTAACCCATCTCAACCGCCCGCTTTTCCAGACACGCAAGATTTGCCTTACTCGCTGCCGGGTGAGTTCCTGGCGCGCCGCGATTCTTTCGCAACTCCATCCCAGGAGAAAGTAAAGCTGGACGATTTTCCGTTGCAAGTCTGAACGGTCGTGCCCGACAAAGATCGGAATCTGGCCAGGGAAAGTGGCATTTGAAGCGTCAAGGAGGCATCATTGGCGCCCTGACATGCTCACGCGCAATTTCAGTGTACGCTGCGGGCAATAAAAAAGCATAAAATCGTGGCGCGACTGGGCGGAGAATTGTTGGGATCCTGTTTCCGGTGTGTGTCTTCCAGGCACAACAGCGCATACCGTTTGGCGATTCCATGGGCGGGCCAGATCTGGCTGGGCGGAATGAATTCCATGATGTGTTGCCGTGGATTCGCAGTCAACCACGGTGAAGAGATGCGGCCCCGACTCACCGTGCATCGGCGGCCAGCGTCTGCGATATTCTGAGTAGGATTGATGAACACTCGTAGAACGCTTCTCAAGAATGCTCTTCTCGCTGCCGGAGCGGCCGCAATTGTCCAAAGAGCGCGCGCTCAGGCGCCAACCGTCGCCACAGTGCAGACACCGGTTTTAAATATTGGCTACGAAGAGCGCGGGCCGCGCGATGGATTCCCCGTCATTCTTGTGCACGGATTTCCTGATGACGTCCGCGTTTGGGACGATGTTGCGCCGCCGCTGGTGAAGGCGGGCTACCGGGTGCTGGCTCCGTACGTGCGTGGACACGGCCTCACTCGCTTTCGCGATGGCCAGATGAAAGGCGCTGAGCAAGCGGCCATCGGCCAGGACGTGATCGACTTCGCGGATGCACTGGGTATCCGGCAGTTCGCCATCACGGGCTACGATTGGGGCGCCCGCGCGATGAACGTTGCCGCCGCGCTTTACCCTGACCGCGTTCGCGCCGGTGTGTTCATCGGCGGCTACAACATTCAGGACGTCTTCGCTCCGCCGCAGCCGGCGGCGCCCGAAGCGGAACATGCAAGTTGGTATCAGTGGTATCTCAACATGGAGCGCGGCCGCCTCGCGCTGATGAACAATCGCCGGGCGTTCTGTAAGCTCCTGTGGAAGCAGTGGTCGCCCACCTGGAACTTCACCGATGACACGTTTAACCGCACCGCGCCTTCCTTCGATAACCCCGATTTCGTGGACGCAGTGATTCATTCCTACAAGCATCGCCATGGCAATGCCCCAGGCGATCCGCGCTACGATGCGATGGAACGCAAGCTCGCCCAACGTCCCAAAATCACCTCGGCGGCAATTGTCTTGCACGGAGCAGATGACGGCATTGCCAAGCCTCCCGCCGATAATCCCGGCGAGCGCGCCATGTTCCCGAATTTGGTGGATCGCCGCATTGTGGCCGGTGCCGGACACTTTCTGCCGAGGCAGCGTCCAGACGCCGTCTCGGGCGCCCTATTGGAGTTACTGGCGAGAAAGTAAAAGGCAGCGAACCTTTCGATCCGCTGCCTCGAAATTTACCAGATGTTCGAAAAAGACGCGTTTAGTTCGCTTTCTTCTTTGCCCGCGAAGCAGCAGGCTTTGCGGCGCCGACGCCCAGTTCCCGCAAATGCGCCTGAGCTTTCGGAGCAAGCGCGTGCGTCGGATAACGCTCCAAAAAGTCCTTAAACTCCGTGGCCGCATCCGTGCGCCGGCCGGCTTTCATCAGGTCAACGCCTTTCATATACAGGGCATCGGGCGTCCGCGAGTTTTCGGGGTAGCGTTCGAGCACCGCATCGAAGGCCTGAACGGCGTCTTCATACTGCTTGGCGCGGTCGTACAGATCGCCGATGTAGTATTGCGCAATTGGCGCGTTCTCCGACATCGGAAAGTACTTCACGAAATCATTGAACTCGTTCATGGCAAGCTCGTCTTTGCCGCTCGACCGGTCGCGCAAAGCGTTCTGCCAGAGGCTATCGGCCGAGACGCCCGGCGGAGGGGCCGGTGCCGAAGCGGTTCCTGGAGGCGCTCCTGCAGGTGGCGGAGGAGCGACTGAGGTGGATGTGTTCAACGTCCGAACCGCGCTCGAAATATCTTCAAGCTTATTGTCCAGCTTCCCGAGTCGAGTGCTGAGATCCGCCACATTTTCGCGTACCGCGCGGGTGTCGGTGGCCAGTTCGTCCACCTTCGTGCCGAGCGTCGCGACCGGCGCCACCACTTTGGCCTGTTGGTCGGCCAAGCGGTCATTCATGTCTTTTTGCAGGGTGGCAAGTGCCGCAGAGAGTTTGCCCGATTCCTCCAGCGCCTGTTTGAGCGCATTCTGAATCGCTTCCATTTTCTGGTCCTGCGAAGCCTGCATCTGCTTCAGCTGGTCCTGAACCTGGGCTACATCTCGTTGAATAGAAAGAATATCTTCTCGTTTTTGAGCAACGATCGATGCGGGCAGACCCGCACCGATCATGGCCACAACGACAAGCCGCCGAACGTTCATTCTCGTCTCCTTGCGAAGGGCTACGAATAGGGGACGGTTTTGGGGCGTCCCCCGTTTCGACGCTTACTGCGCCGGGGCTTATTGTGCCGGCACCAAGTGGGCGCGGCGGTTCTTCTGATAGCAGGCTTCGTCCGCCTCAGTGCAAACCGGACGGTCCTTACCGTAACTGATCGTCTTAATACGGTCGGCCGGAACGCCCAACTGAACCAAGAAGTCCTTGGCCGACGTCGAGCGGCGGTCGCCCAAGCCGAGGTTGTACTCAGCCGAGCCGCGTTCGTCGCAGTGACCTTCGAGGCTCACATTAAAGCTAGGATCCGCGGCGAACGCACGCTTCAGGGCGTCGGCGTTGCGCGTCAGGATCTGGCGGGCGTCGTCACGGATGTCGCTCTTATCGTAATCGAACAGAGCGTCACCGCCGTTGGCGACCTCCTGATCGAAGATCTGGCGGCCGGATACTTTCGGAGCCGGAGGCGGCGGCGGAGGAGGTGGAGGCGGTTGCGTCACCGTCACCGTGACTGTACGGGTGTCGTTCCCACCCGCGCCACGAGCCGTCAGCGTGTAGGTGGTGGTGTTGTTCGGGAACACCTGGCGGTTTCCGTTCGCGTTCACAGCGCCAATA
>JBEBGM010000071.1:0-11778 GCA_040081455.1 Bryobacteraceae bacterium
CAAGAGGCATCGGCCAAAAGCTAACAATCCGAGCGGGGGAAGTAGCCCCAACGCGGCGAAGAAAAGCAATGCGTTCCATAAGACCTCGATTACCCCGTCTGGCGCAGTTACTGGGGCTGAAAAGCCCGCATATGGGTCTGGGGTGCGTATTCCGGTGAAGGCGGGGGCAGGGTGAAGGGCATCGGAGAGTTGAGAACTGAAGAGTCCGCCCAGGAGGAGAACCACAGCGAGAACCCAAATTACGGAAAGAACAAGCCAGAGCCGAAAAAATCCGCGTGGCCAATTGATCCCATTCGCTTTTGTCATTGCCGCCCTCCCAATCTCGGAACGAATTTTCCGACAGCCCGCGATGATCGTCGGGAAGATGATCGCGCGGTGTCATGCTGGCGCCTAGTCCCACCGTGTTGCTGTTCAAAATCGATGCGTTAAAGTAAAAATCCTTTCACACCACTAACACGGATACGCATTAGTTGATTTTTTTTGCGTAATAGTATAGCCTTGTCACTATGAGTTGTGTGCCGGTAGTTTACGGCTCCGTGGCCCCTTCCGTGAAAATATCGGTCGCTGGCCATTCTGACGGGTTAAGCAGCCCGTCCGGCGATGCAGGATTGATACCCCTGGTCGTCGAGCACTCCGAGCAACGAGGGTGCGCTAAGTGACTCAGCTTCGCATCTGACATCATTGGCCGATAACTGCAATCACGACGATGACGCTTCGACGGTTGACTCCGTTGGGGCGCAAACGACCGACTGACAAAGTTTGATGCTACGCGAAACGAGAGTTTTGGCGACGATTGTCGCCGCAATAGATCGGAGCCGCTTCGGCGGCTTTGATCGGGACCACAGTCCCGCGTTGTAGCTGTCTACTTTGTCCATCGGTCAATCCGGGGTGTCCGCAGCCTAGTCAACTGCATCTAGGACACCCCGGCACCCGCTTCGTCGCGTCGACGTAGCAGGAACCTTGGGAAGGGACATGCAGGTGGGACAGACCAAGAAAAATACACTCGCTGCAGCGAACGCAAAATTCGACACGAGGCCGCTCTTAGAAGCGGCCCTCGCCTATGCTGACCGGGGATGGCCAGTTTTCCCTTGCCGCTTCGACAAAGCCCCGCTGGTCGAGGGTGGCGTCCTAGTGGCCACCACCGACGCAGCGACCATCGAAGGTTGGTGGAGGCAGTGGCCATCTGCCAACATAGGCTTCGAGGTGGGCGGCGCAAAGATGATGGCGCTAGACTTGGACCCTGGCGCCGACAAGGAAGCCTTGGCGAAGCTGGTGGGGCCGCTGACGACTAAGCTGAGGACCACTACGCCACGCGGGGGTGAGCATCTATTTTTTGCGCTCTCCGACAACGATCCGCCGATTGCCCCGAGCGCGTCAAAGATCGCCGATCACGTCGACGTGCGAAGTTTTCATTCCTATGTTCTACTGCCGCCGTCGAGAACTAAAGACGGAATTTATTCCTGGCAAGAGGAAGGCATTCCGAGACACCGCAGCGATGAAATGGTGCGGCTGGCGAGCATCGCCAAGGAGAAATCCAAGGATCGCGATACGTGGGTTATTGCTCCTGATCTGCCCGAGAACATCGACGCCGCGAGCGCATGGTTGAGGGACAAAGCCATAGCGGCAGTGGAAGGCGTCGGCGGTGACGATTGCTGCTACAAAACAGCGGCCATGATGAAGTCGTTTGCCATTAGTGAAGCCTTGGCACTCGATCTGATGCTTCAGCACTGGTGGCCACGGTGCATCTCGACCAACGAGGACCCAGCCGGCTATCTGACGATCAAGATCGAGAATGCGTATAAGCACAACACCAGTCCACCCGGCAATTGCACCGAGGGCTATCTGGCCGCGTTGACCGCACAGCTATTCAAGCCTGTCGCCGTGGCGTTGCCAAGCGGGCGCGAAGCTACTGCCGGCCGCTTCAGGGCCGTTGATCGCGAGGGGATGGAGCACATTCGGCCCCCGGCGTGGCTTGTCCCCGGCGTGCTGCCGCAGGGGGCATTCGCAACGTTATTTGGCCCGCCAGGGACGTTCAAGAGTTTCATCGCCTTGGACATCGCTTTGACGGTCGCGACCGCTGGGTGGGCATCTAGCGGCATCTGGCAGGACGTTGTAGCGGGGCCGGTGCTCTATTCACTGGGTGAAGGTCGGCCCGAGATGCTTAAACGGGTTAAGGCTTGGGAACTAACGCACAACTTCGGCAACAAGATTACCAACCTTGTGCTGAGCGATCCGGTGCCGCACGCGACAGAGCACGACAAGTTGGACGCGTTCATCGAGCTTATGCTCGGCTTCCACCCCGATGGGTACAAGCTGGTCGTGGTCGACACTATCGGTCGCGCGATGCAGGGGCTAAACGAGAATGCCCAGGAGCACGCGAGTAACTTCACAAGGTTGGTCGAAGTGATCCAACGGGAGTTAGGCGCGACGGTCCTAGCGTTGCATCACAGCGGCCATGAAGCCGGTCGAGAGCGCGGGTCTAGCGTATTCCGCGCCGATGCTGATACTGCGATCCGAGTGGAACGCGATGGCAAAGGCTACGCGGTTGACCTCCACATGGAAAAACAAAAGGACGCGGCGTTGTGGGAAAAGCCTAAGCGGCTGAACCTGACCGAAGTCACCGTGGGCGACGCAAAGTCCCTAGTCGTCACCGCTGGCCGAATCCAGCCAGAGCCTATCAACGCAACCAAGCCGCCAGCAAATAAGTTCGACCCAAAGCGCAACGACCCTTTCGTCATGGAATTGATTGACGGCGCCGTGGAAAAAATCTTGAAGTCAAATCCCCTGCGCACTTGGACCACGCGTGCCCTTGCTGAGGCCGTTGCGGGGGAAGCAAACGTGGAAGTGTCGAGCCAAACACTGCGCACAAATCAGCTTGTGACGCTCAGGGAAACCAAAGGGACCGTAAGCCACAAATGCTATCAACGGTTGTCATCCCAGAAGGTCTATAAGTGGGCCGAGTAGGGTGGTTCGTGGTTCGGGTTCGCAGGGTAACCAGAACCACGTGGTGGTTTGTGTAGTGGTTTTGGTTAGTGGTTTTGGTAAAGTATAACAAAATCAAAGATTTAAATGGCGGTGGTTCTGGTTCGTAGTTTTGGTTTGGTTTGGGAAGCTATGCCAGCGTGGTTTGGGTTCCCTATATCCCTTTAGGGATAGGAACCAACACCGCGCCAGCTTTCAATCCGGTATCACGTGATACCCTAAGCGTATACAACTATCTTTAATTGGTAGGGGTAGTGGTAGCGAGGGCTGGGGCGCTTGCCGAGCCATGGGAGTTTCGGTTGGTGCCTTGGACTTTGCGACGAGGACCAATTCCGATCCGCCGGACGGGCTATCACTGCTAGGGGGTGTGTCTCAGTTTGAAAGACTCGGGCCACCTTTCATCATGAAACGGTGGGGCGAATCCGGCCGGTCAAGGCCGTGAATGTCTCAGTTGGGGGATTACTTCCCTGTCAAGAGCTTGATACTGACATTCGATCGATTAGGTTGATTACTGAAAACGGCGGGAAATTGGCCTTTCGGGCCTGATGCAGAAACGCCACATTCGGCCAAGAAAAGGCCACGTTCGGCCAGAAAGTGGCAGATCGTGCAATTTTCTTCACCCACCGCTAACGCAAATGTGCGTATCCTGACGGTTCGGGGCGAATCTGGGGACGCCTATGTCCGATTCGTCCACATGTCAAGAAAAAACTTTGACTTCCACAGGGACATTTTGTACCCTGTGGCGCGTTGTCGAATCGGGTAGCCGAGGGAGTCGTATGCCTAAGGGACCGCGAGGTGAGCGCCGGCCGGCAGATGCCGTCCAGTGCGCTTATGAGGTGTTTCAAGTCGCTATCGGCGAGAAGGTGGACACTAAGCCTTCAAAACGCCGTAGTAGTGGTGTAGCGGGTGCAAGAGGAAGGAACGAATCTTTGACCCCGGAACGTCGGATGGCCATTGCAAAGAAGGCGGCTGCGGCTAGATGGGGTTAGGAGTACTGGAGGATGTCATGTCGGAGATACCAGGGAACGAAAAGGAACGGCTGCTAAACTGCCTATTCGGCGACAGCAAGGTCATAACTCGCGACATCAAATTTATGCGCGGTGACAAACAAGATGTTACCGAAGACGAGTTTTGCCGCGAAATCAATTCGGCCCTCCTTCAAAGGAAAACTGGGTTGAGACCACGCCCAACCGAAGATGCGGAAACAATCATCGACATAAAAGAGTTGGTCGGCGGCCTTTAAGGTCGCCGATCTTCTGTCTGGGGGGGGGTCTTCTACGTAAATGATAAAGCAATTAATTGCTCATTTTTCAGATTTTACAAAACTTCCAGTAAATATTTCAACAGTCGTCGAAGCCATTAGAGAAAGTGGTGTAACTGACGAAATAAATTTCTTCGCTCCGGAAATAGACGGAGGAATTGTTCGCGGATTTTTCCATAGAAGAAGAATATTAGGCAAGCCATATGGAGATGACGTTGACATAACAGACATTTATTATTCAAACGGATCAAAGGCACACTGGATTAACTTGGTGTGCTGCAAAGAGTTGATGCATTTATTTGACGAAACGCCGGTTTTAGCAAGCACTAAAGAGAAGGTGTCGACACTTATAACCGATATAGTTGTTCCATCTGATATATCGTGTTCGGCCCCCGGCATATCAGACCACGTCACCATCTTCTGGGCGCTCGCCCTATTGTTCCCTTGGGATGCGCGGGAATTGCTTATTGAGCCATTGAAGGCAGGCAAGCTTAACACGCTTGATATTGCGAAAATGGCCCGCTTACCGCACCGCTACATTGGGTTCTTGATGTCCGATAACTGGGCGCGATTATATAACACGATAAAATGAACATAATGCTTGCGAATGGCATTAACAAGCATTAATTTCATTTTAATGAACAGACTTCACCTCGCAAACCGCGCCCACATTCTCCACCTACTTTGCGAAGGTAGTTCGCTTCGCGTCGCTTCCCGCATTGCCGATGTTTCTATCAATACCGTAACCAAACTGTTGGTCGATACCGGCACGGCCTGCGCGGAATATCAGGACAAGACACTCCGCAATCTGACGTGCAAGCGCCTCCAGCTCGACGAGGTTTGGAGCTTCGTCTACGCCAAGGCCAAGAATGTTCGCGATGCCAAGTCAGCCCCGGAGATCGCGAGCGACGTTTGGACTTGGACCGCCTTGGATGCCGATACGAAGCTAATGGCGTCGTGGATGGTGGGCGACCGTAGCGACGCGACGGCAGGGGTCTTTGTGGACGACCTGGCGAGCCGGCTAGCCAATCGTGTTCAGATCACAACGGACGGTCACCGCCCCTATGTTGAAGCAATCGAGGGAGCGTTTGGCGCGGACGTGGATTATGCGGTCCTGGAGAAAATCTACGCCTCGGCGGCCGAAGGTCAGAAGCGTTACAGCCCGCCTGCGTGCGTCGGAGCCAAGAGGCGCGAGGTTACCGGCCAGCCCGACCAGGACAATATCAGCACGTCCGATGTTGAGCGCGCCAACCTCACGATGCGGATAGGAATGCGGCGATTTACTCGGCTGACCAATGCTTTCTCAAAGCGTGTCGAGAACCACACTCACTCGATTTCGCTGTTTGCGATGCACTACAATTTCGCGCGCATCCATAAGACGCTGCGGATCACTCCGACCATGGCGGCCGGGATCAGCGATCACGTTTGGTCGATGGAAGAAATCGCGCGACTTTCAAACTGAAACACTACCCTACTAGGCGATCCGTCGCGAAATTCCTGTGCCTGTGCCTGTGCCAAACACGGCCAGCACGCTATCGCTTCACTGCGCGCTGCTGCGCTTCGTCGGCCAATTCTTTCTTGATCCGTTGGACCGTGGACGTTCCGACATTTACGGCCTTTGCGGTTTTCAATATGCCGTTGCCGTTAACCAGCATTTTGCGGATGCGACGTTCCTTCGTCGGGTGAATGCGTGATCGGCCCCAGTCCGGAACGTCTTCGCCCTTCGCCCGGCGCGCCGCACGTTCCTCGCGGACGCGCTTGATTCCGACCTTCTGGCGTTCCTTGCTTGTGCCAAGTTCGAATTCTGCAAACACGCCCAGCATTTGAAACATGGCGCGGCCGGCGGGCGTCGAAGTGTCCACGCCTTGTTGATGCAAGTACAAGTCAACGCCCTTGGACCGGAGTTCCTCAAGGAAGGCGATCAGCCCGGCGAGAGAACGGCCAAGCCTGTCGGCTTTCCATGCCGCCACAAGGTCAATGTCCTTGCGCGTGATCGCCTTGTGAAGCTCATTGAACGCGGGCCGACTTTCGCGGCCCTTGCTTCCGCTGATCCCGCTATCGGTGAATTCGTGAACGACATTCCAATTGTGGCGGGCTGCGACTTCGCGAAGCTCGCGCAACTGGTTTTCGACCGTCTGTCCGTCTGTCGATACACGCGCGTAAATCGCAACGCGCTTCGGTTCATTTCGTCTGGCGTTCATATCCATTTTCCTATGTTAGCGGGATGTCGATGCGTGGTCGATTAGGGGGCCAATGTTGGCCCGTTTGTGCTATCCTTGCAGTTGTCTAGCTCATGGCTTTCCGGTTGTGGGACAGACAGGGGCGGCATTGCTTGCTGGCGATGCCGCCCCACCTTTCACCAGTCAACGGCGTTGCACTGGGGGAAAGGGCCACCCTCGGGCGGATCGCCCCCGGCCCACCGGTGCCGCGTCCGTCATGCCGCGATGGCTACGGCTTCGACCTCCTCGCCCGCGTCCGACTTTCCGAGAATGAAATCGGCAGCGGCTTGCGCATGGCGCGCGGCCGTAAAAATCGCGCGCTTGTCGTTGCGAAGCACCGTCAACCACGACGCGACGTAACAGGCATGATCGGCACGCGGCTCGGCTTCGATCCCGAGCGAGGCGCACAGGAACGACGCGGCCAGCTCGGCAACCAATTCCTCGGCCGCGTAAGCTTGATCGCCGAAGCGCTTGCCGAATTCCCGCTTGAGGCGCGAGGCGTGGCCCGTCCAGTGGCCCAGTTCATGCAGCAAGGTCGAATAGTACGCTTCGGTCGCCGTGCCGTGCTTGGTCGCGCAGAATTGATCGGCCGGCGGCATGGCCACGAAATCGGCCGAAGGGACATAGAACGCGCGGGAGCCATGCTCGCGGATCGCCGCGCCCGTCGCGCCAACGACGGCATCGGCCCTGGCGTTGCGTTCGACTTCGGACGGCCGCGTTGTCTCGGGCACCGTGAAGCCTTCGACTTGCGCCGCGTTGAATACGGCGAAGGTCCGAGCAAGCGGGAAGCGCTTGCGCTCGCCTGTCTCGCTCGGGTCCGTGGCGCCTGCACGGTCCAGGAATTTCCAGAAGACGACATGCGCCGCGCGTTCGCCCGCTTTGACTTGCGCGCCGGCTTCCTGCCATTGGCGATACGTCGCCCACTGGGCGGATGCGTAGCCACGGGCGGATTGCTCGCACCATAGAACCGGAACATTGATCCCGCGATAGACGTGTTTGGAAACCGCGTTCATCGGAATGCCGGTTCCGGCCGCGACGTGCCACGGCCGTTGCCATTGGTCGCCACGCGCGCCCGCTTCCAGGGCTGCAATGATCTTGTCGGTTATCTCCTGATAGGTTTCGCGCTTCATGGGTTTTGCTCCGGTTGTGGGTTATGCCGGCCGCGTTGCTGCGCGGTGGTTCCGACAATCTCCGTGTAAACCGATCTATACGGAATAGCAAACTTATTCGTATACTCAGCGCGATTGGTTTAGCGCGTTGATCTGAGTCACGCGGGTTTGCCCGTTTGGCCCCCCGGCTTTTCGGTATGGGATCGCGCCGGGTCGTCTTGTTGGAATGAACCGGGCAAGGTGAGGCATGCCCCCGACTGTCGCGCGTTGCAATGGTCGCCAGTCGCGCCCCGAGTCCACTACAGCCCCGTCCGAAACTTCACGGCGCTTTACCGGGCACCCCTGAGACTCGACGACGCTACGGGCGATCCTTGGCGCTCCCGGCGTCATGCGACCCGCTGTGACTTGCCGGACCGGCTTGCCATGCGCTCCGCCTATCGACGACTAGCCGGCCGGCCGCCCCTGTACCGCTTGGCTTGGATTTGGTGAGGGCAGGCCGGGGGGAGACTTCGGGGGCGCCGCCGGGTCGTTTGCTTTTGCTACCCCTCGGATCGCCGGAACGATTTTGAAATAAAATTCAAAAAAAAGTTAGACCAGAAATCATTTCAACAAGAGATTGTACCTGACCATTGACGTTGACGTTGATGCCCATTGGACGTTCAATGCGGGCATGAAACGCATTTTTGCAGTATTGACCCTACTGGCGGCTGCCCCCCCTGTGTCAGCAGGGCCATTTGAAGATGCCACGGCGGCCTATGGTCGCGCCAACTACGCGACCGCACTCCTGCTATTTCGTTTACTGGCTGAACCAGAGGTGGCTCACGCCCAATACCAGCTTGGGCTCATGTACGACGAAGGCCAAAGCGTACCGACGAATGGTGCCGAGGCAATGCGTTGGTATCGCAAGCCCGCCGAACTTGGATTCGCGCCTACGAAAAGGATGCTGGGATTTACCTACCGCAACGGACTCGGACGCCCGAAAGGCTACGCAGAGGCGTTGAAATGGTATCGCATGTTCGGGACCAATGTTGCACGAGCGGCCGTGATCGGTCGCTGGCTGCAACGATGATCGCCGATGTCCTCATCGCGCTGGGCGCAACTGGCGCCGTAATGACTTTGCTGGACTTGATGTTGTCGGAGAATCAAAAGAGGGCTGTTTCCAATGCCACATTGCGCATTTGGGGGTTCGTAGATGGGCTGAAATCGCTTCGGCTCTCCGATTGGTTCCACAACAAGAACGCGCGGGTTTGGTTTTCTACCACTGTAGCCTTGTTTACTTTTCTTGTTTTCATGATGCCATTACTAGACGTAGTGAGTTCTGTCTTAAATGTATTCAGTGGGAGAGAAGAAAATAACAGTCATTTTGTGTTCTGGTTTACTAGCGCTTTTGCGTTGTTTTCTGGTATTCTCGCTTACTATCTCTCCGGCGTGAACTTCCAAACAATAACGAAAAATATTAAGCGAAGTGCTATTGGAACGGTCTATGGCATTGTAATGGGGATCGGACTGGGCGGTCTACTCAGTTACTTTGAGCCAAGTGCATGGCAGTCGTTTTCCATTTTCATAATGGGTCAATCCACCATTCAATCGTCTCTGACCGCAGGTTTGGCGCTGCTATTGATTAGCATTTTTGGAATGGTTGGTTTCATCTTTTTTTGGGGTACTATCTTGTTTTTTGTGGCTGTTGCGCTCGCGCATGTCGTAGCGGCGGGTTTTTCTGGAGCTGAATTTGTCGTCCGCCGCGTCGCGGAATATCCAAAGGGACCTGTTCTGGCTTTGAGCGCTCTATGTGGAGGGTTAGCAGCTTTTATTAAGTCATTCGGCTAAACCGAGCCGCGTTCGTCGGCACGGACAGTTGAGTGCCGGGCGTTGTTGCGGGCAAGGTCAAGGGCGTCGAGGCGCGCTGCGGCGTCACGGCGGTGCATTGGCTGCGGGCCGAAGGCGTTGTCGAGGAACTCTATGACGTGGTCGCGATTCCAGGAGTGCAGCGGCCGACGGCGCTCGGGTTCAAGATCGACGAGATAAGACGCACTCTCACGCTTAGCGAGGCTAGCGCGCCGGCTCGATAAGTGTGCCACCGGGCGCGAGACGCCGCTGGCCATTGTTCCGCATGGTCTAGGCTTGGCATCAGTGGCCGGTGGCGAAGTCACTTGGGGGGGCAACGACGGGTCTTGAGCCTTCGCCACGGTCTGTATCGCCAAGACAGATTCGAAAATACTAAAAATATTGACCGAAAAACGTGCCCCAACTTAGATTGTTGCCTGCCGTTGACGCTGCCTCTCGATAAGCGTCCAATCTTTCATCAAAGCGCGTCTGCTTTGACGACACCGTGACATCCATGAGTTGAGAATGTAGGGTCGCGCAAGGCCTGTTCCTGAAGCCTACGTAAGGCCAAGAAATCATAGTATTGGGGGTTCACTCGTGACCACGATAGGTGAAAAAATAACAGCAATAGCCCTTGATCAACTCAAGAAAAACCCGGACGGTGTTCGCTACGCCAATCTCGTACGCTTAGTTGAGGCTGAGGATTCTTCGTTAAAGACGAATAGCATCAATGGAACAGTTTGGGACTTGGCGACTCGTCTTTCAGATAAGGTCTACAAGCCATCTCGCGGACTATTCCGATTGACTGAGTTTCGAGACCAGGAAACCGGTCAGCTCAAGCCAAACTTGATTCCGAAGCCGCCGAAGAAGGCGAAGGAAGAGGATTTCTACACCGCCTTCGCCGACTGGCTTGTGAATGATTTGGAGGACTGTACGAAAGCAATCCGCCTCGGAGGAAACCGTTTCCGTGACAAGTGGGGGACGCCCGACGTGATCGGCAAACGGGAGTCCAAAAAGAGCGACATTCTGCAAAGCCCGACTGAAATCGTTGCCGCCGAGATCAAGACTGACGTGTCTCAATTGGTCACGGCATTCGGGCAAGCATGTGCCTATTGTATATTCAGTCACAAGTCTTATCTGGTGGTGCCAATTGAATCCCCTCAAGAGGAAATCGCACGTCTCGACTCACTCTGCCAGGTGTTCGGAATCGGCTTAATCCTGTTTGACGTTACGTCGCCGGAAGATCCAAAATTCAACATCCGGGTACGCCCCCGAAAACAAGATCCGGACATGTTCTACGCGAACAAATACATGCGGCTCATCGAGGCCGAAATGTGGTCGTAGGCGGGAGCGTATTGCGAGATTACGTGCAGGCGAACAAGTCGTTCAATTCGTCGCCGAACCCTTCTCCGTTCCGATATAGCCTCCACGAGGGTAGCTAGTTACATTTGCCGAAGACCGAATGCCTCTGCCTGCTTTGTCTGAAAGGACGCGGACTTATTACATTCCTGCGCAATAGCCGGGGCGCGGCAACGGTTCGATCCACCTCACGGCTTGGTCGTAGCGCTAATACGCAAGCTTCGCTAATGCCTTGCGCTTCACCTCAATTGACGTGCCGCCCGAATAAAGCCCGTACGTCATGGTCGTTTTTTCATGCCCGACTATATCGGCGACGAAATTCTCGGGAACGCCAGAGTTCTCAAGGATCGTGACGACGGTTTTGCGGATGGAGTGGAACACCAACTGCGGGCCGAATCCCAACAGAGATTTGAGCCTGCCGAAGCGCTTACCAACGCCATTCGACCGATCCCCGTATCTGTTGCGGACTAGGCCCGACAGCACATAGCCGTCTTTGCTGTCCTGAACTAGTCGGGCCATGGTGCGCGCCAATTGCCGGTGGATCGGAACTTCGCGCCAACCCGCTTTGGTCTTTGCGTCGCCAAGCGAGAAATGATCGCCCTTCACTTGCTCAGTTTTCAGCGCACACAATTCCTCAATTCGGCAACCGGTCCACATGCCGAGGCGGATCAAGTCCGCAAGTTGTTTGTCATCCCGCGTCACGGCCGCGTCGAGCAGTTTCACCACGTCGCCCGGCTTGAATGGTTGCCGGACGGATAGCGGCTCGGTTCGCTTGTTCTGCCGCGCCACGTCGAGCTTGCTGAATGGCTCGGCGTCCTCGCCGGCCACCCCGATGCTTTGCAGATAGCGCCAGTAGCCCCGTAGCGCGCTCAGGATGCGCTGGACCGTCTTGGGGCTCAGTGCGTCGTCGTTCATCAGTCCAGTGATCCAGCGGCGAACGTCGGGGCGTGACACTTCCTGGACCGTGGCGAACTTGGCCGCGAAACGCTTCACGTCGGCGCGCTGCATGTCCATCGTCTTGGCC
>JBEBGM010000041.1:0-40908 GCA_040081455.1 Bryobacteraceae bacterium
GGTCCTGGAAGTAGATTCCATTCGCGCGACGCCGCCAGCGAACTGACGCAAACCGTCGGCGTGTGGTGCCGGTCCACGCGGTCAATATCGGAGCGGATCCAATCGGTCAGGGAAAAGCGGTCAATCGTGGCGAACACCAGATCGGCACCGCACTCTTTCACCAACTTTTTCCGGGTCCGCGATCCGGAGCCGGACGCCACATGCACCTGCGGAGGCTTTGGCGCCCTGGCCACCAGTCCTTCAATGACACGACGCGCACCATCCTCGTGGAGCGGACGTTCTTCGAGTGTCGGCAGCGCGATCGAACCTTCATGGATTTCCGGCACCAGGTGCAACACATGAAGCTGAGCGTCGAGCGCGGCGGCGTAGGCCATGGCCAGTTTCAGATGTACCGGAGTCTGTTGGTCCGCATCCACCCAACACGCAACGTTCTTCACCGGCTCCTTTAACCTCGCGGCCTCGGCGTGGCGTCCTATCGTCCAAAGGGGGAAACCGCACTCATGCAGGATGCGAGCCCGTAAGGACCGATGGCCGATCCGGGGCATGCCCAGGTCATCGGACGCGGGGCAAATGACAAGATCCACATCCATCGACTCTTCCAGCTTCCGCAACAGATTCAGCGGATCGCCGGGCATGGCGACGCGACTGGTGCAGGAGAAGTGATCCGCCTCGGGAAAGAAACTGCTCAACATCCCTTCCACATCCGCTCGCCGCGTCGTCTGAGGATCGTACGAGTGAGCAATGGTCAGATGGATGGTCACATCGTCCGCCATCTGCGCCACCCATGGGATCGCGCGAAAACACGCATCGGAAAAGTTTGTGAGAAAAACGACGCCAAGGGGTTTACGCCACTGCATGATTTGTACTCCTTTTGAACGAACTCTTGATATCCAGAAACAGGCTCAGTAGACAAATCCATCCACAGGCCGCACTTCGGGCGGCAGATCCATATGGCCCAGGTTCTGCCGCAAATTGATCTCAATCGCCCGGCTAAGATTGCTCATCGGTGTATCGTGAACCGTATTCTCAAACGGGTCTTCAATCTCTTCCCCGATGGTGTCCAGGCTGACGAATATGAAACTAACAACGGCGGCGGCGACCGGCATCAGAATGCCCAGTCCGTCCACCAATCCGAACGGCAGGATCAACGAGTAAATGGCGATCAGCAGCCGTGGGAAGTGATGGTATTGACGCGGCAACGGCGTGTTCTTGATTCGTTCGCAGGCACCCTGAATGTTGCACAGGTCGGATAGAGTCCGGTCCAGTGTCGCGTACCGGAAAGAATCCAGGCGCCCTTCGTCAAAGTACTGCCGGATCACTTGCGCCTTCAGCATCAACATCGCGATCGGAACATTCTTTTGCCCGCGCAAATAGCCCACAATTTCCGCCGGGAGCCATTTTTCCAATTCAGGAAACGGGTTCTGTTTACGAAGATGGCAACGCAAAGCGTGAACGTAGGCAATCTGCAGTTCCACCAGCGATTCCCGGGACATGGGGCGAGGAGACAACTCTTTCTCCGGGGCCGCGGTCTCATCCACAATTGTCAACACCTGACGGGAAAACGTCCTCGAACTGTTCACCAAACCGCCCCACAATGTCCGTGCTTCCCACCAGCGGTCATACGCGGAGTTGTTGCGGAAACCGAGAAATACTGAAAGGGCGCCGCCAATGATCGCGAGCGGAAGGGTCGGCAATGACAACCATTCCCACCCGAGGTGCGAGTGGCCGAGCGCAATGGCCATATAGATCGCAAAAAGTCCAGTAAGTTTGCGGGAGACGTGTGGCCAGGTGCGGCGCAGAGGAAGATGGTCGCGAACAATCATTGCTAACTTCACCCTAACCGTGAATGCCTCCAGTTACCAGATATCGGGCGGAGATCTTATGGCGGACAAAATGTCCGAATGGAGGGGCAGATGGTTAATCGAACGATCTATCGAAAGATAGGGTGACATTCCAGTCCAATCGACGTTCAATCACTAAAGTTGAACGCCAGGTGAGCTAGCACGTTAAAATAGATACTGTAGACCGCTTGCCACAATCTCAACCACGTTTCGTCCGCATGCCGGATTCGCGACCTATATCGAAGTTGCTGCGCGGTCGTCTTGCCGTGCTCGCTGCGTCTGCCGTGAGTCTGGGGCTTGTCATCGCGGCAGAGTGGATCACCGACCTCGATTTCCCCCTCAGCGTCTTCTATATTCTTCCTGTCCTGATCGCCGCATCGGTTCTCAGCCGCGTGCAGACCGTGTTTGTCGCGGTTGGATGCGCCTATATCCACGGCTACTTCCTCACGAACGTCTCTCCGGTTCAATACTGGGCAACGCTGTTGATGGCGATTGTTGCCTATATCGGAGCCGGATTATTCATGGGCGAACTTAGCCGCAACCGGCGAATGCTGGTGGAAGCTTACACGCGACTGAAACTGGAACAACAGCTCCGGTACCGCGCCGAGGACCAGTTGCGTCTTTTGGCCGATACCAGTCCCGCGGCCATCCTTACATTGAATCACCGCGGAGAGGTGCTCTCCGCCAATCGCGCCGCACACGATCTGCTGGCCGCCGCGGAAGAAAACTCGCTGGTCGGCAAACAGATCGCCGAGAATGTCCCGGTTTTCGCCGGGGCGCTCCGTATGACCACCGATTCGAAGTCCGTGCGAGCGTCGGCCGCAACTTGGGCACGTACGCTCAATGGCGCTCGATTCCCTGTCGCCACCTGGTTTTCCACCTACGGTGCCGGCGAGGATCGTTTCTTGGCCGGCATTCTTGTGGACATGTCCGAAGAGGTTCGCGACCGTGAGTTGGAATCGTTCCGCCAGTTCGGCGAATACAATCGACTGTTGGCCAGCGCGGTTTCGCATGAAATCCGCAATATGTGCCTGGCGATTCGCGTGGTCACCAGCAACTTGCGCTTGAAGCGCGATCTCTCCGAAGACGCCGATTTCAGTGCGCTCTCAACGCTGGTGGAAAGCCTCAGCCGGATTGCTTCGTTCGAACTGCAGAACAATAAACAGCATGAAAGCGCGACGGCCGATCCGCAAGCGGTGATCGAGGAACTACGCGTCGTCATCGCCCCCGATTGGGCGGACGCCGGCGGCGAGGTTCATTGGGAACTGAACGCGATGCCCGAAGTCCACGCGGATCCTCACTCGCTGCTTCAAGTGCTGCTGAATCTCGCCCACAATTCGCTGCGCGCGATGCAGGACCACGAATTGCCATCGCTGACCGTCCGCACCCACACTGAAGGCGATTACGTTATTGTGAGCATGATCGATTCCGGCCCAGGAATCGGCGATACAAGCAAACTGTTCCAGCCATTCCGTCCAGATGCCGACGGCTCGGGATTGGGTCTCTATATTTCGCGGACCATCATGCGCAGCCTTGGCGGGGACTTGAAGCATGTTCCAACAGAAAACGGCTGCCAGTTCAACGTCATCATACCCGTGATCCGGGGGAGGTTGGAGAACGGCGTTGCCCCCGCCGTGGAAGCCACCGCATGATACGTATTTTCGTCGTCGACGACCACGCACTGGTGCGGGAAGGCCTGCTCCGGCTTCTGAGCGCCGATGACACTCTGGAGATTGTCGGTTTCGCTGACTCCATTCAAAACACACTCGCGAAAATCGATGGAGACGGCGACCATCCAGCAATTGGGCTGGACGGAATCGACGTGCTGATTCTTGACTACGACCTTGGCACGGAGAACGCCATCCCTCTGGTAAGCACCCTCAAAGAGCGCGGATTTCCCGGCCGGATTCTCATTGTTACCGCAGGCCTGCCAAACAAAGACGCGCTGGAGTTGATCCGCATCGGCGTCTCCGGCATTTTTCACAAGAAACATCCGCCGGAAGACTTGCACAAAAACATCAAAGAGGTTGCCGCGGGAAAGTTCCTGATTGACCAAGGGTACTTCCAAAGCCTTGTGGAATCCTCCGATGGCATGAGCAAACCAGCGGCTCAATACTCCGAGCGGGACAAACAGATTCTGCGGATGATTCTGGAGGGCTGCCCAAACAAGGAAATCGCCGCAAACCTAAAAGTATCGGAGAGCGCGGTGAAAGCGTCTCTGCAGGGTTTGTTCGCAAAAACCGGAGTACGGACGCGAGGGCAACTCGTACGTGTGGCGCTGGAACAGGGTGGAGTGTAAAATACGCACTTCTGCAGGACGGCTGCCTACCGGCGTGCCGGGGAAACCTGCAGGTGCCGGCAGACAGCAGAGCGATTCCGCATCATGCTCCTCGCCTCCATGCGTGCGTTGTGACGCGCTTGCCACGCCCGGATCTCGGAATTGGTCATTCAGATTGAGGTGGTTCTACCGTGCCGCCAACAGCGCCCGCAGGTGCCGTGCGCGTTCGGGCGACCGCAGTTGCCGCAGCGCCTTGGCTTCGATCTGGCGGATGCGTTCACGCGTGACGTCGAACTCCTGCCCGATCTCTTCCAGCGTATGTTCGCGTTCGCAGCCAATGCCGAAGCGGAGACGGATCACCTTCTCTTCTTTCGGCGACAGCGTCTTCAGGATGTTGGCCGTTTCGTCGCGGACATTGGTGTCGATGACAGCGTCCACCGGAGAACCCACCCAGCGATCTTCGATCAGATCGCCCAGCGCAGATTCGCCGTCGCGGCCCACGGGCGTTTCGAGCGAAACTGGATCGCGTGAAATCGTCTTCAGCTTCTGGACCTTCTCCACTGGAATGTCCATCCGGCGCGAGATCTCGTCGTTCGTCGGCGCCCGGCCAAGTTCCTTTTCCAATTCGCGCGTGGCGCGCAGGAACTTGTTCATCGACTCGTTCATGTGCACCGGAATACGGATGGTGCGTGACTGATCGGCGATGGCGCGCGTGATCGCCTGACGGATCCACCACGTCGCGTAGGTGGAAAACTTGTAACCGCGGCGGTATTCAAACTTATCGGCGGCGCGCATGAGGCCGATATTGCCTTCTTGAATCAAATCAAGAAGATGCAAGCCACGGTTCACGTACTTCTTTGCAACAGAAACCACCAAACGGAGGTTGGCTTCCACAAGGTCTTTCTTGGCTCGCTCGGCTTCAATTTCCCCGTGACGGATGACAGAAACGGTATGGCGGAGCTCGACCAGATTCGCTCCGGCGGTGTGCTCGCGCTTCCGAAGTTCGCGCTTAAGCTCCTTCACCTTCGTCTGCGCCGTCTGGCTGGTGCGGCCTTCCAGTTTCTTGATGTCCTGATCGAGGTGGGTCATCTCCTCGACGGCGCGCTCGATCACTTTTCCGAACTGCTTCCACTGCGAACTGTGGAATGGAATCTTACGGATAGCCTGGGAAACTTCAATCCAACAACGAGCCATTTTGCCGCGCGCTTTGCGCTTTAATTTCTTGTTGCTGGCGGGAACTGCGGCGGCTTTGACGGTGAACTGATCCAGCTTCTTGTGGAGAGCGACAATATTCGCCAGATCGTTGCGAACTTCGGCGGTACGTTTTGCATACGCAGCGCTTTCCACTTCCAAATCGCCGAGATCTACGAAGGCGTCTAAGTCTTCTATTTCCTTACGGATAGCCTCGCAAATCTCAACCATATGCAACTGCACCACAGCCGAGCGGCTGATGGCCTTCTGCATACGGAGCTTTCCGCGCTCCATGCGGCGGGCCAGGTTCACTTCGCCTTCGCGCGTGAGCAGCGGTACCGCGCCCATCTCTCGCAGGTAGACGCGAACCGGATCGTCGGTATAGATCGATTCTTCTACGGGGTGGGCAGCCGCGAACTCTTCGCCTTCGTGGACTTCTTCCGGATGGAAAAAGCCGCCTTCCTCATCGAACGGAAGTCCGAGAGGTTCTGCTGCCTCGCCTGAAAACTGATCCTCAAACTGGTCCAAGTCTTTCACCTTTTCCAAGCGAACGCAGTGGCCCGCCCGGGTCATCGTGCCGCGCAACGCGCCGACACTTACTAATAAGATCTTTGTTTTGTTACCGATTCAAACGCGCAATCTCGCGCCACGCTATGGGAACGGCGCCCCTATTATATCAGGCTTCCCTACTGATGTTAAGTCCCTATTTCACAAGATCTTTACGCGCGGCCTCCCCTTGTGGAACCAAAGATAGCCAGATATCCATTTCAACTCCTTCGATGCAGGACGTCTTTGAGCTCGGTCAAGAAAGCCTCCACGTCCTGGAAATCCCGATACACGGAAGCGAAGCGGACATAGGCAATCTTATCCAGGGTACGTAAGCGGTTCATCAAGAGTTCGCCGATCGCCGTTGTGGAAACCTCTCGGTCCGGACTGTCGGCCAGCGTCGATTCCACCTCATCGACCACCTCCGCCAACTTCGCCATCGCTACCGGGCGCTTTTCACACGCCTTAATCAAGCCTTCCAATACCTTCTGGCGGTCGAACTTCTCGCGCCTGCCATCTCTTTTGACGACCATGTAGGGCACTTCGTCACTGCGCTCGTAGGTGGTGAACCGGCGCTCGCATTTCAGACACTCGCGGCGCCGCCGGATGGCATCCCCTTCCTTACTTTCGCGGGAATCGATCACGCGGTCCTGTCGATGACCGCAAAACGGACAGATCATGTGTTTCCTTCACTAAATCAAGGTATGCAACTAACCCTAAAGCAGTTACCCAATGCAACGAACGCGCGGTTACATCGCCGCAACCCAAATACCAGGGATAAGAATCATACCATCAAAGCGGAAAAATCCAAGCAACCTTACCCGCACCGTTGATACCTCATCGTGGTATCCATACTCTGGGTGTCTCCACGATGGCATGGAATGGTACAAAGATAGTGCGAACTTTCCATGGTCACGTTTCGTTTTCACTATCGAGACCGTCATGATACGGCACCGAAAGGAACACGCCATGGCGCTTGCCGCCACAGTTGGACAGGTTACCACGGGGACGCTCAAGATCCCGGAGTCCAGGGTAAACGCGAAGGACCGGCTCTTGGACGCTGATGCGCAAATTGTTGAACAGTGTTTGACCGGTGACGCCGCCGCATGGGAGGATCTGGTCCGCACCCACACGCGCCGCGTCTATGCGATCTGCTACCGCTTTACCGGAAGCGACCACCGCGCCCAGGATCTCACCCAGGAAGTCTTCCTCCGCGTATTCCGGACGCTGGGCAGCTACCGGGCGGGCGAAGGCTCGTTCGGCGTCTGGCTGGCGCGCCTGACACGGAACCTGTTGATCGATAACTACCGCAAGGAGAAGTACGATCGGGCGACGGGGTCGATTGAAGAAATGCTCCCGATGTTTGAGGAACGCTCTTCGTCGGCCAGCCGGGCTGACTCCGTGCTGGCCGGCCGCGAAGCAAGCGAAGTTCTCCAGGCAGCCCTGCAAAAGTTGGCCCCCGAGCTTCGCGAAACCGTGATCCTTCGGGATCTGGAAGAGCTGGAGTACCGGGAAATTGCCGAAGTCTTGCAGATTCCCGAAGGAACCGTAAAATCGAGGCTGAACCGCGGACGAGCCGAACTGGCGCGTGTTTTGCGGCGGCAGAAGGTGGCTGTATGACCTGTCTGGAACTCGACGAACTATTCACGGACTATTTGGACGGCGCCCTGAACGCGGAGCAGAGGGCGGCGGTGGATGCTCATTTGGCCGGATGCGAGGAGTGCGCCGAACTGACCCGGGATGCCTCGGGCGCGGTGACGTTCATAGACCGCGCGGCGGTTGTGGAGCTTCCTCCGGCGCTGGTAAGCAATATTCTGGCCGAGCTGCGCGTGGGCCCCAGCCGGGCAGTGGTGCAACCGTCCTGGATTGAGCGGATTTTCGGACTCCATGCCGGAGCCATTCTGCAGCCGCGTTTCGCGATGGGCTTCGCAATGACGGTGCTGTCGTTCGCGATGATCGGCAAACTGGCAGGCACAATGAACCCGGCGCGCATGGTGTCGGTGGCGGAGAACCGGATGGTCCGCACCTGGGACCGTACCGTCAAGGGCTACGAAAACCTGGCCTTGGTGGCCGACCTGCAGGATTCGTTCGCCGCGTGGCAACAGGACAATTTGCAGGATGGTCCGCAGGGACTGCCAGGGAACACACCACAAAACACACCCGAGGCACCGGGCCGCTAAGTGACACCGAGCCCAGGCGAACACGACATGGAAATGAATCCGGAACCGAAGATTGTCGGGTATTGCAGGGCTTGCGGCAAGGCACTCGACGAATCCACCGTCCGCAATGCCAACGGAACCATCTATTGCGCCGAGCACGTTCCTTCGCAAGTTCAATGGACTGCCCCAGCAGGACCAATCATCGACGCGACGTCGCAGCCGCCATCCCCGGCGCAGTACACGTCGGCGGCCTTTCACGCTCCGCACTCTCCCTACGCGTACACCGGCAGCCAGCCACCGCCGCTGCCGGGTACGCCCGCCGCGGGAAAGAACGGATCGCCGGCACTCGCTTTCTTCCTGGGAATGATTCCCGGCGTCGGCGCGGTCTACAACGGACAGTACGCAAAGGGCCTAATCCACGTGATCATCGTTGGTGCATTGATCGGCATCATCGATAGCGGCGAGGCTCGCTCCTTTGAACCGCTGTTTGGATTGCTTCTCGCCGGCTTCTGGTTCTACATGGCTTTTGAGGCGTATCACACGGCGAAACGCCGCAATTTGGGACAACCTCTCGTTGAATTCCCCGGCTTTGGCGGGCATCCCGAGCAACCTTCGCGGTTTCCCATCGGCCCGGTGGTTCTGATTGGCCTGGGATTGCTATTCCTGTTGAACAACCTGGACCTTTTGGATATTCGCAAAGCCATGAAGTATTGGCCCGCCGCACTGATTGTGTACGGAGCTTACATGCTTTGGATACGCCTGATGGGAGCAAGCCCTTCTAGCGCAAATACCAGTGCCGGACCCGCGGCCCCACCAAGCGATAGCGCAAGTGCAACAGATACGAGGAGTTTATGAGCCCTAGCCAACCAAGAGCGGGAACCTTTGCAGGCGCGGCGCGCGGCCCCATCCTAATGATTGTGATCGGCGTGCTGTTCGCCATCGATCACGCGGGCGGCGCCGTGATCTCGCGCACCTGGCCGGTGATCCTGGTGGCGCTGGGAGCGATGAAGCTTTGGGAATACGGAGCGCGCAAATGAGAGGCCGTTCGATCATCGGTCCGCTACTGTTGATGGCGCTGGGCGCGGTGCTGTTGGCGCGCAATCTTTATCCCGATCTCCCCATCGGCGAATACATTGCGAATTACTGGCCGTACCTGCTGATCTTCTGGGGAGTGATGCGTCTGGGTGAGGTGGTAGCGTGGTCCACCAAGGGCCATCCCCTGCCCTCGCACGGCGTTTCCGGCGGTGAGTGGTTCGCGATTTTTTTCCTCATCCTGTTCGGCAGCGGCATTCATGCGGCGCGCAATTTTCCGCGTAACTTCAATGTTCGCGTCCCGTGGGGCGATGTGGACATCTTCACGGAACACTACGATTACCCCGTGGAAGCCACGCACGCGGCGGCTAAGGCTCCGCAGATTACCATCGAGGATTTTCGCGGTGACGTCACCGTGAAGGGCGACGGCGAAAACGCAGTAAAGCTGACCGGCCACAAGTCCATCGGTGCGATGAATAAGGAATCTGCCGACGAATCGAACGGATCCTCCGCGTTTGAGATCACGGGCGACGAAGCCAATTTGATCATTCGCCTGCGTGAAGATCGTCCGCGCCCGCAAGTGCGCATCACGGGCGCTCTCGAACTCAGCGTTCCTAAGGGAGCCAGCATCCGCGCCACACGCCGCAGCGGTGATCTGCACATCCGCGGCGTCGACGGCGCGGTTCGCGTGGAAGGCCGCGGCTCGGATATAGACCTAGAAGCCATCAACGGCCCTGTCAGTGTGGACGGCGCCTTCGCAGGTACGGTTCGCGCGCGCAATCTGACTAAGCAGATGAGCTTCAACGGCCGCAACACGCAGTTCACCGTCACGCAGATCCCCGGCGAGCTATCCGTGGATGCGGGCGACCTAACCGCTACTGACATTGTCGGCCCGATGAGCATCACCAGCCGCTCGAATGATCTTCGTCTCACGGGTTTCACGAACGCGCTCGACGTAACGGTGCAACGCGGCGATTTGCACCTGGAACCAGGCAAACTTCCACTCGGACCCATGCACGTCCGCTCACGCTCCGGCGACATTCAGTTGATTCTGCCCGAAGGCGCGCAGTTCACCATGGACGCCTCAACCGGAAGCGGCGACATCTCGAACAGCTTCGGCGGAGGCCTGCAAGTGGAAGAGCGCGGCCGCCGTCAAACCCTAAAAGGCGCGGTAGGCACCGGCTCCGCGATTGAAATTGAAACCAACCGTGGCGATATCTCAATCAGCAAGGGCAGCGTGCTTTCGACGCCCAGCACGACTGCGGATTCGGTGACGGGTTCGGTCACCAAAGACGGCGTCACCAAAAACACCGTGAAGAAAAGCGTACTTGAAAAGGTGGAGCAGTAGCCGGCCCTACAGCAGCAGCATCCTCACGTCCATCACATTCGTGCCCGTAGGTCCCGTCTTCACCAGGCCGCCTTCGTTTTCGAAGAAGTGGTATGAATCGTTGGCCGCGAGAAATGCGCGCGGGTCCAGCCCGGGCTTGCGGGACGTAGTCCAGACCGCGCCCGCGGCATCGGTGGGTCCGTCGATACCGTCGGTTCCGGCGCTAAAGATGGTGACGTCTTTACCACGCGTTTGTCCCAAAGCATCCAGCGCCGCGAGGACAAACTCCTGATTGCGCCCGCCTTTGCCTTCTCCGCGAATGGTGACCGTCGTCTCACCGCCCGATAAGAAGCACACTTTACGAACGCCGAAGGACAAACCTTCGCGCACTATCGCCGCGTGCATCCGGGCCACATCGCGCGTTTCGCCATCGATGGTGGTGGATAATACGATGGCCTCGTAACCAAGCGCCCGGGCTTTCTGCGCCGCCGCAAAGATGGATTGCCGGTTGCTGCCCACAATCACATTTTTCACATTGCGAAACGCGACCGCGCCCGCTTTCGGCGTTTCCGTCAATCGCAACGGGCCGATACCTCGTTCGCGAAGAATGCGTTCGACATCGGAACACGTCGAGCGATCCGGCACTGTGGGCCCCGAGCCAATCGTGTCCAAATCATCGCCGATCACATCGGAGAGAATCAGCGTCACCAGCGTCGCCGGATACACCAACTCCGCCAAGTGCCCGCCTTTAATCGCCGAGAGATGCTTCCGCACCGAGTTCATCTCATGGATGCCCGCACCTGATGCCATCAACTTTTTGGTAACCGCTTTTTTTCGCGCCAGCGTCACACCGGCAGCAGGCAACGCCATCAGTGCTGACGCCCCGCCGGAGATCACGCAAAGCAACAGATCACGTTTCCCGGCTCCCTTTGCGATCTCCGCAATGCGGCGCGCGCCTTCCACGCTGCGCTGATCCGGGATCGGGTGGCCTGCGGTGTGCAGGTGCACCCGCCGCAACGGAACAGCATGCCCCTCGGGAACATTCACCCAGCCGCCGTCGATGCGGCGGCCGAGTATCTTTTCCAAAGCCAGAGCCATCCGCGCGCTGGCCTTTCCAGCGCCAATCACCTGGATACGATCAAAGTGATCGAGTAAATACCTCTTATCGCCCACCCTCAAAACGCGCTTGCGGAGTTGCACATGTTGCCGGACAGCCTGCACGGGATCGGCCGCTTTGAGCGCGGCGCGAAAAATGGCGAGCGCGTGGGAGCGGCTCATGGCTAAAGCAGCGGCAGCTGCAGAATGCGCGCGACAATCGCTTCGGGTGGTTGCGCGCCTGTATCGATGCGGTAATCCGCCTGCCCATAAGCATCGCGGCGCGATTCGTACAAACGGCGGAAACGGATCGGGTCAGCGGCCAGCGGCCGGTGTGTTTCGGCGGCGATGCGTTCCTCGATCACCTCCACCGGCGTATCCAGCCAGATGCTTACGCCGTGATGCTGGATCAGGTCAACGTTCTCTTGAATGGTGAACGCGCCACCGCCAACCGACACCACCTGCGGCCGTCCCGTACGAATGTTCATCACGCGTTTCCGCAACGTTTCCGTTTCCAGACGCCGGAAAGCCTCTTCTCCTTGCGTCTCAAAGATGTGCGAAATGGTCTCGGCCGCGCTCTGCTCGATCTCTGCGTCCAGATCCGTAAAGTTCCAGCCGATTTCGTCGGCAAGCGCGTGGCCGACAGTGGATTTGCCACACCCCATAAAACCAACCAAATAAATTCCTGGCGTGAGCTTTAACTTGAGATTCATGGGTCCGCGAAAGTCATAATAGTAACATGCAGGAATGGCTTCCGTTATTCCCTCTTCAAGTGGTGTTGCTGCCGGGTGTCGAACTCCCGCTGCACATTTTCGAGGAGCGTTATAAAGAGATGATCCGCGAAACCTTGCGCGAGAAGACCGATTTTGGCGTCGTTCTGGCGAACGATCAAGGGATCGTCAACGCGGGCTGCACCGCGTCCATTGACAAGGTGCTCCGCGAGTATCCCGACGGCCGCATGGACATCATGACGAAAGGCCGCCGCCGGTTTGAAATTCTGGACGTAAATGAAGACCGCGTCTTTCTGCGCGGCAAAGTAGCCTATTTTGAAGATGACGATCTGACCGAGGCTCCGAAGCAAGACCTGCTGCACACCGCCGTTCAAAGCTACAACGAACTGCGCGCCCTGGACGCATCTTCGCCACTGTCGGACGCCGAAGCAAAGGGCCTGCAGGTTAGCTTCAAACTCGCACAGCCTGTCGCCGACCTCACCATGAGGCAGGCATTGCTTGTCGCTCGCAGCGAAGCCGAACGAATCCGGCAACTGGCCGCGTTTCTACCCGCGTACGTCGACACGCAAAAACAGATCGTACGGCTGAAACAAGTGGCCCCACGCAACGGCCATAGCCACTCCAAGCTCATTCACTAGATGACTTCCGAAAGATTGAATCTACTCATTGACGCGGACGATACGCTTTGGGAAAACAACATCTACTTTGAGCGCGCCTTCGACGATTTCTGCGATTTCCTCGATCACTCCTCGCTCACACCTCCGCAGATCCGCGACGTGTTGAATGAGATTGAGCTGGTGAACGCCAAGATCCACGGCTACGGCTCAATGAAGTTCGGGAGGAATCTGCAGCAGGCCTATCAACATCTGGCCGAACGCGAGATCGGACACGACGACCTCAACCACGTATTCTCCCTTGCCGAGCGGATTCTCGAACAGCCCATTGAGCTGATTGCGGGCGTCGCAGAAACGCTGGCCTATCTCTCGCCCCGGCATGAACTGGTCCTCTTCACCAAGGGCAGCCCCGATGAACAGCGCATGAAGGTGGATCGCTCCGGCCTGGGTAGCTACTTTCACCACACCGCCATCGTGAAGGAAAAGGATCGCGAGGCCTATCTCAAGATCGTCGACGAACAAGGCTTCACAAAGCCCACAACCTGGATGATCGGGAACTCGCCAAAATCCGATATCAACCCGGCGCTCGAAGCTGGGCTCAATGCCATCCTGGTGCCGCACGAACACACCTGGGTACTCGAGCGCCAGGACTTGCGCGTCCCGCAAGGCGGACGTTTTCTGGTAGTCGAATCGTTTTCGGACCTGAAAAAGCACTTCTGAAACCGTTCCGTCCATTGGTTGATTGACGTATCGCCAACAGACACAATTGCCCCTCCCTTGTCCGATTCGCTATTCTGCAAATTGTTCCTCATGCCGCCGGAAAGTTCGCAGATCGTCGCCGTCGCCAATGACCTTGCCGAGGTTTCCCGCCTTAATGAAATGCTCTCCACTCTTTGGCAGCAGAAGGGCCTGCCGGAGGACCTGGAGATGCCGGCCGTGCTCGCGCTGGAAGAGATTCTGAGCAACTCCATCCGGCACGGCTGCAAAGGCAGAACTGACGCCGATATCCGCGTCGAGTTTCGCTTTCTTCCCGACGCCTTCGAGTTCGTCGTCTCCGATAACGGCGCGCCTTACAATCCCTTGCTACGCGAAGACCCCGATATTCATCTGCCCCTCGAACAGCGCTCTCCCGGCGGCTTGGGCATTTTCCTGGTGCGCCGGCTCGCCGATGACGTTCAATACGAATTCCGCGACGGCCGCAATCGCCTGTTGTTCCGCAAACTGCTGCAGGGCGACGGGGTAACCGGCTAATCCACCGCACATCCGTACCTGCACCAAAATCCGGTAACCTTGACGAACGAGGACACCATGAGCAACTCACGCGACGTAGTGATTGTGAGCGCCTGCCGCACCGCGATCGGCGGAACGTTAGGGGCGTTGAGCGACATCCCGCTGGCGAAGCTCGGCGGAGTTGTCATCCGGGAGGCCGTAAAGCGCGCGGGCATCGAACCGGCCCAGGTGGACGAAGTCATCCTCGGCAGCATCCTCACCGCGGGCGCCGGACAGAACGTAGCGCGCCAAGCCGCGATGGATGCTGGCATTCCCGCATCGGTCCCCTCGTACGTCATCAACAAAATGTGTGGATCGGGCCTCAAGTCGGTGATGCTCGCCACCCAGGCCATTCGCTGCGGGGATGCGGAAGTGATCGTTGCCGGCGGCGTCGAGAGTATGTCGCTTGCCCCCTACGTTCTTTCCGGCGCGCGCAAAGGTCTCCGCATGGGCAACACACCGTTGATCGACACCATGATCTACGACGGACTCACCGACGTGTTCCACAACTATCACATGGGCATCACGGCGGAGAACATCGCCGAGCGTTTCCACATCTCCCGCGAAGACCAGGATCAATTCGCGCTCGCCAGCCAGATCAAAGCCGAAGCCGCGATCAAGGCCGGCCGCTTCGCCGATGAAATCGTACCCGTGGCGATTCCACAGAAGAAAGGCGCGCCCATCGCCTTCGCGCAAGACGAACATCCACGCTTCGGCACCACGATCGAGGCCCTGACGAAACTCAGACCCGCGTTCAAACCGAACGGCACCGTCACCGCCGGCAACGCTTCGGGAATCAACGATGGCTCCGCCGCCGTCGTCCTGATGAGCGCGGAAAAAGCCGCAGCCATCGGAGCCAAATCGCTCGCAGTGATTCGCGGTTACGGTTCCGGGGGGGTTGACCCCGAAGTGATGGGACTCGGCCCCATCCCTGCGTCCCGCAATGCGCTCACGCGCGCCGCACTGCGCGTCTCCGATATGGATCTAATTGAAGCCAATGAAGCCTTCGCCGCACAATCGTTGGCCGTGGGCCGTGAGCTGGATTTCCCCCTGGACAAATTGAACGTCAACGGCGGCGCCATCGCCCTGGGCCATCCCATCGGAGCCTCCGGAGCGCGCATTCTCGTCACTCTTCTGCACGAAATGCAGAAGGGCAGCTCACGCTTTGGACTGGCAACGCTCTGCATTGGCGGCGGAATGGGATCCGCCATCGTGGTCGAAAAAGCCTAGCCGATTCGCTCCGCACCGGCTCCGTGAACAAAGATAATTCGGCTGCCTTTCGATGTGAACCGGAACGGCGTCTCGCGGAGTTTCGATAACGCTTGGCGGATCGAGGCGTGCTTGTCTCGCGGTGCGTAGAACATCAGGAAGCCACCACCGCCCGCGCCCAGGATCTTGCCACCCTCGGCGCCCGCAGCCCGCGCTGCATCGTACGCCTGATCGATCGCTTCATTCGACACCCCACTCGCGATCCGCTTCTTGATCTCCCAAGACTCGTGCAGCAATCGCCCCAGCGAATCCAGCCGCCCGGCACTCAGTTCGTCGAACGCCACCTCCGCAAGCCCAACCATGTCGCCGGTAGCGTCCGACTTCTCACCCGGCAACGCAACATCAGCCGATTGCTTCTGCAAGAGCGATGATGCCGAGCGGGTGAGTCCGGTATAGAAAAACAGTAGCCGCGATTGCAACGCCTCAATCAATTCCGCCGGGCAATGCAGCGGCTTCACGTCCACCGTGTCATTGGCATGGAAGCGAATGAAGTTGAATCCGCCAAACGCCGCCGCGTACTGATCCTGCTTGCCAATGGGCTCGCCGCAACGTTCAATCTCCACCAGGCAGCTTTCGTTCGCCAGTGCCTCGGCAGACACGTTCTTGCCACAATGCGCGTAAAGCGAATTCAATAGTCCAACGGTAAAAGAACTGGACGATCCAAGTCCCGTTCCTTTTGCCGGAATATCGGCAACCGAGGTGATCTCAATGCCGCCCTCGACGCCCACCAACGCGAGCGATTCTCTCACCAAAGGATGCTCCACCTGCGATGCGTGCGGCACTTCTTCCGTGCGTGAATAGCTGACACGCACGGCATCGTCAAACTTGCGACTGACCGTCACGTAAACGGACTTATCGATCGTTGTGGAAAGCACCGCCCCGCCGTGCCGCCGATAGTACGACGGCAGATCGGAGCCGCCACCAAAGAGGCTGACCCGCAAGGGAGTCTGCGAAATAATCATCGAACAGGAACTCCTTGCGCTATCTCCTGCAGAATCATCTCCGCGGCATCTTCAAGACTGACCGCAACGCGATCCGGTAACGCCGCGCCGTCTGGCCATACCGCATTCAGCGAACCATTCATTACGCGAATCGAATGCAAACCCGCGCGCCGCGCCATCTCGATATCCATCGCGTGATCGCCAATCATCCACGAACGCGCCACATCCACGGGCAGATCGCGGCACGCCTGCTCAAAGAGCCCAGTCGCCGGTTTCCGGCACTCACAGCGGAACTTTAGCTCCGGCCGTTCTCCAACAAAGCCTTTGTCGGGATGATGCGGGCAGTAATAGATCGCGTCGACAAACGCGCCTTCTTTACCAAGCTCCCATTCGAGCTTGCGATGAATCGCCGCCACGTCTTCTTCCGACGCCTCCCCACGGGCAATCACCGGCTGATTCGTCAACACCACCAAAGCGAAGCCCGCTTGCCGCAGTTGCCTCAACGCCGTGCCAACTCCGGGGAACAATTCCAAATCTTCATGCCGCCGCAGGTGGCCCTTTTCGATATTTAAGGTGCCATCGCGATCCAGGAACACAACCGCCCGTGCGAGATCCGAGCCTAATTGAATCTTTCCGGCGCGCCAATCCGCGCTCACCTTTTCGAGCCGCGCTGGAGTTCCCATGTCCTTGATGTACTCGGCGGAGCGATAGGCAAACAGACGCGCATTCGAGGCCATCAAGCCGCGCAAAATCACTTTGGTGAAATCGCGCTTCGCGGGTCCGTCCACAAATCGCCGCAGCGCTTCACGGCGAATCACATACAAACCGGCATTCACCAGATTGGCGAAAAAAAGTTCCTCTGGATGCGGATACGCGTGAATTGCCGTCGCCCAACCGTTCGCGTCCGCTTCAATCAAATCGGAATCGTGCGGATGATCATTGGGATGCACCAGCAGCGTGAGATCGGCGTTACGCTCCCCATGCTGTTGCGCCATTTTCTGCAGATCCACGGCAAGCATCACGTCGCCGTACATCGCGAAGAACTGTTCCGGCAACGAGTCCAAGTGATGCAGCAGAGCTCCTGCATTGCCCATCGGCTCGTCTTCCACCAGCACACGCACGCTCAAACCAAAACGGGAACCGTCGCCGGTGAAATCGCTAATCTTCGCTGCAAGATGGCCGGCAAGAATCGTGACGCCGCGCACACCGCAACGCGCGGCGAGTTCCAACTGATGGGCAAGCACAGGCTTGTCCGCCACCGGCACCAGTGCCTTCGGCAAATCGCCCGCAACCGAGGCCAGCCGGACCCCCTGCCCGCCGGCGATGATCACCAAATGATCTACTCGCGTCAACGCTATTCTCCCGCCAACTCATCGATTGCCCGCAAGACGGCTTCGTCGGAACTCATCTTCGGCTTCCAACCGAGCGCGGCAAGCTTTGCGGTGGAATATTCAAATCGAGGCACGTCACCAACCCATCCGCGATCGCCGCCTGCGTACGCAATCGCCGTGCCGGGCGATAGCTTCGCCACGGTCTGCTCCGCCAGGAATGAAACCTTTGTTCCCGAGCCCTTGGGGCCAATGTTAAAGACATTTCTGCGGCCATCCGCCTTCGCAACGATCCACTTCATTGCATCCACCACCTCGGACACATGAAGATATGGCTTCGTCTGCGTGCCATCGCCTAGTACGCTGAGTGTTTCCGAACCCTGCCGCAGCCGTCCTCGGAAATCGTACAATGCACCGTGCGTCATCCGCGAGCCAACCACATTCGGGAAACGAAACACCCACGCGCGATCCAAGGAGGTTTCCGCCGCAGCGCTCACCAACGCTTCACTCGCCAGCTTCGCCGCGCCGTAATTCGAGATCGGCAGCAGCGGTCCTGAGTCCTCCGTCATTGCGTTCTGCCGTTCCCCATACACAGCCGACGTGGACGCCAGAGCGAAACGGCGCACACCCGCTGCCTTGCTTGCTTGCAGTGCCGCGAACGTGGTCTGCAAAGTCTTCCGAAAATCAACGGTGGTATCGGCAACGCCCGCGGCAATGTCGCTATTCGATGCCAGGTGCCAAACCATGTCCGGCTTCGCGCCCCACTCCGTGGCGTCTTGCAGAACACGCGTTACCTTCGTGGAATCAGCCGCGTCTCCGCGCACGATAAAGAAGCGCCCGTGGCCGTGCACAGCGGCAATGTTCTCCATGCGGCCCAGGGAGAAATCGTCCATGCCGCTCACGCGATGGCCATCCGCGATCAACTGTTCCGCTAAATGGCTGCCGATGAATCCCGCGACACCGGTAATGAAGTGATGGATCATCTCAAGCGCTCTTCCTAGTATTGCCGATCCGCTCGCGAATGACCAAGAAAAGGCGCTTATTGCACGTGCTGGTCGTCTTGGATTTCAACGTAGAGCGAATCCGGCGATTCCAGCAACACGCGGACGCACGATCCAGGGCCGATCTCGCCATTTGCGACCAAGCGCGCCAGCGGCTGTGTCACGGTTCGCAGAATGGTTCGCTTCAGTTCCCGTGCTCCGTACTCCGAACTTGTTCCGGCCTTCAGCAGGAAACCGCGGGCGCATTCCTGCACGTCCAACGAAAAGGCCCTGTCTCCCAAACGATTGTCGATGTGTTTTTGCAGAATCGCAATCTGCTGATCCACAATCGATTCGAGCGCATTCCGATCCAACGGATGATACGTAATCACCGCGTCGATACGGTTCATGAACTCCGGCGGAAAGCGCCGTTTTGCCGCGCGGCTCCCGACACGCTCCAACTTTTCCCCGTGATTCGCGGCCACCATGCCCGCGCGCGCGGCCATGCCTTCCAGTCCAAACGCCGGAGCCACTTCATCGCGAATCTGTTCCGCACCCACATTGCTGGTGAGAAAAATCATCGTCCGCTCAAAATTCACGGACGTGTTATCCCCCAATCGCAAAACGGCCTTGTCGAGAATCCCCAACAACAACCGGGTCATACTGGGCGCTGCCTTTTCGATCTCGTCAAATAAAACCAGCGACAGCCCGCATCCTTCGCTTGCCACGGAAGATAGCTTCTGCTGCGACAGCATCGGCGGTGTCTCGCGATGCCCCAAATATCCTGGAGGGGCACCGACCAGCTTCGCCACTTCATGGTCCATCTGAAACTCGCCGCAATCGACGCGCAGCAGATGTTTGTCGCTTCCGTGCAGCACATCCGCCAGCGCCTCTACGGTCCGCGTTTTCCCGGTACCCGTCGGCCCCAGCAACAAAAACACGCCCGCCGGACGTCCTTCCGGCGCCAGTCCCGCCGCATGCATTTGCACATAGGGGGCAATCTCGGTGATGGCGTGCTCCTGGCCCACCACGCGCTCCATCAAACGCTCTTCAAGATTCCGAAAATTGGCTTCGACTCGCGAACGCCCATCTTCCGTTTTCTGTGGAACACGCACCGGCAACTTCCCCCTGCGGAAAGTGTACGATCCGGTCTGAGATTGACGGTACGTGTGAACCGCTAAGCCGTTGTGAAATAGGCGCGAACGAAGTCCCGAATACGTGTGCTGGCCTGCCCATCGCCATAAGGATTATGCAGACGAGCCCGCCTCGCATATTCCGCCGCGTCGTCCAAAAGCAAGGATGCCTCGGTATACATTTTCAGCGCATCGGTGCCCACCAGCCGCGCCGTGCCCGCCTCCACAGCCTCCGGGCGCTCGGTCTTTTCGCGCATCACCAGCACCGGCTTGCCCAGCGAAGGTCCTTCCTCCTGAATGCCGCCCGAATCGGTGAGCAACATATGCGCGCGGCGCATCAAATCGACGAATGGCACGTAGGACATCGGCTCTACCAGCTTGATGGATGCGATCCCGTTCAGGTGCGTCTCTACCACCATCCGCACATTCGGATTCGGATGCACAGGATAAACAATCTCGACATCGCCCCGCGCGGCAATTCTAGCCAGTCCCTTGCAAATGCCCTCAAACCCGGCGCCGAAACTCTCGCGGCGATGAGCCGTCACCAGCACCAGTTTCTTGGAACCGTCCAACGCCGGTAGTCCGTGCGCGCTCAATCTCCCCGACGCAAGCCCATCGCGAGTTTGCAGCACCGCATCGATCCCCGTGTTGCCGGTAATGGCCATCCGCGAAGGGTCCACGCCCTCGCGCCGGAGATTCTCCGCCGACATCGCGGTCGGCGGGAAATGCAGCGTAGCAAGCCTCCCCGTGAGCAACCGGTTCACCTCTTCCGGAAACGGTTGACGCAGGTCACCGGTACGCAATCCCGCCTCCACGTGACCCACGGGAATATTTTGATAGAACGCGCTGAGCGCTCCGCAAAAAGTAGTAGTTGTGTCGCCTTGCACCAGCACCATCTGGGGCCGCTCGGCGATCATCACCGGCTCCAACGCGCCAAGAATGCGCGACGTCGATTGCGCCAGCGTTTGCCCCGCCTGCATCACGTTGAGGTCGTGATCCGGTACAATGCCGAAGACGTCCAGAGCCTGATCCAGCAGTCCGCGATGCTGCCCGGTGACGGCAACGCGGGTTTCAAAGTCCGCGGACGCACGAAAACACGAGATGACCGGAGCGAGTTTGATCGCTTCCGGCCGCGTCCCGAGCACGAACAGGATTTTGGGCAAGTTTACTTGTGACGGTAGGTAATGCGTCCCTTGGTGAGATCGTACGGCGACATCTCGAGTGTGACGCGGTCACCCGCCAGGACGCGAATGCGGTTGCGGCGCAACTTACCAGCCAAATGCGCCAGGATGGTTTTTTCTTGATCCAGTTGGACGCTGAAAACGCCGTTCGGAAACTTTTCGACGACGGTTCCAGTGACTTCAATGTTATCTTCTTTGCTCATTAGCCTCCAGGAAGATTATATAACGTCTGCATTACCTTTGCGATACAGCCCATTCCGATTTCATTCGGCAGGGTGGCCTCCTCCCCCGCCAGACGCTAACGGGAACCTCCGTTTCCGCCGATGAGATTTAGGACGGGATGTCCTTCTTAACTGAGAAACGCCGCTACCCGCGACGCAAGCCGTTTGCAACGCAGCCGCCGCTCAGCGCCCGTGTGCAGACAGACGACGGCTCAAAGATATTCACCGCGAAACTTATCGATATCAGCCGTGGCGGTATCCGCATCGAACTCCCCCAAGCCGTAGAGGATGGGGCAGTTATCGATATTTCCGGGGAAGTCGAGGACCTTCGCGGCAAGCAGAAACTCGATCAAAAATGCTACGTGCAGGACTGCACGGCCACCGATCACGGAACGTTCGTCATCCGCCTCTCCTACGAATCAAAGAAGGCCCAGGCAGCCGTCAACACCAGCGCGGACCTTTACGAAGTCCTGCAATTAAGCCGCAACGCCGATTTTGATACCATCCAGCGTGTGTTCCGGATCTTTGCCCAACGCTATCATCCCGACAACCAGGACACCGGGAACCGGGAAATTTTTCAGCGCGTGATCGAGGCACACCAGATCTTGAGTGATCCGGAGCGCCGCGCCGCCTACGATCTGCAAACACAGCACCAAACCGCAACAAAATTCAAGCTGTTCGATTCGTGGCAAGACACGCAAGGCACCGCGGGCGAGCGCCGCATTCGCAAAGGAGTGCTGACTCTTCTCTATCGCCAGCGCCAGTTGAATCCGCGCCAGCCCGAGGTCTCGCTAATCGATGTGGCCGAGGCGTTAGGCGTCCCCCGCGAACATCTTGAGTTCAGTCTGTGGTTTCTGCGCGAGAGTAAATGGCTCCGGAATTCAGATAGCGGACGCCTGGAAATCACGCATGCCGGCGTGGTCGCCGTGGAAGAAGAAGAGGACAAAGCGCGTGCCGCCGAGACCGAGCTAACCGCCATTGAGGCCGCGCACTAGCTGAGTACGTAGCCGTCGGCAGCTAATTCCGTCCAAAGAATTTCGGATTGATGCCCGTGCGTAGCGAAGATTCCCCGCACCAACTCGCACACGCCTTCCTGACCGCGCTCATAGAACACGAGAATCGAAGGGCCCGCGCCGCTCAACGCACAACCCAACAGCCCAGGAGCGCGCAGTTTGATGATCTCATCCAGCCCCGGCACCAGTTTCGCTCGATATGGCTGATGCAGCTTATCTTCGAGCGCCGCCGGAAACGCACTTGTCGTTCCCGTCGCGAGCGCCGAAATCAGCAAAGCGCTGCGCTGCACATTGAAGATGGTGTCCTGCTTCGAATACGAATTCGGTAGCACCCGGCGTGCTTCCACTGTGGGCAGAACAAAATCTGGAACAATAATCGCCACGGCGTAGCGCGGGTGCAAATCCAAACGAACCGCGCGTGCAATGCCGTCGGAATCAATCGCACTCGCCACAATCGAACCCAGCACGCAAGCCGCAACGTTATCCGGATGCCCCTCGATACGGGCGGCTTCGTCGAGAACACGCTGCGGAGCCCAGCGCAAACCCAGCATCTCATCGGCAATCACAACACCCGCGGTCAACGCCGCAGCGCTCGATCCCATACCCTTGCCGAGCGGAATCGCGTTATCGATCTCCAACTCCACGGGAGGCATCTCACGGCCCACATCCGACGCCACTTTCAATGCGGTTTGCCAAATCAGGTTCTCCGCCTCTGTGGAAATTGATGCGGAATCGCGTCCCGATACGCGGATCATCAATTTCTCTGCCGGACGAAAACGGCATTCGAGGAAAATACCCAAAGCCAGTCCAAGGGCATCAAAGCCAGGGCCGAGGTTCGCACTGGAGGCAGGCACCCGCAGGCGCCGGAAAGGAACTGCGGTCACGTTTAGGCGAAACCTTTCTCGAAAAGGGCCGTCTGATGTTCAACGCCGGAATTCTGTCCGCGGGAAATGGGGCTGAAAGACACTAGTTTCTATTCTGCCATGACCAGCGGGTTTGCGGCTAAAATAGGCAACGGAGAAACGGATAAACTATCCCTATGAGCACTGCCACCGCCGGGTTCCCGGAAAATTCCCTTGCGATGCCCGCCTGGAAGAGCGTCCTTAGCCACATTGGCGCCGCGGTTACCGCACTCCTGTTCCTGGCGGCCGGGATCGCCAAAATCGTGATGCCGTTCCAGTTTCAACAGCTATTTGAACAGTTGTTGATCCCGGCGCAGGTGAGCCTTCCGTTGGTGCTTGTGCTGGGCGTGGTCGAAACCTTCGCCGGCATTCTGGTCCTTGGCCCGAAGCATCGCCGGTGGGGCGGCTTGCTTGCTTCCCTTCTCTTGGTCGCGTTCATGATCTATGTGGGCGTCCGATACGATTCGCTGGTTGGCCGCGATTGCAGCTGCTTTCCCTGGGTGAAACGCGCCGTTGGACCCGCGTTTTTCTGGGAAGATGCCGGGATGCTGGTGGCGTCTCTGGTGGCCACGTTCTTCTCCCGCAAGGCTTTCAGCCTAAAGATTCCCGCCATGGTACTCGGCGGGCTGATCGTTTTCTCCGGAGCCAGCTTCGCCTACAACACCATGCAGCAAAGCGGCATCCAGGTTCCGGAAACCATCACGGTGGACGGCAAACCCTACAGTCTTCGCGAAGGCCGCGTCTTCCTGTTCTTCTTCGACCCGCAATGCAGCCACTGCGAAGAAGCCGCGCGCAACATGGCCACCTATAAGTGGAAGAGCGACATCGCCCTCATCAGCCTGCCGACAAACATGCCCGAATGGGCCGCTGGCTTCCTGCATGACACCAAGTTCAACGCCAAGGTATCGAACGACACCGCCGAACTCCGTAAGTTGTTCGTTTTCCCCTATCCGCCGTACGGAGTCTTCGTGGACCACGGCCGAGTGAAAGGCGTCATTTCTCACTTCGACCCGCCGGATCAACCGAAGGGTGAACTGAGCGGCCTAGGCATGCTCGAATAGCGGTTATTGAATAAAGCCGTGATCGAATTAATTGGACCCGCGAAATTCGTCGAGGCGTGCCGACAGCGTTCAGCTGTCCAACAACGCCAGCGCCTCTTCCTGCAAACCGCCCTCGACGCTGGGCTTTTCCTGGAGTAGATCGAGAAACGCCTGCGCCACTGGATGAAAGCGCTTTTTCTTGCGGTGAATAATGCCGAGCGGCCGGTACAAATTCGAAGCCTGAAACGGCAGCGCCACCAGGCGGCCCTGCTCAACTTCATCGCGTAGAATACGGGCCGGCATGATGCTGATGCCTTCGCGGTGCGCCACGGCTTCCTTAATCATCTGCAGATTGTCGAAGTGAAGCGTTTCGGTCACCTCAACACCTTGTTCACGGAGGAAGCGGTCCACGTCCCGGCGAATCGGCAGATCATCGTCGAAACCCACGAACTCCGTGCCGTTCAGGTCCACCGCCTGCACCGAATGCCGCCCCGCCAGCGGATGGTCGGGAGCCACGGCCACCACCATCTCTTCCTGGCGCCACGGGATCACCGTGATTTCGCGGCTCGGTTCCGGATAACTGACCAGGCCGAGATCGGAATCGCCGGCGATCACAGCCGCATAAACCTTCTCCGGACGCAAGTACTCGACCGCCAAATGCGCTTCGGGATGGCGCTTCGAAAACTCTTCCTGAAGCTGGGCCATCTCACTGAGCCCAATGGAGTAAATGGACGCCACCCGCACCGTGCCGTCCACCTGCTGCTTCATCAGATCCAGCGCTGTTTCAAACTCTTCCTTCCGCCGCAACGTGTCCTTACAGAATTCATAGTAGAGCTGCCCCGCGGATGTGACTACGAGGGGTCGCGTAGACCGGTCTAAGAGCAACGTGCCGAGCGTGCGCTCCAGTTCCTGGACATGCTGACTGGCGGCCGACTGACTGACGTCATTCATCGCCGCACCCTTGCTGAAGCTGCGGGTCTGGGCGATGTCCTTGAAAAGTTTGAGGTTGTCGAATGGCACTGGGAGAAGTATAACATCAGTTCTTCTAATGTTGCAAGTATATAACTTTTGTTGACATGATATTATGGCTTGCGGTATTCTGAAGCATGTCTTACCCCGCCGAATTCGCGCCCCTACGGGCGCAAGGGCTATACCACCCCAGTCATGAACATGACGCGTGCGGCATGGGTTTCGTCGTCAACCTGAACGGCGAAAAGTCGCACGATATTATCCGTAAAGGTATTGAGATTCTCATCAATCTCACGCACCGCGGCGCATGCGGTTGCGACCCGGAGACGGGCGACGGCGCAGGCATCCTGATCCAAATTCCGCACGACTTCTTTGAACGCGAATGTTCGGCGTTGGGTTTCCATCTACCGGCTCCTGGCGAGTACGGTGTCGGCATGATGTTCCTGCCCGTGGAGCACCAGCAGCGCTTGCAGTGCGAGGGTATCGTCGAACGCATCGCCAGCGAAGAGGGACTCACCGTATTGGGTTGGCGCGACACGCCGCTGCACGGCGACGCCATTGGCCGCCAGGCGCGCGCGACACAGCCGTATATTGAACAGGTTTTCATCCGTAAGGGTGAAAACATGACCCAGGATGAATTTGAGCGTAAGCTCTATCTGGTTCGCCGCCGCGCCGAAGCCGAGGTGGCCGAGGGCGAGTTCCACGAGAAATCGTTCTTCTACATCCCGTCGCTCTCATCGCGGACCATCGTCTACAAAGGCCTGTTGCTCGCTCCGCAGATCTCTGAATTTTATCTGGAGCTCGCCGATCCTCTGGCGAAGAGCTCGTTGTGCATGGTGCACCAACGCTTCTCAACGAACACTTTTCCCACCTGGCAACTCGCGCACCCGTTCCGCCGCATCTGCCACAACGGCGAGATCAACACCATTCGCGGCAACGCGAACTGGATGCACGCGCGCGAATCGGTTCTGAAATCCGATCTGTTCGGCGATGACATCACCAAGATCTTCCCTGTGATTCCCGCCGGGGGCAGTGACACGGCTTCTCTAGATAACGCCGTTGAAATGCTGTCGCTCGCCGGGCGCGAACTGCCGCACGTTATGGCGATGCTAATTCCCGAAGCCTGGGACGCGGATTCCACAATGTCCGACGAAAAGCGTGCCTTCTACGAGTACCACGCTTCTTTGATGGAGCCCTGGGACGGCCCCGCCGCCGTGGCTTTCACGGACGGAAAGTGGTTGGGAGCAACGCTCGACCGCAACGGCCTGCGCCCCGCACGTTATCTGGTCACCAAGCAAGGCGAACTGATCCTCGCTTCGGAAACCGGTGTGCTCACTGTGAAGCCCGAAGATGTGGATTACAAGGGCCGCCTGCAGCCCGGCAAGATGCTGCTGGTGAACCTGGATGAACACCGCATCGTCCCCGACGAAGAAATCAAGCACATGCTCTCCAGCCGCCGCCCCTATGGCGAATGGCTGAAAGAAAATCAGCTTACGCTGGACAAGCTTCCGCAACCGGCTCGCGTCTATGGCTTCGATCCGACGACGATTCTGGCACGCCAGCGTTCGTTCGGCTACTCCGAAGAAGATCTGAAAATTATTCTGGGCCCCATGGCGAGCAACGGCGAAGAGCCCATCGGCTCCATGGGTATCGACACTCCCCTGGCCTGCTTGTCGAACAAACCGCAGTCGCTCTTCAGCTACTTCAAGCAGCTCTTTGCGCAGGTAACGAATCCGGCCATCGATCCAATTCGCGAAGAGTTGGTCATGTCGCTCACCAGCTACATCGGGACTGAGCGTAACATTCTGGAAGAAACGCCGCAGCATTGCCACACGCTGAAGCTGGCGCATCCGATCCTGACCAATCTGGATCTCGAGAAACTGCGCCGCGTGAGCTGGGGCGATTTCCTTGCCACCACCATTCAAACGCTGTACCGAGTGAACGGTGGAGCCACCGAACTGGAGCGTGCTCTCGATTTCATCTGCCGTCGAGCCGATCTCGCGATCCGCGATGGTTACCGCATTCTCATCCTCAGCGACCGCGGCGTGGACAAGGACTACGCGCCTATCCCCGCGCTGCTGGCGCTGACCGCCGTACACAATCACCTGGTGCGCGAACGCACGCGTACGCAGGTAGCACTGATCATTGAATCCGGCGAGCCGCGCGAGACCATGCACATGGCGCTGCTGATCGGCTACGGCGCAAGCGCGGTGAATCCTTACCTGGCGATCGAATCGCTGGAGGATTTGGCTGGAAAGGGCCGCTTGGGCAACGTCAGCTTCGAGCAGGCGCTGAAGAATTACAAAAAGGGCATCAACAAGGGGCTGCTCAAGATCTTCTCGAAGATGGGTATCAGTACGCTGCAGAGCTATCGCGGCGCGCAGATCTTCGAAGCGATTGGCCTCAACCACGACTTGGTGAACAAGTACTTCACGGGCACTGCGTCGCGCATTGAAGGCGTCGGGCTCGACGTGCTCGCGCGCGAAGCGCAGATGAAGCACGAACATGCTTTCCGCCCGGTGACGGAATCGGAAACCGAGCTCGACGTGGGCGGTGCGTATCAGTATCGCGTCAAGGGCGAATACCACATGCTGAATCCGCAAACGGTCAGCAAGATGCAGCACGCCGTCCAGAGCAACCGATTCGAGACGTTCGAAGAGTACTCTCAGTTGATGGACAAGCAGAGCCGTGATCTTTCCACGCTACGCGGCTTGATGGAGTTCAAGTTCCCGAAGAAGGGCGTGTCCATCGATCAGGTTGAACCGGCCAGCGAAATCGTGAAGCGCTTTGCGACCGGAGCCATGTCGTTCGGCTCCATCAGCAAGGAAGCGCACGAGACCCTGGCGATCGCGATGAACCGCATCGGCGGACGCTCCAACACTGGCGAAGGCGGCGAAGACGAAGCGCGCTTCACGCCGGACGCCAATGGCGATTGGCGCCGCAGTTCCATCAAGCAGGTGGCCTCTGGACGCTTCGGTGTCACCACCAACTACATGGTGAACGCCGATGAGTTGCAAATTAAAGTCGCGCAAGGCGCCAAGCCCGGCGAAGGCGGTCAGCTCCCTGGTCACAAGGTGGACGAGATCATCGCACGGGTTCGTCACTCGATTCCCGGCGTGCCGTTGATTTCGCCTCCGCCGCACCACGATATTTACTCGATTGAAGATCTCGCGCAATTGATCTTCGATTTGAAAAACGTAAATCCCAGGGCGCGCATTTCGGTGAAGCTTGTCGCCGAAGTGGGCGTCGGCACGGTGGCCGCTGGTGTCGCCAAAGCGCACGCCGATCTCATCCTCATCAGCGGATACGATGGCGGCACGGGCGCTTCCCCGCTCACCTCCATCCGTCACGCGGGCATTCCGTGGGAACTCGGACTCGCCGAAACGCAGCAGGTTTTGGTGATGAACGATCTGCGCAGCCGCGTGCGTTTGCAGACCGACGGCAAGCTCTCCACCGGCCGCGACGTCGTCATCGCCGCGCTGCTTGGTGCCGAGGAGTTCGGGTTCTCCACCGCGCCTCTCGTCGCCATGGGTTGCATCATGATGCGCAAGTGCCACCTGAACACGTGTCCGGTGGGCATCGCGACGCAGGATGAAACTCTTCGCAAGAAATTCGAAGGCAAGCCCGAGCATGTCATCAATTTCTTCTTCTTCATCGCCGAACAGGTTCGCCAACTAATGGCGAAATTGGGCTTCAAGAAAGTGGACGACATGGTGGGCCGTTCGGACTTCCTCGAAATGCGTCCGGCCATCGATCACTGGAAGGCCAGCGGCCTCGACTATTCCGAGCTGCTCTTCACGCCGCAGGTTCCCTCGCGCGTGGGCCGTCGCTGCACCATGGCGCAGGATCACGGCTTGCAGGACGCGCTCGATTACAAGATGATCGATCTCGCCCGTCCCGCCATCGAACACAAATCGCAAGTGGAAGCGACGCTCGGCATCCGCAACGTGGATCGCACGGTGGGCGCGATGCTCTCGGGTGAAATCGCCAAGAAGTATGGCACGGAGGGGTTGCCGGCGGAAACGATTCATTTCAAGTTCACCGGTTCGGCCGGTCAAAGCTTTGGCGCGTTCCTGGCGCATGGCGTCACGCTGGAACTGGAAGGCGATTCGAACGACTACGTGGGCAAGGGGCTCTCCGGCGGCAAGCTGGTGGTCTACCCGCCGCGCACGTCGACATTCCTGCCCGAGAAGAACATCCTGATCGGCAACGTGGTGCTGTATGGCGCGACGTCCGGCGAGGCGTTCTTCAATGGGCGTGGGGGCGAACGCTTCGCGGTCCGCAACTCGGGCGCTACGGCCGTTGTCGAAGGCCTGGGCGATCACGGATGCGAGTATATGACCAAGGGCTTGGTCATCTGTCTCAACGATACCGGCAAAAACTTCGCCGCCGGAATGACAGGCGGCATCGCTTACGTCATCGATGAAACCGGTGAGTTCCAGGAGACGCGCTGCAACAAAGCCGGTGTGGATCTGGAACCCGTGGCAAACGAAAAAGACATCGAGACACTGAAGTATTGGATTGCGCGGCACGCCGAAGAAACCGGCAGCCCGCGCGCGAACTGGATCCTGGAAAACTGGGACGCCACGCTGCCCAAGTTCGTGAAGGTGTTCCCTCACGAATATAAGCGCGTTCTGGGCGTGCCTCGCTACCAGGCGGCGGCCAAGGGGTAATCATCAATGGGAAAAGTAACCGGTTTCATGGAGTACACGCGCGAGCTGCCTTCCCGGCGGCCTGTTGCCGAGCGCGTCAACGATTACTTCGAAATTTACCAGGACTTCCCGGAAGACAAGGTGAAGGTCCAGGCCGCACGTTGCATGGATTGCGGCATTCCCTTCTGCCACAACGGCTGTCCGGTGAACAACATCATTCCGGATTGGAATGATCTTGTTTACAAGAACCGCTGGCCGGAAGCAATTCGCGTACTGCATTCCACTAACAATTTTCCGGAGTTCACCGGCCGCATCTGCCCCGCCCCGTGCGAGGCTGCTTGCGTGCTCGGCATCAATGAGCCTCCGGTGGCAATCAAGGTTGTCGAACGCACCATCATCGAGCACGCCTTCGAGAATGGCTGGATCAAGCCGGAGCCGCCTGCCGTCCGCAGCGGCAAGCGCGTTGCGGTCATTGGTAGCGGTCCTGCAGGTCTTGCGGCAGCACAACAGTTGGCGCGAGCGGGCCACTGGGTGACCGTGTTTGAAAAGTCCGATCGCGTCGGCGGTCTCCTCCGTTACGGTATTCCCGACTTCAAGATGGAGAAGCATTGGATCGACCGCCGCGTTACGCAGATGTCGGGCGAAGGCGTCGAGTTCGTCACCAATGCGAATGTCGGCGGCAACATCTCCCTCGAAGATCTCCGCAAGGATTTCAATGCCATCGTCCTCGCGATGGGCGCCGAGCATCCGCGAGATCTTCCGGTCCCGGGACGCAATCTGAAGGGCATTCACTATGCCATGGAGTTCCTACCGCAGCAGAACAAGCGCGTCGCGGGCGACGAAGTCCCCGATCAGATTCTCGCCACCGGCAAGCATGTGATCATCATCGGCGGCGGCGATACCGGCGCGGACTGCCTAGGCACCTCGCACCGTCAGCGCGCGGCATCCATCCATCAGTTCGAGATCATGCCCATGCCTCCAGCGGATCGCGCGGCATCCACGCCGTGGCCGCTCTGGCCTTTGCAGTTGCGCCAGGAAAGCTCGCACGAAGAAGGCGGCCAGCGCGAATGGGCCGTCGCCACCACGAAGTTCGAAGGCGATGCCAACGGTAATGTGAAGAAACTGCATGCCATCCGCGTGGGCCCGGCGCCGAAGTTTGAGCCGATTCCCGGCACGGAGTTCACGCTCGACGCCGATCTCGTGCTGCTCGCCATGGGCTTCACGGGTCCGGTACGTCAGGGCCTGCTCGACCAATTGGGCGCGAAGCTCGATCAACGCGGCAACGTGTCGGCGACCGAGCAGGATTACCACACCTCGGTTCCCGGCGTTTTCGCCGCGGGCGACGTGCGCCGCGGACAATCGCTTGTGGTTTGGGCCATCGCCGAGGGCCGCAAGGCAGCCGAGTCGGTCGACCGCTGGCTGCGGAAGTAAACGGAACGAATTCGTCACTTCGGGCGTCGTTTATGCAGGAACGCCCGATGGCGGGCGCGTTGAGCAAACCCCGTCTGGTAAACTAGATCCAATGAGCGCACTCAAGCGATTCATTCTGTGGGATTACCCAAGAGCCAGCTGGCAGTACGATATCATCGTCGCCGTTATTCTGCTCTTCATCTTTGCCACGCCTCGTGAGATTTTTCAGGATCAGCCCCGCCCCGCCAGTATCGCCATGGTACATGGCGGCTACTGGATTGAACCGCAACAACTTGCGGGCGTTGCCGATGCCGACCTCGCGCTGAAGGCCACGCAGGTCATCAACCAGCGATATAAAATCCACGCCGACATCGCGAACGTGGAACCGATCTACGACGATGCCCAAGCCGAACTCAAGGGCTACCTCGCATTTCCCAAGTAGCCGTCCAAGATAAGGAGTGCCATGATCCGGCCTCTGCTTTTTCTCGCCCTCTTGCTGCCATTGCTCGCCTCCGCCGAGTCTTTGACCGATATCCTCGCGCGCATGGATAAGTCCGCCGGCGAATTCAAGTCGCTCACCGCAAAGATGAAAAGGATGCAGTTCACCGCCGTGCTCAATGAGTCCACGCAGATGGATGGCATGCTCCGTCTGCGCAAAGACAAGAGTGGTACCACTGGTCTTGTGGATTTCCAACACCCCGATCCGCGCATCGTTTACATCAAAGGCAAGTCCGTTCAGATCCTCTACCCAAAAGCGAACACGCTGGAAATTTACGACACCAGTAAGTACGTCGCGAATATCGATCAGTTCCTGCTGATGGGTTTTGGCACCACATCCGGCGAGTTGCGCAGGTTTTACGACATCAAACCTGGCTCCGTCGAAAATGTGGGCGGTGTTCCGGCGACGCGTATTGAACTCGTGCCGCGCACCGAGGAAATGAAGAAGTTAGTCTCGAAGATCGAGTTGTGGTTCCCCGAGGGCCAAGCCAATCCAATTCAGGAAAAGCTATCGCAGCCTTCGCGCAATTATGAAATGGTGAATTACAGCGAGATTAAAGTGAACCCGGAACTCCCGGACAGCGCCTTTCAGTTGACGCTGCCCTCCGGAGTGAAGAAGATCTATCCGCAGAAGTAATCGCCGCGGGAACCCGTCTACTGGAACGCGCCGAGCGACGTGAACGAAAGGCTCGGCGTAAACCGCAATCCCAATAGAACCAGGTCGGCCGATGTCGCCGAAACGTTCATCGCCCCACGCGCATTCGCGGTGGCCGGGAACGACGTGGGAAGAACAAACGTAGTGTGCCCGTGCGGAGGCAACACCACCGTCGCGGTGGATTGCGCGCCATTGTCCGTCTTGAATGTCACCGTAACACTGACGTTGTTCGCCGCGTTCGTGTTCGCCAGTGCGATGCCTGTTATGTTGCCCTGCGTATTATCGAACGGCATGTACACACTACTGGCGGAGAAAATTGCATTCGCGGTGCCCTGCATATCGAGCCCGCCGCCCGTGTAGCGGAAAATCGTGGTCACACCGATCCGTCCGGTGCTGGCCACCTCCGCCCAACCTTGTATTTCCTGGGGAGAACTCCCCGGTGTTTCCGCAAACACAGTCGCTCCCGCGGCCAACGTGCCCGTCAGCGAACCGGGTTGCCGATTCACCAGAGGCAACGGCAGCGAACTGCCATCGTTACCCCAGAACCGGAACGTATACTCCACTGGTTGCGCGTCGATATTCACGATGGCGAACATCGTACGCCATCCGTTGCCTTCCACCAAGTGCGGCACCCGCAGCGCCGTGCCGTAATTGTTCAGTTGCGTAGTGATGGCGAGGGTAAACGTTTGCGATGCCGACAGAAACGAATCGGTATCCACCGCGCGGGCTGAGAAAGACGCACTCCCCGTTACCGTCGGCGTGCCGGAAATGACGCCGGACGCCGAAAGACTTAGCCCTGGAGGCAGTGCTCCAGACAACAGCTGCCAAGTGTAGTTAAGTCCTCCGGTGGCTTGCAGAGCTAGTTGATAAGGGATTCCGATCGAACCCGACGGCAGCGTCGGTGCGGTCACGATGGTAATCGGCGTCGACGGAGCCGATACCGTTATCATCAGCGTGTAGCTATAGGCCCCGGCCTGAAGGCGAGTGGTGTTGTATGGGGAAGCAAAATAGATCGGCACCGTACCGCTGGCCGGCGACGTGAAATCGCCCGGCGAGTTGTAGGTGTACGTCGTACCGCCACCACCCAGGCATTTTCCACCCAGAACGGTTGGCATGTTGAAGAGACCCGATGGGGAGGGACCGTCCGGATTACAGCCTGCCAGTCCCACGCCGGCCGTATCAAAGTTGGAGATCACCGCCTGAATTTTTGTAATCTTCATCCCTGACGGCAGGGTGACGCTGAATGCATCGTCAAAATCACCGATGTAAGTGACACCTTGTGGCTGCCCGCTGACGGCCCCGCTGATCACGTTCACGCCCGAACCAAGGGTACCTATATTATTGTAAACATTGGTTAAATAGAACGAAGGATAATCGCCGCTTTCGGTAGCATTGAGCGGGTTCGATTGCCCAAACGACGCGACCGCGAACAGGGGTAGGAACAACAGAGATACAAGGTATTTCAAATCTACTCTCCAGGGATCAGGTTAACATCTGGATGCTTCCCACGCCATTCCCGTTTCTACCTAGCTTTCTCCGCCCCGGAAAAACGCATATAGGGCCCTTTGGACCCATTCGGCAAAACCGTTCCGGCGTCGGTAAGTGCCTGCATTAATTGCTCTTGGGTTAAATCTCTCGCCCCGCGCAGGTTCGCGCCTCGAAAGTCCGCCGCCAGGAGTTGCGCACCGGCAAATCGTGCCCCGTCGAGCATGGCCCGGTTAAACTCGCCGCCCTGGATGCGCGCCTCGCGAAAATCCGCCCTGCGAAGGTTCGCGTCCCGGAAACTACACTGCGAGATTTCAGCACGGGGGAACTTCACGTCGTCCAATTCGCCCTTCGAGAAATCACAATGATCCAGGCGGGCACCCGCAAAGCTAGCGCCGCTTGCCGTCACTCCATTGAACTTCGAATGCTGCAACCTGCAGCGGTAGAACTGAGCCGCCCCAAGGTCGCCCGCGCTCCAATCGACATCGTAGAATCGCGCCTGATGAAAGCTGGCCGCCTGCGCCATGGCCTCCCGGAACGTGGTGGAATTGACAGCGGCGTCCTGCATTTGGGCCCGCTGCATCTGCGCCCGTTTGAACCATGCATCGCGCACCGTGCAATCGGAAAGGCATGCGCTAGTCAGCCATGCGCCCGAGAAGTCCGCCGCGGTGAGGTCCGCGCCACTCAGATCCGCGCCCGCCATGTTCGCGCGTTTCAGGTCCGCGCGTTCCAGGCTCGATCCACTCAGATCCGCGTTCGCCAGATTGCCGTCCAGAAAGGTAACGCCGTCGAGTACCGCCCGTCCCAGTTTTACGTTGGAAAAATCGTCGTCATTGAGCGTGAGTCCGCTCAAATCCGCTCGTCGACCCGTGTGCGGATTCAACAGCCAGGCTTCATGCGCCCGAAGTGTCTCCCACATGTCACTTGCAGTGATTGCCATAGTCCCCCGCCGAGGTGCTTATCGGAGCCCAGGGACTAAGTTTGAGGAGTTCTATTGGCCTACTTTTTCAAGAAACCGCCGATGGACCCGCAAATCTCCGGTCAACTCCGGATGGAACGTCGTGACCATATGTAGCCCGTCCTCCACCCAGACAGGGTCGCCATTGTACTGACCGAGCACGCGCGGCGCACTGCCCACACGGCTCACCTTGGGTGCGCGAATAAATACGGCTTCCATAGCGCCGCCTTCCACGTGGATGGTCACGATGCGGCTATCCACTTGCCTGCCGTAGGCATTGCGGACCACATCAATATCCATCAAGCCAAGACTGGCCTGCTCGGGATGCGAGACGTGCTTCGCCAGAAGAATCGCGCCTGCGCAGCTTCCGTAAATCGGTTTCTTCGCGCCAAAGTCACGAATCGCATCGATCAGGTTTTCGAGTTCCAGCAGCTTCCACATCGTGGTGCTTTCGCCGCCAGGAATGACCAGGCCATCGCACGCAGCCAATTGCTCAGAAGTACGCACCTCTACGGCGTTACCACCCGCGCGCACCAAAGCTGTGCGATGGGCTTCGAAATCGCCCTGGAGGGCAAGTACACCAACCGTTTTCATGTGGAGAGACGAATCCGTGGAAATGAAAACGGCGATGCGCCGAGGTTCGCTCGACGCACCGCCGCGAAAAATCTACCAGCCGCGAGTCTGCAGCAGTTCGCTTTCAGGGAGCTTCGACACGTCGAGACCGCGCATCGCCTCGCCCAGTTCCTCGCTCGCTTCGAGAAGTTTCACAGGATCTCTGTAATACGTTGCCGCCTTGACGATCGCTTTCGCGCGGCGTTCCGGATCTTCCGATTTGAAGATGCCGCTGCCCACGAACACAGCTTCCGCGCCCAACTGCATGACCAGCGCCGCATCCGCCGGAGTGGCAATGCCGCCCGCGGAGAAGTTCGGAACAGGAAGCTTGCCGTGCTCGGCCACCCACTCGACCAATTCGAGCGGCGCTCCGAGGTTCTTCGCCTCATGCACCAATTCTTCCTTGCCCAAAATCGTGAGCTGCTTCATTTCCTTCACGATGGTGCGGATGTGGCGCACGGCTTCAACTATGTTGCCGGAACCGGCCTCGCCCTTCGTGCGGATCATCGCCGCTCCTTCGGCAATGCGGCGGAGCGCTTCGCCCAGATTACGGGCACCGCAGACGAACGGAACTTTGTAGGTTTTCTTGTCGATGTGGTGCTCTTCATCGGCAGGCGTCAGCACTTCGCTTTCGTCGATGTAATCGACACCCAAGGCTTCCAGAACACGCGCTTCCGTGAAATGACCGATGCGCGCCTTGGCCATCACCGGAATCGAAACGGTATCCATGATCTCGCGCACCACGCGGATCGACGCCATACGCGCCACGCCGCCTTCTTTGCGAATATCGGACGGGACACGTTCCAGCGCCATCACGGCGGAGGCTCCGGCCTGCTCGGCAATCTTGGCCTGTTCGGCGGTGGTGACGTCCATAATGACGCCGCCCTTCAGCATCTCGGCTAGGCCGACTTTTAAGCGAAATTCTTCAGACAGAAACATGGCTTTACTATCCAGTATGCCATGGACCAGCATTTTCTACCGCAAAGCCGGGCATTTTTGCCCCAAACATCCCTTGCCCAAAAGGCAGCCCCAAATGCTAGCATGCGGAAGAATGTCCACCATCCTGCTGTTGCTTGTCTCGAACACCTTCATGACCTACGCCTGGTACGGCCACCTGCGAAGCCGTTCGCTCACCATGATCCAAGCGATCGTCGTCAGTTGGCTGATAGCCTTCGGAGAGTATTGCTTCCAGGTACCCGCCAATCGCCTGGGCTACGGACGCTTCACCGGATACCAACTGAAAATTATTCAGGAGTCCATCACGTTGATTGTGTTCGTTGTGTTCGCCTATCTTTACCTGGGCGAGCCGCTCAAGTGGAACTACGCGCTTTCCGGCGTCTTCATCCTGGCGGCGGTGGTCTCCGCATTCTGGGAACGCTTCTAGACGAGCAAATGTTAGACTTTTTTATGGCCGGGTGCATATGAGACGCGCTCTCTTGGTGATCCTTTTCAGTGTTCTGCTCGCGGGGTCTCTCTCCGCGCAGAAAAAGAAACCGAACAAGAAGGATATCGAACCGCCCACGCAGGTCTTGGAGCTGACGCCCGATCCTCCCGACGCCATCACCGCCGAAACCGCCCGCCTGACGTTTCAAGTCTCCGCGCTCTCCGCAAAAGGGCTCCTCACGCAGCAGGTGAAAGACGGGCTGAAATCTTTGCTCAAGGAAAATCACGGTGCACAGCTGGTGAAGGTTCGCGCCTTCGTCGCAGGCTCAGGCGACCTCCGCCGCGTGGCGACTATCATTGCCGAAGAATTCAATGACCAGAAGAGAATGCTACCCGTGGTTTCGACGATACAAGTGGGAGCGTTGCCAATGGTGGGCGCGCAGGTGCTCCTCGAAGGAATTTCCGTGGATCGCAAACCTGCCAATACCAACGGCTTGGCGTTTTTCGCGGGAGTCACCGCGGCCGATGCGAGTGCGGCCGTTGCGGAATTGAAGAAATCAGCGGACGCGGCTCGTGTGGGCGCTGCTGATTTGCTGCGCGTCACCTGCTTCCTAAGTTCGCTCGATGGCATGGACTCCGCGCGGTCGGCAGTCACCGCCGCATTCCCGATGGCGGCGACAGCCATCGTTCAAACGCAACGGCAAAGCGTAGAACCATTCGCTGCATGTGAAGCCACAGGCCGCTTGAGCGCCGCCCCTTCGGCACCGATCGCGGTTTCCGAACGAGCGGCGTTAGTCAATGCGCCAAAAATTGTGATGACTACATCGAAGCTTGTGTTTAAGGAAGAAGATGCCGACGTGCGGCTCGCCTTTCAACGCTTGAACAAAGCGATGGAATCGTCCAGGACTACAGGAAAAGACGCGTTCTGGCAGAGCACCTATTCGCTCACGCGTCCACGCGCAACGCAGATTGCCAAATTGACGGAAGAATTTGTGGACGCCGCCCACAAGCCCGCCGGCACATCGCTCCTGTTTGAAGGATTGCCGTCGAACGACGCCACGGCCGCTGTTGAGTGGATCGCCGTTGGGCGCTAAGCGATTACTCGCCGCGGATTAAATCCTCGTAGGTTTCCCGTTCACGAATGATGCGCCAAGTGTTGCCTTCCACCAGCACTTCCGCCGCGCGGCGGCGAGCGTTGTAGGTGAACGACTGTGCAAATCCGTAGGCGCCCGCGGTGCAAACGGCCAAGACGTCGCCCGGCAACACTTCCTGCATTTCGCGATCGCGCGCAAGGAAATCGCCCGTCTCGCAGACCGGTCCCACCACGTCCGCGCGAATCCTGCCGGTGTCACGCTTCCGCGCGGGTAGAATCTCGTGATAGGCATCGTAGAGCGCCGGACGAATCAAATCATTCATCGCTGCATCCACAATCACGAACTCCTTGTCGCCGCTTTTCTTCCGGTAAAGCACCTTCGTCACCAGCGCTCCCGCTTCCGCTACAATTGAACGCCCAGGCTCCACCATTACGCGCAGATTCTTGCCCGCGACGCGCTCCTTCAGCAGCGTCACGAAATCGGCAATCGAAGGCGTCTGCTGATCCGGACGATACGCCACACCGAGTCCGCCGCCAAGGTCCGCGTGCGTTATGTGGAAACCCTTGGAACGAAGCCGCTCAATCAACTCGAGCACCCGATCCACCGCTTCCATCACCGGAGCCGTATCCATCAATTGTGAACCGATGTGGCAACTCACACCTTCCAACAACAGATTGGAGTATTGCCGCGCCCGCTCGTAAACGCCCTCGGCCTCGGCAATGTCGATCCCGAACTTGTGCGCAAGTTTCCCGGTGCTGATGTAGTGATGGGTATCCGCCTCCACGTCCGGATTCACGCGCAAAGCGACGCGGGCCTGTACGCCGAGCCGGTGCGCCAGCGCATCGATTAACGCCAACTCCGGTTCCGATTCGCAATTGAACGCACAGATGCCCGCCGTCAGCGCGTCGTCAATCTCCCCTGCCGTTTTACCGACGCCCGAGAAGACAACCTTCGCCGGATCACCACCCGCCTTGAGAACACGGAACAGTTCCCCGCCCGAAACGATATCGAACCCCGCGCCGGCCTGCGCAAGCGCACGCAGGATGGAGAGATTGCCATTCGCCTTCACCGCATAACAAACGGTGTGCGGTTGATCGCCGAAGGCTTCTTCATAGGCGCGGAAATTTCCCAGGATGGCGGCCGATGAATAGACGTAGCAAGGCGTACCGGCGCGCGCGGCGATCTCGCCCACGGCCACTCCCTCGCAATGCAGCGTATGATCTCTATACTCAAAAGAACTCATCGAATCAATGTATCCTCATCACGGCCACCGTCTGATCATCGGTCAACGTCGTATCCACGCGAAATGCATCCAGTTCCTGAAAGAGCGTCTCCACAATTGCCTTTGGCTCTTCCGGTCCATGTTTGTGAAACAGATGCTGAATACGGGTCCGCGAAAATTCCTTGCCGTGCTCATTCAACTGGTCTTCCATGCCATCGGAGAAAAGAAGTATCGTATCTCCTGATTGCGTCTCAAACACGGCCTCGTCGTACTCGCGCCCATCCAGCAAACCGATCGGGACGCCGGTGCCTTTCAGTACCTTCACCTCTCCATTACGCCACACCGCGGGAGGTTCGCCGCCCGCGTTCGTGTAGGTGAGACGGCCGGCTCTCGGCTCCCACAGCATAACGGTCAGCGTGGCATACTGGGCGTCCACTTTCCGTTCGAGCAAAGCTTCATTCAAGCTCTGCATCAGAATCGCGGGACTGCGGCGCCGTGGAGCAAGGATTCGCAGTAGCCCGCTGATCAATGCGCCATATAACGCCGCCGCCGCACCCTTGCCGCTGACGTCGCCAAACGCAATGATGGCGTACTCGTCGCCGTTTTCAAAGAACTCGTACACATCGCCAGAAATCTCGCGAGCCGGACGCGAACGTACGGCCACATCCATCCCGTGAATTTCCACATCGCGCGGCAGCAGCACCCTCTGAAGCTTGCGCGCGGCCTTCAGATCCTGCCCCATGCGTTCTTCGCGCTGGGCCAATTCTTCATACAAACGCGCGTTTTCCACCGAGCTGGCAATCTGCGGCGCCAGCACGCTCAGCGTGTTCTCATGCTCCTCGGTGAAATTGCCGACGCGCTCGGATTCCAGATCGAGCACGCCCACCACGCGATCCTGCACCGTCAGCGGCACCGCAATCTCCGAACGAATATCGGGATGCGACGCGATGTAGCGAGGGTCCTTCGCCGTATCCAGCACGCGCACCGGAGACCGTGCCTCGGCGGACGCACCAGTGATTCCTTTTCCCAGCGGAATATTGTCCAGGTTCACGCGCTGGTCATAGCGCACACTGAAACGGTGCCGCAGCAATTGCCGCTCCGCGTCCACCAGATAGATGCTGAATGCGTCGAAGTAAATCAATCCGCGCAGCGAGCCCGCGATCTTTCCCAGCAATTCGTCCAAATCGAGAATCGAACTAAATTCTTGCGATACCGATGCCAGCGTCTTTAGCGTTTTGTTTTGCCGGTCCAACCGGCGGTACAGACGCGCGTTTTCAATCGACGCAGCCACACGGTTGGCGATCAGCCGCATGATTCGACGGTCTTCCTCGGTGTAGGCGCGCGGACGCGTGCTCTGCAAATCGATCACGCCCACCAGCTTCCGGTGCGTGACCATAGGAACGGCCAACTCACTGCGCACGGCGTCGAGCGCGTTTAAATAGCGCGGATCTCCCCGCACATCATCCACCAAAATCGGCTCACGCAACTGCGCAGCATGACCGGAAATTCCTTCGCCGAGCGGAATGATCAGACTTCGCACCACTTCTTCGCGATGCCCGATGGCGTGGCGAATCTTCAAGCCCTGCGATTTTTCCTGATACAGCAGAATCGCAAAGAGATCAAACGGCACCACCTGCTTGACGATCTGCGTCACGCTGGTGAGCAGACGGTCCAGGTCTAGCGTCTCGGTGGTGACACGCGTCACGTCCAACAGGAAATCGAGCAGTTCTTCGCGGTCCGTGAACCGTTCGGCGGATTTGCGAGGAGGAGCCATGCGGACCTACGCCCCCGCGGCTTGGACGATGGCTACACTAGCGCTGGCGCCGACGCGCGTCGCACCCGCGTCCACCATCTTTTGAAAATCTTCGAAGGTACGGAT
>JBEBGM010000042.1:0-40692 GCA_040081455.1 Bryobacteraceae bacterium
GCTGCGCTCCGGCGGTAGCATTTTGATCATCGAACACAACTTGGAAGTAATTCGCAGCGCCGATTGGGTGATCGATCTCGGTCCCGAGGGCGGCGCCGCCGGCGGCAAGATCGTGGTGGAGGGAACACCGGAGCAAGTGGCGGCCTGCGTTTGGTCGCACACAGGACAGTATCTGAGAATGGAGCAGAGTGCCCACATCCCCACACGTTGAAAAACATTTCGAATCTTCGGAGGTGGTCCGTGACATTGTCATTGGGATGTCGGACGGACTCACCGTTCCCTTTGCGCTCGCGGCAGGACTAAGCGGCGCGGTGGATTCCTCGCGGCTGGTGGTGGTGGCGGGCCTCGCGGAGATCGCCGCGGGTTCCATCGCCATGGGGCTGGGCGGTTATCTTGCGGCGAAGACCGATGCCGAACATTACCAGAGCGAACTCGCCCGCGAAGAGCGCGAAATCATTGAGCGGACTGAGGATGAACGCACCGAAGTGCTCGAGATACTGGCGGAATACGGCGTCGAGCAGGAGAGCAGCAAGCAGATTCTGGCGGCGTTTGAGAAGAACCCGAAGACGTGGGTGGATTGGATGATGCGTTTTGAACTCGGCCTGGAGGCACCGGATCCCAAGCGCGCCCCCCGCAGCGCCGCCACTATCGCCGGGTCCTACATCGCAGGAGGGCTGATCCCGCTGGCCCCTTATATGTTGGTGGATAGCGCGAGTATGGCCCTCCGCGATTCCGTCATCGCCACGCTTCTTGCGCTCGCGGTGTTCGGTTACGTGAAGGGCCGATTCACGGGCAGTCAGCCTGTGAAAAGCGCGATTCGCACAACGGTGATCGGCGGTCTTGCCGCCAGCGCGGCCTACGGGCTCGCAAAGCTGTTCGGCGGATAGCCGCACGGAAATTCCCTGAAACGCCCTTCTCTGCCCGCCGTCTATAATCAAGGAAGACGTGTCAATGGAGCCGGACAATTCGACCACGGGCGTTCCCTCGGCGGAGGGTCCCGTCGTCATGCCTGAACCGAGTGTGGCACAAGCGGTGGATCACAAGCGTTCCCCTGTGCTTGCAACCATTTCCTGGCTCCGCGATCTGTTCCTCAGTGTTCTGATCGCGATCGTGGTCATCCTGTTCCTTTATCAGCCGGTAAAAGTGGAGGGCACCAGCATGATGCCCGCTCTGGTGGATCAGGAACGAATTTTCATTAACAAGTTCGCCTACAAATTCGGAATTACTGAGATAAACCGCGGCGATACCGTCGTTTTCTGGTTCCCAGGCGACCCGTCGAAAAGCTACATCAAGCGCGTGATCGGCGTGCCGGGAGATACGGTGGAAGTAGTTGAGGGAACCGTCTTCGTGAACGAAAAAAAGATCGATGAGCCCTACGTTCCGGACGATTATCGCGACAAAATGTCAACGCCGAAGAATCACGTGCCGGACGGAGAGTACTTCGTGCTGGGCGATCACCGTAGCTCGTCGAACGATAGCCGCAGCTGGGGCACCGTCCCGCGCAGCTACATTTACGGTAGAGCCGTTTTCGTCTACTGGCCGCCCGAACGCATGGGAATGCTGCAATAGGCGCTCTTCGTCCTCACCCAAATGAAACAGGGACGGCAACGCCGCCCCCTCCTCTCAAACCTTAAGCGAGAAGCCGGCTATCGCCGTCTCCCTGTGAGCCGCAGCAGGCTCAGGAACAGATTGATGAAATCGAGGTAAAGCGTCAGCGCGCCGAAGATCGCTTTCTTCTTGCCGATCTCCGTGCCTTCGTCGCCGGCCGTGTTCATCATTTTGATTTTCTGCGTGTCGTACGCCGTCAGTCCCGCGAAGACGATGATGCCCACTACCGAGAAAACGAAGCTGGCGCCTTCACCCATCAGGGAAGGGAACAGCATGGACAACAACGCGAATCCGACCAGACCCCAAAGCCCCATGATGCAGAACGAACCAACGGGTCCCAAATCGCGCTTCGTCAGATACCCGGTGGCGCTCAGCCCGGCGAATGCGAATGCCGTGGTTCCAAAAACGGAAGCGATGCTCGATCCGGTGTAGGCGAGGAAGATGCCCGATAGCGTCAGTCCGGTGAGTGCCGCGTAGGCGAAGTAGATGGCCGTTGCCACTGTGCCGCTAATCTTGTTGATCCACCCGGCAAGCACGGATACCGCGCCCAGTTGCGCGATGACCAAAGCCCAAAATAATAGCCGGTTGCCGAAAATGGCGCGGATCATGTCCGGGTTGCCCGCAACATTCCACGCCACCACGCCGGTAAGGCATAGACCGGCCGTCATCCAGCCGTAAACGCGGCTCATGAAGCGCGCGTTCTCCAGTGAAATGGTTGTCGTGAAACCTTGAATCCGCGGATCGCCGGGAAGTTGTTGTTCCATGCCCCAACTGTAGTGCGCTGGCGCAGCGGTGTCAATAACCGTGCGAGTCCCGCGTTAACTGCGCCGCGCCAGTTCCTGTTTATATGCCTTGGTGAGGCGCTCCACGCGATCCAACATGCCTGCGGTTAGATCCTGCAAGCTCAGCCCACGCAGTTCGTCATCGGAGAGGTCGGCGAAGTGCGTCTTCCATTCAGACTCCAGCCGGGGATTGAAAAAATCGCGGTCCAGCACGCTCAAGGCGCGCATGTTCAATGCCGCCGGAACCATCAGGCTGTAGGTGTAACGGTGGGTTTCTTTCTTCGCGTCCAATTCGTTTGCCACCGCATGACAGGGAATTCCTTCCGCTTCGAGCACGCTTCTGGCTTCGTCCAAATCCGGCGCGGCATCGTTGCCCGGCGACGATTCAAACGAACACGAGCAGACGGCGTCCTCCAGCCAGTCCGGCCCGATCTCTTCTGATTCTTCCTCTTCGGCGAAAGGATCGTCGTGGCGGATTTCGACCTGGTCCCCTTCCGACTCCAGGCCGCGTTTGGCCAATTCGGCATCGTAACAGGATTGCGCGATTTCGGTTAAATCGCCTCGCTCGATCTCGAGTAAAGCTTCATCGGAAAGCGACGCGTAATAGCGCTGGAGTTCTTGTGGATCAGGACGCACGAAATGACCTCATCAATATGGAATGGGGGATCAACCCGCAGTATAGCGATTCCATGCTTGCCTGTTGCGATAATGACCGGAGATCCCAAATGGATCCGCTTTGCACCATGATCACAACCATTGTCACTTTTCAACTTCCCAAGCCTGTCACACGCGACGAGGCCCGCGCCATTTTCCTCAGCACCGCTGCCAAATATCAAGGTGTGCGGGGATTAGTACGCAAGTATTACATGGTTTCCGAAGACGGCAAAACCGCGGGTGGCGTTTACCTTTGGGAGTCAAAAGCGGATGCGGAAGCCATGTACACCAATGGTTGGTACGCCATGGTGCGGGAGAAATACGGCACCGAACCGTCGGTGAGCCACCTGGAAACTCCCGTTATCGTGGATAACGTCTCAAACGAGATCGTTTCGGAGCAGTAACCTCCGCCTTCTCCAAAAACAGAAGGGCCGCGCTTGTCTCCAAGCCGGCCCTTCCGATTACAGCGGGGAACTCTCGAACTACTTCTGAAGCGCGCCCTTTTCCAGGTTGTCCAGGTTGGAGTTGTCGATGCAGTTCTGCTCGGCAATCTCCCAGTTCGGCTTCAACTGCATATTGAAGGTCACCGAGAACGGCTGCTTGTAAGCCTTGGCGTCTTCGAGCGTCACCTCAATCTGCATGATGTCAGCCGACGTCTTTTTGAACTTCTCGATCACGCGCAGCTGCTCACTGTGCGGATGGCCCAGACGATCGATCCAGCTTTTCGCGTTCAGGTTGTTGGTATCCACAACCAGCGTGTCGCCTTCCCAGTGGCCGATGGAATCGCCCATCCAGGTTGGGTCAATGTCTTCGTTGTGCTTCCGTCCGTCCATATAGATGCGGCGCATCGTGTGATCGTATTCGTAGAACATAATCAACATCTTCGGCGCCTCAATGATTTGCATCGGGAACGGATGGAAGTAGACGCGCGGCACGCCCGGAGGGAAGCACTTATAGACCGGATCGTCGGTTTGGTCCAGGGTCACCATCTTGGGACCGAACGACGGCTTGGCCTTGGCGTACTCCGTCTTGGCCCAATCCGTCATCAGCGGGTCACCCTTTGTGAAAATCGTCGCCGAAAGGCCGCGGGCCGTCCAAACACCTGTGAGGTCGGGGTTTTTCCCCTTCTCCTGCGCAAAAACACCCATTGGGAGCAGAAGCATCCCGAGGGCTGCAAACCATTTGTTACGAAGCATTTATAAAAGATTCTCCTGATGCTTGAGCTATGACGTCAAAACACTGTTACCAGCAACTGCCGTTCCATTCTGCCAGAACGGGTCAACGTGCAACACCTCCATAAGGGGGTAGTTTCAACGCGGCCCCAGATTCGTCACCGTTTCTGAAATAGCCACATCACCAGCGTCAACAGTGCACTCACGAGCACGCTGGTGGCCAGAGGGAAGTAGAAGGTGGAAGTTTTGCCGCGCAGAACGATGTCGCCAGGCAGCCGTCCCGGCTGGATATTCAGCCGCTCACCCAACATGGTGAGCACGCCCAAGGCAACCAATCCCAAGCCGATGAAGATCAACGTGCGTCCCATTACCCTCATTATCCGCCTGCATTCGCGTGGGTGCCATAATTGAAGCGGAGGAAATTGCCCGCATGCTTGTTGAGGCCCCACCGGTCACTCCCTATCTTCACGACGCCGAATTGAATCCGCTGATTTCCGCGGAAGCCCGTTTCGATGACGCCGCGCGGCGACTGGGGCTTGATGAAGGCATGCAAAAGGTCCTGCGTTCGCCCGCGCGCGAAGTCACCGTGAACATTCCCGTGCTGCTCGACGACGGACGCATTGAGGTCTTCACCGGCTATCGCGTGCAACATTCCATCGCGCGTGGTCCGGCGAAAGGCGGCATTCGTTACGCGCCCGATGTGACGCTCGACGAAATTCGCGCACTGGCCTCGTGGATGTCGTGGAAATGCGCCGTCACGAACGTTCCATTCGGCGGCGGAAAGGGAGGCATCATTTGCGATCCCATGATTCTTTCTCCCGGCGAACTCGAGCGCATGACGCGCCGTTATACGGCGCAGATATATGAATTCATCGGCCCCGAAATCGACGTGCCTGCTCCCGACATGAATACGAATGAGCAGACGATGGCGTGGCTGATGGACACCTACTCCATGCGCAAGGGCCACACTCAAACGGCGGTGGTGACGGGCAAACCCATCGATTTAGGTGGTTCGCGCGGCCGCACGGAAGCCACGGGCCGCGGCTGCATGGTGGTGACCGAACAAGCGTTGACGCGCTTCGGTTTGGATCGGACGACGGCTCGCGTCGTGATTCAGGGTTTCGGCAACGTCGGGGGTATGGCCGCGAAGCTGATGTCCCGTGCCGGCTTCAAGATCATTTCCATCGTTGAATGGGACGGCGCCGTATATAACGATAAGGGCCTGGATATCGCGGCGCTCGCGCAGCATCGCAAAGAAACGGGCTCCATTCGCGATTTCGATGGCGGCGAGAATATGGATCGCGAAGAGGCGTTTTTCCTCGATACCGATGTCCTCATGCCTGCCGCGAAAGAGAACGTCATCACTTCGCAGAACGCGCACAAGATCCGCGCCAAAATTCTCACCGAAGGCGCGAACGGCCCGACCACATCCGCCGCGGATCCAATTTTGCGGGAGAAGGGAATCTTCGTGGTCCCCGACATTCTCGCGAACGCCGGCGGCGTCACGGTTTCCTACTTCGAATGGGTACAGGATCGCCAGGGCTACTTCTGGAACGAGCAGTTGGTGAATGATCGCCTGGAAGAGATCATGATCAACAGCTTCAATGACGTGGTGAAATACGCCGAAAAACACGGAGTTGATAACAGAACTGCCGCCTACATGCTGGCGCTGGACCGTGTGGCGTTTGCGATTAAGTTGAGAGGGATTTACGCGTAGGCTCGAATACCGAGGTCTAAACTAAACCTATGAAATTCCGCGTTGTTCTGGAATATGATCCGGAAGCACAAAGTTGGTCCGCGGTCTGCCCCGAGTTGCCCGGCTGCACGTCTGCTGGTGCCACGGAGGAAGAGGCTCGGCACGGGATTGAGGAAGCTATTCGTCTCTATCTTGCTCCGGCCGATCTTGATCTTCCTTCCGATGCCAAGGTAGTTGAGGTGATGGTTGGGTGAGCGGGGAACGCCGCGGTTTACATCGGATCAAGTGATCGTTGTTCTCCGCAGAGCCGGCTTCGTTCGAGCCGGTGTGTCAGGTAGTCATCAGAAGTGGAGAAATCCCATCACGGGGAAACAGGTCATTGTGCCTTATCACCGTGGCCGCATTCTCCCGCTAGGGACGATGCGTTCCATCATGGAGGGTAGCGGACTCCCATCGGAATTCTGGATCACATAACTCCGCGTTCCACCTCACCATGCGGGATAATAAACATTCCCCATGTCCTCCGAGTCTTCCGTTTCCGGGACCCCGCCTAGCGCTGCGTCCTCGGCCCCGACCACGCCGCTGATGCGGCAGTATCACGGCATCAAACAGCAGGTTCCCAACGCCCTGCTGATGTTCCGGCTTGGGGACTTTTACGAACTCTTTTTCGAGGACGCCGTCACTGCCGCGCGCGAGCTCGAGATCACGCTCACCGCTCGCAACAAGGAAAAGGACAATCCGGTTCCCATGTGCGGTGTGCCGTATCACTCGGCCGAAAATTACATCGCGCGTCTGACGCAGAAGGGTTATCGCGTCGCCATCTGCGACCAGATGGAAGTGCCCACGGCGGCCACCAAGCTAGTCAAGCGCGAAGTGACGCGCATTGTCACGCCCGGCACTACCAGCAATCCATCCATCCTGCGATCGCACGAGAACAATTATTTGGGCGCGGTGATGCCGGATGTTGCGAAAAGCCGCGCGGGCTTTGCCTACGTCGATGTCACCACTGGTGAATTCCGCGCTACGGAGATGGATCTTGCCGACGTTCCTGCGTCGCTCGAAACATTGAACGTCCGCGAGGCGCTCGCGCCCGAAAATGCCAAGCAGGACCTGCCGTGTTTGAAGACTCCCGTCGAACCTTGGATCTTCGGATCCGATTACGCGGCCCGCGGCTTGTGCGATCACTTCCGCCTCTTGTCTCTCGATGGCTGCGGACTCGAAGGTCGCCCGCTTGCAGTGGGCGCGTGTTCGGCGTTGCTGTATTACTTGCGTGAGACGCAGCGTGCGTCGCTCGATCACCTGGAACGTCCGGCGTTCTTTAATCGCGCCGATGCGATGGTCCTCGATGCCTCCACGGTTCGCAATCTGGAATTGGTGGAGCCTCTATTCGCTGGGGAGTCGAAAGAATCGACCCTGCTTTCTGTGCTCGATCGCACACGTACCGGGATGGGCGGCCGCCTGTTGCGTCGCCGCCTCCTTGCTCCTTCGATCAACCCGACAGAAATTAATGACCGCCTGGACGCCGTTGGTGAGTTGCACGCCGCTACCATCCTGCGCACGGAGATTACTAAGGAACTTGCGTCGATTCTTGATTTGGAGCGCCTGCTTTCCCGCATCAGTCTGGCGAGCGCCGGGCCTCGCGATGTTTCCGCGCTCGCCCGTTCGCTGGCCGTAATTCCGTCGCTCAAACAGCGCCTTGCGACTGCGGCTTCCGCAGCTCTCCGCGATATTTCTTCACGATTGGATGAAATCGCTGAACTCCGCGATCGCATCCAAACCGCTCTTTCCGACGAGCCTCCGGTGAATTTGTCTGATGGCGGCGCGATCCGCGACGGTTTCGATCCGCGTCTCGACGAGCTTCGCGACATCTCGCGCAACAGCAAAACCTACCTCGCACAGATCGAGCAACGCGAGCGCACACGCACCAACATTACTTCGCTCAAGATCCGCTTCAACAACGTTTTTGGTTATTACATTGAGATCTCGAAAGCGAACATTCACCTTGCGCCGACCGATTATGAACGCAAGCAAACGCTGGTGAACGCGGAGCGCTTCACCACGCCCGAGTTGAAAGAGTTGGAGAGCAAAATCCTCGACGCCGAGGACAAGATGCTGACGCTAGAGCGTGAGATCTTCGAACAGCTTCGTGTGGCCGCCGTATCGCAGGCGGTCCGCATTAAAGCCACGGCCGCTGCGGTTGCGGAACTCGATGTCACAGCCGCGCTGGCCGACGTCGCCGCCGAAAGCCGCTTCGTCCGGCCGACATTCTCTGAGTCCGGCGAAATGAAAGTGTTCGGCGCGCGCCACCCCGTGATTGAAAAGCTGATGGAGCGTGATGCCCAACGCTTCATCGCCAACGACGTTTATTTCCATCCGCAGGAACAGTTCATCTCCGTCATCACTGGTCCGAACATGGGCGGTAAATCGACGTATCTGCGCCAGACCGCACTGCTGGTGATCCTCGCGCAGGTTGGGTCCTTCGTACCCGCCGAATCCGCAGCACTGCCGATTGTCGATCGAGTCTTCACGCGCATCGGAGCCGCCGACAATCTCGCCCGCGGCCGATCCACGTTCATGGTGGAGATGACGGAAACTGCTGTCATTCTGAACACGGCGACGGAGCGCAGCCTCATCGTGCTCGATGAAATCGGCCGCGGTACGTCCACGTATGACGGGCTCGCGCTTGCGTGGGCCGTCGTCGAACACATTCACAAAAGCATCCGCGCGAAGACGCTGTTTGCCACGCACTATCATGAGCTCACCGAACTCGCGCAACAGCTCGAAGGCGTTCGCAATCTGCACGTGTCCGTGAAAGAATCGGGCGATCAAATTCTTTTCCTTCGCCGCGTGGAACCCGGTGCTGCCGATCGCAGCTATGGCATCGAGGTGGCCCGCTTGGCTGCGCTGCCGATGAGCGTCATCGAACGCGCGCGCCAGATTTTGGTCAAACACGAATCAGCGGAACACACGGTGACCGAAGAGCTTTCCGGCGTGGAATCGGGTCCTCTTCAGATTCAATTGTTTGAGCCGGTGAATGGCACCATCGCTGAACGAATCCGCAGCATCAATATCGATGAGTTGCGGCCCATTGAAGCATTACAGCTGCTCCACGAACTGCAGCGGGACCTGAAAAAATGATCGTCGCGGGCGTGATGAGCGGCACTTCGCTCGATGGCATTGATGTCGCCGTCGTCGATATCCGCCGTGAGCGCTCGCGCCTGCGGATTGAGCCGCTTGCGTTTCTTTCCACGCCGTATCCCAAGAATGTGCGGGAGGCGATTCTTGCGGTGTCGAATACGATGACGCACACCGCGGCAATCTCTCGCTTGAATGTTTTGCTAGGCGAGTTGTACGCCGAAGCGATTCGGAAAGCGTCACGAAAGCACGGGCTGGAACTGATCGGCCTGCACGGACAGACCATCTTCCACGAGGGCGCGCCTATCGAATACCTGGGTCGCCGCATCGCGAGCACGATGCAGATTGGTGAAGCCGCCGTTGTTGCCGAGCGTACGGGCGTCCGCGTCATCTCAAATTTTCGCGAACGCGACATCGCGGCCGGCGGGCAGGGAGCACCGCTCGTTCCCTACGTGGATTATCTGCTGTTTCGCGATCGCCGCGAAACGCGCATCGGACTGAACATCGGCGGTATCGCAAACATCACGCTAATTCCCGCAGGCGCGAATGCGGAGGATGTGATCGCCTTCGACACCGGCCCCGGCAACATGGTGATGGACGCACTGGTTCGCCACAAAACCGAAGGCAAGCGATCGTGCGACCGCAACGGAGCCATCGCAAAAAGAGGCAGCGTTCACGCGAAGCTGCTCGATTCGATGATGGCCGATCCGTACCTAAAGCAGCAGCCACCAAAGTCGACTGGCCGCGAACGCTTCGGTCAGCCGTTTGTGAACGGTTTGCTGGCAACTGGAATCCCGATCGACGACCTCATCGCAACCGCCACAGAGTTCACAGCGAGATCGATTGCGTTCGGGATCGCCCAGCATGGAAGATCGCTAGGCATTGTCATCGCATCCGGCGGCGGCGTTCACAACCTCTGGTTGATGAAGCGCATCGCGGATCACATTGCTCCGCTGACGTTGACAACGAGTGCCGAATTCGGCATCGATCCCGACGCGAAAGAGGCCATCGCCTTCGCCGTGCTCGCGTTTGAATCGGCCGCCGGCCGCGCCGGGAATCTACCCTCAGCTACCGGCGCACGGCGGCCCGTGATTCTGGGGAAGGATTCGGCGGCTAACTAGACTGCCGCTCCTTGCTTTTCTGTGCCCGCCCGTCGAGTTGCCGCACGCACTGTTCCGGATCGCTTGAAAGCGTTTGATTGTCGAGATCTGAAGGGACGGGCGGCTCGGCCTTCGGATGTTTGCCGATGTTCAAATCATCGAGCATCTGGCGGATATACGTTTTCATGCCATATCTTTTGCATGAGGCTCCGCAATGCGAGCCTCTTCAAATCGCGATGTGGTTCAAATGACAGGATTTCCGGAAAATGAAAAAGCCGTGATGGCGCTTTGGGCGCAACCACGGCTTCTTTGTTTTTGAGTTGGAAGTTTACTGCAGCACGTTGACCGAATCCACGCGCTTGGCTTCGTAAGCGGCGATGGCGGCTTCCTGGTTCAGCATGTAGCCGAGTTCGTCCACGCCGTCCAGCATGCACTGCTTGGCGAACGGATCAATCGGGAACGGCACGGAGTGTCCGCCCGGCAGCGTCACCGTCTGCGCGGCCAAATCGATCTTCACCTGCATGCCGCCCCACTTGAGCAGTTCCGCGTGCACATCGGCGGGAACGATCACCGGCAGCACACCGTTCTTGAGCGCGTTGCCGCGGAAGATGTCCGCAAACGAGGTGCTGATCACGGCCTTGATGCCGAACTGCGCCAGTGCCCACGGAGCGTGCTCGCGCGAACTGCCGCAGCCGAAGTTATCGCCCACCACCAGAATCTGCGAACCAGCCGCTTCCGGCTTGTTCAACGGGAAATCCGGATTCGGCGTGCCATCGGCGGCGTAGCGCCAATCGCAGAAAAGGTTGTCGCCCAAGCCTTCCTTCGAAGTCGTCTTCAGGAAGCGCGCGGGGATGATCTGATCGGTGTCGATGTTCTCAATCGGAATCACCACCACCTTGCTTTCCACAACGTCTATCTTCGGAGTACCCGCGACGACGATCTTTGTATTGGTTTTCGTATCCGTTTGCATGGCGAGTCTCCTTTACAGCTTTCTCACGTCGGCCACAGTGCCCAGAACAGCGCTGGCCGCTGCCGTCAGCGGGCTGGCCAGGAACGTACGTCCACCCTTACCCTGGCGGCCTTCGAAGTTCCGGTTGCTGGTGGAGACACTATATTGTCCCGGTTCCAGTTCATCACCGTTCATCGCCAGGCACATCGAGCAGCCCGCTTCGCGGAACTCTGCGCCGGCTTCGCGGAACACTTTGTCGAGACCTTCAGAGATGGCCTGTGCCCGCACCTGCTGCGAGCCCGGAACCACCAGAGTGCGAACCTTCGGATTCACCTTGCGGCCCTTAAGGATGGACGCCGCGGCGCGCAGATCGGAGATGCGCGAATTCGTGCAGCTGCCGATGAACACCACGTCGATCGGGTGGCCTTCGAGCGGCTTGCCCGGTTCCAGGTTCATGTACTTCAGAGCCTTGATGAGATCCGACTTTTCGATCGGATCGTTCACCGACGCGGGCGTCGGGATGGGGCCGGAAATCGGAATGCCCATGCCGGGATTGGTGCCGAAGGTGACCATCGGTTCCAGTTCCTCGGCGTTGAGGATCAATTCTTTCGCGTAGGTTGCGCCTTCGTCGGTGGGCAACTGCTTCCATCGCGCGACCGCGGCATCCCACGCCGCGCCCTTCGGAGCGAACTCGCGTCCTGCCAGATACTGATACGTCGTGTCGTCGGGCGCCACCAGACCTGCGCGCGCGCCGCCTTCAATCGACATGTTGCAGATCGTCATGCGCTCTTCCATGGAGAGCCCGCGAATGGCGGAGCCCGTGTATTCAAACACGCTCTCGGTGCCGCCGCCGATGCCGATCTTCGCGATCACTGCAAGGATGATGTCCTTCGCGGTGACGCCCGGCTTCAACTGGCCGTTCACGCGGATTTCATACGGCTTCGAGGGAACCTGCAGCAGGCACTGCGTGGCCAGCACGTGACCCACCTGGCTGGTGCCGATGCCAAAGGCCAGTGCGCCGAACGCGCCATGCGTTGCCGTGTGGCTATCGCCGCACACAATCGTCATGCCCGGCTGCGTCAGGCCCTGCTCGGGTCCAATGACGTGCACGATGCCCTGGTGATCGCTCATGCGGTTGTAGAGGCGGATGCCGAACTCTTTGCAGTTCGATTCCATCTTGTTGATCTGCGCCGCGCCGATGGGATCGGCAATCGGCAGATCGCGCGAAGTGGTGGGCGTCGAGTGGTCCATCGTCGCCACGGTCAGATCCGGGCGGCGGACCTTGATGCCGCGCTCGCGCAGCATGGAAAAGGCTTGCGGCGAGGTGACTTCGTGGCACAGGTGCAGGTCAATGAAGATCAGTGTGGGCGCGCCGGCTTTCTCGGCGACAACGTGGTTGTCCCACACTTTCTCGGCGATCGTACGGAGCCGGGTAGTTGCTGTGTTGCTCATAATGCCTCACTCACCGCGATGCCGACTTCCGAAGTCGACAGCGGCTTTCCTTTGGGTTTCAAATCCGCGGTGACCTGGCCCGCGTTGAGAACTTTTTCGACAGCCGCGTTGATTGCGGCGGCCTCTTTGACGAGGCCGAACGAATATTCAAGCATCGCCGCGGCCGACCCAATCGCGCCCAGCGGATTTGCCTTGTTCTGGCCCGCGATGTCGGGTGCCGAGCCGTGCACCGGCTCATACAATCCCTTGTCTTCGCCGAGCGAAGCCGAGGGCAGCATGCCGATGGAACCGGCCAGCACCGCGCCTTCGTCGCTCAAAATGTCGCCGAACATGTTTTCGGTGAGGATGACGTCGAAGCGCTTCGGGTTCAGCACCAACTGCATCGCGCAGGTGTCGACGAGCATGTGCTCGAGCGTCACATCGGGATACTCGGCCGCGATTTCGGTGACTACCTTGCGCCACAGCTGCGAGCATTCCAGAACGTTCGGCTTATCGACGCTGGTCAGATGCTTGCGGCGCTGGCGTGCGAACTGAAACGCCTTGCGTGTGACGCGCGTGATCTCTTCCCGCGAGTAGTTCATCGTGTTGTAAGCGCGGTCGCCCGCGCCGTTGTGCTCGGTGTCCCACACGATGCCGCGCGGTGTGCCGAAGTAGAGGCCTCCGGTCAATTCGCGGACGATCAAGAGATCCACGCCTTCGACAAGATGATTCTTGAGCGGCGAGGAATCGATCAGCGAAGTCCAAGCCTTCACCGGGCGGAGGTTCGCGAAAACTTTCATGCCGCCGCGCAGATCGAGCAATCCGCGCTCGGGACGCTGCGACGGAGGCGTGTTATCGAACTCCGGCAAGCCAACCGCGCCCATCAGCGTGGCATCGGCGGCAAGCGCCTTCTGCATCGTGTCTTCCGGCAGAGCCTTGCCAGTCTGGTGAATGGCGGTGCCGCCAATGAGGCCCTCGGTGTACTGTGCCGTATGGCCGAATTTCTTGAGCGTGGCGTTCAAAACCGTAACAGCCGCACTGGTCACTTCGGCGCCAATACCGTCGCCGGGCAGGAGAAGGATCTTAAGATTCATGTTTCTCTTATTTGATTCGCGAAAAGCTGGAGACTCAAACAACCTCGCTCGAAAACATCGGAGCGGAAACCGCCAGGCGAAACGCGGGGATACTCTTTAGTGTAACTTGTACACCCATCCGTGCGCACGGTCCGCGGAGCTGGCTTTTCGAGTGAAACTTTGGCCGCGGACGCATAACGGGCGTTGGATTTTGCTGAGACTTTTTCGTCCCCCACTGCACTAACATTTTGGCCGCCGACTCCGCGCTTCACCGCGCGGATGATACGTGTTCCGGTACGCGGTACGCTAAGATGATAAAAACGTTCCGCCACAAAGCTCTGAAGCGCTTGTTCGAAGAAGACGATTCGGCGGGCATCCGGGCAGACCAGGTGCGGCGCGTGAAAGATGTGTTGGCCCATCTGGATCAAGCGCAGCGTCCCGCTGATCTCGATTTGCCGGGCTACCGGTTGCACTCTTTGCGGGGCGCACTGAAAGGGCACTGGAGCGTTTCGGTGTCCGCGAACTGGCGAGTTGTTTTCCGGTTTGAACAGGGCCATGCGTATGACGTCCAGTTGGTCGACTATCACTGAGCAAAGGAGCGACAAATGCCGATGAAAAACCCTCCGCACCCTGGCCAATCGATCAAGGATGCGTGTCTCGATTCGCTGAACCTCAACGTGACGGAAGCAGCGCACATCCTCGGCGTTGCGCGTCACACGCTCTCCCGTATTCTGAACGGGCACGCGGGCATCTCCGCTGAAATGGCAATCCGCCTGGAAAAAGCCGGTTGGTCAAACGCCGACCATTGGCTGCGCTTGCAAACCGCCTACGATCTCGCGCAGGCAAGGCTCCACGAACGCGATATCAAGGTGCAGCGGTACAAACCACGACCGGCAGCCTGAGTGGGTTGCACCCCAAACCGCTGTTTGTTAACCGGCAGGGTCCGGAATCGAGAGCTTTTCGGCAAATCTTTCGCGCCAGCAAATTCGAAATTTCCGAATGACGGGGAACAGCTTCCGCGTGGCCCGTTTGTGGATTCTCCCACAGCGAGTGTTCCTTGCCTTCGCGGCGCAGCACACAACCGCGCCGCCGAACGTGGCGAAGCAATCCTTCGCGTCTCATTTCGGTTCTAATTCACGACTACGAGTTCTTGCGCCGCGTCGGCCGGCATCGAACGCAATGAATCCTCGCGGCGTTGATCGAGAATCAAGATGATAGCTTCGCGCAAATTCGCCAGGCAGTCGTCATGGATCTTTCCTTGACCGTTTGCGCCCGGAACTTCCGCGCAGTAAGCGATGAACCAGTCGCCGTCGCGCTCCACGATCGCTGTGAATTCGTTGCGCATGGCTGACTCCGTCTTAGTGCCCCACCGCCGCGCCCTGCGTGACTTCTTGTAGCAGGCGCGAAATCTCATCGTTCCGCACGCCCTTTTTGCGGTCGGCGAGGTTCGTGAACTGGTGGTACACCGTGTCCAATTGCTCTTTGGTCAGCTTGAAGCCCAGGTCTTCGCAGCGCTTGGCCAGCGCGTGGCGGCCGCTGTGTTTGCCTAGCACCAGTTTGCTCTCGGGCACGCCGACGCTCTTCGGCTCCATGATTTCGTAAGTGGTACGCTCCTTCAGGAACCCGTCCTGATGGATGCCTGCTTCGTGCGCGAAGGCATTATCGCCCACAATCGCCTTATTCGGTTGCGGACCAAACGTAATGATCGAACTCAGCAACTGGCTCGCCGGGAACAGGTGCTCGGTGACGATCTTCGTCTCGTACGGATAGCGGTCATTGCGAGTCTTCATCGCCATCACAACTTCTTCGAGAGCCGCGTTGCCGGCGCGTTCGCCGATGCCGTTGATGGTGCACTCCACTTGGCGCGCGCCTGCTTTGACGGCGGCCAGGGAGTTCGCCGCGGCCAGGCCGAGATCGTCATGGCAATGCACGCTGACAATTGCTGAATTCCCCAGAGCCTTCGAGATGCGGCCAATTAATTCGCCGTATTCCTCGGGAACCGAGAAGCCAACGGTATCCGGCAGATTCACGGTGCGGGCTCCAGCGGCGACTACGGCGCGCGATACCTGCTCCAGATAATCCCAATCGGTGCGCGTGGCGTCTTCGGCGGAAAATTCCACGTCGTCGCAATAAGTGCGAGCCAGGGCCACCGCCGCGCAGGCTTCATCCAAAACCTGCTGGCGCGATTTCTTCAACTTGTATTTCAGGTGGATATCGCTGGTGGCGATGAAGGTGTGGATGCGGGGGCGCTTGGCGTTCTTCAACGATTCGGCCGCGCGCTCAATGTCCATCTTGTTGGCGCGAGCGAGCGCGGCCACTTGTACCCACGGAAATTCGCGGGCTACGGCGCCTACCGCTTCGAAGTCGCCTTCCGAAGCGATGGGGAAACCGGCCTCCATAATATCGACACCCAGATCAACCAGCTTCGCCGCCATGCTGAGCTTTTCATGCACAGTCATGCTGCATCCAGGCGATTGCTCACCGTCACGGAGCGTGGTGTCGAAGATGTATACTCGGTCGGCCATTGATATCCTCCGGAAGACGGGAACTTGCGAGCCGCGGCGAAGGTTTTTGCTTCGGTTTTCAGCCGCCTGTCGAACCAGCCGGTAGGCTGCTCGGTTCAGGCGATCCGCCTTCCTGTCCCGATTATTACCCCGCGCTTCGAATTTGGCAAATTGATAACATTCGAAGGTTGTATAATGGATTTTTATGGAACTCCACCCTCTGCGCGTGTTCCTGACCGTGGCTGCCGAGAAGAGTTTCTCCCGTGCCGCCGAAAAGCTTTTGCGGACACAGCCCGCTATATCATTGTCAATACAAAGGTTAGAGGCGGAACTGGGCGAGAAGCTGATCGACCGCTCCGGAAAGGACCTCCTGTTGACCGATGCCGGGCGGATCGTCCTGGACTATGCCCGCCGGTTCGACAACCTGCAGGGTGAGTTGGAAAATGCGCTGGCCGAGCTTCGTGACAAGTCAGCCGGACGCTTGACGATTGGGGCGAATGAATCCTCGACGTTGTATTTGCTCGATCACATCGAGCAGTTCCGCAAGAAGTACCCACGAGTGAAGGTGCAGATCCGCCGGAGCCTTTCGAGCAAGATTCCGACCGAACTACTCGACGGCGATTTGGAGTTGGGCATCCTCACCTATGACCCTGACGACGAGCGCCTGGTCTCGCAGGTGATCTACACCGACCACCTCGCCTTCATTGTTTCGCCCGAGCATAAGCTGGCATCGCGCAAAGAAGTCTCCATCACGGAGTTAGCCGAAGAAGAGTTCATCGCGCACAACGTCATTTCGCCGTATCGCGCTGTTGTGCTCCGCGAATTCCAGCGTCACCGCGTGCCACTAAAGATGGATTTGGAAATGCCGACCATCGAAGCCATCCGCAAAATGGTGCAGCGCAACGAAGGCGTGGCGTTCCTCCCGCACATGTGCGTCGCCGATGAAATCCGTCACGGCGTGGTCCGCGAAGTGAAAGTGAAGGAAATGCACGTGGACCGCAAAATCCGCTTGGTTTACCCCGCAAAACGTGTATTGAGTCACGCAGCCCAGGCGTTTTTGGACGTGGTGGGCGAGGGCTAGAGCAGCATTTTGCAACTTTGCCGGCTACCAATACCAACGCATCTTCACCCCCACTGCTCTGGGGGCCACCAGTCTTGTTCCCACAAACACGGATTGAAAGTTGTAGAGCGCCGTCACATCGAACAGATTGTTCACCTGAACTTGCACATCCCACGCGGGCGCATCTGTCGATCCGCGGCGGTTGTGTTGATAGCCGAAGGCGACGTCGGTGATGGTGCGCGGGCGCACGCGCGCGGGCCATTGATTCAGCTTTACGTAGGGGAGAAGGTCGGCGAAATCGGGATCGGCGGCAACTTGTACGGGGTTGGAGGGATTCGCCACCAGGCCGCTATCGTAGCGGATCGATGTGGAGGCCCACCAGTTTTTATTGATCGTGTAATGAGCCGTGCCTTGCAGGCTCAGCTTCTGATCGTGATCGATCACAAAAGGACCCGAGCTGAGTAGCGCGATGGCGTCCTGGCCCAGGAACAGGCCGCCGGTGAAGGGAGGCGTCGAAATGGCGCGGGCGTGTGTGGCGCTCAGTGTTCCATTCAGCCTGTGAAACGTGGGCAGCGTCAGTCGAGCCTCGGCTCCGTTCACGCGAATGCGCGCGAGTGTGACAGGAAAGATCACGCCGGTGTTGAAGAAGTTATTGTTGTCCTGTTGATCGATGGAGTTCTTGTGATAGAACGAAGCGTTCAGGCTCGCGCGTCCCATCAGCGCCTGCTGCAAGCCCACTTCGTAAACATTTTCCCGTTGCGGAAGGAGTGGGGCGAACGCGTTGCCCAGAGCCTCCCGCACGCTCGCCGGCGCCAGACGCGCGGCTGCGGGCGAACTGGAGAGCAACAAATTTTCGTTTGGCGGAGTCTGATAGTTGCGGTTATACGAAGCGCGCAGCACGGTGCCTGTTTCCTTCAAGTGAAACGAAACACCCAAGCGCGGCTGCAACTGGTTTCCCTTGACCACCAGGCGGTAACGGTCGTAGCGCGCTCCCACCGAAAGCACGAAGCGCCCCAGTGTGACGGAATCCTGCACAAAGCCACTGACCAGCATCCCCGCGTTGCGATCTGAGAACACGAAGATGCGTCCGCCGCGGGTCAGATCGTAGGGCAACAGGCCGTCGTTGAACCCAATACTACCGGGTGCGTTGAACAAAGGGTCGGTGATCCCCATGGTGAAGTTCTCGCTGATCGGGAAGTGCTGTATGTCGGCACCGGAGCGGATCGTATGCGGGCCAAGAATCTTGTTGAAGCGGTTCGCGAAGGTCACTGTGGAAAGATGCCGAGCTTGCGAGGCGGTCACCGGTGTATCGGTAGGGCTGCCGAACAATTGCGCCACGGTCGGACGGTAGGCAAGCGTCGATTCCCATGTCGACGACGGACTCAAGATGCGGTTCCAGCGCAGCCATAGGGATACATCGCGCAATACCTGCGATTGATCCATGCCCACGGCCTGTTGCGAACGCAGATTCGCGAGCTCAAAACGCGATCGTCCACTCATCACATTGAAGTGCACGGTGTCGCGAGAACTGGGCTGATAATCCAGGCGCAGAAACCCGCGCTCGGCGTTGCCGCCGTTGTGGAGGTTGTCGAGCGAAACCTGATCCAAAAACCGGTGCGTCTTCACCGCGGCGACGGAGGTAAAAAACGCGAAGCGTCCCTTTTCTCCGCCTGCTTGCGCAACGCCTTCCAAAGTGTCGAAGCGCCCCGCGTTGATCTGCGCGTTACCGAAGAAACGGCGGCCGGAACCCGCTGCACTCTTTGTCGAGATAGCCGCCACGCCGGAAACCTTGGAGCCGAACTCGGCGGGAATGTTGCCGGTGTGCAGAGTCAGGTTATCCACAAGATTAGGATCCAGCGCCGTTGCGAACGCGCCGGTCAATTGATCGCTGATCGGCATGCCGTCGATGACAAATGTCATCTGGTTATGCGCGCCGCGCGGGTGAATTGCGCCGTTCGCGTTCATCGCGAATCCAGGGAAGGAGAGCAGATAGGTTTCAAGCCCCCGGCTGCCCAGCGGCGCAGGCATCGTCTCCATTGCATTCGCGCTCAATGCCGTACTGGTGCCGGTGGCTTCAATGTCGATTAGTTCCGATGCTGCGTTCGCACTAACGGTGATCTGATCACGAACCGACTCTAACTTGAGTTCAAGATCAAGAGTCATTGGTACGTTACTACGTAAAACCAGATCGCGCTGTTCCGTTTGAAACCCCGGCGCACCCGCGCGCAGTCGATAGTTCTGCAGGGGTAAATCGCGGGCGACGTAGTCGTCACCGATGGGAGCCAGTGCACGGTCAAACCCTGTTGGGGAATGGAACACGTTGACTTGGGCATTCCGCACGGGCGCGCCATCCGGTGCCGAAATCCGCACAACAAGAGATGTGGTGGTTTGTCCGGACAGGCCGATGGCGGCGCACAAAATTACCCATAGTTTCTTCATAGGAGTAAACTATAGTTTATAGCATGGTTTGCTGCGCCACGCCAACTGAACTCCCCACGGCTGGAATGAATCGTCGAAGATAGTAGATTCCGCAGCAGACGCCTTCGTCTGCTCATCCATGAAATGATCCCTGGCATGGCTGACGACACGATCCGCATTCTCTTCGCGTTTGCGCTTTACGTGCCCTGTTTGGTTTTCCCTGGATATGTGCTGACGCGGCTTACCGGGGCCCTGCGTTTTTCGCACCGCGGAATCGCGGAGCAACTCCTCCTGTCGGTTCCGTTGTCTGTCGCCATTTCCCCGTTGTTGATTTACCTGGCCGGCCGCATTTCCGTCGTCCTGATGTGGAGTCTTCTGGCTTCCTGTGCGTTTGCCGGTTCGTGGTGTATTCTTGCGGATCTTCGTGGGCGAATGCATCCTGCCTTCCCGCTTCGCAAGTTTGCCGCGATCACCGGGATTTGGCTTGCGATCGGGCTTGTGTCTCTCGTCGATTTCCAGTGGAACGGGCGATTGTATACGCCAGCCACAAACTGGGATTACACCGTACGCGTTGCGATCACCGACTCCATTTCCAGAACCAGCGTTGCTCCGGCAAATCCGCTCTTTTATCCGGGCCGTTCCTTCCCCCTGCGGTATCACTATTTTTGGATGCTGCCCGCCAGCATTGTGGACCAGATGGGCGGCGAGTACATCGCGCCCATTCATGCCACCTTGGCGGGTACTTTGTGGTCCGGGCTTGCGTTAATGTTGACGGTCGTTCTGTATCGATTGGACTCGTTTCCGGGGCGTGGTAAGTCGTACCGCCAAGTCTGGATCGGCCTTGCTCTTCTTCTTGTCACAGGCCTGGACATCATACCGATGCTTTTTCACTTACTCGTGTTTCGGCACCTGCCCTTTACGTTGGACTCATGGAATGAGATTCTGGCGGGTTGGGTCAACAGCGTTTTGTGGGTACCGCATCATGTTGCTGGACTGGTCGCATGCCTCGCCGGAGTCCGCATCCTGAGGAGCGCAGCCGTCCTGTCCGGATGGAAGAAGTACGCATCGGCCGCATTGGCGGGTGCGGCGTTCGCTGGTTCCGCCGGACTCTCTATATATATCTGCCTTGTGTTTGCCGTGGCGCTGGTATTTTGGGGGGCTATTGCGCTGTGGAAACGCTGGTTCACCGAGGTGGTGCCTCTTGCCGTTGCGGGAGGAGCTGCCGCCGTGTTCGCTCTGCCCTATCTCACGCAAATCTTTAGTTCTACTGGGATGGATGTCGGCGGCTTCTTTGTATTTGCGGTCCGTACCTTCAGTTTCCCGGAAAACCTACTGACGTCCTTTCACGTTCCGATGTATTGGATTCAACTGGCGAACTTCGTGCTTTTGCCGATCAATTATGGGCTCGAACTTGGGCTCTTTTTTGCGGTAGGATGCGTGCATTTGGGGCGCCTGGCACGGAAGGGGCGGAAGCTCTCTCGCGAAGACTGGCTCCTGCTGTGCCTCCTTGTGGCATCCCTTTTCGTCGCTACGTTCTTTCGCTCCCGCGTCATTCAAAATAACGATCTCGGCTGGCGTGGCATCCTTGTGGCTCAGTTCGTTCTGCTGCTTTGGAGCATCGACTACGTTGCGGTCACTAAGCGCTGCCGCGCGATTCAAGGCCGCATCTCGCCGCGGCTCGCGTCTTGGAATGCTCTGGTGATTTTCCTGGCGAGCTTGGGATTGATGAGCACTCTTTACGGACTCGCGATGGGGCGGGCGATTTTTCCAGCGCTGGAATCTGGTTGGTTGCCGGCCGCAGGCGCGTGGTATGAAACTCCCGATCTTAACATTGGCCGCCGGATGTTCGATCAGCGTGCAGCCGCCCAATGGATCCGCGCGAATGTTCCTCGTAATGCCACTCTGGTTGAGGATGGCTCGGATGCCTATATTTGGACGGGGTTGTACTCCGATCACCAACAGGTGAACGGCGCGGGTGGATGCGGCGCCGCGATGGGAGGAACTCGCCTGTTATGTGATCAGTTGATGACCGAGATTGGGCCTATGTTTCGGTCGCCGGAATCCCGCGCGGATATCGAGAGCGTATGCGAGCGATATAACGCAGGCGCAATCATCGCCAAAGACATCGATCCAGTGTGGAACGCTAAGTCCAGCTGGGTCTGGCAGCGACACCCCGTGTTCGCAAACGATCACGTCCGGGTATTTGGTTGCCAACGTTAGCCACCCTGCCGGAATGGGCTTGGAAAACGCGCCCGCGATGGTAAAATTATCTTTCCCATGAAAATCTTCATCGGCGCGGATCACGCGGGTTACAAGCTGAAAGACGAGATCGCCGCCACGTTGCGTGCGGCCGGCCACGAAGTGACCGATGTTGGCACCAACGGCCCGGACTCGGTGGATTATCCCGATTTCGCGGGTCCCGTGGCGCGCGCGGTTTCAATCGGCGAGGCCGACCGCGGTATCCTCGTCTGCTTTACCGGCGTGGGCATGTCGATGGCGGCCAACAAGTTGCCAGGTGTGCGTGCGGCGCTCGCGATGAACACGGATGAGATTTCGCTGACGCGGCAGCACAACAACGCGAATGTGCTGACCATCGGCTCCAAGTACACCACCCCGGAGACTGCGAACGAATACGTCAAAGTTTTTCTGGAAACACCGTTTGAAGGCGGGCGCCATGAGCGCCGCGTCAGCAAGATCTCCGCATTGGAACAGAAATGACCGAACAACAACGCATGGCCCGGCCGCTGGCTGAGGTCGACCCTGAAATTTTTGACATGATCGGCAAGGAAACCGGGCGGCAGAACTCGCGTCTGGAATTGATTGCCAGTGAAAACTTCACTTCCGAAGCGGTGCTCGAGGCCGCCGGAAGCGTTTTCACGAATAAGTACGCCGAAGGTTATCCCGGCAAACGCTACTACGGCGGCTGCGAATATACCGATGTGGTGGAGAACCTGGCTCGCGACCGCGCCAAGGCTCTGTTCCGCGCCGAGTATGCCAACGTGCAGCCGCATTCGGGCTCGCAGGCGAATCAGGCGGCGTACGCTTCCGTACTGAATCCGGGCGACACGATACTCGGTATGAACCTGTCGCACGGCGGGCACCTCACGCACGGGCACCAACTGAACTTTTCCGGCAAGTTGTACAAAATCGTACCCTACGGCGTTCGCCAGGACACCGAGCAGATCGATTACGATGAACTCGCACGCCTGGCCGAGGAGCACAGGCCGAAGCTCATCATCGCCGGCGGCAGCGCCTATCCGCGCACGCTCGACTTCGCCCGCTTCCGTCAGATTGCCGATTCCGTCGGCGCCATTTTCCTGGTGGATATGGCTCACATCTCGGGTTTAGTGGCTTCGGGAACGCATCCGAATCCATGCGATTGGGCCGATATCGTCACTTCGACCACGCACAAAACCTTGCGCGGCCCGCGTAGTGGTTTGATTCTGGCAAAAGAAAAATTCGGCGCGGGGATCGACAAAGCCGTCTTCCCCGGCGCGCAGGGCGGACCGCTGGTCCATATCGTTGCAGCGAAGGCGATTTGCTTCAAGGAAGCGATGGCGCCGGAGTTTGTGGCCTACTCAAAGCAGGTGATCGCCAACGCCAAGGTGCTGGCCGAAACACTCGCACAGGCGGGCTTCCGAGTGGTTTCGGGCGGCACCGATACGCACTTGATGCTGGTGGATGTATTCGCCAAAGGTGTCCGTGGGAAAGAAGCGGAAAAGGCCTTGGATGAGGCTTACATCACGGCCAACAAGAACGCGATTCCATTCGATACGAATCCACCGATGAACCCGAGCGGCATGCGCTTTGGCAGTCCGGCGGTTACAACTCGCGGCTTCAAAGAAGCAGAGATGCGGGAAGTGGGTGCGTTAATCACGCGGGTGCTCGAAAACGTTACCAGCGAGGAAGTGCAGACCGAAGTTCGCCGCCGGGTTGGCGAATTGACCGCTGCTTTCCCGCTCTATTCCTGGAAATTGGGCCGCTAGTTCTGGAGGTAATGGATGCCGCTGCATATCGTGATGGATGTGCGGCGGATCCGCGACTTCGGAATCGGCACTTATATCCGCAACCTCACGCGCGCCCTCTCTGTTCAGGACAAAGAGAATCGCTATACGCTGCTGGTGCGAAAAGGCGAACTCGATCAGGTGGAGGGGTTGGGCAAGAACTTCCAGCCGGTCGAGGTCTCCCGCGAGGATCGGGGCCTGCGGCATAATCTACAATTGACTGGATTTTTACGTTCATTAAAGCCGTCTTTGTATCACATCCCCCTGAATTCCGTGCCCTGGCGCATGCCGGGGCCCTACGTGCTCACGATTCACGACATGAGCACGCTGCTTTTTCCAGCGCGGCGGGATTTCCGCCATATGATGCACGAAGAGCGCTACCGGCGCGGTGCACAGCGGGCCGCGCGGATCATCACGGTGTCGGAAGCAACCCGGCGCGATGTCGAATCCGTCCTGCGTATTCCGGGCTCGCGAATCTCGACGATCTACAGCGCTCCCGATCCTGCCTTCACTCGCGACAAAAGGCCGTCAGATGCGCAGATATTGGACAGGTATTCCATCACATTTCCGTATATTTTGTACGCGGGAACCATCCGGCCGAGGAAGAACATCCCCCGGCTGGTGGAGGCGTTCGCGGTGCTGCGGCAGGAATTTGCTCAGCATCCGGTTTACAAGGATCTGAGACTTGTTGTCATCGGGGATGAAGTTTCCAAGCATCCGGCGGTCCGCCGCGCGGTGGCCCTAACGCGTACTGAATCTGCCGTACGCTTCCTTGGATTCGTTCCCATCGAAACACTCCGCGTCTTTTACGGGGCTGCGGAATTGTTCGCTTTCCCATCGCTCTATGAAGGATTTGGACTTGCTCCGCTGGAGGCCATGGCCTGCGGAACGCCGGTGGTTGCCTCGGATCTGCCGTCGCTGGTCGAGGCTGTGGATGATGCCGCTGAACTGGTGAGTCCTGATAATGTCTTCGATATCGCCCGCGGGTTGCGCGATGTCTTACTGCACCCCAGCCGACGGACGCAATTGGCGGAGGCCGGCATCGCACAGGCTGGACGTTTTCACTGGGAGCAGACGGCGAGCCAGGTATTATCCATCTACCGGGAAGTCGCTAATAATACTTCTAATAAATAGAAGTAATTACAAAAATCTCTTTGACATTATTCGGTACTATTAGTACTATACGAACGCAGTACCATTTCTGCTGGAAGTCTCAGGCGGAGAAGTGTCATGGAGGACACGGAGTGATGGAATGGAGCCGTTCAGAAGCGATAGCGCTTGCCAACCACGAATGCACGCAATGCCACGGATCAGGATTGCGGCTGGGAAGGCGAAGAGTATGGCTGCCCTGTAATTGTGTTTTACGTAATATTTTCCGAATCTGTTTTGCGCGGTTTGTGCGCTGCGCAACACAGGAGCGGCACTTGAGTCGAGTTTCCCTGGAACCGCACTTGGGAAAAAAGCGGCCGAGCACCTGGGGCCGGAAAGACGAGGAGTATCTTGCGGATTTTTGCCTGATTTCGCGCAGAGTGCTGACGGAAGAGGAGTACAAGTTGTTCCGCTACCACTTTCTTTTGGGTGCGGATTGGAAACTCTGCACACGCAAATTGGGTATGGATCGCGGCAATTTCTTCCATGCTGTCTACCGGATCGAACAGAAGCTCGGCCGCGCTTTTCGGGAGATGGAGCCTTACGCGCTCTTTCCTTTGGATGAGTACTACAACGGGCCATCGCGCATGACGCCGGTCCGGGCAGTAGCCGTTCGGGGGAATGAACTGCCGGCCCGGTTGCGATTTCCCATTCCCATGGCGGCGGTTGCGACGGTGATTCCCATAGCGCGCACTGCCTAAGCCGCATCGACAGACGATGAGGGGGCTCGCGGACTTGGGTGTCCGGCTGTGGTGGCCGGATGGGGACGCGGGCCCTCTTCGTATGTCTGAGGTTATTGGCGGCGCTTGGAAAAGAAATCCTGCATCAATTGGGCGCATTCGGCGCCCAGGATTCCCTCGGTGATCGCAACGCGGTGATTGAGGACATCGGTGTCGGCGAGATGAAACTTGCTGCGGACGCCTCCGAAGCGAAGATCGCGCGTTCCGAAAATAACACTGGCGACGCGTGCGGCGACCAGAGCTCCTGCGCACATGACGCAGGGTTCGAGCGTGGCGTAAATCGTCGCGCCTTCCAGCCGGTAGTTGCCGATGGTGCGGCCCGCTTCGCGCAGAGCCAGAATTTCGGCATGAGCTGTGGGGTCGCTCATGGATATGGGCGAATTGCGGCCACGGCCGATGATTTCGCTGTCGAGCACGATCACGGCTCCTACGGGCACCTCGCCAAATGCTTCGGCTTCGCGCGCAAGTTCCACGGCCAACTGCATGAACTTCTCGTGCTGCGAAGGTTCGCGGGCGGAAACATCATGCGGAATCGGCATCTTCCAACGAGAATAGCGTCATTTGCGGATTTTCCGCAGTGGCGGCACTCTTTTTGGGCCACAAATCGGGAAGAACTCGGTTATCGCGCTGGTCGAGTCCATGGCGCCGGCGAATCCGACGCACCCGTTCTTGAATCATTTCCGGATAGGCTCCTTTCAAATACGCGGTGTTGCCGAAGCGCTCCCGATACTTTCTGGCGAGGTGCGGAAACGGTACGTCCAGGAAGGGTAGAAACACGGCGAACAAGGCCGGCAACTCGCGGGCGTCTATACGATGGTGCGCCGTTTGATGGGGCCTCCGCGCAAGAACAAGTGGCAGATTGGTTTCCGCGTCGCGCCCTGACGAATAGGGATCAAGCCACAGTTCGCTTCCGTCCGTAGAAGAAGTAGATCGCAAGTCCGATAATCAACCAACCGACAAAACGGACCCACGTTTCGAGAGGCAGACTGAGCATCAGAGCGAGGCAGCACAGGATTGAGAGTATGGGCAGCACGGGGACCCACGGCACCCGGAAAGATCGCGGATATTCGGGATGCGTGCGGCGCAGGATGATGACGCCCATGGAGACTACGATGAACGCCGCGAGTGTTCCGATGTTTGTGAGATCACCGAACGTGCCGATGTCCCACACTCCCGCTGGTATTGCCACACAAATTCCGGCGACCCACGTTGCCACATGCGGCGTCTCGTACTTGGGGTGTACGCTCGAAAGAAAACGCGGCAAGAGGCGGTCGCGCGACATCGCAAACCAGATGCGGCCCTGTCCGTACTGCCCGACGAGCACGGAACTAATCATGCCCAGCAGCGCTCCCACGGTGACGACGAAGCGGAGGCGGTTCAGTCCGACGGCTTTGAGCGCATTGGCTACGGGCGCGTCGTTGTTGAGCGTGTTCCACGGAACGATGCCGGTGAGGACGAGCGCGACGCTTGCATAAAGCACGGCACAGGCAGCAAGTGTAATCAGGATGCCTCGCGGCATGTTGCGCTGCGGATCGCGCGTTTCTTCAGCGGCCGTGGAGATGGCGTCAAACCCGATGTAGGCGAAAAAGACAATGGCCGCACCGGTAAGCACGCCTCCAACGCCGTTGGGCATGAATGGTTGCCAGTTGTGTGTGTCCACTGCGTTGGCGGCGCCGAATACGAACAAGAGAATAACTCCCACCTTGATGGCCACCATAATGCCGTTCGCTTTTGCACTTTCGCGGACGCCGCGCACCAGCAGCCAGGTAAGGATCATGACCAACAGGAACGCCGGAACGTTGAACCATGCTCCGGTGCGGTGGCCCTCGACGAAAATTGGATTGGCGAGTTGCGGGGGCAGGTGAAAACCGAAGACGTTATCCAGCAGGTCGTTGAAATATGCGCCGAAGCCAACGGACACGGCCATGTCGCCCGCGGCGTACTCGAGGATCAAATCCCAACCGATGATCCAGGCGAAGATTTCGCCCATGGTGGCGTAGGCGTAAGTGTAGGCGCTGCCGGAGACCGGGATCATCGATGCGAGTTCCGCATAACAAAGCGCCGCGAAGCCGCAGGCGATGGCGACCAGAATGAAGGAAAGCGAAATGGCGGGTCCGGCTCCGGGACGCCCGAAAGTGCCCACCGCGTTGTTCCCATCCAGGATCAAGTTGATGAGCGGCGCTTTGAAAACGGAGGGATAGTCGAACTTCAATCCGGCCGCCGCCGTGCCGGTGAGTGTGAAGATGCCCGAGCCGATGACCATGCCGACGCCGAGTGCGACCAGGCTCCAAAGCCCCAGGGTGCGTTTTAGCGAATGGTGCTCACCGCCGGCCGCGATCAGTTGCTCAATCGATTTCTTGCGGAACGGGCTGGAGGGGGCGGTGGCCATGCGGGCGCGTTCTGGCGAAGTCAAAGGGTCATTGTTGCATAGACGGCCCGAGCACGGAGGCAATGTGCAAGGGGGCAGAAACAAATGCGGCGATGGACCGCGCATCCGGCGCCGGTGTGGGCGCGGACAGGCGATCTACCGCCGCATGGCAAATGAAGTTTTAACGAGGGTAACGGAGGAAACGCGACTAGCGCTTGCTCTGACCCTTCGCCATCCTGTTTACTTTGCGCTTCTGCGAGCCGCGAGCGACGTCGTTCGCCCGTTTCGCCTTTGGCGCGGCCTTCTTTCGCGCGGTGCGCTTCAGTTTCTTGCGTTCAGCCTTGTCGGCAACGTTTTTGGTATTCATTCCACCTTTATCCCTGCGTATTTTGCGATTAACTTCTTCAGCCCGTGACCGGGAAAACTCACTGTTACCTTTGCTTCATCCCCGGTGCCTTCGATCCGCAGCAACGTGCCGCGTCCATATTTGGCGTGCTCCACCGTGGACCCGGGCCCCAATTTTCGCGGACCCGCTTTCTTCACCGCACCAATCGGCGGAGCCTGCGGAATGAACCGAGGGCCGGTTGGCGCCGTGCTACTTCCTGCGTTATTCGCCGGAACATTTCCCGACGCGGTTGGCCGGGTTGGACCGCTTGTGGGCGGACGGAAACTTCCGGCGGAACCCGCTCCTGGAGACGACGGCGCGGCGGCCGAAGAACCCCGATCATTGAAAAACTGGCGGATGTTCTCGACCGAATTGTAAGTCTTACCAGTATAAAGGTTTCTGCGGACGGTTTCCCGTACCTCGTAGCGCTCCGAGTACAGATCCACCTGGCGGCCCTGCGGCGCGCCTCCACGGACGGCGTCTACCAGTTCGCGCGGAACCTCTTGGAGGAAGCGGGAGGAGATGGAAGCTTCGGGCGCTCCGCCCCCAAAACGGCGGCGGTAGCGGGCCCAGCTCAAGTACAGCTTCTTTTCGGCGCGCGTCATGCCGACGTAGCAGAGGCGGCGCTCCTCTTCCATCGCGGCTTCGGAATCGAGCGAGCGGCTGTGCGGGAAGAGACCTTCTTCAAGACCGGCGACGAACACCACGGGAAACTCCAGGCCCTTGGCGTTGTGCATGGTCAGCAGAGAAACGGGGGCGCGCTCGTCGGCGGAATCGGCATCGGCCACAAGTGCGGCGTGATCCAGGAACTCGCGTGCGGATTCGCCACGCTCGGCCGCATCGGCGGCGGCGTTCAGCAATTCATCCAGGTTCGCCATGCGCGTGCGGGCGTCTTCGGTGCCCTCTTCTTCGAGCATCTTGCGATAGCCGGTGCGATCGAGAAGGTTCGAGATGGTGGAGGAAACCGGCAGCGCATCGAGATCGGCGCGCAATTCGGAAATCATCCGATGGAACACGGAGAGCGCGGCTTCGGCGCGGCCGGTGAACAGCTTCTGCTCGAGCATTTGATCGAGCGCCGACCATAGAGCCATGCTGTTGTTCAGCGCGAACTGTTCCACTTGTTCGAGCGTCGTTCGTCCGATGCCGCGGGCCGGCGTGTTGATGATGCGCAGCAGGCTGATGGAATCCGCCGGGCTAATCAGAACCTTGAGGTACGCAAGGATGTCCTTCACTTCGGCGCGCTGATAGAAACTGAATCCGCCGACCACAACGTACTTGCGTCCGTAGCGGCGCAACGCTTCTTCAATGGGGCGCGATTGTGAGTTGGTGCGGTAAAGGACGGCGATGCGCTCGGATGGATTCCGTGTCAGGCGGTTTTCGACGGTATCGGCAATCCACAGCGCTTCGTTTTCGGAATCGGGTGCTTCGTAGAGCGTGATTTTGTCGCCGGAGCCGGAGTCGGTCCATAGTGTCTTGCCGATGCGTTCCGTGTTGTTGGCGACGACCGATCCCGCGGCGTCGAGGATGGTCTTGGTCGAGCGGTAGTTCTGCTCCAGGCGCACGGTGACGGCGCCGGGGAAGTCGCGTTCGAAATCGAGAATATTCCGGATGTTGGCGCCGCGCCAGCTATAGATGGACTGGTCTTCGTCGCCGACGACGCAGACGTTGTGACGGTCGCCGGCGAGTAGGCGCATCAGTTCGTACTGGCTGCGGTTGGTGTCCTGATACTCGTCCACCATCAGGAACTCATAGCGCTGGTTCATGCGCTCACGCGTGACGGTGTCGTGTTGCAGAAGGCGGACGGATTCGAGCAGCAGATCGTCGAAATCAAGAGCGTTCGATTCGCGAAGCTTCCCCTGATAGCGTTCGTAAACGGTGGCGAGCTTGGTGGACGCCGGATCTTTGGCCGAACGCAGCATCTCTTCGGGAGACATCTTCTGGCTCTTGGCGTTGCTGATTCGCGAGAGCGCCGCGCGATGCTGCATGAATTTGTCGTCGAGCCCCAGTGCCTTATAGATGCCTTTGAGTGCGGCAATCTGATCGTCGTCGTCGTAGATAGTGAACAGCGGCGTGAAGCCGGGCCGGATTTCGGCTAGCGAAGCCCCTTCGCGGCGCAGGAGTCGTAGGCAGAAAGAATGGAAGGTGGCGACGGTGGGCTGTTCGGATGGACGGGAATCGATGTTTGCGACCAAACTCCGGACACGCTCCCGCATCTCGCCCGCCGCCTTGTTGGTAAAGGTGACGGCGAGGATTGCCCAGCCAGGGACCTTATGGACCGCGATCAGGTGGGCGATTCGGTGCGTGATGACTCGGGTTTTGCCGCTACCGGCACCCGCCAGCACAAGGAGGGGACCCTCGGCGTGCTCGACGGCTTCCCGTTGACGGGGGTTTAACCCCTGCAAGAAATCCATCCAGTTGTCATTCTAACAGCCGGGCAAAGTGGAGGCGAAGAAAAAGTGATGGAGCGTTTGATCGATGTTCCTCTCTTGTGTGTGGGCAAGCGTTAGAAAAAATTAAGCGGACCAAAATGAGGCTGGGCCGTCCAACCCTAGAAATGACTGGTGTAACCTGAATTAGGGCACAATTGTGGCTTCGATCTGGTGGGGAAATGGATTTTCCAACCTTTTCGGGGTTCAGCGGAACCCGCTAATGCCGGGCGGCTCTGGGTGGGCCGGGTTGGAGTTGTTTGCGGAATTCGCATTAAGTTCATATTATTTATGAACTTGCGGGGCGGTGCGGTCCGCGGTTTGAGGGAATCGCGAGACTCTGTAACCAACTTATACGACAGTGCGCCTTTCTAATCGGAACAATTGGGTATTGACGGTGGCCTGGCCGGACCTAAGAGTCGGGGGCGGCGTCAATGCTGGTTGAGTTCGAGTTGATCGAGCGGGCGCGCCGGGGCGATGACGCTGCGTTCAATCAGGTCGTCCAGGCATACCGGAAACGGATCCTTGGAACGATCGCCCGGCTAATAGGTAGGCCGGAGGATGTGGACGATGTCGGCCAGGAAGTTTTTCTCCGCCTGTATTTTTCCCTCGACCAACTGAGAGCGCCGGAAGTATTTGAGCCGTGGTTGTACCGGTTGACGGTGAACGCGGCCTATGACTACTTGCGCCGCCAGAAGCGGCGTCCGGAGACCCGGATGTCGGATCTGAGTGAGCAGCAGGTGATGATGGCCGATGCCGCGGCCGGCGGGAAGTTCCAAACGGAGGAAACCCGCAGGGCGAAAATTCGCGAGCGAGTGCAGTCGCTGTTGGGGCATGTTTCCGAGGAAGACCGGATTCTGTTGACCTTGAAAGAAGTGGAGGGTTTGTCCCTCAAAGAGCTGGAACAGGTTTACAAAGTGAATGAGAATGCACTGAAGGTCCGGCTATTTCGAGCCAGGCAACGGGTTCTCAAAGCGTTTGAGTCCGAAGAGAAGTAGGCCCCTTGCGGCCCGAGATTGGTTTGAGGATCATAGGTATGAATAACATGGACGACAAACTACAGTCGCTGTGGACCGAGTATCGGGAAGCGTGCCCGGATCCTGACGCCAGTCCAGATTTCATGCCAGAGATGTGGCGCCGCATTGACGCGCGCCGCCAATCGGCCACCTCGTGGTTCCGCCGCTGGGCAGAGGTGTGTGTGGTTGCCGCAATTACCGCCGCGCTGGTCATGAGTACCGTGGTGATTCCGAGCTATCTGCGCCAACCCGTATACGAAGCCAGCTATGTGGATGTACTCAACGCTGCGGAAACCAGCGCGGACGGCATGGCAGTTCTGGTAGGAGATATCGAGTGAAGTTGAATCGCGGGCTGGTTGCGATCTACGTGATCGCCATATTCATCAGTGGCGCGGTCACGGGGTATTACGGGCACCGGTTTTACGATGTCTCCGCGGTGAGCGCCAATGCAACGCGGAATCCTGAAGAATTTCGCCGCCAGTACATAGATGAGATGAAGTCCCGCCTGAAGCTGACGGATCAACAGGCTGTGCAACTTTCCGCCATCCTGGACGAAACGCGAAGCCAGTTCCGGACCACCCGTGCGAGCATCGAACCGCAACTGCAGGACGCACGCGATCGAATCGAACCGCAACTCCAGAGAATTCGAGAGGATCAGCAGCGGCGGGTCCACGCAATTCTGAGTACGGGTCAGCAGGAAGAATACGATAAGATTCTCGCTGAACGGCAAGCTCGGCGTAAGCAGCGGGAAAAAGACAGTTTGCCGCCTGGAAGATAGACCTCTCCCGTCGCGGGCGAGGCCATCCACAAATCTGTAATGGGAGCGGTGCGCGCTTAGGCGACCGGTTGGGCTTTCTTCGCCGCGGCGGCCTCGCGCGCTTTCTGATACTTCTTCTGGAAGCGGTCCACGCGGCCTTCGGTGTCAATCAACTTCTGCTTGCCCGTAAAGAAGGGGTGGCAGCTGGAACAGATTTCCACGCGGATATCACCCTTATGCGCCGAGCGCGTGCGGAAGGTGTGCCCGCAGGCACAGATCACATTAATTTCGTCGTATGCAGGGTGGATACCGGGCTTCATTTGGGAAATACTCCAGAACTGAGACTGACTTTAGGATACCACAGACGCACCGCTGGATGAGACATTGCCGCGAAAACAACAAACCCCGCCCAAGCCTCAGCCGGGTGCGGGGTCGGTTGTTTGTGTTTCTGGTGGACTGAACCCAGTTTCCGATTCAGCCGCTAACTCATGCTTCGCGTGAAGCGACCGGTCCACAGGAGGATCGGTCTCGACACTGTTCGAAACCTGAACTATTAGAGGTCGACGTTTAAGAGTCGGCCACCTCACGCTTGGTTAGAGTCCCATGTTTACTACTGTCTGAAATCATTAGACTGGACCACCTCCTTCCTCAGTGATGCCTTCATAGTAAGGCTGGATTGCGAAGGAGTCAAATGTTTTCCGCTGAGATTTTGGGCCTTTTTTTCGAGATTTGCCCTAGACACGAAAACTCGTGAAAATGTTTCAGCAACCGCGGGTGCGGGCGCGTCGATTGATCCGCGGAGGGGGCCGCAACCTCCGGCGGCGACGTGCTATAGTCTCCCAAGAGGAGCCAGCCAATGGAACAAAACAAACTCAATATACCCGCGGGAGCGGTCCAGCTTTATAACCTGTTTGTGCACGGTGACATCAGCCGCCGCGACTTCATGGACGGCCTGCAGAAGTTCGCCGTCGGTGGTGTGACCGTCGCGGCCCTGGTGCAGGCGCTGATGCCGAACTACGCCGCCGCGCAACAGATATCGAAGACGGACGACCGTATTAAAGCAACCTATGAAACCGTTCCGTCCCCACAAGGCAACGGCAGCATCAAGGGCTATTTGGTTCGCCCGATCAGCGCCGATACGCGCAACGAGAAGCCGACGGCACTGCCGGGCATCATCGTGGTGCATGAGAATCGCGGTTTGAATCCACATATTGAAGATGTTGCGCGGCGTTTTGCGCTGGAAGGCTTCATGGCGTTTGCTCCGGATGCCACCACCTCGCAAGGCGGCTTCCCTGGCGACGACTACAAAGGCGCCCAAGCGTTCGCGAAGGTCGATCCCAAGAAGATGGCGGAAGACATGATCGCCTCGGCGCGCTGGCTGAAGGCGCGTTCGGACTGCTCGGGCAAGATTGGCGCGACGGGTTTCTGTTATGGTGGCGGCGTAGCCAACATGCTGGCGGCTCGTTTGGGCGCCGACATACAAGCGGTGGCTCCGTTCTACGGCGCGGTTCCGGCTCCGGAGGAGATCAAAAACATCAAAGCGGCGGTTCTCGTGCACCACGGCGAATTGGATACCCGCTTCAACTCCACCTGGCCTGCCTTTGACAAAGCCCTGACCGAGAACAAAGTTCCGCACGAGGGCTATATCTATCAGAACTGTGTTCACGGCTTCCATTGCGACGCGACGCCGGAGCGTTACAACAAGGTGGCAGCCACCCTGGCATGGCAGCGTACGGTGGATTGGTTCGCCAAGTACGTGCGCGGCTAATTCACTTCAAACGTCTGAGAAAACACCCGCCGCTGGGGCTTCCATTGAGAAGGCCCGGACGGCGGGTTTTCATTTGCTTGCATAGAGTTCCAGTCAGGCTAGTGGCTTTTCGCACTGTGGGCATGGGAAGATAACTGTTTGCCATGAGACTACTTCCGCGCGAAGACAAGTTTTTCGATTACTTCCGGCAACAGACGCGGTTCATCCGTCAGGCGGCTGATCTTCTGGTGGAAGGTGTTGCGGGTGGGAGCGCGCACCTGGCAAGCGTGGCTCACCAGATCCGTGCGATTGAAGAACAGGCTGACACCGTTATTCACGAGATTTACACAAATCTCAATTCGACCTTCATTACTCCGCTCGATCCGGAAGACATTCACTCGCTCTCCTCGCATCTGGACGACGTCATCGACGGCATTGAAGACTCCGTCCACCGGCTGCTGGCGTATCGTGTGGATCCGATTCCGGCGACCGTAGTGGAATTGTGCCGCCTGGTGCAGAGCTGCGGGGTCGCGCTGGAATCTGCGTTTGAGGCCCTCTCCAAGGGGCAGCCGTTCATGAATCAATGTATTGAGCTGAATCGCCTGGAAGGCGCGGCGGATGAACTGGGCCGTGATGCGGTTGCCGATCTCTTCCAGAACGAAAAAGACGCGATTCGCATCATCAAGCTGAAAGAAATCTACGAATTCCTGGAGCAAACCACGGACTGCTGCGAGGACGTGGCCGACGTGCTGCAGAACGTCAAGGTCAAGAACAGCTAAGCGCCCATGGATTCCACTTTGGTTTTGGTATCCGTCATCGTTCTGGTGGCGCTGGCGTTTGACTTCGTCAATGGATTTCACGACGCGGCGAATTCCATTGCAACTATTGTCGCCACGCGAGTTTTATCGCCGTACATGGCCGTTATCTGGGCCGCTGCGTTCAACTTTATTGCCGTATTCAGCGTTGGCACCGGAGTGGCCAGCACCGTTGGAAAAGGCATGATCGATCTCACCTTCGTCACGCCGTTGGTGATTTTAGCGGGTTTGGTGGGCGCGATTACCTGGGATCTCATTACGTGGTGGTGGGGATTGCCCAGCAGTTCGTCGCACGCGTTGATTGGCGGATACGCGGGCGCGGCCATGGCCCACGCGGCGCATCTACAAGGGATGGATCATGCGTTCGACGTGCTGATTGGTGGCACGTGGATCAAGACACTGACGTTTATCGTAATCGCACCGTTGATCGGAATGGCGCTTGCCTACTTTCTCATGGTGTTGATGTTCTGGACATTTCGTCGCGCGCATCCGGAGAAAGTGGACCCGTACTTTCGCAAGCTTCAGTTGGTGTCTTCGGCCCTGCTGAGTTTTTCGCACGGCGCAAACGATGCGCAGAAAACGGCCGGTATTATCACCGGCGTGCTGGTCACCTCCGGTCAATTGAGCAAGTTTGAAGTTCCCAACTGGGTGATCTTCTCCGCTTATGGAGCGATTTCCCTGGGTACGCTGAGCGGCGGATGGCGCATCGTTCATACGATGGGATCACGCTTGACACGCCTCCGTCCTCGCAGCGGTGTGTGTGCGGAAACGGCAGCGGCGCTCTCCATCCTGTTTGCGACAAGACTTAGTCTGCCAATTTCGACGACACACGTCGTGGCGGGATCGATCGCGGGCGTTGGCGCGATTCAGCGCTTGAAAGCCGTTCGCTGGGGCCTCGCGACGAACATCCTATGGGCCTGGGTGCTGACGATCCCCGCTTCGGCGCTGGTGGGGTGGATCTCGATGGCGGTAATCGAATTCATTGCGCCGACGAAGTAACGGCTACCGCAGAATCTCCATCCATTCTTTCGCGCGCCCGCGGACGCTGCCATCTTGCGGGAAGAGATCACCAATCAAGGCGATGGAATCGGCTCCCGCGTCGAGGACCGCGTGAGCGTTTTCGCGCGTAATCCCGCCGATAGCGACCAGTTGACGATTGGTCAAAGGACGCAATCTTCGCAGTTCTTCCAGGCCAACCATTGGATCGGGATTCTGTTTGCTCGCCGTGCCGAAAACTGGGCCGAGCGCGAGGTAATCGACAGGCTCCTCGGCCGCAGCGCGAAGCTGCGCTTCGTTATGCGTGGAGAATCCGATGATCGCGTCGGGTCCGGTGATGCGGCGCGCCGCGGTGGGAGAGAGATCGTCTTGTCCCAGATGAAGCCACGCTCCCATGAGCACGGCGAGATCGGCGCGGTCATTTATCACGAACGGAATCCTGGCATTGCGGCAGAGAACGGCGAGTTGCTCCGTCTGAGTAAACACCTCGCGACTAAAAAAGCCTTTGTGGCGGAACTGCAGAATTTGGACCCCGGCTTCGATGAGCTCCTTTGCCGCGCGGAGAACGTCGCAGCCGCGCGATTGGGCGACGCCCGAATCGAGAATCGGATAAAGGCGAGGAAGGCGGATCATGCCGCGGCCGCCAGAACTTCCGAGGGATTTGGCACGCCGCGCTTTGCGTACCGGATGACGCCGTCGGGTCCGATCAGATAGACCGTTCTCTTCACGATCAACCCGCGTGTTTTGTAAGACTCGCCCATCGTCTGGCCTTTATCGATCAACAGCGGGAAGGGAAGCTTGTACTTTTCACGAAACTTCGTGTGGCTGCGTTCACCCTGCGGATTTACGCCAAAGACGACGGCGTTGCGCGCCTGCGCGTCCGCCCAGCGGTCGCGAAATTCGCAGAGCTGCTTGGTGCAGACCAGAGTGTCATCGCCCGGATAAAACACGAGCACCACGTTTTTCCCGCGCAAGGACGCAAGCGACACGAGCTTGCCCTCTTGATCGGGAAGCGTGAAATCCGGAGCGGCCGTGCCAGGCGGAAGAGGATCGGAGAACAGCCAATCGAGCATTTAGCTCTATTGTACGGCGCTAAACTTGCGCGGGCTCGCGCGACGGTTCTTGATTGAAGCTGTAGCCAAAGCCGCGGACGCTGCGGATGTAGGGAGGTCCGCCTTCGGGTTCGATTTTTTGACGCAGACGAAGTACGTAAACATCGACGGTGCGGTCGGTAACGGCACGGTCGTGCCCCCAGACCGCGTCGAGAAGCTGTTCGCGGCTGAAGACCACGCCGGGGCGGCTCATCAGGTGTTCGAGCAAACGGAACTCGGTGGCGGTCAGCGTGATTTCACCCGTGCCGCGCTTCACGGTGCAATGCGCGCGGTCGAGTTCGAGATCGCCGGAACGCAGAACCTTGCTCACGGGCTTCTCGCCACGGAAATGAATCTTGACGCGGGCGATGAGCTCGCGCACGAAAAACGGTTTGACGATGTAATCGTTCGCGCCAAGTTCCAGACCGACGATACGATCCGTCTCCGAAGCGCGCGCGGTAAGGAAAATAATAGGCGTGGTGGCGATGTCCGAACTGGCGCGGATTCCTTTGCAGATATCGAGGCCGTCGGAATCGGGAAGCATAACGTCGAGGATCACAAGGTCCGGACGTTCGCGACGGCATAGATCCAGCGCGCCTTTGCCGGTCTGGAGGCCGACCACCTGAAAGCCTTCTTTTTCCAGGTTGTATTGGACCAGAGAGTAAAGGTCCGCATCGTCTTCGATCAGGACGATTTTTTTCATAACGACAACTTCAGAGTAACAATTCCACTGTTACAGCCTGATTACGAGATGGTTCCAAATCGTTGAATTATTGAAAGGAAAGGACTTCTTGAGGGAACTGGGGCGGCTGGAGGGATTTGAACCCTCGACATCCAGAACCACAATCTGGCGCTACTACCAGCTGAGCTACAGCCGCCACGTGAAGGGACGGTTTTATTTTAGCACTGGTGGACGGCAATTCTAAAGCTGGTTTGGCAGAATCAGTGAAATATCGGCTCCCACCGCCGCGGGGCGCTACTTCAGCCCTGCTTTCTTCCAAAAATCATCCACTCGCTTTTTGACGTCATCGGGCATGGTGATTACATCGGGCCAGCGGCGCTCAAAGCCTTCGCCGGGCCACTTCTTCGTGGCGTCGACGCCCATCTTGGAACCGTAGTTCACCAGACGGCTGGCGTGATCGAGCGAATCGACCGGACCCATCACGAACTGAATGTCGCGTTCGGGGTCGATGTTGTTCAGCGCCTTCCAAGCCACTTCGCTGAAGTTCTGCACGTCCACGTCTTCGTCAACCACCACGATGACCTTTGAGAACATCGCCTGGCCAAGGCCCCAGATCGCGTGCATCACTTTCCGGGCGTGGCCCGGATACGTTTTGCGGATGGAGACGAGAATCAGATTGTGGAACACACCTTCGGCAGGCATCGCGATGTCGCGCACTTCCGGCAGTTGCAGGCGCATCAGCGGCAGGAAGATGCGTTCGATGGCCTTGCCCATGTAGAAATCTTCCATCGGTGGAGGACCGACGATCGTCGTCGCATAGATCGGATTCTTACGATGCGTGATGCACTCAACGTGGAAGACGGGGTAATCGTCGTCGAGCGAGTAGAAGCCGGTATGATCGCCAAACGGTCCTTCGCGGCGCAGTTCGCCGAGCTCCACGTAGCCTTCCAGCACGATCTCCGATTCCGCGGGCACTTCCAGATCCACCGTTTCGCACTTCACCATCTCGACGGGCTTTGAGCGTAGGAAACCCGCGATCATCATCTCGTCCATCTCCGGCGGCATCGGCAGAATGGCGGAATACATGGTTGCGGGATCGGCCCCCAGCGCCACGGCCACTTCCATGCGCTTGACCTGTCCAGCTTCGCGCAAACGGCGGAAGTGATCGGCGCCCTGTTTGTGCGTCTGCCAGTGCATGCCGGTGGTGCGGTGATCGTACACCTGCATCCGGTAGCAGCCGCAGTTGCGCTTGCCCGTATCTGGGTTCTTCGAAAACACCATGGGCAGCGTGATGTAGCGGCCGCCGTCATCGGGCCAGCAGTGGAGGATGGGGAAATCGTCCAGCGAAAAATCGTTCTTGCGGATCACTTCCTTGCACGGCCCGTCTTTGACGATCTTCGGGAAGAACGCGCCCACTTCGGCGAGCATCGGCAGCATCTTCAACTTGCCCATGATGCCCTCGGGCATTTTCATTTGCAGATATTCGGCGATGCGCCCGGCGATCTCGTCGATGGAATCCACTTCCAGCGCGATCTGCATGCGCTTCTCGCTGGCGAAGGCATTGATCAGCAGCGGAACGTTGGAGCCTTTGGGCTTTTCAAACAACAGCGCGGGCCCGCCGTTCTTCACGCTGCGGTCGGCGAATTCGGTGATCTCCAAATGCGGATCAACTTCGAAAGGGATGCGCTTCAATTCCCCGGCTTTTTCAAGAGCGCGCACAAAGTCGCGCAGGTCGGCGTAGGCCATAGGTGTAACTTTCATTATTCCGCACGGGCGGCGGAATCGCGAACTTTGGACGGTATTAGGGTGATTGGCGGATCGCGGAAATGGTTGGCACGGAGTATCTTAAAAAGAACGGTATGAACAATCGGACTGCATTCATCACAGGCGCGAGCCGCGGTATTGGACTGGCTTGCGCGAAGGCATTGGCATCGGCGGGGGCGAAAGTGATTTTGGCGGCGCGTGACGCCGAGCGGCTCGCCGCGGCATCGGCGGAGATTCCGGGATCGAGCTGGGTGCAGATCGACATGTCGTCGCCCGATTCCATCAAAGAGGCGTTCGCCAAAGCTGGCAAAGTCGACATCCTGGTCAACAACGCGGCCATCACGAAAGACGGCCTCGCGCTGCGCATGAAGAGGGAAGACTTCGAACTGGTGCTCAGCACGAATCTCACCGGAGCCTTCCTGGCGATTCAACAAGTGCTGCAGCCGATGATGAAAGAGCGCTGGGGCCGCATCATCAACATTTCGTCGATCGTCGGACAGACAGGCAATCCCGGCCAAGCGAATTACGTTGCCGCGAAGGCCGGCTTGATCGGATTAACCAAGTCGCTCGCGCAGGAGATCGCCAGCCGCAACATCACGGTGAACGCGGTGGCGCCGGGCTTCATTGAAACCGACATGACCGCGGTGCTCTCCGAAGATTTGAAGAACAACATGCTGTCCCACATTCCCCTGAAGCGCTTCGGCAAACCCGAAGACATCGCCGCCGCCGTCAAGTTCCTGGCAAGCGACGAGGCCGCATACATTACAGGCGCCGTGCTGAATGTGAACGGCGGGATGTACATGTAGAACGTGGCGCACGCACTCCTGCGTGCCGCATCGAGACTCGTCTCGACGCCTGTAGCCGGCCCCACCTAATCCATCGGAGCAACAAGACCCGCAAAAGGAGCCGGAGGGCGGAGCTTTGCCTCCGCGCGCCGGCCTTAGCCCCGGCGCAATAACTCCGTCACAACCGAGCGAAAACAAAAAACACCCTCAGTACCCACAACATCGCGAAATACCCGCACCCCACCTCGGACGACCGCCAGTAGAGTGTAGGCAAGAAGCCCCGGTGTTGGTCTTGCACAGTACGGGGCCACCAAAGCGCGGGTACTCTAGACTCTGCCCGATGCAGCGTGAAGCCCTCCCGCAAAGAGGGAATGAAAGATTCAAG
>JBEBGM010000108.1:0-3079 GCA_040081455.1 Bryobacteraceae bacterium
TCCTGCCGAACGCGGATCAGACGGCCGCGGAGAAAGAAGAGTTGACATGGCAAAAGTCCTGATTCCCACGCCCCTGCGCCAGTTCGCCGAAAAGAATGATTCGGTGCAGCTGGACGGCGCGACGGTCGCTGAAGTGCTGGCGGCGTTGACCACGAAGTTCCCTGATTTGCGCAAGCAGTTGTTCAACGATGAAGGCAAGCTGCGCAGCTTCGTGAACGTGTATTTGAACGATGAAGATATCCGCTACCTGCAAAAGGACGCAACGGCGGTGGCCGCGGGAGACACGCTCTCGATCGTGCCGAGCATTGCGGGCGGACGGTAAATATAGCGGGCGTCGAGACGAGTCTCGACGCGGCACGCAAGAGTGCGCGCGCCACAAGCGTTGCGCGGCGTTTGTTTTACGAGGTTTGTAATGGCTACAACGACGGCTCCCGCAAATCAAAAAACGGCGGAATTGAATAAAGACGAAATCCTGCGCTATTCGCGCCACCTGATCCTGCCCGAAGTGGGCATGGAGGGCCAGGTGAAGCTGAAGAACGCCAAGGTGCTCATGGTGGGGGCAGGCGGCTTGGGCGCTCCGGTGGGCCTGTACTTGGCCGCGTCGGGCATCGGCCGCATCGGCATTGTGGATTTCGACGTCGTCGATTTCACGAACCTGCAGCGCCAGGTGATCCACGGCACCAAAGACGTGGGCCGCCGGAAGCTCGATTCGGCTGCCGAGTCGATGCAGGACATCAATCCTTATCTCCAAGTGGACAAGTTCGAAGTTGCGCTGACCAGCGAAAACGCGCTCGACATCATCAAGGATTACGACATGGTGATCGACGGCACGGATAACTTTCCGACGCGTTATCTGGTCAACGATGCCTGCGTGATTCTGAAGAAGCCGAACGTGTACGGCTCCATCTTCCGCTTTGAAGGGCAATCGACCATCTACGCGTATCCGGGCGGGCCGTGCTACCGCTGCTCCTATCCGGAACCACCTCCTCCGGGTCTTGTGCCCAGCTGCGCTGAAGGCGGCGTGCTTGGCATTCTGCCCGGCATCATCGGCCTGATGCAGGCGACGGAAGCCGTGAAGCTGATCTTGGGTGTGGGCGAACCGTTGATCGGACGCCTGGTGCTGTACGACGCACTGGCGATGCGCTTCCGCGAGATGAAAGTGCGCCGGAATCCGGAGTGCCCGGTATGCGGCGACAACCCGTCGATCAAAGAATTGATCGATTATCACCAGTTCTGCGGCGTGCCCAACCCGAAGGACGTGCAGCCGGAACCCGAGCCTTTGAAATCGGGCTTCGAATCCGATACCGAGATCGACGTGGTGGCCTTGAAAGCGCGCCTCGACCGCGGCGACAAGTTCCAGTTCATCGACGTGCGCGAGCCGCACGAGTATCAGATCGCGAGCATCCCCGGCGCGACGCTGATCCCGCTGAACGACGTGCCGAAGCGCGTGGGCGAACTCGACCCGAGCGTGGAAACCATCGTCCATTGCAAAATGGGCGGCCGCAGCGCGAAAGCCGCGGATTTCCTCCGCTCGCAGGGCTTCAAGAGCGTGAAGAACACGCTGGGCGGCATTCTCGCTTGGAGCGACAAGGTCGATCCGAGCGTTCCGAAGTACTAAACGCGAAAAGGATATTAAACGCGCGCTTCCGGGCATTTACCGCCCCGCGAGGCGCGCGTTTTGCTTTTCCGCAAACTTCACTGCCGTTCGTGTGATTCCTAAGTATGGTGTAATGTTTATAGAAATACACCATGGCGCTCAATATCAAAAACGCCGAAGTCGAAAAGCTCGCCGCCGAAGTCGCCCGGCTCACTCATGAGTCGAAGACTGAAGCGATCCGTGTCGCTCTCGCAGAACGTGTTTCCCGCTTGCGTTTTCGCACATCGGGTCAGTCCCGCCAGCAAAAAGTGGAGCGCGCACTCGCGGCCTTTGCACGTAAGTTTCCCAAAGGTGAGTTCGGGCGAACCGTGACGAAGGCCGAGGTAGAGAATATCTTGGGTTATGGGCCGGACGGCGTTTGATGATCCTAGATTCTTCCGCACTGGTTTCCGTCATCTTACGGGAGCCGGGTCACGAAGCCGTCCTTGGTAGGATGACCGGGTCACGTTCGGATCCGGAGCCCCTTGGCATTGGCGCTGCGACTTTAGTGGAAGTGATGTTGGTGCTCAGCAATCGGCTTCATGGTGACCCAACGGCCGAGCTCACGGAATTACTGCGAGCGCTAGAAGTAGAGGTCCTTCCGTTCACCGAGGAACACAGTCTCGTAGCCATCCGCGCTTACGCTCGCTATGGAAAAGGCCGGCATAAAGCGGCATTGAACTACGGAGATTGTATGGCCTACGCGATTGCAAAGGTTGCGGGTCAACCGCTGCTATTTGTCGGTGCGGATTTTCGATACACCGATGTGCAAGCCGCGATAGCCTGAAGATACCATCGCATTCTTGGATAGTCTGTTTCCTTATTTGTTTGTTCTACATAGAGAATCCGGGAATAAGCTTTTCCGTCACAGCGTGTTCTTTATGAGGCGTGAACATCCAATGGATCGGTTGTGCCTCAACGAATTTCCGCGCCGGGCGAGGGAAGTACAGGCCTGAGGCGATTGTCATTCACATCAGCGAGGGGTCGCTGGCCTCGGCGGATGCGTGGTTTCAGAATCCGAAGGCTTCGGTGTCCGCCCATTACTGTGTGGCGAAGAACGGCGAAGTTCACCAATACGTAAAGGAAGAAGACACCGCCTATCATGCCGGCATTCCCGTGCGGGCGACGTGGCGGCTGCGCAAGCCGAATGTGAATCCGAATGTTTACACCATCGGTATTGAGCATGAAGGACATGCATCGGAATTAGGTGCGTGGCCGGATGCGCAGTATGAGGCGTCAGCGGAGCTGATTGCCGGTATCACCGCTCGATGGGGGATCCCGGTGGATGAAGATCATTTGGTGCTTCATCGCGAAATTCGAGGGGACAAGACGTGTCCGGGGCCGAACTTCGACCGAGAGAAGATGCTAGGGATGGTGAGGGAGAAGTTGAAGACGAACGAGGAACTGGTGGGGACGTAACGTGGGGCGGCCCTTCCGGGCGGC
>JBEBGM010000109.1:0-3031 GCA_040081455.1 Bryobacteraceae bacterium
AAACGACGACGAAGAGCGTGGCGGCGGCCAAGCCAGGGTATCCGATGAACGAAATGCTGATGCAGGCCATCAAGAACGTGGGAACTAGAATCCGAACGAAGCCAAACTTCTCTGTCAGCCACCCGATGAAGAACGTACCGATGGTTCCCCCTACTTGAACCGTGGCCCCGGCGAGAACAGCGGTCTGCGTGCTGAAGCCCAGATCGCGAACCACCGTGGGAATCCAACTGGAGAGGAAGTACAGGTTCAGGAGATTCGTGAAATTCATCACCCACATCAGCAGTGTGACGGTCGCCCGTCCCTCGCGGAACAAGTACGCCGCGGGAACGCCTTGCTTTGATTCTTCGCGTGCCGTGTATTCCACCCCCTCGCCAACGGGTGCATTGGGGTCGACGCGTTTCAGCCACTTACCAATTAACACCGGGCTCTTTTTGCGGACCACCAGGAACTGCAACGATTCGGGCAGCAGGAAGAACATCAGCGCCGCAATCACTAGCGGAATCAAGCCGCCGAACAAAAATACGGAGCGCCAACCGAATGCGGGAATCAACCACGCCGCAACAAAACCACCGAGCGCCGCGCCCGCGTTGAAACCGTTGGAGACGATCACCATCGCCGTGATGCGAATGCGCGAGGGAGCGTACTCGCCCACTAGGGCCATAGTGTTTGGCATGATGCCACCCAGGCCGATGCCTGCCAGAAAGCGGATCAACAGCATCTCGTTCACCGTTGTCGCGCGGCCCGTCAGCAACGTAAGTGCGGAAAAGTAGAGCGCAGATCCAATCAGCACAGGCCGGCGGCCAATTCGGTCCGCCAGCATGCTGGTGCCCAGCGAACCGATCAGCACCCCGAATAATGCCGCGCTAAATACGGGACCCAGCGCCGAGTTCGGAATCTGCCAATCGCGGATCAACGCCGGTGCGACGTAGCCCATTGCCTGCACGTCGAATCCGTCCATGATCAGGCAGATCGTGCAGAGCACCATGATGCCCCACTGGAATCGGCCGAGCTTGCTGTTATCGATTGCATCGGAAACGCTGAACTTGGTGCGCGCTTGCATTTATTCCCCGTTCAAATCTATTCCACTCGCCGCCGCGCGGCAACCACTTATCATACGCGACAGGCAAGCCCCGGTCCGAGGACCCTTCTATACCCGGAATACAATCGCGAATTTTGATAGAGTGTTTGGCCATGAGACTCTTGTTCTCCGCGGCGATGCTTTCCGCAGTCATGACGTTGCCGCTCGCGATTCCTGCCTCCGCGCAACTTGCTCCGCAAAATATCGCGGGCGTAACCATGGGCCACGTTCATTTAAATGTCAAAGACGTCGCCGCGCAGAAGCATTTTTGGGTGGACATCATGGGCGGCAAGCCCATGGCGAATCAGCAATTGGAGATGATCGAATTTCCCGGCGTCTACATCTTATTAAGGCAGCAGACGCCGACGGCACCGCCCGATGGTTCCATCGCCGACCACTTCGGCTTCGTCGTCAAAGATTGGAACGCGTGGCTGGAAAAGTGGCGCGCAAACGGATTGAAGATGGAACAGTCGGGCGTCAATCCTAATCAGCGTTACGTAACGGCACCCGACGGTATCCGCCTGGAAGTTTTCGGCGATCCGGATCTTCCCGTGCCCGTTCAAATGAATCACATTCACTTCTATCCACCAAAAGCTGATATCGGCGCGATGCAAGCGTGGTACGCGAAAATGTTCGGGGGTATCATCGGCAAACGGGAGAGCGTCGCTCGTCCCGGCAATTTCATTGATACCGATGACCTGCCCGGCGTGAATCTTTCCATCTCGCCCAGTGAAACCCACCGCGCGGCTACTATTGGCCGAACAATCGATCACATCGGATTCGAAGTCAAAAATCTCCCCGAATTTGTCAAAACACTGGAGGCCCAAGGGATAAAAATGGACGAAGCCGTCCGTCCCGCAAACGGCTCCACGGCGACCCGCGTAGCCTATTTGACCGACCCCTGGGGCACGCGAATTGAGCTGACGGAGGGCCTTCCTCCCGCCGTGCCGCAACTCCCGTAGCCGAGATGAAAGACGAGACGAATTTGCCGAAGGGATTGGCGCGTGTTGCCCATTTGACATATTTTCCCATTGACTCCGGCGTTAATTTTGCGTAAAGTCATCTGAGCATTTTGTCAGGCTAGACTTTCGGGGTTAGGAGTGGGGCAATGCACAATCGGATACGCAAGCTTGTTGTAATTTTTGCTGTGGGCTGTATCTCTCTTTGGGGACAATCCTCGGCGCAGATTCATGGCACCGTGCAGGACGCGAGCGGAGCGGCGGTTCCGGGCGCGGAAGTCAAGGCAACGCAAACCGAAACCAGCGTGACCCGAACCACGGTCAGCGGTGCCGACGGCGGCTACGTTCTCACCAATCTTTCTGTTGGCCCCTATCGCGTCGAAGTCGCGAAGGAAGGCTTCAGCAAGTACGCGCAATCAGGCCTTGTGCTGCAGGTGAATGCCGATCCGTTGGTGGATATTGCACTCAAAGTCGGGGCGGTCACGGAACAAGTCAACGTTGAGGCGAATGCGAACCTCGTCGAAACCCGCAGCGCGACGGTCGGGCAGGTTATCGAAAATCAAAGAATCTTGGAACTGCCGCTGAACGGCCGCGACGCGACCAGCTTGATCACGCTTGCTGGCGCTGCGGTGACCAGCGGCGCCAATAACGGCGCGGCTGGCGACCGCAATGGCGGCGGCGTGTGGATCTCCATTGGTGGTGGCTTCAGCTTCGGCGTGGATTATTCGCTCGACGGCGCCAACCACCGCAATTTCATTACTGGCGCCAGCATGCCTCTGCCGTTCCCCGATGCTCTTCAGGAGTTCAAAGTGGAAGCCAACGGCGTCGGCGCCCAGCGCGGCAGTTCTTCGGCCGTAGGCGCGGTGACGAAGTCCGGCACCAATTCGTTGCATGGCGATTTGTTTGAATTTCTTCGCAACGATTTGACCAACGCCCGCAGCTATTTTTCTTCGACGGGTAGTTCGCTGAAGCGCAATCAGTTCGGCGGCGTCAT
>JBEBGM010000110.1:0-3017 GCA_040081455.1 Bryobacteraceae bacterium
AGAAGTTCATCCGTCAACCAGGGACGTGATTGATAGCTCTGACGCCGCATCTCAAGCGGCCATGAAACGTTCGATGGCGATTGATGACATCGCAGACCGGGAGTTAGCGGCGGCGGACCAGATGATGTCGGCGCTTGGGAGTACCGCGCCGGGAACTGCCGAAATGATCGGTGCGCAGGCTGGAGCGTGGGTTGTCCGGTCCCAGGCATACACGCAACAGGCTCTGGCGGAAATGATGCGGCTCCGCGCAATCGAACTCGCTGGACAGGGGGCGCAGATGAAAGAGTCCGCTAGATTCACGCGGGAAACCAGAAACAAGCTGATGCAGATGAGCCGATAGGGAGGGCGCACATGTTCTATTACGAGCAGATGTTCAACACGGCGCTGAGCGGCATCATGGCCGCAGGGCTGATGAGCACGATCCTTACGGTGGCCTACGGAATCTTGCTCGCCTCCCTGCTCTTCAGCGCCTACGAGGCATGGACGAGAGGCGGAGACGTCCGGGCACTGGGCATCTCAGGGGTGAAGTATCTGGCGCTCGGTGCCTTGTTCATGAATGACGGTGCTGTGTACGAGCGGGTGTTTCGCGACGTTCTAGCTGTCTTCAACCAAATGTCCCACACCATGGCCGGCGCGGGTCCGAGTGACGTGTTCAATGCCTGGCGCAATGATCTTTTTGCCTACGGCTCGACCACAGGAACATTTCTGAACTTGGTCACGCTGGGAGCTCCTGCGATCCTCAGCGCCTTGCTCTTGCTGATCGCCATGATCGTTTACCCAGTAGCATACGCACTATTCGCCATCTTCTATTCGTTCTATGGCACGATCCTCTATGTAACGGGTCCCCTGGTGCTGGCGCTCATGCCTAGTTTTGGCCTGGGCTCGCTTGCACGCCGTTATGCGATCAATGTGATGATCTTCGGATCGTGGGGTCTGATTTATGGCATTTTCTGCCGCCTCGCCATTGCAATCAATGTGAACAGCATGGCGGCTCTCACGTCGGCGAACAGTTTCGCTGGTGCGCTGGCGGGAGCGTCACAGGAAGTCCTACTCGCCGTCGCGAGTGTTCTCTTCTCGGTTTGCATCCTCTTGATACCGCTGTTGGCAAAGCGAATCGTTGAGGGCGACCTTGGCGGATCCATGCTCACCGTCCTGGGAACGGCAACAACGATGGCGCAATCCTTGATGTCGGCGGCCGCTGGACTCGGAGGCGGTGCCGGAAGCATGGCAGGTGCTGCTGCGGGCGGCGGTGGTGGTGGAGGTGCGGCAGCTGGTTCCGGGGCCGGGCTGGCATCAGCGTCGTCGAACACAGCTCCAGCCGGTCCCCCTGCTTCAGGCGGAGCGGGCAGCGGTGGGCAATCGCTCCGAGGACCGTCTGGTTCAGGGGGCGGGCCTGGAAGTTATCGGCCACCCAATATTCCCCACGCGGTGGGTTGGGCTGGCGGCGCCGCTGCCGCTTTGGCAGTGCAAGGTGCACAATCCGCCGTGGCCGCCGGCCGAAGAATGTTATCAGGCAACGGCCAATCGACCTCTGCGCCCCCGCCCCCGCAAGCGCCGCAGGGGCCAGATCCCGTCGATGAATGGGTCTGACGAAACCAACAGGAGGTGTTCATGTTTGGCAGCAATAAGGACCGAAGCAAGTTGCCGGAGCGGCAGCAGCTCACCAAGTACTACGAAATGGATGGCGCGTTGCGCGCGTACGCGAACCGCATGGCCGTGCTTGGCATGACCTGCGGCGTCCTTGCGGTCGGCGCGTTGGGTCTCTTTGCCTATGTGCGCCTTCAACCGCCAGTCGTCATTCGGGTGGATAACGCCGGAGAGGCCACCGTGGTCGGAGGAGACACGGTGAAGGTAGGCGCAAGCGGGATCTTGGGGCTCATCAGAGTCTCCGCGAGTACGCCAGAGAACTCCCCAGGCGAGGTCGAAGGCCGCGCAATCGCGCGCAAATTTCTCACAAACTACCTCACCTACACTCCTGCGAACGTCGAGCGCCAATACGCGGAGGCGCTCAACATGATGACTCTCAACTTCCGGCAACTGACAATGAACAAGTTTCGCGAGGACGACATTCTCGGCAAGGTGAAGACCGACGCGATCACGTCTAGCGTCAAGATTCGTTCTATCGAACCCGCGACGGGCATGCCGTGGACCTTCCAAGTGTTCGCCGCCAAAGAGGTTCACCGGCTTAATCAACAGCGCATCGAGTACACGGAAAAGATGGTGTGCCGATATCAGGTGCGGTTGGTCTATATGGGCCGTTCCGCGATCAACCCAACAGGTCTCTACGTGGGCGAGTTCTGGGAGCAGCAGATGGTCGGAGAGAAGGACATCGACCTGGACCAAAAGAGCGGGTTACTTGACCGCGGAGAGGCAGTGTCGAAATGACGATCACGACAGATACGAACTGGGCGCCGTTGGAAGAGCGCCTCAATCACGACGCTAGTGTGATCCGCGAATTCATGTGGATGTACAGCGACGGAGACACCGGCGTCGAATACTACAAACACACGGTAACGCGCCACTACCTGTTGCTCGGTCGTGACGGGCGCTGCTTCCAGCAAGCGGCACCGGGCCTGATCGAGGCGGACTTTGCCGCCGAAGTTCGGCGCGTGCGCGGAAAGGAGGCCAACTAACCATGGCGACCCCTGTTGAGGCATCCCTCGCGCCCAAGAAAGAGAAAACGCCGAAGAGCCGGGCCAGGCGATCCCGGCCAACTGCGCCGGAAAAGATTCGCTTCTTTGTCGGCAAACCGTGCCGTGGCAATGAGGCACCACAACTCGAACGGGAGGTAGCAAGCGAAGCAGAAGGATTGGTCGCGGCATTCAAGACCGATGGCAGTCTCTTTCTGCTGAGCGAATACACGGTAACGCAGAGGATCGAAAGCGGTCGCGTGACGCTGGGAAAGGAGCCAGCCGCAGCCGCCAGTCAACGGGTTTCTACCGTCAACGCAAGTTGATGTAGAAGGCACCCACGCCTCACGTGGGACTTCGCTTTTCGGGCCTTCAACAAGCACGACG
>JBEBGM010000072.1:0-11296 GCA_040081455.1 Bryobacteraceae bacterium
GTATTTTCCCGACCCGCCGCCTATTCCATCAACCACCGCCTTAGAGACCAAGATGCCATCGTATGGCGGGGTAGAGAAAATTTCATGTGGGTACCGGTCATCACGTTGCCGCACCCGCGCGCTTGAGCGGACCTCAGAAGAGAAATCGAAGGTGTCGTCGACGAAATCCTGACTGTCCGGAAAGAAGAACTTCATCGAACTACTCCCCTATTTTGTACATAAGACCGAATCAGAAAGCTGGACAGCATCCGAATGTGGCGAGGTACATTTTGAATTTCATTCCACTGCAGATCCCCCAGTTCAGACCACCTACCAGTCGTCCAGTGGCATACTGGCGCGACGACCTGCAGTTCGTGTTTCACGTGTGCCAATGCTTGAGGTGAATGAGGATCAATCGACGACATCACGCGGTCCATCAATCGCCCCATCGATCGGAGACCGGCGCCGTGCATTAGTCTGCTCTTGTGGGGCGGTTTCCCCCATGCTTCTGGAAACGTTGATTTCACAGCCGTCCAATATGCAACCAAGATCTTCCACATCCCGTCGAAGTCGGTCTCACCGGTTGCGAGGTTACGGTAGGGAAATAGGCAACCCGACGGTGAGGAAATACTCTCCTGAACAATCGCAATGATCGACGTATCCGCTATCAAGGCAGTTTTCTTGCTTTCGCTGGACATCGAGGATCGCCGGATCAACTGATAGAACGGCGAGCGCTCATTGCTATTCAGAAGTTCACAGATTGCTGAAGGGATCTTCTTCGCCTCGAGGTTAGCCGGCAACGGTGTGGAGACTTCGGGGAGGAGTTCGGTGATGAGTCCGCGGGGGAGTGGTCTGGTGTTGTTTACGCGTAAGAACTGATCGCGCTGTATCTCGATATCGTCAGCAACGAAGGCGTTGACGGGCACCGGCAGGTTCCGCCTCTTCGATTTCGAGATGGCTAGGGCACGTTGTTGCCCGTCCACGATCCAAGCGGGTTTTCTTTCCTTGTCACGGGGCAGAGGAATCTCCAGGGTCCCCGAGACTACGAGTCCATCGCCTACGTTGGGTCCGCGACTCGATACAAAGCGGACTCGTGAGGAGACTGCCAGGATGATTGAATTGGGAAAGAGGACCTGATCGCTGTTTAAGTAGTCGACAATGTCCTGGACATGCCGTTTGACCTCTGCACGTTGGTATCCAATCAGAGTGCCTGCATCATCGCGAGAGACGCGAGAAATGTCCGCAATACTTAGGATTTCGTCACCTGTCAAGCAGAATAGGTAAAGTGGGTGTCCCTTACACTGCTCGACCTTTAGCGCTCGGCGGACAAGAATTCGCGAGTTCTTAGGCATGCATTCCTTTTAGGGTCACCTGTTGGAACTTGGTGAAGATCTCACCGAATCTCTTTTGTTCACAAGCCAGGCCTTGGCTTCGGAACTCCCTCAACAGTCTGGATTTGCTCACCGCGGGGTACTCTTTGAGATACGCGCGGATGAACCGAGCAACATCCGAATCAGTTTGGGCAACCCCGGGTTCGGTGTCGGCAGGTAGACGCCGCTCAATGGAGAGAGCACTTTCCCGGAGTCTGTCGACCGTCATCTCCGCATTTGTATTCGACTGAAGGAGGTGTCTTGCAATACGCGCATTGAGGGAAGTCAAAGCTCCTCCGAGACTGCCTGCCATCAGGGAATCGCATGGGAGCAAATTGTTCTTCCACTTTGGACTGTCTTGCGAGGTCCCGCATGAAACTATCGACAGATGCTTCCGAAAGTAGGTCTGATCCAGGACGCTTAACAGATCTCCGGAAACGGCTTTCAGGTAGTCTGCCGATAAGGCGACCAACATGGGCGTACGAGGAAAGGCATCAGCGACGGCAGACAACGTCCGGGGTGCTTTGCCCTTCCGGGTCAGGCGGTAGGTGCAAACGCCCGACCACCAATCTTGCATAGCGTGCTCATTCTCAGCAAGACCCGAAGCGATGTAATCACTCTCCCCCCGGGTAAACGTCGCTCGATAGGGCTTGATGATCGTATCTGGCCGAATGAGGCCGTACCCGGCCGAGCAAATCCAAATGTGCACCACGAACCCTGCTTGTGCAGCATCAACTGGAATGCTCTTGACTACGGACCAATGGTCACCCATATAGACTTCATCGGCATGGTGCTCTTGGGTAGGAGCAACGCGAAGGTTCTGTTTCCAACGGGCCAATCTGGCGCGCAGGTCCGTTCCGCCGATCTCACCGATGCTCGTCTCAGCGGTAGGCTGGAACCGCTTCCGATTGGTGCAACTGACGATGAAATTAACTGCACGAGCCAAGAATGTATTCCTCCTACAGTTGTTCCGACACCGGAACATGGAAACTACCATTGTGCCTCAAAATGAGGTACGTAGTTTAGGACCGATCGAGTCGTTTGGGACGAAGGCGGCGTTCTGAGGTTAGCTTGGCGGCGGCCCTGCCCAGACTCCTACGTTGGCTACCTTGGCTGCGTTCGTCACTCGGTGCCCAAATATACGCAACCCGTGGTACAAGTTTCTCGAACCACGACCTTTGCAAGCAAGGGCAGCGCCGGAAGGAGTTGGTCCCAAATCCACCGCGCGAGATTCTCACTAGTTGGATTTTCCAGTCCACTGACGTCATTCAGGTACCGATGATCGATCAACTCTTCAAGAGGCCTAAAGGCGGATTTGATGTCGGCGAAGTCGACTACCCAGCCCATCCCGGGATCCACAGGTCCCTTGACGTGTACTTCTATGCGGAAGCTGTGACCATGAAGGCGACCGCACTTGTGTCCGGCCGGAACGTTTGGCAAGCGATGGGCCGCCTCGATCGTGAACTCTTTGAAGATCTCCATGGTTGCCTCCTAGCGTATCCCCAGCAGTTTATGCGTCTGCAAGCTCAATCTCCACTGCGGATTGGCCATGCAGTAGTCGATCGCGCGACGAGTATTGGACTGCTGTTCTGGTCCGTCCATTGGTTGCAGGAAAAAGTGCTGAAAATTCAATGACTGATACTTCTCGGGTTCTGCTCCGGGTTGCGGATAAACGAGTTTGAGTTCATGCCCCGAACGCATCACAAGTTCCGTCCCCGCCTTGGGGCTGACGCAGATCCAGTCCACACCTACCGGAACGGCAAGTGTTCCATTGGTCTCGATGGCGATTTCAAATCCGCGTTCATGGAGAGCTTCAATAAGGCGAGCATCAAGTTGTAACAGTGGTTCACCACCCGTGCACACTACAAAACGATGGTCCGACGTGCCCTGCCAGAGTTTCGCTATGGCATTAGCTAATTCCATTTCGCTCGAGTACTTACTGCCTCCCGTTCCGTCGACGCCTACAAAATCGGTGTCGCAGAAACGGCAAACAGCACTCGCTCGATCATCCTCCCGTCCCGACCACAGATTACAGCCGGCGAATCGAGAGAACACCGCCGGTCGCCCCGCTTGGGCGCCTTCGCCCTGCAACGTGTAGAAGATCTCCTTAACTGAATACTTCATTTCGGCGACCGCTCCGTGTGATTGGACAGTAGGGGATCCTGGAGTCCGTTGTCGGCGAAACCCTTCATTCGCAGTAAACATGAATCGCATTGCCCACAAGGCACACCCGTGGGCGAGGGATCATAACAACTGCTCGTAAGCGAGTAGTCGACTCCCAACGTAATGCCCTCTCGAATGATTTCTGCCTTTGACATCGAAATGAGAGGCACGTGGATCGTCATCCGAATCTTACCCTCGACCCCTGCCTTTGTCGCCAAATTCGCCATCGTCTCGAAAGCCGCAATGAATTCCGGCCTACAGTCTGGGTAGCCGCTATAATCCAATGCATTGACCCCAAGATAGATGTCGTATGCACCTAGGACTTCGGCCCACGCAAGGGCGAACGACAGGAAGATCGTATTTCGTGCCGGTACGTAAGTGATTGGGATTCCATCCGACATTTCAGCGGGCGCACGGCCTTTCGGCACACCCAAATCGGCGGTGAGAGCAGACCCGCCGAAAGCCCGCAGGTCGATCGACACAACGCGATGTTCAGCAATGTTCAGGGCGCTCGCTACCTGACGGGCCGACTCCAATTCGATTGAATGGCGCTGGCCGTAGGAGAAAGAGATCGCGTGGACTTTGAAACCCTCAGCGATGGCGAGTGCGGCGACCGTTGCGGAATCCAAACCACCGCTCAGTAGGACCACCGCTTTTTTTTCCCGTTCAATCATGGTTGCTCCTTTGACGATCCTCTCCGAAAGAGTCCGAGTTGCTTTACTCCGCCGCCTCCTAGTTCAATGGGTTCCAAATGATTTGCAAACTCACGAATGACCTGAACCTCGCTGTCCTTGAAGAGCACCTGTCGGGTTCTGTAGCGGAGGCCTATGGGGATACGCCCTTTTTCCCGCCATCGCCATAGCGTCTGTCGGCTAACACCAAGCTGCTCAGATACTTCTGAGTTCGTGTGGTAGATCTCGCCATCGATTTTTACAGGCATGTTGCGGTACTACACTCCATGCTACTGCTCGTCGCCATGTGCTCGCAATGGAAAACGACGTTGCATCATGTTGCAGACCCCTACACACACCGAGTCCGCTTCTGTCTTCAAGACGGTACCTTGTTGATTCCCATCCTCGTCGCTGCCCCCGGTCAGGCAGGAAGCAAGCGAAAATAACCGCCCATAGTGAGTCCTTCAGGAAATCAGCGTCGGAGGCGCTTTTCTCCGAATGGCCTGCCGTAGTCGGGTCTTCCGCCAAGTCGCCTGGTCAATGTTCAGAGGCTGGACTCTTTGGCGGGCAACGCTAACGAAAGCCCCATGAACATCCAATTCGCCGTGACGAAGAAGTCTTGCTACGAGAGCCAAAGCGTGACTGGCAATGGTTTGATTGACGAACGGCTCTTGCCGCTCCAAGGACTCCATCGCGCTGCAACTTGGGGCACGGTCCTCGTCTATCTTGGTGTCGCTAATTTCGGGAAAGAGTTCGCTGGCTGTGCGAAGCCGATCTGCGCGTCGTGGATTGCGCCTGTTCCTGGGCTGACCCAGGATGAACTGGCCTCCGTCGGCTCCATTCCCAAGGTCGAGCCAGTAAGAGACTGTTGCGTTACCGCCGACTAGGTGGGAGATGTCTGCACGCGCGACGCGGGTATCCACACAGCTGATGACGATGTCGGCTTCCTCAACCTTGTGTGACTTAGACACGTGCTCCTGGATGGCTTTCCACTGGAGTCCCCAGAATAGATTGATTCGCGAGGCGAGCACCACGGACTTGCACAACCCGATTTCGGATTGGCTGAACGGTTGCCGCACACAGTTCGTTGGCGACACGACATCGCCGTCAATCAGCGTCACGTCTAGGCCGTCGGGATGTCCAGCGAGAAGCAGCGCTTGGTGGATGTAGGGAAGGCCCATCGCTATGACACTGCCATTGCCTCCACAACCGATGACCACCACGCGGATTGTGCGCCTTTGCAGGAGGTGCGCTGGGATTGTGTGTTTCATTCAGCTCCTATCGCTCTCGCTCGGCAAACTGGGCAAGCGTTTCTCTTGCCGACGCCAATAGTTCGACCGGGAAAGTCTTCTTGCCCGCTACCGAACTCCAGAGACCAGCCACTCCGGCGGGATGCTGGGTGAAATGGCCGCTCCCGTAAATGTGGGTGAATTCAGATTCAAAGAACGACTGTTCCCATTGGGGCATGGCTGCGACGCTGGCCTCTTCTGGAGAGCGCATGGTGCCCTGGCAAACGACGCCCTCGGTGTTTACGTTGTAGTAGGGCGCGACACTGAGAGCGGTCGCCGCCGTGGGCCGCACGTCTTCGGCAAGTGCCCGAATCCATAGATCGCGATGACTCGCTCGAAAGACGAGCGCGGGCTGCGGGAAAACGCGCCCACTCACGCTGCCCAGTTCGTCATCGTGACGAAAGAACATCTTTCGGCGCTGTGCTGGTTGCCACCACACGAGCACCTCCGGTGCCCTGACAAGGACATTTTCCGGCAGGATTTCTGGCAGCATCATGGCACCGAGGCCGCGGGATAGCTCCTTTAGAAAGTGCGTCGAAAGCGATTGGGCCGGGCCAAGTCGTGGAGCGCGGGCTTTGTCGGTTTCGACTTCATGCCAAGTAGCAAACGCCCCACCCGCCGCATTTCCGCCCCGGTAGACGAGGATCGCGCCTTGTAGCGCGAACTCGCTGGGACCGCCAAGATAAACGTTGCAATCCATGTGATCTCCTACTTAACCTGACTGTCTGGAAGAATGGCCATCAACTTACTTGCCGCCGCGAGCGTCTCGCAAGCGTTGCCGAGTATATTGAAGGCGTCACGCACGTGATCTGGGTCTGTCGCGTCGAGCGGAATAATGAGACTCGGTTCGGGGGATACTTCCATCATCGATTCCGCCTCGGCATCGAAGCACGCCTCGACATTGTCTCTGGGCGAGAAGACCATGAGCAGAGAAGGTAACGGAGCGTTGCAGTCCCCTAAGTCCTCCTGCATCGCCTCCGTGAGAGCCGGATGGTTCTGTCTCAACGAGAGCCGTTGCGTTTCCAGCGCACGCTCCATCCACTCTCTGGTTTCGCTGGCAATGCTCGGCAACAATCGCTTCAAGGCTTTCTTTGAAAGAGGCTTCCGCCGAAAGCTCGCTGGGATGCTTCCCGCAACGTCGGGCACCTCGACTTCCCCGGAATCAGGGTCCGCGCTGTACCAATCCAGCAACCGCTCCACGTGATCAAGGGCATCCCGATAGTCGTAAACCCGGACCCACCGATTCAGAGCGCTGCTCAACAGATGAAAGAAGGTCGCCGGCAGACGCGGATGCTGTTCTTCCAGAATCCGTACCGTGGGGCCGAGTACGAGGTAGCCCGATTCTACGGGGTCCACCGTTAGGAACAGTTCAGACGCGCCGACTTCACGCTCACCCATTGAGTATTCATTCAGCGTTCCACCAAGCGTCAGGTTCAACCGGAAACCTTCGCGGATCGAAGCGCCGCCGTGCGCGTCAATGAAGCTGCTCATGGAAAGCTGAATGAACTTGAAAGGGTCCCTTTCCGCCAACCCCCAGGTTTCGCCTGTGGCAATGCCGGAGCGCAACATGCTATCCCCGATGGCAGCCGCAACGCGATCACCGCGCCAGACTTTGTGAGATGCGGCGACGCCGTCGAGCCGAGGCATCGCCCAACCAGCCGCACCCCGCGCAAGTAGGTTCAGAGCAGGGGCGGTAACCACTTGGCTGGTGTGGCGATTACCGCGTTGGGTCGAAACCGCAGATGTTCGTGTGCCAGCGCCCTCGACAGAAGCGCGGCGGCGAGTTGCCATTCTGGGCATTTCTGGAATTCCTCCATTGCAGGCGATTGCTGAGGGTTGGCCCCCTGTGCGATGAGGCCGAGCTCACGCAGCGCCTGTTCTGTGGAGTTCATCCCTTCGTCCCGATGGCGCGCTCAAAACGGTAGACGCACTTGTCGCCCACGGTTTCCGGCCCACTGAGCGATGCGGTCGCGATCTCGGGGTACTGGGTCGCGAAGACGCCGCGCACTTGCTCTACGGTCATTGCCGAGTTCGGATCAGGAAGCCTGATTCCCTGGAACTCGAAAATTCTCTTCATGGGTGTGATGGTCATGGTGTCCTTTCTTTGTTTGGGATTCAGCGGTCAATCGGGATAGTCGTTCGTCTCTTCGATAGCCTCACCAATCTCCTGCTCGTCACAACTGGGCGCGACAGCCACTTCAGGCTCCGCGTCATTCTGGTCAAACAGTCCGAGGGATGCCTGCGGCTTTGGCACGGGCACGGCAGGCGGGACGACCTTCCCCTTCGCCTTCTTGGCGCGTTTCTCTTCTGCGGACTCCCGCTCGGCCTTCTCTGCTGCCGCCAAGTCATCTTTGACTTTCTGGATGTTGGACGCCGCCTTTGTATGGACCTCCGTATACTCGCGGAGTTGTGCGGGCAGGTCGCGATCCAGTTCCTCGGCGCTTGCGGTGATGCACAAAGCCGTGGTCATCGCGTCGCTTTCGTCGTCCTTTACCTTCTTTGGAATTACGTTGAGGGTCAGCAACCCCTTACCGTCAGCCGCAACGGTCATGATGACCGTCCGATTGACGAGCAGAGGTGCAAGACCCTGAAACAGTCCCGTAGGTTCTGTGGTCATAGCGTCGTTTCTCCTGTGTTCTCCGCATGATGCGGAGGTATTCAAACTGCCTTGGTGGATTCGGCCTTTGGCCGTATGCTGCTGCTGTGGTCAGCAACGATCTTCAGTTACGCCGGGTCGGGGAGGTTGTGACCGCCAATGGGTCTCCTCAATGCCGCTTTGAGGACGGCACCACGGCTGAGGTGCTCGGCATTCTTGGTCGGTTCCTCCAGCGCGGAGACCAACTCAGATTCCTGGGCGCCGACACCGAAGTGTTAGTCCAGCGCGCGAGGGGGCGGCTATGCCAACAGATTTTGTACGCGACCATCGGATACGTGGGTCTCCCCAAGCCCGGAAGGAACGGAGACTCTTTCGTCCGCGCGGAACTACCAAACTGTCCAGACGGGCCGAGGGCCCTATTTCTGTCCGGCGACGCGCTCCGGCGCTACTTCTACTCGCTTGAGGGGGACACGCCGCAGTCTCTTTACCGGCTTCTCCGAGTGCCGGATACTGCCACACTTGATCAGCTCCGCTTCGCGTGGCGGATGCGTTCGCTCGAACTCCAGGTGAGCGACTCGAAAGCCCGGGACCTTCCCTGCGTCGAACGAGCCTTCAACGTTCTGGCACACGCCGATCTCAGAAAATGCTACGACGCGCTTTGCAAGAACGAAGATGCCGCGCCGCTGTTTCCGTACGGTGGGTTCGGCTCGATCCTGGTGGACGGCCATCTCTCCGACGACGAAGACGCTTTCTTCGCTGACCGTATCCTGGCGTATAAGCCGGAAATGACCTCACGCAACGTAACGCTGCTGCTTCGCCGTTGCGAGTTCTTCGCCGATCGGGTCGTCTGCCGCGATTCCCGGCGGAGGCTGGAGGTCTGGCTCGATTCGAATGTTTTCCCAGGGCTGAACTGGGATCTCACATGGAACCATTGGAAGCATTGGCTACGGACTCGTATCGAGGTCCAGGCGACCTTCGTTCACGCCGGCAAGTACCGTCTGTACAATGGCGAGTGGATTCTCCGAAAATGGCAGGCCGCGCTCCCATCCCGGCTTCAAGTTCACGCGCCTTCGAACGTTGCCGAGGACCTTCAGCACGCCCAGACGATCCACGCCCTTCTCGGCGAGCACGCCGATCTGGTCCAGCACATTCGCAACCAGTGCGAGAAGATCCCTATCGAGCACACGCAGGTCGAGCGCTGGTTCGATCAGGTCAACGCGTCTGCGCATCTGAAGCCTCACCATGTCACGTGGCGTCCAGACTACGAGCCCTACTACTTCGATCAACTCCGAAAACGCAGCCGGACGTGGTTCCTGTTTCGAGACGAATACTTGTTCGTGTGGCGCAACGCGCTAATCGCCGAAATTCCGGAGCCAGGGCACGCCACGTACCTATTCAAAAAGCCCGACAACCTGGATGACTTTCTGGAACGCTACGCCAAGCTCACGCGTGAGGACATCCGGCGCAATCGTGGCAATCTTGCCACCGCGTTAGGCTTTGTCGGTCGCGTGGTCCGCGGCAAGCGAAAGAAGCGCTGGCTGGCCGATGTCCTCAAGCAGGCTGGCGAAAAGGCAGATTACATCGAGGCATTTGATTAACAGGAGGATCATCATGGAACCAATGACCGACGAACTCAAAGAATCAATCATTCGCGAACATCCAGATGGCATCTGGCTCGTGCTTGCAGATGAGAATCCTCCCGACGTCGTAACGGTTGACGATCTGCTCTGCGGCAGGCATCGGGCACAGGTCATTCCGTTTCCGCAGTCCAGTAACAAATGAAACTACGCGCAAGCACCCGTTTGCAACAGAGCTCTCATTGCTACAGACGGGGTTTGTCGCCCACTTGTTGTGAGATGAAGGATAACCCCGACTGTGCTGTGATGCTCGGCGTACCGCGTTCATCTAGAGAAATGCGAAGATGGACGCTGTGTGTGCAACGAAACACGAGTGGGCGTCTGAGTGAGCTATCAAGATGATCTCAAGAGGCATCTCGTCGAGTTCAAGCGGCTAAACCTCGGCATTAGCGAGCCTGGAGTGTTTCGCTACCGGGGACGCGATGTCAAGCACCACCATATCCTCCCGTTCGCGAAGGCGTCCGCGAACCTGCTTGAAGAGGCCGCACCGGCAGCGAGTGCTTTCTTGGCAGCGAATCCCAGCAAGCGTCACCGGTACTTCCATCATTTGAATTCCTCACAAGCATTCGCGTTCAATCTGTTCTTCCCGTACTTCTCTTCTGAATCGGATTCGGCGACCGCGCTACTCAGGGCCCTTGGCCAGGATGGAATACTCGCCGGATGGGAGCCGGAAGCCGTGCCAGCACCGGACGAAGAGACCAACGTAGACGTATGTTGGGCTACCACCGATGGTGTGCAGACCTTCTGCGAGGTCAAGCTTTCTGAGACGGACTTCGGAAAGGCTGTTGATGACGCCCGCCACCGCGCCAAGCTTGTCGATATCTACAGCCAAATCCTTACCGGCCATCTGGAGCCTGCGCGGCTTGAGCGGCTAGCGTTTTTCAACGCTTACCAGTTCAATCGTAACGTCTGGCATATGGTTCGCACTGACGGTAGTCGTTTGATCTTCCTGTTGCCACGCGCAAACGCTGGTCTGTGGACGCTCCTACAACATTTGCTGTCGGGAGTGGCGCCTCTTACGCGAGAACGCATTTCAGCTGTAGCCATCGAAGACGTGCTGGCGACGCTCTCGGCTGACGATCAATGCCCCATCAGATTGCGCGAATATTCACGCAATCTGAAGCAGAAATACCTGATTCAAAGCGCAAGATGACAAAGCGCGGGAGCGGTCTACGGCTCAACTTCCTCAGCGAGCCGCATCTTGCGGCCGCCCGCTTTCACCAGCATGCCGTCGAGGTCCGCCGCGAGCGAGGTCATTCCCTGCCGCACACGCGCGCGCATGTCGCCACTAGTCCGCAGATCGTCTGCTGCGACACCTTGCAACAGATCACGGGCGCGGCCCACTAGTTCCTGCAACTGCCGGTCGTCGGTCACGTTGCGGAATGAGAAGTTCGATAGGAACTCGACGAGGTTCGATACGGTCGATTGCTTGAACTTCAACGGCTTGCCGTCGGACCCATCCTTCAGGCGCTCGGCCATGTGCGCCACCAGGTCGGCCATGGATTGCCGCAACACTTGCTGGATCTCGGACGACGCCTCCGCCATGCGCTGGGCGGCCTTGTCACGCTCCTGCTCCCACACTTCCTGGGAG
>JBEBGM010000043.1:0-39521 GCA_040081455.1 Bryobacteraceae bacterium
GGAGCCTACAACTCCGGCGGCACCAACGACAAAGTGACGCTGACCTCTATCGCACAGGACCGCCTGGGAAGCAGGAACGGCAAGTTCTACCCCTACGGCCAAGAGCGGCCGTCGGCGACGGCGAACGATAAGGAGAAGTTTACTGGTTACTACCGCGACGCGAGCACGGGGCTCGATTATGCGGACCAGCGCTACCATCAGGCGGGTGTGGGGAGGTTTATGACGCCGGACCCGTTTGGGGGGAGCGCCAAAGCATCCGATCCGGGGAGCTGGAATCGGTATGCGTATGTGGGCGGAGATTCGGTGAATCGAGTAGACGGCACTGGGTTATCCTGCGAAAATCCGGAAAAAGACACGGATAGCGGATGCGGCGCTCCTTGCTACGGAGTGGTTTGCAACTATTCACCCGCGAACACTGGGTCGGCGCTGGACTTTTTGATGGCGTTCATCGGCATCGATAACTCCAGGTACAACCTTCCCGATTTCGTTCCTAACGCTCCCCCGATCCCGGCCGTCTCTACTTGCACTATTTGTACGGCGCAAATTACGACATCTGTAAGCTATTCATTGAAGGATGGGGTTCCGGAGATAGCCCCGCCTGACTTCGACGTCCCGATCGATGAACAATGGCAGACGCTTATTCCGCAGATCGTTCAGAACAACCCGCAGGGTTTCATAAACGCTTTCGCGGTTAGTGCCGCAGCGGGCGGTGTATTCGTCGGCGCTCCGTTGCCGGGTGTCGCGGCGGGTGGACTTACCACACTCGGAGGCATTGCGACTGGCCCATATCCTCCCAACGGAGGATTCTTCGGAAGCCCTGCGGCCACGATACTTCAATCGGGGACGTTAATCGAACGATTGGGCACGAATTATGGCACCTATGCCTCGCCGGTCGGGACCCCCAGTCAAAGTCTTTCGCTCATCCCAGGAACAAGCTCGGCACCCTATAACATTTTCGTTGTGACTGACTCGATACCTGTCTTGAGTGGACCAGCGATGCCGTGGTATGGCCAGCCGGGAATGGGGACCCAGTACGTCTTGCCATCGACCGTGGATGATTTGATTGAGTCGGGCTCGCTTGTCAACGTGATTAGTTGATTCCGTGGGCGAAGACAGGACAATGATGAATAAAGAAGAATTAGTCCGCATTCTCCGGGAAGAAGGCATAAGAGATGATGTCTATTATTTGTACGGTGGCCTCCCACCCGAAAAACTCACTCTCAGCGAGGTGTTTGGGAAATGGTATGTCTATTACTCTGAGCGGGGGCTAGAAACCAATAAACGCGAATTTGCTACTGAATCTGAGGCCTGCACTTTCATGCTACGGCAATTGCGCCGCGATCCCTCGTCGAAACGGTGACCAATAGCCTACCCCACCGCCTCCTTCACTTACGACAACGAAGGCCGACCCACGCAGGTGCAGTACCCGGCTTGGACGAGAAAAACGGAAAAACGGAGAAAAACGGGGACAGGCTATCCTTTCACTTTTTGCGACAGCGCCTTAAGCCTGATCGCATGACGCAGTGGAAAGCTCAAGTCGATGATCGCGGCCACCAACCGCAGGGACGAGAGGGGGACGAGAGGGACAGCCTGAATTGACACCTTGACGAAATCGCGAAAGGGGACGGAGCTGAGTGTCCCTTATGAGGATTTTGGCGTTTTGAGAGCACTAATGTGTATGCCTCGAAACGCAAGGTGTGTGGAGCCTGGGCTCGCCTATCACGTGACCCAGCGAGGGACGAACCGGCAGCGGGTTTTCTTCAGCGCGGGCGATCACCGGATGTATCTCGGCCTAATCCGCGAACAGTTGGAGGATAGCGCTGACTATCCGCCATCACCGGATTCACCGCATCCAGAGAGGCAATTTTCTACAAATTCTCGACAAGAGGCAGGATGCAAGGGCATCCCGAAGGACAAATCTACCGCTAACTTCTTGATTTTATTGGTGCGGATGAGAGGACTTGAACCTCCACTCCCTTGCGAGAACTAGAACCTGAATCAGAAAAACCTAGTTTGCGGCAGTTTGGTTGGGTTCCGTTCTACTCCGTAAAGTATTGATGTGAGAGGAGTTGACTTCAAGCCGAGGTCTGTCTCCATTCGACCCGTTTGGGGCTGTTTGGCTGATTCCGCACACAGTCCGCACACAAGCCGACTCGCAATAGCACACCGGTCGCGCGTCGTACTCGACTGCATGATCTTCCCGCAGGCGGTTGCTCGCCGAGCGACTCCATCTGGTGCCTGCCTTACCTTGGCTGAGCAGGGTCTCTTGAAGCTCTACGTCAGTCCTGCGATCCTCGCTGAAGTCCAAGACGTAATTGGTCGACCTCATATTCGGGCCAAGTTCCGGCGATTGACGGATGACGTAGTCGCTACCTCGGGCATGAGTGAGGGAAAATCGATGGCCGGAGGCTTGAAATCCGCACCATTTCCGGGGAGCCTCGTGAACACAAAGATTGAGTAACGATTAAGTACTACGCGAGACCGACAGAAGTGACACTTGACGTGTGGCGACTCTGCCCATATCTGCAATCCCAATCCTCCGGCAAGAGTTCAGATCCAGGCAAGCAGGCGTAGTAGCTTTGCTAGGGTCTATGGCGAGAAAATCAAAAAAACGTTCGCTGGGATGGTGATTTGCGCCGAGGCCGTTAAATCGACCATCACGGCAAACCTTGCGGGGGAACTTGTTGAGAAGAAGCTCATCGTTCGGGTGCTGGATCTCGATTGACCTGCCCCCCCGAATCCGTTCAACTGATCATACGACAAGCCTCATCGAGAAAACCGTGGGAGATCGTGAACTCGCAGCAGATTGCGCTGCCCACGCTCGCATGTTCTTCAAGAGCCCCTGACCTCGGCCTAAGTACGGCCGCTCCGAGAACTTTCACCCTGAGTCCGATTGACGGCATGGCGGAAGAATTGCGGCGAGACTATGGCCGCATGACCGGAATGATCATCGGCGACGCGCCAAGATTTGAGGATGTCATGGCGTCAATTGTGTCTCTTGAAGCGGAATTGAATCAGTAGCTAGATGTTTGGCAGTGCCTCCCAAACGCATACTTGAAATAAATTCCGAGTACAATCCCGGACTAATCCTGCTATGCCTCGGGCTCAGCGGACGCGGTACCAGGAGCCTGGTGATCGACCGGGGCCGGCTGCAACTCTCCGGCCATCGGCGAATCCTTCGATCCAACGACGACCTCTATCTGCACAACGTTGTTGGGTTCCACTCGTTCGATCATCGTGTCGAGCTTCTGGCTCCTAATAGCTTGCGGCGGCTTCAACTCACCGGTTTGTTCAGTAAAGCCCACTTGAATCAGGCTCTTGTTGGTGGAGAGCTGCGTGAAGCCTTGCCGCGCCGCTTCCACATAGGCATCTCGCAGCCTGCGATAGCCTTCCTTTCGGCCTAGATCTGACTCCGCCTCAATGGTCGATTTCAATGTCCCTAGAACAGAATCGACAGCGGAGAATTTCGGCGTTTCTCGAAGTAGCCAACTCGGCTCGTTTTCATAAAGCGTGACTGGCGAGCCCGAGGCAGACGAGAGTTGTCGATCAAGCCCGCTCGCGGCGATATTCCGCGCAGTTTCCGTCTCTTTGACCTCCGTCACCCATAAACGGCCCGCTTTGTCGAGACTGAGCATATCCAGCGCGCCACTGCCACCGATCGGAAGAACAACCTCATGACCCTGGCAACGGAGATAAGAATCGGCATAAGCGACACCTCGGAGTTCTTGGGATAGGCTCTGGACGTCGTGGGTGTCGTACACCGAATAGGCCTCGCAGGGAACTGTGTTTTTGCCGTCCTGGGTGAGATAGGATTCAAACCGAGGAGGCTCGACCAGTACAAGAGGCCTCTCGACTGAATCGGAAGTAGGCCAAAAAGTTGGTTCGGGCGGCTCAGGTAGGTATCTAAACTCCTCGCTATTGCTTTTCCCCACCGCTTTGTCCACATGGTAGACGAATTGGTGCAAAGACTCATAGTGTTCGCGGACCTTCTGGCTTAGCCCACCAATGCCAGTGCCGCCGAGGGACGGTGAAGACGCCGCGAGTCGCTCCGCTCCCGAAACAGCGCGCCGGATTTCAGCCGACAGAATCTGTCGTAAATCCTTCTCGGACCTCTTTAGATTCGCCCCTCGCGCCCTCGCTTGTGCGAGAGACGTTTGACTCTCGCGCAGGCGCAAGGTAACGGTATCTTTGGCATCTCTCGTATCTCGAATTCGATCCCGGTAGTAACCCTTCTCGTTTCGGGAAGCACAACGCCGGGATTCGACTAGGCCCGCGATTTCTGCTTTCAAGTCGCGAAGCTCTGCTACAAGTTGATTACACGAAGATTCTGACGATTCGATTTGACCTAGAACTTCAGGCCATTCAGCACAAAACGCGTCCACCTTCTGCTGCAGCGTCTCCCGTGTCATACTCCCGGCACTCCGCTGGGACATTCCAACCTGCGCTCGAGTCGGCTGAGTAGAATGTAGTGCCAGGTATCATCCCAAGGATGAAGGCGATCAGCATCCTCCTGATCGAGGACGGCGTCTTCAATCTCCGCAAATATCTCCTCTAGCAAGTCTGCGTTCTCAGACGCCCACGCACGGGAAAGCCGCCAAGGGAGTGAGTTCTCGCTGAGAATATTCAATATTTCGGGATCGCGCCGGTCCAAAATGACCGTTGAGACAGCAATCCTGAACGCTGCACCGATTGGAATTGTAGTGGCGGGTGCCGCTTTCCGGAATGTCGATACAAACCGCTGGTACGCCGACAGCGCTTCAGAGGACCGACGGGCCATCTGAAGCGAGTAGATCGTGCGGAGGAACTGTTCAGCGGTCGAGGCGGCACCAGGGGCTTGCCGGATCATCGAGGAGAGGTTCTGCAACTCGCGAAGAACGATCCTTTCCGCCAGCCTTCGAGTTTCCTCCGGCTGATCGCCGAGCAGTTCGTGGCACCGCAAAACGAGAACGCATGGGCCGAGTTGCTTTTCGAGATCCGCGGTGACTTGAGGAAGGACCTTCTCTGGCATACGGAAATTCACTTACTTCGGTTGCGCTGGATCGCTCCCCGCGTCTGTCGTTCAGATTGCGCCCGCTTCTGGCCCGCATCCGAGGCAAGTGTTGATTGGCTTCGACCACTACTGTCTAACTGGTTTTTCGTATCGCGCAAGATTTCAGCAAGATCGGACCCGCTCTGGATACGACTGTCCCGCGATCGGATGCCCTCAGCCTTCGTTTGCTCGGAGGAGGTCTTGGAGGAGAGATCACCGAGTTCCCTTGCATGTGCAGAGGCGGCCTTCTCTTGCTCCACGACCTGTTGTTGATCCTCTCGGGTAGCCTGCTCAATCGAAGCGTAGATAGGCTCCTTGGCGCGCCGGAGCTCGGCGCGGATGTCCTCCAGTTCCGAAGACACGGCTCCCGTCTGATCCGCAGTGCGCACACCCTCGCCTTCCGTGGTTTCCATCTTTCGAAGTTTTTCGGATGTTTCACGCGCACGCGTCTCGGTCTCACGGACATGCTCTTTCAGTGTATTGCGGCTCACGATTCACTCCTTTGCACGGGTACAACCCTGGTAGCCTCAACCCTCTTCATTGCATTATCGAGGATTGCAGTTTTCTCCCGAAGCCGGGCAAGTTGGTCAGCAGACGGAGGCTTGGGCGCATTGCGGCCCCGGCCAGCCATGCGTAAGACTGCTCGGCACTCTGCCTCTAACGAGGCTATCTGCCGAACTATGGGCTGCAGCCGCGCGCGGTAGTCGGCAACGATCTCGTCACGAACCCGCTCAAGCCCCTCCGTTCCGCTGTAAGAACTGAGGCGTTGGATGTCGTCATCGAGTCTCGAAAGAATCACGCCAACCCTCTCGTCTATGTTCTGACAGCGCATACGAGTCTCATCCGCACGAACTTTCAATGCTTCCTTGAACCAGCGGTTCTCCAATAGCCACACCGCCAGCTCACTATCTGTGGGCGGACTGGCTGACGCGGGCGGACCCGCGACGTTTGCGTCGCACCTAACGAATGCCCCTTTCATCAGGTGGGGGCGAAAGAACGACTCAGCATACACATAGGCTTGCCCTGCGGAAAGTCGGCCGAGGAGTTCCGCGTGCGCAGGGTGCATCAACATCGCATCCGCAAGAGTCTCGCGGTCCTCCCGTGCAACAGTGCGGTGAGCGATCTTGAGGTTCGTATTTCGAACCACCTGTGGCGCGACTGCAGCGGGCGTCTGATCTACGACCAGTATCCCCAGGCCGAGGGCCCTCATTTCTGCAAGCATATTAGAGACATATCGCGACGCCTCAGCGCGGGCATTCGATTCGTCGGACTCCGCTTGGTCAGAAACCGCTGGCACAAGGTTGTGAGCTTCTTCTAGTACCATGATAAGCCGTGGTGAAGTCTCTGATCGCCGGTCTGCCAGATGTTGCCGGATTATCTGGAGCAGAAAGAGAGTGACGAGATTTGCCTCCTGCGGGCTAAGTGCGCGCAACTCAATCACTGTGTTGCCCGAGCAGAGCTCGGATACGGTGGGTGAAGAGTTCGTGCAGTCGAACAGTCTACCAACGCTCCCACGAGAAAATCGAATAAATCGGCCGCGGATCACGCCCTTGAACCGCGCGTTGATCTCAGGATCGTAGCCCATCCGGTCGATGATGCGGCAAACCGCCTCTGGGATCTCGTCCACCCGAGGCACTCCAGGCCGAGTCTGCCCCCAGTCATCCTCGCGCCATCCGCCCGCCTCGTAAAGGTCCCAAAGTGCTTCCTCCAAGATTCGCGACACGGGGTCGATCAAACCAAGAGCGCAGTTAAAGGATGCAGCAAGATTCGCGATATGGTTCGTCAGTGTGATGTGAGGTTCAAACACAAATGGGTTGAGCCGGAGAGGTGCCAGATCATCCCGTCCAGGGGTGTAGATCCGGAGATTCTTAGCAACCGCCGAATACCCGATAAAGGCGCGATACTCAGCCTTGCCCGGCTCGAATACCAAAAACGGTATGGACTGCTCGGCCAGTTGCTTCAAGATATTGAATACAGTCACCGTTTTGCCAGACCCAGTAACGCCCGCGATAAACGCGTGCCGGGTGAGATCGGCGACGGGCAGATCGATCGGTGATTGGCGCTCCAGACCCTGGCCCAAACGAATGCTCCCCGGGATGGACGGGAGTTCAACTGATTCCGACCGACGCTCGGTTTCCGTTTCCAGCGGGAATGTTCGGAGAAAACCACGCCTCGGTACCGGCAATGTCAATACATCGGCGACAAGCGTGGGGCCGGCTAGAACTGAGAGCTCCGAGAGGCAGCGCAGAAGATCGACCTGAGCTTCGGAATAAGTTCCATTTTCGGCCGAGGCAATCGTGGTTTCCAGAACGGGACTGTACCATCCCGTCGCGGTAGCGAAGTTGAACTCTCCGCACTCAACTGCCGCCCGCAACGCCGAGTGTAGTTTGCCACCACCCGGGGCCGCGCGGACACGAAAACGGGCTCCCCCGATCGCGTCCACGCCGAATGCGCGGAGCAGACTCTCGGCGGATGCGGCGTCCGGCGCGCCTGCGCAGAGCAGAAGTCTGCAAACGGGGTCAGTCCCGAGTGAGTCGGACATTTCCCGGTACAGTCCAGCCACCTCCTCCCCAGCCGATTTCCCGAGTTGTCTCCTCGTTTCGAGGACGTCCAGTGCGCCCTGAATCGCTTCGCGTGCGGCATCGGGATCGCACGCGTGGAGTTGGATATCGAGAAACGCCGGTGACCCCAGTGCTGCAAATGCTTCGTCTAAGTACGGCTCGAGCGCTTGCCGTGCGGATGGCTGACGTGTCCAGGCCGCAGGAATGTAAAAGTGATCGTCGTCGAGCGGGAAGACCCAGCTATTGCGTTCCAGCATCGCGAGTGAAGCGGTCCACTCAACGGGGGGGGCCGCTTCCGACGGGGCTGCCTCGCGGAGCGGCAGAACCTCGGAGGCCAGGCGCGCTCCGAGGAGCAACGCTTCAGGAACATCGTTTCCTGGCGTGCTTATTAGAACGAAAATCCGAAGTCGGCGATTGGACGGCGCGCGGTCGGGATCGTAGAAATAGCGAAGCGTAAATGAGAACTCCTGTCCAGCAGAAGCAACAAGCTGAAGCCAGTTGAACAAGCGGGTAGCGGCGACGGTGAGAGCTTCCTCCCCGAAGAGGTCGAAGTAGCGCGGCAGGGATAGATCCGGGAAGCTCTCGATTTCAAAAACTTGACGCATGATTTCAACCTTTGTCAGCTTATCTTGATCCGCTTTGCCGCCCGGCGGCCCGCCGTCTCCTGGTGGGTTATTTTGCGAAGCACATCGCGCAGTTGCGCGAGTTTCTGTGAATCGAATGCCTCCCCCAAGAGCCTGGCTGTGCTCTCGATCCACTGCCGGTCCTTGTCCTGGCTCAGGTGGGTCTCAAACGCAACCGCACGGGCCGTGCAAATCGACAACTTGTTATCAGTCGGCAGGATTCCCACCGCGATCGCGCTGGTTGGGTTCTCGAGCTCACAACATAAAATCCAGCGCCGATTCTCCAGGGGGCTCTCTACGATCGGTTCCCTCTCTACGAACAAATTGAGTTGAGATGCCTCGGCTTCTAGCCCACGGATCAGAGCGTCTTCCGGATTTCCGGACGATGGCCGAGGGAGCTTCTCGATCTCGGCGAACGAGTCGTCCCGCAGGATGAGGCATGCCTTCGCCTGGGACGCGTCCGTAAGCAGATGGCTGATCATCTGTTTTATCGCACCGGCGTCTGCGACCTGATCGCGCGAGACCCGCATGCACTGGTAGCCCGCTTGTCGGACCTCGCGATTCCTAAATTCCATGAAGTCATCGGTATATCCCGCTGTTTCGAATTCTGCGACTGTCTCATCGATTGACTTGTTCTCCGACGCGGCGTGCAGGAGTCGGAGCCACCGCCTGTGCGCCTCGATGATAGTGCGTGTGAGTTGCGGTTCTGTCCGCGAACAGCCTGCGGCAAGAAGGGACGGCTGTTTTTGATAGACGGTAGCCAGGCTCGTCCGCCATCGGCCATAGCACTCCTTTTCTTCGTAGGGAAGGCCCAGATGACAGTAGATCCGCGCGAGTAAGTAGTGAGCTGCGATCGACGCGGCGTCGGGTGCGGCGTTGGTGCTATGGAGTGCAATAAGATCGTGGATCGTGGACGGGAGTTCGTGTGGTGCGAAGTTTGCCACAATCCTGGCTAGCTTGACCATTCGAGGTATCTCCCCCGAGAGTGCCAGACGGGACTCAGCTTCCTCGATGGCTTCCAGCATTTCCTCGTCATTGCGCTCCAGTAGCAGCCAGAGGAAGTTTTGAATGACAAACGGTATCGACGCCTCTGGGAATCCATCGAGACCTTGCTCGATAATCTCTCGCACTAAGTCTGGGATCGTGCCTGCGAGAGATGCCTCGCGCTGCAAATTCAGCAGGAGGGCCAAACATGCGCCGCGGTTCGCCCTAAGTTCCTCAATGACTTCAGGCGGGACCGTGGACAGGTCCCGGTCGAACATCAGGCCGTAAAAGTGAAGACGAGTCTGAATCTCACGCTCTGCCGCCACCCGCCCTTCCCATGTGTCGAGGTCGTCTCGACAAGCAAGAAAGCCGAGCAGTTCCTTCGGGGCAGCGGGGGTCTTGCGAGGAATTAAGGCGCTTAGGCTGGAGCCTGCCGGAATCAGTTCCATGTCGGAAATCCTCATGGTGCTCCAAACTCGGCAAGCTGCCGCAGAGCGGCGGGCGCCAAATTGGAGTGATTAATCTCAAACAAACGCATCGGTTGCCCAGGGAGACCTACCCCGGCTAGAATTTTACTGAATGCGCCACAGCGTGGGATGAACAGCTCGACGGCGGCGGTACGAGAGGAGGCCAGAGAAAGATCCAGGGTTAGGCAAATCAACTCCGAAAGGAAGCCTTGTTGCCAGCCAGTCAGGCCGCTCTGCTGGATGATCGAGTCGACACGCCTCTGTTCCTCGTCCCAGGGTATGTCGATTCCCTTCTGGAGTCTTCCCCACTCGCTGGCAGACCCCGCCCACGGGTTGGCAAATGAGGGTAGGGATGGTGTTGGCTTCGAGGGTCGTGGCGGGAGGGGCCCACTTGGGTTCGTTGTCGGTGGCTTCTTAGTGCCCACCGGGGCGGATAGGTGCCGCGGAGACGGACGGGGGGTGGGGTATCGATCTGGGACAACCGGGCGGCGAGCTTCTCTTGCTTCCGATTCGTCGGCGACCGGTTCCAGGCTAGCAAGCCAGGTTGCGCTGCGATCATGCTGCTTCGGGAACAGAACGGTGAGCACCTTGGCTAGCTCTTTGAGGTCCAACTCCGCAGTAGATTTCATGATTCCTCCCAAAGATACCGAGCTATAAACTGACGCATAGGCGCGCGAGGTTCGCCGGATTTAGCGCGCTAAGCGGCACATATCTATGGGACGCGTTTCCGTTGATGATGAAGGGGGCGGTCTCTACCGGGTGATACCACAAGCCCGGCTCCCGTGCTTGCAGGGCCGCAATTAGCCGCAACCAGAGTGCGTGCGGAAAACCATCTCCCTTGAAAACGACTTTCGTGCTCTCTGCAGTGTTCTCGGACCAAATGAGGCCAACGTCAAAATTATGTTGACTCAGAAAACGTCTCATCGCTTTGTTTGGTTGGAGTAGGAAGTTGTTGTGGCGGCAACCCAGAATCCATATTGGGCTTGGGCGAGGAGCCGGTTGAGATTTGCCTCTGACTTGCTGTTTCCCAACGAACCGGAGCCGCGAGATCACCCGGCCACCCATCGAACACTCAGAAGTGTAAATTGTCTTCGGTTTGTCATGATCGAGGAAGGATCGTTCCAAGAGGGCTTCAGCTCGACGGAAGTGCAAGTTACCCAAAATCTCCGCCTCCCACAGAGGAACCATCAGGAAATATGCAATTTCCTTTCCCCAGGCAATTGTGGCAGCCTGGGTCAGGAACGGGGCCACTAGTAGCTGTGGATGTTCTATGCCATCGATTTCCACCTTCGTCTCGAGAATCTTCACGACGCTGCCAGAGTTGCTTCGCAGCCGCTCATATACATCTGAAAACTTATCCCATCCCGCGTACGGACAGGCCTGTTCGTACTTATCGAGGAATTCCTTCATCAGTTTTTGCACGGGTTGAGCAACGGTGAGATCAATGCCATTCTCCAAACAGTAGACAACGGCCGCCAGCATACCATTGACAATCGCCCGCTTCCAGGTTGCCGTCAGGCCCCCACTCTGAGAGCGCCCCTTGGAGTTTCTTCCGAACGAGTACTGAACCAAGTGGCAGGTCTTCAAGAGATTGTTAAGGTGCATGGCGTGAGCACCGCCGCGGCTGTCGATTGCGTCCACCTCGCCAAGGATACGGGTAAGCGAGGCTGGTAGTCGTCGAAAACAGCGGTCTGCGACGAGTCGCGCACACGAACCTACCGTCCGGCCTCCCCCAGCTTGGTGCTCGTCGAACAAGTACTGAGCGTAGCGACCGCACTCTACCGTCGAGCCGATGCCGAAGACAGCAGCGTCGGGCCAAAGTGTGCGCGCAGCCGTATCGTCCCTGGCGTGGACTGAGAACTCCACGAACTCGCGTAACCGGCTTTCCGGAGGGAGCGCGGCACGAAAAAGGAACTCAGCGACGTAGTCGTCAAGATGAGGAGATCGGTGGGTGATCAGTCTTTCGGGGGAATCGGAGGGTCGCCACGTGGTGTCTGATGCAAGGAGACTCGAGAGATACGCCGCCGAGACCTCCGAGAGGGCTGCGAGGGTACCCCCACAGCGTTGGACATCGGCACGGGTAATTTGGAGCATGGCGTGGTTTCCTCCTTCGGGGAACTAGTAGTAATTTCGGGGACCGCCGGTGTGGGCGGAGATGTCGGCGGAGGGATGATCCGCCGAATCATCAAGAACGACCTGTCGTCATGTCCGTCTCTCGTGTCCGCCCATTGTTCAAGCTCGGGGAGATGCCAAAAACGGACGCGGAAATCGATCACCAATCCCTGATCAAAGCCTCGGGAAGCGCCAATCGGCGTTGCGTTAAGAACATTTCTTAGTAGCTGCGGAAACTCAGCGGTGAGATCCTCAAAACCGTCACTGGCCAAAAGCAAAGAACCGAGTGACTCCGCCGTCCCTTGGGCAAGAACACGAAAGGCCCCCTCGCCCTTGTCTATCCGGTCCCTCCAGTGCTCTGGGCAATCCAGTAGGCGCCCCGTAAGGTACGCTCCTTCATTGCGGTCCAAAGTCCGAAACTCGGAGTTTAGAGCGATAATGCCGTCTCCGCACCCGAACACCAAATAGCTGGTCTCGTCCACGGCGAAGGCAAGGACTGTAGACATGAAATAACTGTGCAGAGCGGTTTCGAGAGCCGGACCCGGAAATAGGGCGCCTACTGCCGCCAAGATCCGCTCGCAAAGAGTACGTTCAAAATCGGTGATCCGTCCGGCGAAGTTCTCCACAGTGGCCCCTTGTAGCATCTCTTCAAGAAGAACTGCGGCGGAACCTGCAATCATTCGAGCCCCAACCTCATTGTTGGATTGCCCAGTCACCGAGCCGCCGCAACCGTCACATACGACGCCAATCATCGTCTTTTCGCCAGAACAAAGCGCCAAGGCATCTTGATTGACCGAGTGCCCCCCCAAACGGCCATTCTGCGTGGCACCTCCCGCCTGGAATGGGAGGCTGCTGGGGGAGCAATTTAACCAAGCGAAATGCTGCTCGAAAACTGGGTGGACTGGCATAATTACCTAAGAAATCATCGCCTCGATATCGATTCCTCGGAGGGCTGCGAAACTTGCCAAGGAGCGCGGATCGCCCGCCAGGTAAGGCCCGACACGGCGAGCACGGCGAGGCAGCTCCAGAGCGACAGTTGGTGCGGTCGGCTTGGTCGCTTGCGGAACAGGAATTCCAAAGGTCGCTGCGATTGTTTCGATTGCCTCTCTCCCGCCAGTTCGAATGAGGACAGTTTCGATTGGGTCAAATTCCTCGCCAGCTAACCGTTCAATTAAGTTGTCTCGCCGTTCCCAGATGAAAACGTCCTCGAAATGCTCGATCAATTGCTCTCCGTCGCGCCCCGAAGCACCGCGGATTCTCTTCAACTCATCCAAACGCTCCCTGAGGTAATCGATGCGCTCGCTGCTTGCCAGCTGCAGTTTCTCTCCGCCAAGAAATCCGGTCCCTTGCCGGAGAACACGGATGAGACTGATCCCTCGCTTCGCGTACTCATTCAGATTGTTGAAGGGCGGATGAGTTGGGACCATGTGAGGCATAATCCCAACCAATAACTGGAACGCCACTACAGTGAGTGCAAAAACGTCGCTCTTCGCATCGAAATACAGGCCGCCCTCCGCATTGGCGTCCAGTTCCAACAGGTGCGGGTCTGTATATCCTTCCGTCCCTCCACTCTCGGAATCCAGACCTTCGAGATTAACCGAATCCATATCGATAAAACTGGGGTTCCCAGTTTTGGGATCGATCAGAATATTGCTCAACTTGATGTCGCCAACTGCGATGTGCCGACGAGCAAGCCTAGCGATGACCGTGAACATGCGCTCCACTGCTTCAAAAGCGGTTTGGTCGTTATACCGAAATCCGTTTGCTTCCTTGAAAGTCCTCGCTTGCCAATCATAAGTAAGCGATGAAAGTTCAGGCCACCCATCTAGGTTGCGCATCGAGAACCCGACCAAATCGTCCTTGTCTAATCCGATGGCAGGCGCAAGCGGAAGGGCGGCAGACCGCCCCACTTTTTCGTCTTGGTCTAGGTCCCTGCCGATATCAAACAGTTGGATGAGTTTGAGCCGCTGACCGTCAGTTGGATTATCCCAGTAAATCTTGGCTGCCTTGCTACCAGCGCCGAGGTCAAAGACCTGGCCCTGCGACCCAGCGTTGATAAACCGCAGTTTATCTTGGTCGTAGGCATCTTTTCCGATTCGAAACTGCATAAATTGAGTCTCCCTGGGACAAACCTAGCGGGTGCCGGAAATCAAGCCTTGCCGGCCACAAACCTCGACGCGAGGACGAAGGCCCGACGAACCTCCTGCGGGCTCTGTTCCAACGAAATGCGCTGGGAAAATCCCAATGACAACTGCAAAGCCTTTAGCTTGGTTTCATCGAATTCCTTGTTCTTAAGTCCGACCACCACCGAGGCATCAAGCCATTCCTTGGAGCGTAGATCCCCGATTGCCGCCTTTACCTGGTCAACGGCACCTGGTTGGCTCTCGTTATCCTCCCCGTCAGTGATGACTGCGATGCGCGCCCCCGAGGGTAAACCCCGTCGAAACGCCCCTTGTCTCTGAGCATCAAGCTCTTTAGTCATCGTCAACACTGCGTCATACAGCGCGGTGCGGCCAGACGGCTTGTAGTTGCTGGCGCTAAGAACCGTTACCTTGTCATGCCCGTCCGGACGCAGAGGGTAGAAAGAATTTAGCGGCTGAGGCGTGCCAGCGAACAAGCACTGGTAGACCCACAGGACACCACTCACGCATTTCTCAGACTTGCGAAGCATATCGAGCATGACTTTATGTGCCTCAATAACCGCACTGGTGTAAGGCTCCATGCTTCCTGAGGAGTCGATGAGAATTCCAGCGAAGACAGGCTTATCGGTAATCTGGTTGAGATCGGGATGCACGAAACTATCCTCCGACGGCGAGGAGCCACACACGCCCAAGACGACGCCTCGCACGAAGCCAAAGTGTATCAGGTTCCTCGTGTTGCGCGTTGGGACGCATTCAATGCGAAACGACTCGCCAAGTGTTTTGGAACGCCCGGCGAATATCTTTCGGCCCTTGGCCCAGCAGAATGCATTCCGAGAACCCCAAGGCTTGCTGGACCGCATTGAACTTGGTTCCATCGAACTGCCGATTCTGGAGCCCGATTAAGGACGGACGCAAAGCGCCAGTCCCTGACGTGCAAAGCTTTGATTGCCAATTGAACGTCTTCAGGGCTTGCCTGGCTGCAGCTATCCTCGCCATCCGTGATGACCACCATGCGCGCATCGGAGGGCAGTCCGCGTTTAAATGCGCTCTCGCAGAGGGCCTCGATTTCTTTCGCCGTGGTCAAAACAGCATCATAGAGTGCCGTGCAGCCATCTGGTTGGTAGTTACTCGCGTCAAGGACAGAAACACGGTCTTCCCCATTTGGGCTCAGCGAATAGAAGGATTCAGTATTTGCGGAACGTCGGAGAAGCGACTGATAGATCCACAAAACGCCCCTTTCGGAATGTTCGCACTTGCGTAGCGCATCGAGCATCGCCTTGTGCCCTTCGATGACATCTTTCACGTAAGGCCGCATGCTCCCCGAGGCGTCGATGAGGATTCCGGCGAAGACAGGTCGGTCAACAATCAGGTTGAGATCGGGATGCATGGAGTTGCCCCTCAGGCGGCGGCATACTGGAAAGACGCGCACCGTGAGCCGCAGCGCCTCGCACGAAGATAAAGTGCACTACATCGGCACACACAGCGAATGAGGACCAGCCCGGTCTCGAGTATACCGCGAAGCCGCCGCGGGTGGGAAACTACTACTCCCTTCCCCAAGGACTGCCGTCAATGTGCTCGCCTTACTGCGCCACTGCCGATCAACGCGGAGAAGAAAGTGATGAGGCGCTCAGCGACAACCTGTGATCGCACCAGGACGGTGCCCAGCCGGTTAAGCTATTAAGATATTGAAAGAGATGGGTCACCATGCGACATTCGCACAACTCGAGAGCGGGCCCGATGGCATCGGGAAACTCGTGGACGTCGAGGCGCAGCAGGCGGTGATTGAGTACTTTGAGTCCCCCGCTGGCCCGCGCCTCTACCGGGTTCAGGTACCCCTTGAGTCGGTCCGGGAGGTCGAACTCCCAACACAGACGCGCATTTTCTGGTTTGATCCAGCGAGCCATGGCGTGCGCGTTGGTCGTGTGGACGAAGGCCTCATCTGTGCGCAAGCCCTCCACGCCAGCGAAGATTACTATCACGTGCGGTTTCCGAACAATCAAGAGATGCGTCTCCCCATCTCGCAACTCTTTGTGCGCTGTTCTCGTCTGATCGAGGATCCAACCGATTACTTGGCTGCCCGCATTACGGACACGCCATTTTTCTTCGACGGTCGCGTTCAAATCGTGCGTCACATTGCGGCGCAGCGCGCAGCATTTGGTGGATTAACCGCCCTCGCTTCCGCCGCCGTGGAATTGCTTGAACATCAAGTCACGATTGTTCGACGGATACTCGCTGATCCTATCGAACGATATCTCCTTGCTGACGAAGTGGGCCTTGGGAAGACAATCGAGGCAGGCATCTTGATCCGTCAGCACATCATTGATCAGCCAAATCACGCCATGGTGCTCGTTGTCGTGCCCGATCACCTCGTTCCACAGTGGAAAAACGAACTGGCCACCAAGTTCTTTCTGTCTGCTGGCTCCCCGGTCAAAGTGATCCCGGTATCAGTGCTGGGCAAGGTCCAACGCGGGTCCACCAACGCAACGCTGCTTGTCGTTGATGAAGCACATCGTATCGCACTTCGCGCATTCAGTGGCGATCCGGGCGAGCGCCGCTACTACGAACAACTCAATGCGCTCGCAATGGCCGTGCCACGGGTGCTCCTCCTTTCGGGAACACCAGTCCTCCATCAGGAGGAAGGATTTCTGGCAATGCTTCACTTGTTGGATAAGGACGCATACCCTTTAGAGGACCGAGACTCCTTTCGTGATCGAGTGCGCGAACGGCAAACCGTCGCCGAAGCCATTGCCGACTTGATGGATGACGCCAATGCACTGTTTGCACGAGACGCCATCGAACGAGTCGAGAGCGCCTTCCACGGTGATGATCGGTTAATCACGTTGTGTTCAGATGTTCGCCGGGAACTCGATAAAGCGGTTCACGATCCGGCTCGAATCCGTGGCTTGCAAGCTCTTCGGGCCCACCTTTCGGAGGTTTATCGACTTCACCGCAGACTCTTGCGCACGCGCCGGGGCGACCCGCGCGTCCAGATGTACGTGCCACAGAGGAACGGGGCAATTACCATTGATCATGATGATCAGAGTCGGCTCGAAGCATTCGATTTTCTTGATGCTTGGCGACTCAACCTCACCGTTCGAGAATTAGCGGACGCCACCACCGAGCAGCTATTCGCGTCCTTTGTCGCCGCGGCGCTCTCGCATCCCATCGTGCTGCTTCGGCACATTGATGCACGCTTGAAACTCCGTCGGGGAGAACATATTTCGCACCTCGATGCCGAGCAACGAGTCATCCTTGATGTACCGTGGGCCTTCACTGGCGAGCAGAACCTTCTGGAGGAACGGGGGAAACTCATTGCAGCAGGCATCACAGGTAACGACGAACGTGCGTTGGTTCTCGCCGCCTGGCTGAGCACCAATCATGAACTTCGCAAACTTATTGTCTTCGTCGATGATCGTGAAGTCGCTGACGTTGTCAGCACAGCACTCCAACGTCAACTTGGCTCCGCCGCAGTCATACGATACCGCGCCGATTTGGAACACCTGCGAGCCTTCGAAGAAAACGCGAGCCACCGCGTTCTGGTCTGCGACGCAACTGCCGAAGAAGGGTTGAATCTGCAGCGCGGTGGTGCGGCTATCGTGCATTATGATTTGCCGCTTGAACCCACACGCTTGGAACAGCGCATTGGTCGCGTTGACCGCATCGAAGCGCGCGGCCAACTCCGCAACATCATCTTTGCCAGCACGCAACCGTATGAACAGGAGTGGCAAGCATGCCTTGTCCAGTCAATACGCATCTTTCATCGCTCCGTTGCACCACTGCAATACGCGCTCGCGGAGACGACAACGCGGATTCGCTCCCGGTTGGCGCGCGACGGTCGAACAGCCTTCGACGATGAAACTGCTCGCCTGTCAGACCCGAAGAATGGGCTAGCGTCCGAACTGCGGCGCATCCAAGCCCAGGAAGCAATTGATGCTATCGAGATCAACCCGGAACAGGAAGAGGCGTTCTTCAGCGGGCTGACGGAAAGTGATGAGTTGATGGCCGCTGAAGGCGAGCGCAGCCTCAACGCTTGGGTCAAGGAGCGACTGCAGTTCGTTCACCAACCCCTAGGGCCAAACGTCGCTCGCTACCTTCACGACATCCGTCGACCAACGCTGAGTCCACCCATCGAGACGCTCACCAGATTTCGTGCCTGCATCGATGAAAGTCCCGAAGGGAAGCACTCGAAATTTCAAATTCCACTCCAACCAATAACGTTTGATCGGGCGACCGCTGAAGCGGCACACGTTCCGCTGTTGCGCGTCGGCCACCCATTCATGCAGGCATTGGAGGCACAGCTCCGCAGTGATGACCGCGGAACTACCTTCGCCATGTGGCGTTACGTACCGCGATCCGTGCAAGTTCCCCGCTTGTATTTTCGTTTCGATTTCTTCATCGAGTCCGACCTTGCACATCGGCTCGATCACCCGCTCATCAGCTCACAACAGGCGCTGCGGCGACGTGCGGATGAGGCATTTCCCGTGGACTATCGAACCATTTGGCTGAATTCTGATTTGGAACAGATCAAGAATGCTAAGGTTCTCGCGGTCCTTGGACTTCCGTACACGAAGCAACCGAGACCGGATGGTGGACGAGATGTGAACCTTGGCATCGATCGGTGGGAACGCATCCCGACACTCGTGCAGTTCGGCGACTGGGCGGATTTCTGTTGGAGGGCAAGGAATGTCGCCGAAGGTGTGATTCGCAATGATCCTAGCTTTCAAGAACGCTGCGCACGCAGTGCCGCACACGCGCGCCATCTCTCGCTGGCGACATCGAACGCATTGGCAAGTCGCATCGCCCGTCTCTCCGGCGCGACGCGAGAGGCAGAGGAGCGAACAAGGGAACTTGAATCTGTCTTGAACAACGCAATCGTCCAAGGCATTGAATCGCCGAGCATTCGTGTCGACTCAACCGGAGTCCTGGTGCTTGCGAGCACACCATTGGGGGACCAATGATCGCGCTCGCCGAATTCCAGAAACTCCTATCGCAAACGATGGACGCTTCGCGGGCGGTGACGAACGATCACTTACTCCTTCGCCTACAGGATGCATTGGGCGCGCTCACGAGGCGACCCGAAGCAGTTGGTACCGGCGACCTTGCAGTCCTCATCCGACAAGCGATGATTCGCGCCGGGGCGCTCAGCGGGGAGGTTGAACTGCGGGTGCCCAACGATGCAGGCTGGCCGAACGAAGCCGACTGGTCAGCGTTCGGTTGCGACGCGCGACTCGCTGGTAAGAACCACTACTTTATTCGCCCACGGCAGTGGACACCTCCTTGGCTTGACGAGGGAGTTCCCGACGTCATCGAAGCGGGAATGCGAGAAGAGAATCGACGACAAGATCGGAGAGTCGCAAGCGACCCCTTGGTCATCGAGTTTACAGGTCTTACAGCGTATGTGTCCCCGGGACAACGTGCTGCAGTCCAAGCGGCATTTTTCATTCCTAAAGGTTCCACTGCAGTGATCAGTCTGCCAACGGGCGGGGGCAAGACTCTTGCGTTTCAGTTGCCCGCCTTAGCTTGGGCAGACCAAGGAGGAACAACACTCGTTGTGACGCCCACGACCGCACTCGCGAAGGACCAGGAAGAACGATTTCGAGCGTTGATGGAGTCACGACAAGAGAGCCACCTGCAAACCTCGATTCACTTCGCATATCACGGTGGGTTGGACGACGACAGCAAGAACGCGATTCTCGCATCAATCCACAACGGCACGCAGCCAATTGTCTTCGCGTCACCGGAGGCCGTGATGGGCGCGCTGCGCGTCTCACTCTTTTCGGCGGCGCGACAAGGACGACTCAGGTACTTTGTCGTGGACGAGGCCCACATCATCACCCAGTGGGGCCAGCAATTCCGGCCAGAGTTTCAGACGATTGCAGGTCTCAAAGACGCGCTGCTTGATGTGTGCCCACCCCATGCGCAGTTTCGAACCCTGCTGCTCACGGCAACGCTCTCGTCGGAGTGTTATGAGACGTTGACATTTCTGTTCGGACGACGAGGCTGCCAACTCATCGCGGAGGTGTCGTTACGCGCAGAGCCAGGATTCTTGCTACATGCTGCCACCACCGAAACCGAGCGCACCTGCTGCATCATGGAAGCGATACGCCACCTCCCACGACCACTCATCCTCTACACAACACTTCGCGAGCACGCAGAAGGCTGGTTTGACAAATTGCGCCACGCAGGGTTTCACCGTCTGCGCATGGTTCGCGGAGGAGACCTCTCCGATGCGGACGGCGACGAAATCCTAAAAGAGTGGCAGAATCGCTCCATTGACATTGTCGTTGCAACGTCTGCCTTCGGCCTCGGGATGGATCAAGCAGAGGTCAGATCCGTCGTGCATGCATGTCTCCCCGAAACGATCGATCGATACTACCAAGAAGTGGGGCGCGCAGGGCGCGACGGCAAGGCAGCAGTATCCCTCCTGGTGAGTACGCCAGACGATTTGGGTGCCGCAGAGGCATTGGGCAAGGAGCGCCTCATCAGTGTCGATCGCGGATTTGAACGATGGGAAGCCATGTGGTTGCGACGACGCAAAGGAAATAACGACACCCATCTGGTGTCATTGGATGCCAGACCTGCGGACGTTGCAGATACCTCAATCCGAAATGCGTCGTGGAATCTTCGCACGCTGGTTCTGATGAGTCGCTCAGGCTTGATCGGCTTCTCACCCCACGAGCCAGCGCCACTTGAACCTGCTCCCGAGGAGGCGATTGCTGACTTCGAGCATCGACGGGCGCGGGCCTTCGAACAGTTTTCGCGAGAAGTAGCTCTGCGCATTGAGGATCCTTGCCTCTCGGACAAAGCGCATTGGAACGGCGTGGTCGCTCGCACGAGAATCAGCCTCCTAGCCAGCGACGAAGAAGCGCTCATGCTCGTGCGTGAATTGCGACATCTGCAGCGGCCACTAAACGACATCTTCCGGGAGATCTACACGTTGACCGATCCCTATGTCTGCCCCCCAATGATGCAAGGAAATTGCCCCGTCACCAGAGATCGCGGCACAGCAAGCATCGAGACTTCCGATCCCGATCTTACGGTAGCCACGCAGACCAATTGCATCCTTTCAGACGAACTACTACGCGCACTCAGCGGGTGTTCGGACGAGGCCGGCCGTTCCTGGGTCGCCAATGAATCGATGCCGAAGGACGCCAAACAGCGGCGCAAATGGCTGGAGAGAGTCCTCTCGTTCCTCCGCTACGCGGTTGCCGGAGGGGTTGCGGAAGTGGCCGTTCCTGAAGGACTCCTTTCCCAGAAGGACTGGTCGCAACTCATGATGCGCTCGCCCTATCGATTCCTCATCCGTTCGGCGAACCAAACAGATAGAACGGCCGAAGCATTACAAGTTCCACGACTGACAGTACTTGATGGACACCCTATCGATCCGGCAATAGTGGAACAAACCATGATGATCGATCGTCCACGCCACATCATCCTCCTTCCGCCAGCGACCACTCATCCCCGACACCTGGATCGCCGCCTGCTCGACATGCTTCGGCACGGCGCGATCGAAGACATTCTCCTGAGGCTGCAATCATGAGTATTCTGAACCGTCCGTCTGACGGACTCCTAAGCGTTCTTCTTGCCCTACACCGCGGCGTTCTAGCGTACGGCCCGAAGGCAGAAGGGGCGCTTATTGATCTCGTTGCACCGTCGTCCGTCGTGCCCGACGGCAAGCCAGATATGGCAAGGAAAACACTCACGCGTTGGAAGCAACTCGGTTTCTTCTTGAGTGACGCCGAGGGTGTCATCGCGTTGAGCCCTGCAATCGCAACGATAGCGCCCAATGCGCCGGACCGTTTGCGAGCAGCAGTGCTCAGACTCGTGCTCGCGCCAGAGAACAATCCCGCGTTCTCGCTTCCGGGAGACGACGACCAAGAAGGGTCACGAGCGTCCGACGCCACACGCGCTCTTGCCTGGGTGCTCGCGCAGGACCCATACACGTTTCCATCCCGCTATAGAGAGGTGGAACAACTGCGAAGCGGTCAAGGCGTTGAGCCGACCCCCTTCGTCAACGACACCCGCTGGGGCGGTTTCTCAGAATGGGCGGCGTTTCTTGGGGCAGCATTCACTGGTGCGAAGGTTGGGCTCGTCCCTAATCCGTCATTCGCCGTACGGACTGCGCTTGACGACGTATTTGGGAACGTTGACGAATTGGCCCAAGCAGACTTCTTCACTCGCCTTGCAGAGGCACTTCCCGTCGTTGACGGCGGCCGCTATCGTGCTGTGGTCGACGCGCAAACCTCGCGACCATGGCGGACCCATCGCTCCAATGAGGTCACACCGAGTCTCTCCGCCGCACTACTCACGCTCGAAGCATCGATGGTGCTTCGCCTTGAGATGCGCTCCGATGCACCGACACGGCTCCTGTTAGGACGTGCGGGCCGAGAGTTGCGTTCCATCAGCCACGTCGTTCGCCTAGGAGTCGCATGATGTCCCATCAGGATCTTCTCGCTTACTGGCCAAGTCAGGAGGACGTCGTCGCATGTGTCAAGACCGACGCTGAGGCAGCGAGTGAAGCGGTGTCGCTTGCAGTTCATCAGCCTCTACAATTTGAACGTCGCGTGATCGGGGGACAATCCGACACGCTACTCCCGTGCGATGAACGGGAGTTACTCAAACTGTTCCTTGAACCGAATTTATCCGAAGGTCGCGTTATCTTCCCTATCGTCGGGAATTCCGGAACCGGCAAGTCTCACGTCGTCCGTTGGATAGACGCACAACTCCGACGAATGCACGATCGCGTCACAAGGGTGGTGATTCGGATTCCCAAGGGAACAAGCCTCAAAGGGGTCCTCGGAATCCTCCTTCGCGATCTGCCCGGATCAGAATATGATCAATATCGCCAGGAGTTGGCGCGCGCACAAGAAGCACTTGATCCGAACGAGGCTGCCGGGTTGTTGTGCGAAATGCTTGCGCACACGATCAGCGAGATCGGCGTGGCTGCACGCGCGCGACTACTGGAGAACCCAGGAGATAAGCGTGCCCAGGAGCGCGACGCCTACTGCCAAACCAATATGCTCCCGGCCCTCCTGCGCAACCAACTGCTGAGGGACCAACACTTCATCCGCTCGCGAACAGGCGGTGACGGAGTGATCACGCGCCTCGTCGAACAACTGACTGAAGGGCGACCCGCGGGCGCTGATGATGACCGTCAACACCTCTTCCGGCCCGAAGACTTGGAGTTCGACCAGATCGACCGCGACGGCCTCGGCAAGGCCGAGAAACTGGTCGTCGGGCGACTCGATAGGGAGGATAGTCGAAAGATCGCTGCAAGCATTCTGAATACGGCGCTCGACGATGCAAAGCAGCGTTTGCTGCGACTTGACCCGACGATATCGGACCTCTTCGATTCGGTCCGCCAGCAACTGCTGGAACAGAAGAAGGAACTCGTGCTGCTTGTTGAGGATTTCGCGGCAGTATCCGGAATGCAAAAGCAGTTGCTCCAAGTGATCATCAAGGAAGCATTCAGGGATGGTCGTCAGGTGTTGTGCACCATGAGAACCGTGATCGCGTACACAACGGGCTACATGGATACCGCTACCGTGCTCACTAGGGCGAACGTTGAGTACCGAATACCGGATGAGCCGCGAACGGAGGAGGAGCTCTTTTCGCGAATCGAGAGACTCGTGGGTGCCTACTTGAACGCCGCTCGACAAGGCCAGGTGGCCCTGGAGCGGGCGTACCACACACATCGGGAACAAGCGGACGTCTCTGGTGTCTGGATTCCGAAATTTGTCGCTAACGTCGAACAGGAGGCTCGCGCGACGTTGGAGGACTTTGGAACGTCGGTCGACCAGTACGAGCTATTCCCCTTTAACCGCGACGCAATCAGGGAACTCAGCCGCGAAGGTTCGGTGCGGGCGGGGCAACCGGTCTACAATCCTCGATTCGTGATTCAAAATGTCATCAATAGGGTGTTGAGCCACCGAGATCTCTTCGAAGCGGGCCAGTTTCCCCCGGCGAGCTTCGGTGGGCGGAGTCAGCCGCTACCTTCGAGAGTAGTCGAGGAGGTGAAGGTGCGCGTGCCCGTACGAGAGATGGACCGCTATCTCAGATTCCTGACGTATTGGGGAGGTGTGCCAGCATCAGCGACGGACATTGTCCATATCGAACCCCGCGTGTTCCTAGCGTTTGGCTTGGACAGGGCACTCTTCAATTCCCTCGCTGGGAAAGTTCCCTCACCGACACACGCTACCAAGGCCGACGCTAAAAGTCAGAAACCAGATAACGCGCCGATCGAACATCGCAGCGACCGGGATCCACAGGAGATGAAATGGGAAGCGGTACTGGAAAAGTGGCGCGCCGGAGAGACCCTACCACAAGCAGAAGCGAACCAAATCCGCAAATGGATCGCCGATGCCCTCAAAGCCTTCATCGACTGGGACTGGGACCTCCACCGTCCACTCAAAGACCTCGGTATCAATAACTTCTTCGTAGACATCTACATTCCTCGCGCACAAGGCAATCAAGGCCGCACCGCCGACGACGAGAAAACAATGCTTTCGGTCTGCCTTGACACCGACCTCATGGACGCAGGCAAGAGCGCAAGTGTCCAATCAGCACTGATGGCAGTCATTCGCTTTCAGGGCATCCACCAATCAAGTTGGGACTATGAAGAGGCCGACGCTGATCTCCCCCGATACGCCGCATTCCTCGAAAGTATCGCTGATCGCGCTCGAACATTTGCACTTCGTCGATACTTCAAAGCTGCTTGGGAACCCACTCCCGCTCTTGTCCAAGGACTATTAATCGGGGCAAGAGCGCTGGGCATCGACGCAGCCACAAAGGATCGAAGTCCCAGTTCGCTGATCCAGTCTCTATTCACGGTGCCTGAGGCAACGCTCTCCGCGCAACCCACGACAACCGTCGCTGACGCGGAGGGTACCCGTTGGGACGAGTTCACCGACGCCGTGCGCCGTTGCCGTCGAATCGGAGACAAAGAGGCACGCGATCAATTGTCGTGGCAAGGCCACCTGCTCAATTTGATCGGAGCACGGCAGGGTCAAGCGGATACAGTCCATGCGATCGATGTCCTGCGGCTAAAGTCTGCACTTGAGGAGACCATCATCAATTGGGAATTTGGGACGACACTACCAAATCCTGCCGGAGTCACTGAGTTTGCCTCCTTCCGAACGACGTACTCGGACCTGAAGAGACTCAGCAGTGCGATCCCCAAGGCCCAACAGCGACTGGTGAACTGGCGCAGCGAGATGATTGCATGGCTCGGCGACAGCCTTGACAAGGAAACGTTAGTTCGGGAACTGAAAGAAACTGTAGAGGCTGCGAGGGCTGCTGGCGTCGCGGGCGGACTGGATGCGAATGGACTGATTCGACTCCTGGAGGAATTTCGCACCGCAAAGGTGAAGACCGCGCTCGACGATGTCGAGAAATTGGAGGGCAGTACTTCCCGTGGTCTGATGCTTACTGTCCTCGGACGCGGACACGAACCGGTCGCTCGCTTCTGTGAAGAGTTCCAAAAGCGCATCGCCGTCTTCGTAGGGGCCGTTGAGGACAACCTGGCGAGCGAGGCAATTCGATACGGCGAGGACCCGGTAGCGGAAGCCTTGGCGTCGCTCAAGGCGGAACTTCAGGATATTAGCAATGTATTGGAGGGGGTGGGCTCGCTATGACAGTGCTCGAACGCTGTAAGAACTTGCGGGAAGTTATCACACAACGAGACGTTCTTCGCCGCGCCGACAAGGAAGCAGAGGCATTCCGCGCCCGAGTCGGCGAACTGCGACCAACACGAACCCAATTGGCAGCGGATGTAGAGAAACTTGAGGTGCTCCAACGCAAGGGCGTTGCGATCATCAAACCGCCTCTGCCAACGAGCGCCCTGAAAGTTCTCAAAGACTGTGAGAGCAGCCTAGCCGCAAACCCCACGGAGACCGGGAGAGACTTTGGCCGCCTCAAACGTTCTCTCGAAAAGGTCGGTGAAGACCTTCGTACGGCAACCAGCAAAGCCCTCGATCTGGTCACTGGTGATTTGCCTTCCATTGAGGAGAACCTCCTCAAACAGCAGGAACTGATTCCGTCCCGCAAAGATCAAGTGGCAAGGATACGAGAGAAGCGCGACACTCTCGTCAAAGCGAAAGCGATCTACCTGCGATCGAGGACGGCGCAAGACCTTGACCAGTTTCTCGACAAGCGCAACGAACTCCGGGCGTTGGCGGAAGAACTCAACGTCGGGGATGTTCCGAAAGAAGTACTCGAGTTCTTCAAGGCGGAACGACAGGGAGGAGCGCCTCTAGAAAAGTTGACAGATACTGTGCGAGACTGGCTTGCCGCACAAGGACAACTGAAGGATTTACGCATCATATTCGGTCCCCGATGAAGCACAGGCGTACAGCTAAATGGCGATAACAACACAAGCCCTCGAATTCTTAGAAACCTTGGAACACGATGAAGCTCGCGTCCTCACCTGGGGACTGGTCAACGGCTTCTTTTCGGAGGCCGAACTCGAAGAGCGCGCCAACGAGTTTTTAGCAACCTTGAACCAGCGTGAGACTCCTTGCGCTTACGATTCGGGATGGGAGATCATCGAGGCACTTCTTAACGAGACACTCCTGTGGAGGATCCCGGAAACAGACCGCTACCGGACGCGAATGGCGGAGGCCGTGCGCCTGTTCTCGCGACTTCGGCAGATCTTTCCTGATGCGCGCAATGTTGCATGGCGGACTGCGCCGAACCTCGTCGCAGACTACCGCCTTCTCATCAAAAGGCGACTGTACCCTGCCCGCGAGTTATCCACGACGGTTCTGATCGAGGGGTTGCGACGCCAGACGCCCCTATCGCCGTTGCAGGAGAGGGTCATCGCCGCGCTGACTCGCGCCGGCACTCAGGAAGAGCGGCGCTTATCGCACTTCCAAGCTCGCGCCACCCACCGAATTCTCGCGATGTTCGGGCAGGACCGCTCTTACGGAACCGTAGTCTCCGCAGGAACAGGGAGCGGAAAGACGTTGGCCTTCTATCTTCCAGCGTATGCGGCCATGGCAACGCAAGTGTCGGGCGAGTACTGGACCAAATGTCTCGCCTTGTATCCGAGAAACGAACTGCTGAAGGACCAACTCCGCGAGGCTCTCGCCAATGCTCGCAGGATTGCTCCGGCGCTTAAGATGAACGGTAAGCGAAAACTTGTCGTCGCCGCGCTTTATGGTGACGTCCCATACTCGGCGGCCAGCCTCCTTTCTGATGGCGGGTCGTGGACGCAGCTAACCATCAATGGTCGTCAAGCGTACGAATGCCCCTTCGTGAGGTGCCCGCGCTGCCTGGAAAGCATGGCATGGTTGGAAAGTGATATTGAGCGTAACGTCGAGCGTCTATTATGCACCGACACGCGTTGTGGCGAGCAGGTGGAGGCTGACGAAATTCGTCTTACGCGGCAACGCATACTTGCTGAGCCCCCAGACCTTCTCTTCACCTCTACGGAGATGCTCAATCAACGACTCTCGTCGGCACGTTTCGCACACCTCTTCGGCATTGGCCTCCGTCCCAACCGACGACCAGGATTCGTCCTCATTGATGAAGTGCACTCGTACGAAGGCATCCACGGCGCTCATGTCGCGTTGCTCTTGCGACGATGGCGGCGTGCCGCTGAAGCACATCCTCACTTTGTTGGCCTATCGGCAACCCTTGCTGATGCGCCGCGCTTCTTCGCGGAATTGGTGGGTATCGGACCAGGGGATGTCTCTGAGGTGTGGCCCGAACCTGAAGAGATGCGAGGCGAGGGTGCGGAGTACATGCTCGCGCTACGAGGTGATCCCTCCTCCGGAACTAGTCTTCTCTCAACCACGATTCAAGCGCTCATGCTCTTGCGCCGCGTGCTCGCATCGGAACGAAATGACGAGTTCGGGCGTCGAGTATTTGCGTTCACCGACAATCTCGACGTCATCAATCGGCTGTTCCATAACCTTCTGGATGCAGAGGGATGGGATGCATTCAGCAGGCCGAACCCAGCGCGCATCCTCGGTTCGCTCGCGAATCTGCGAAGTGCCACTCTTCCTAGCGCTCGAGAGCGACTCGATATGGGCCAAAACTGGGCTCTAGTGGAAGACATCGGCCATATCCTTGCGACCGGAAGTCGCGTGCGCGTGTCCAGGACGAGTTCGCAGGATGTCGGCGTCGACGCAAACGCGGGAATTATCGTCGCGACATCCTCGCTCGAAGTCGGGTTCGACGATCCCGAGGTTGGTGCAATCCTTCAACACAAGGCGCCGCAAAGCCCGGCCGCCTTCCTCCAACGGAAGGGTCGAGCGGGCCGTCGGCAGAGCATGCGACCGTGGACGGTGGTTGTGCTTTCTGATTACGGGCGAGATCGAGCCGCGTACCTCGGATATGACCAGCTCTTTTCGCCACATCTTCCCGCGCGCTATTTGCCCCTTGGGAATCGAGCAGTTCTTAGGATGCAAGCAACATTCGTGCTTTTCGACTGGTTAGCCCGCCGATTGCCCCCAGGGGTGTCACCAGATCCATGGATGGACTTCTCTCAGCCGGCCAGTGAGATCGACAACCCTCGATCCAGCAGTGACGTCGCTCGCCGGCAAGCACTCTATGTGCCGCATCTGCGAGCATTACTTGAGCAAGACTCTGTTCGCGATGAATTCGCGCGCTTTCTGGGGCGCTCGCTGGCACTTGATGCGGAGGAGGTGACTGCAATTCTGTGGGAGCCTCCCCGCGCTCTCATGACGGAAGCAGTGCCAACGCTTTTGCGCCGACTTGAGCGCGGTTGGCGACGAGCCAGCGGGGAAACACTCGAACACCATGTGTCGCGCTCACCGCTGCCAGAGTTCGTGCCGCGAATGCTCTTTACCGATCTGCAACTCCCCGAAGTGTCGGTCCGCATTCCCGCACAAGGGCGGACACCCGCGCGTAGTGAGGGCATGCCGATTGCACAAGCGCTCCGAGAGTTCGCACCGGGCCGGGTGTCTCGCCGGTTCGGAGTTGCCCATGGACGTGAACGCTACTGGATAGCACCGGGAATTGGCAACCAAGTATCAATTGACGACTTCTGCAATCCAAGCGACCGACTGGAATTAGGTCGCTTCCGCTACGTCCGAAACGATGGGACGGAACAAGAAATACCAGTATTCCGTCCGCACGCGATCGATGTTTCGCTGACGCCGCTCAACGTACAGCAGTCGTCGAATTCGTTTCTCCATTGGGCTACAGAAATTGCTCCGACGGCCGTGGGCCATGACCTCGACGTTCCCAGTGGCTCCCGATGGCTGGAGATACTGCGATCCGTGTCCATTCACTCGCACCACTTAGGATTGCCGGTCGAAACCCGCCGCTTCGCCGTAGGTGCCAACGCCTCGATCGGACGGGGACAGGGGCAACCGGTTGCGCAATACCTACACTTTGTCTGCACGGCAGCAGATGGTGCCACACAACCTGCGGCGATTGGATTCGTCGCCGATGTCGACGCAATCCAAGTGACATTCGCCTATCCCCATAATCTCCACGAACTCTGTATGACTGATGAACGTCTTGTCCGGGGGCTCCGGGCGGCGCGATTTCGCGAGTTGGTCCGCACAACTCCGCTATTGCAGGGACTCGCGAACGATTTCCAACGTGACTGGCTGTCGCAGGTCTATCTCTCAGCAGTGACAGCGGAGGCGTTGCGCGAGCGACTCACCCTCCAAGACGCCGAAACCGCAATACACAACCATACCTCTACCACAACAATTCGTGAAGTACTGGAAACCATTCTCCAGTGGAGCGAAGTTGAACCCGACGCCGATGGCGCTGCACAACCAGACCACGGCGAGCTGCCCCGCCGGTTACAAGAGCTAATAGAACTGCTCAATCAGGTCCCAACCGCTAGTGCGCTCCACGAAGCTGCACGAGTTTTGTGGGAGGGTATGGGACCGGAATGGGAGGCGTGGCTGCGAGACCGATTCAAATCGACTCTAGGAGCAGCGCTGGTGGAGGCAGCATACGGACTTTGCCCCCGCATGGATCCCGGAACTCTTGTGCTTGACCTGCGCGCGAGAATTGAGCGCAGCGACCCACCAGCGACTGCGACCCCGTCCAATCAGGACGAAATCTGGATCACCGAATCCATGATCGGCGGCGGCGGCTTTGTCGAAGATTTTCTGCGGCAATATGTGGCGGACCCACGACGATACTTTCGTCTGCTTGAAGCCTCCCTTGCCCCTTCCGATCTGGAATCGGTCTCCGACGAACTCGGCAGGCTCCTCCAACTCGTAACGTCCGAGGCCCAAGAACACCGCCCGCTTGCGAACGCGTTTGCGGCAGTACGCGATGCGGACTCCCACTCGCAAAGTATGCTTGCGCTGAACATGCTACGCAGCGAATTAGCTCGTAGCGGCGTCCAGCCCACGGCGACGTTGGTCGTTTCCCTGAATGCGCGCGTGCTTGGGCCCGGCACCAGTCAAGACAGTGACCAGTTCTTAGCGACCGCCATCGGAGAATGGCAAGATTCAGAAAAACGTCTCGGCATCGACATCGATACGCGCGTCTTCTCGCTGGTCAAGAGTGCGGATGCTAGTTTAGACCGGGCGCTCCGCTTGAATCACGAGAACGATGGACACGATGGAACCGCAGCATGGCGCTATGGAGTCCTTTATGGAATGTTCTGGCCGCGCGGCGCTCAAATCAGGGCGGAAGCATTGCGGGCTTGGAATCCATTCGAGCGGCTACCGGATTGTGAGCGATTGTTAGTGCTTGCGGCGCTTTCGCGATCGACAAGAGAAATAGCTCTCTCGAGTCCGGACTGGTTTGAAGAGCTCGCAGGTATTCTCGTTCAGGACGGACTGGCGGAACTCGTTGCAGGCGTGGGACAATCCGGACTCCTAGCCACCGCACTCCTTCGCATGGGCACGCAACCGGTCGATTCCGAAGCACTCCTGATCCATGCGCGCGTGGCAGGTATCCGCCGCGAAGGTAGCAGGATCATTGCCGAAATAGAACTGCCAGAGGCCTTCCAATGACTACGAACCGGCAATTTCTCCAGAGTGCAGTCGATACACGAAATGCCGTACGTGAACTGCTCCAGATTGTGTTCGCAGCAGAGCTATTATCCCCGAGTCGTTGTTTGTGGCTCGTTTCACCTTGGCTGCGCGACGTGCCGGTCCTCGACAACACCACAGGATCGTTTCAATTTCTCTGTCCAGAATTTCCGCGCGCAGAAGTGCGGCTCAGCCTTGTGCTTCGGGAACTTTTGGCACGGGGAACGCAAGTCATTATAGCCACTCGGCCCGACGCAGGGAATCGACAAGTCCTCGACTCGTTGCGAGGTATTGGCCCGGGCAGTGGAGTCATCTTCCATGAGCGTGCCGAGCTACACGCGAAGGGCATCGTGGGCGACGCGTACTCACTCATCGGGTCGATGAACTTCACCTACAACGGCCTCGACCGTCTGACTGAAATGCTCGTCTTCCAGACGGAACGTGGCGATGTTGAGCAACTGCGCCTGTCGTTTCGAAGAGAATACGGAGGCAAGGCGTGAGCTTCGAGACTGAATTCTTCGGCCCCGGCAACCGTCTCCGATGGGACGCCATTCAAGCGGGTTCACTCTCCCCGGATGTTCAGCAACGGTTGGGACCATTCTTGGAAGACTACAAACGCAATCCCGAGGTTTTAGCGTTGCCTCGCGTGCGCGATGACGGACGCGTGCAGTGGTACATCCTGTGTCGCTCATCGCGGGCGGCACGTTTCGCGCGAGATGAGGTGCGAAGCTTTCTCGGACCGACGTACTCCGATTATGAAGGTCGCCCAACCATTCTCGATCCCCAGGACACCGTAGAGGCAGCCGTCCTGGCGAGCTATGGGAATAACGGATTCAGGATTGAGGTGCCACGGCGAGAGTTGCTCGATACCGCGCGAGAGCGCCTCAGCCTACTCATAAGCCTCCGGAACGAGAGGCCGACACGTTACGCACGTCACATACGGGCCGCTGGCAGAGTTCTTAGGGAGTTCGAGTACGCGCTGCTCACTGGGGGTGGAACTGCGGCAGCCGATTGTATCGAGGAACTTCGCTCCAGCGGTCACCTCAGCGCGGCGAATCTCGTATTCCTCGAAGTCAGAAGGTTGGCCGCGGGCGGTCATTGGGATGCGATTCTTGCGCTGCCGGAACTTGAGGCGCTACTCGCCATGGTGCGGCCGCGTCGCGTGACGGAAGCGCTGGTGCGCGCTGTTTATTCATCACGACTTCGAGAGTTCGTAGAAGGTAGCCGGGCTTCAGAGGCGGTCGAACGCTTCCGGTCTGAAATCTTCAATCGTTTCCGTGATCTCTATCGAACGCGGGGCAACATTTCCGGGTACGAAGTCGACGCTAGCTTTCTCATGGCGGCGGCAGTATCCACACCGTCGCGTCCGGAGATCGCACAGCCAACGCTTGCAGCCTATCCTCCCGAGTCGGTCCACCACGAGTATCTTGCTGCACTTGCTGAGCTGATTCCGTCAGCCCCGGCATCAATCCAAGCGACGCCGCTCGACAGTGCACGCTCGGCGTTCGCTGAGGCGGACGTTGACCGCTCTTACGGACTTGCGATCGAACTACCACCGTCCTTTGATCGTTGCGCGCTGTTACTGCGCTGTGCACGGGACATGGGGACGCTTTCCGCAGCACGTGTTGCCCTCGATTCGCTTGACACCCTGCCGGATCACGACCGCGTGCGACTCGATCAGCACATCGTCCTCTCCCGAATCCGCGATGGGCTATCGAGCCTGAGCACGGCAGCAGTGGCAACACCGGATCAACCGAACGTAGCTGCCGACATCCCCTCAACTTGGCCGATGTGGCTCAGACGCCTAACAGCGCAAGATCCCTGGAGGGGCGCTGTACCAGCCGCGGAAATCGCCGCACGAGAGTGGAGCGTTACGAGTTTTCTCCAAGATCCTTCCGCCGTCCAGGAGACCGCCGATCTGCTTCTGGGCGATCGCCCACCATGGGGCCAGGTTTCCCTACGAGATGCACTGCCATACTTCCTGGAATTCTGCGTAGCGGCAGGAACGGATCCTCGGCTCAAGCCCGTGTATGAGAGCCTGTTTTTGGCAATTGCCATCGACGGCCAGGTATCTTTGCCGCAAGTCACCGCGCTCCTCAAAGTCACCGATATGCGCCTGCACTTGGGTGTTGAGCACGGAGACTATATCGAGATGCTCACCCAATTGATGTCTGCAATCCAGGCGGTCGAAAGCCCTTCGGTCGCGGACACAGCACTAGAAGCTATCGAAATCCTCATCAGTCTGCCTTGCCCGGACAATCGGGAACGACAGCAATTCGTGCTGCGCGCAGCTACCCTGTTGCATCGGTGGTACCGACGGATCGACGCAGCTCAGTTCGCCCTGCTGAGAACTTACGCTGAGGAACTCGGACTGGCTGCAACGATTCCCGACCAGGACCAGAACACCGGTGTCGATCAGGAAGTCTCTGAGTGGACCGCGCTCGATGGGAAGAAGATTGCTCTGTACTCGCTGCAGGAATCCGCTCTTCGGCGCGTCGCACGGGTGGTTGGAGAACTATGTCCTGGCGCGCGCGTGCATACCTTTCAAGATCACGTGGGCGGCTCACCTGCGCTCCGCGCGGCATCCTCAACAGCAGACATTTTTGTTCTCGCAACAGCTGCGGCGAAACACGCAGCGACCATTTTCATTGAGACCTGCAGGCCAAAGAGTCTTGTTACCCTCTACGCTCGCGGGCACGGTAGTGCAAGTCTGTTGGATGCACTGCGGCAGTTTCTCGTGGAGCGCGGCGGCACAAGCTAAATCCGCATAGCCTGGGACGGGGCGCCTCCATCTTCCCTCGTGCGCGGTGTTCATTACCGCAGACCAGCGTCAAGGTCGGCCCTAAAGATTCACAACAAGGCCTTGCCTCGTCCCGCACCCGTGATCGACAACGATCATTTGTGGAGAGGTATCGTTTTCTGGCGCGTGCTCCTTGACAGACGACAGACTGTTAACCTGGAGGGTCTTGAGCTCCTGCGCCGTCGATCTCAACTTCCGAAGCATCTACAATTTCGATATCTTCGAACCAGGGCGTTCCCGCGCGGACGTTCCGTGCGATCTGGACTAGGGCTTGAACGATGAGTGAACGTCCAACCTTCGTGTCAAAACTGGTGGAGGTCAAGGGGACTTTCCAAAACTTTCGCTCTTGGTTCGCTAGAACTTCATCGACCAAGCTAGTTACAGCATCCGGATCCGAAATATCCAGTCTGCCAAGATCGTATTGGGCCACCAATACGTCTGTCATGTATTGGGTCATGCAGATGACGCCAACCTTGCTTAACAAACGCGATTGCGCTTTCCAAAGCTCGGGCCAGGTTGCCGCTATTCTTCGCCATATCGCGTAGAAGAATTCCAACAGAACGTCGTCGCTGGAGAAATCGCGGACCTTTTGCTGTTGAATGTAGCCGATGGACGTCTCTATGGCTGTCGGGGTCACGATGCGGTTTTCCGCCGGAGTTATTGGCCACGAAATAATTCCTCGAAACGGACTGTCCTCGCCCTCATTAACCAGTCCCACAAAGCCCACATTCGGATTGAGATTGAGCCTCGCTGTATTTAGACGCTTCTTCAATGCTTCGTCTTCGTAGTGAAGAGCCAACGCTCGTATATGATCGACTGATACCTTTGACGCCTTATTGTTGATAACCAGGAACTGAAATGCCTTCTCCATGTCATCAGCACCGAGGATCGCAACCACATTCACTTGCGTCGTGTTGCTGAATGATTCCACACCCATCAAACGGTGTTGGCCGTCGATCACAAGGCCGGGTTGGTCGTCTCCAGGATTCCATTCGAAGTTCAGCTCAGCGAAAGATGAGTCCTCCTCACGTACGAGTTGGCCCGGTACGAGATCCAGGGTGAGGATCACCGATGTAGGAATTGTATTTCTGTCGTCCGTTTCCAGGAAGCGCTTGATCGCCCTGACCTTCGCAGGGCTAGTCTGGCGTTGAGGCGCACCCGGTACTTCTTCGAGTCGCTTAATTGCTGCCCACTGGAGAATCTCGCCTGCCGGAGCGTGAAAGAGTAGAAATTCAGGCGCGTTTGGGGTCTGTCTTTGGCGCGAGATGAGGCATTCATATCTGAAGTGGGGCATAGAACGATTCGCCTTCTATTGTACGTCGTGGTTTTCCAGATTGAAGAAATCAGCCACGTCATCAGTGTCAAGCAATCGCACCTCGGTCCAGGGGCCGATCTCCAAGAAGGCTTTTTTCATAGTGATTCGCTTATCGATGGCAACTCTTTGTGCTGCTCGATAGTGCAGCGAGAACTTGTACGATCCCTCGATTTCGCGCAGGCGTTGATCTGTCGGCGATAGCCCGAGTTGGAGCGACTGCACCGCCGGCATGACCCAGGTCGCAAAATGCCGCTTCTTCTTGCTATTGCAGGAATCGCACGCTGGCAGGAGGTTCTCTTCAATGCTGTCCCCTCCATAGGCTCTTGGCCAAATGTGTTCGAGAGTATAGGCATTGATGAGTTCAGGAGCGTCAAAGTCAAGGACGGTTCCACATATGTAACAGTGGGGATGACGCAATGCCGCCCAGGCTCTCATATTCCTCGCGATTGAAGCTGGGGTCCTAGCCACGGCAGCCGCCACAGCGCGGAGGCTGCGCCGGAACAACTCGTCGAGTAAACGCGTTGGTATCCCGACGACATCGCGAAGATGCTCACTAAAGGCCTTTCGAAAACCCGGATCGTCTAGCGTTTCGAAGGAGCCGCTGAGAGATTGCCCGGCCGTCACAATTCGGCCCGTGAGCGTCACAGCAGCCAACTCTCGGAAAAACTGCACCAAATGCGCAGACCGCCCAGTAACGCGTAGTATTTCCTCCAAGTCGCCCCAGACGTCGCTCTTTAGCAATCTGTGGTTCAAGAAGTTGCAGAGTTGTTCGCCTGCGGTAACGCCACCATCAATCATGAAGGTCCCTCCAGTTGCTTAGAATTCATAGCGTACCTGTTATCTCTGCTGTGTTGGGCAGTAGTACGTTGTGCGCCCACTCAGCGGGGCTTTCGACACGCAGGGAACCTCACACCGGGGACAAGGGAAGCCGTGACGCCCGAAGACCGCAAAGTGATGTTGAAAACTTCCGAGTGCCCCGGAGGTTCCCGCGTAATCGGGAAGCGTTGCACCGCCGGATTCGACCGCCGCCTTGAGAACGTTGTGAATTGCGCGCGCCAGTTTGTGCGTTTCCGTACGACTCAGCGAGCATGACGGTCTGGTTGGATGGATGTCCGACCAGTAGAGGATCTCGCACGCGTACATGTTCCCGATGCCAGAGATCAACCCTTGGTTGAGGAGGCTGGTTTTGATCGGTGTTTTCTTGTTGGTCAACAACTTGAAAAGTACTTCTCCATTGACCTCAGTTGATAGTGCGTCGATTCCCAGTCGCGAAAGCGCGGGATGCGTAGCCAACGCTTCGGACGAGCAAACGGCGAAGCTGCCGAACCTACGAAAATCGTTGTACCGTACGGTCAAACCGCCCGACATTTGCAGGACGAGATGATCATGCTTTTCGTCTTTGACGTTCGTTGCTGTGCCGAAAAGAAAGCGCCCGGACATGCCAAGATGCACAAGCCAGGTTCCCCGATCAAGGTGAATGAGGAGATACTTTCCCTGCCGCCCCACTGCGGAAACCCGGGAGTGACTCAACAACTCTGTTAGTCCGGCCGGTACGGGGAATCGGAGGCGGGCGCAGCGGAGATCGACTTCGCAAATCTCCTTGCCGCATAACAGATCCTTCAGTCGCCGCCGAACCGTCTCAACTTCAGGCAACTCCGGCATTGATGCCTCACCTCCACGTCATGCTTGCGGCCGACTCCAGACCAATGCCTTGTATTGCACCATTAGGTAGTTGGCCAGCATTTGAACGTCCTTGGGCGTATTCTGTACCTCATTCCATTTGCGTTTAACTCCGGGACCGAAATCCCAGTATCCGTCGGTCCAACGGCACACATCCTTCAAGGGTTCGAGGTCTTCGCGGAACTGGGCCTCTGCTGGCATGCCGAGGTCGCGGTGGCGCTCAGCGATCGCGTCCATGAGAAAGCCCATGCTCACGATACCAGCACCATGCATGAGACGCGAACGGACGGGCGGCAATCCCCAGGCGTTTGGAAACACTGCTGCCGCTGCACTCCAAAACGCGTTGAGAACCTTAAGCATCGCCCCGGCGTCGCTCGAGTTGGTCGCGGGATCCCGGAACCGGTAAAGGACTCCATCGCTCAGGCTGTTTTCAAGCATTTTTAAGACGCTATTATCTTGAACCACTCCTGACGGCGTGGTCGGCGTACGAATCCTTCCTCGAAGAGGCGAAGACTCATCAGCATTCATCTGCGCGAGCAATTGGGCGGGAAATCGGCGACGCTGCAGCAGTGGCGGTAACTTCATCTCCGTGGTCGGAAGCAGTTCGTAAATTAGGCCTTTAGGGAGAGGCTTTGTGGAATTCACGAGGATGAATTGCTCCCGCTGCTCCCGCTCGTCATTCGCGATGAACGCGGTGGCACAAATTGGAAAGCTCCCGATCCTAGCGTCGCGGATCGCGGCGATCCTTTGTTGTCCATCAACGATCAATCCAGCTTTGTCCTCATCTTTGGCGTCAGGCTCCATCGGGACAACGAGGGTTCCCCACCTGCTGTAAGGGGCAGGCGTTTCGCCACTGGGAAGGAACTTTACCCGGTCATCGAAGGCGATTACAACCGCATTTGGCAGGAGTGGATCGGCGGACTCGAGGTAGTTACGAATTTCGGCGATGTGCGACAGCACTTCGGGCCTCTGGTAGCCGGCCAATAGGTTGTTACCATTCCGTCGAATTCTCGACACAGTTGCAAACTTCGGCAACAGCTTGCCGTCGACCGCAAAACTATAAAACACTCTAGGACCCTGCGCAATTTCAAGTGCGGGTAGCCTCAGTTCAGTTGGTTCTTTCATTGATGTGACCTCTCTGTTGATCGACTCACGCGCACCCAACCCGTTCTAGGTGAGCGTGAAGTTGCCGATTAAATACGTAAATATTGTGAAACCCTCTGCGTCGATTTCGCTCCGCTCCGCGGAAGATGAGGACGTGGATGCCGAGTCGTCGGCAAATCTCACATGCGCACTTCTTCCAGGGCTGGTCTTCAAGAGCTCGGCGATACTCCGCTGAGTGGTCTGTTCGACCATTGAATACTCGTTCATAGTTACTTAGGCACTCAACCGACTCGTCAATCGTCGCTTCGCCAGCGTCGAATCGGCTCAGAGTGTGGAGACACCGCTGCTCTAGTTCGCGCGCAGTTTCCTGTTTCACTTCCCCCGCCATGATCTTGCGCAAGAGTTCTGGATTTGCGTCGATTTGCGGAACTCGGAGAGCGGTATAGGTTCCAGTCGGAGTGTAGTAGTTATTCTTGTCGTCCTTGAAGGCCTTGCGCAATGGGGATGTACTGTCAAAGCTAACAACGCCAAATCCACTGAACGCCGCCACATTTTCGCACCGTGTGATGCCCAGTAAGTGGAACTCTGTTGCCTTGTCTCTAACCGCACTCGCGGCTTCGAGACAGGCCAAGATGTCGCCAGTTTTCAGGGGAACAAAGCCACCAAACGCGATATACCGGTATCCCAGGCGCTGAAGGACTTCGACCGCGTGTGCGTAAGACGCGGGACTCCAACCCTGAGCAACGCCGATTGGCGTAAAACGATAGTTCCGCTGTCCGCAGTAAACAAGGAACTGTTCAGCCAATTCCAACGTTAGTTCCTGCCGGGATCGCCAATCAGCCGGAACCAAATCCACGCCTGTGAGAGACCGATCAAGCTCTGCTCTATAGCTGAGGATGACGTGATCCACTGACAACCCGTAGTCAAACCCGCAATCCTCGTAAAAATCGGCCACCTCTTGGGGTGTGTACGGAGGCTTGGGTTCCTTAACGTAGGTGAACGCACCGCAGTCCCCCATCGTGGCGATCCGCAGGCCAGACAGGCGAAAGTACTCACGAACGCCCACGCGCAAGAAGCGTTGGCGCTGCGCAGCACTGTATTTTCCCGACCCGCCTCCTATTCCATCAACCACCGCCTTAGAGACCAAGATCCCGTCGTATGGCGGGGTAGAGAAAATTTCATGTGGGTATCGGTCATCACGTTGCCGCACCCGCACGCTTGAGCGGACCTCAGAAGAGAAATCGAAGGTGTCATCGACGAAATCCTGACTGTCCGGAAAGAAGAACTTCATCGCACTACTCCCCTATTTTGTACATAAGACCGGATCAGAAAGCTGGACAGCATCCGGATGTGGCGAGGCACATTTTGAATTTCATTCCACTGAAGATCCCCCAGTTCAGACCACCTACCAGTCGTCCAGTGGCATACAGGCGCGACGACCTGCAGTTCGTGTTTCACGTGTGCCAATGCTTGAGGTGAGTGAGGATCAATCGACGACATCACGCGGTCCATCAGTCGCCCCATCGAACGGAGACCGGCGCCATGCATTAGTCTGCTCTTGTGTGGCGGTTTCCCCCAGGCGTCTGGAAAGGTTGATTTCACAGCCGTCCAGTATGCAACCAAGATCTTCCATATCCCGTCGAAGTCGGTCTCACCGGTTGCGAGGTTACGGTAGGGAAATAGGCAACCCGACGGTGAGGAAATACTCTCCTGAACAATCGCAATGATCGAC
>JBEBGM010000044.1:0-39192 GCA_040081455.1 Bryobacteraceae bacterium
GCGTGGGGTGGCGGAACGGATGGCGGCGGCGGTGCTGGGGCGCTCGGCGTATCTTTCGCGATGGGTGCAGAGCCGGGTGGCTGGATGATCGCGGAGAAAACGAAATACCTGGTGGGGATTGGCGGCGTGACGGTGGCGCTGCGGACGGATCATCCGGAATACCTTCGCATTTTGGAATCGCGGTTTGGCGGGTTCACGGGCGGGTCGGCTATCGATTACGAGTTTGACGTGGAGCTGGTGGGGGAGCCGGAGGCCGATCCGGGTGAAGACGTCCATGTGGAGCGGGTGGACGGGTTGTGGCGGATGCGGCGCGGGGATTTTCGGGCGGAGTGGGATCCGGCGGCGCGGCGCGGGTGGGTGCGGCAAACGCTGAATCCATATGCCATCGATTCGCTGCTGCGGATTCTGCACACGCTGGTGCTGGCGCGCAAAGGCGGGGTGCTGATGCACGCGGCGAGCGCGATCCGCAACGGCAAGGCATTTTTGTTCACGGGCGTATCGGGAGCAGGGAAGACGACGATGTCGAGATTGGCTCCGGCGGATGCGACGCTGCTGACGGATGAGATTTCGTATGTGACGCGATCGGAAGCGGGCGGGTATATCGCGCATGGCACTCCGTTTGCGGGCGAGTTGGCAAAGCCGGGGGAAAATGTTTCGGCGCCATTGGCCGCGATATACTCGTTGGCGAAGGGTCCGGAGAACCGGATTGAGGAGATCGGCAGAGCGGACGCGGTGCGTGTGATTCTGGCGAACATTTTATTTTTCGCGCATGAGGCGGATATGGTGCGCGACGTTTTCGACACGGCGTGGAAGATTGCCGAGAGCGTGCCGGTGCGGCGGCTGACGTTTTTTCCAGACGAGCGGGTATGGGAGCTGATCCAGTGAGCCAGATGCCTGAAACGACGAAACGGTACGTGGCGCGGAGCCGCGAGATTGCGGCGAGAACGCTGGGCGACGAGACGATGATTATGTCGGCGAAGGAATCGTCGCTCTTCACGTTGAACGGGACGGCGACGGCGATCTGGAATGCGGCCGATGGCGTGACTCCGCTGGGTGAGATTATCGACCGGCATGTGTGCGAGGAATTCGACGTGAGCCGGGACGAAGCGCTGCGGGATGCGGAAGAACTGGTGGCCGAGTTGGAGAAGCGCGGCCTCCTGATTGTTTCCGAAGCGCCGATGCCGGAGGCGAAGTGAGCTCGGAACAGTTCGCTACGGCGCCGCCGTCGTTGATGCAGAGCCTGGGTGCGAAGGCGATGAGGCTGGGCATTCCGCTGGCGGCGCAGATCGACATCACGTACCGCTGCAACGAACGCTGCATCCACTGTTATCTGGATCACGAGGATCACGGCGAGATGACGACGGCCGAGATTCTGGACGTGCTGGATCAACTGGCCAGTGCGGGAGTCTTTTTCCTGACGATCAGCGGCGGCGAAATTTTCATGCGCCGCGATTTCTTTGAGATTCTGGATCGGGCGCGCGCGCTTCGCTTCTGCGTGAAGCTGAAGACGAACGGCGTGATGATTCACGAGGAAGACGCGAAGCGCCTGGCGGAAGCGGCGATCGATTCGGTGCAGATCAGTATTTACTCGCACCGGCCGGAAGTGCACGACCGCATCACGAAACTGCCGGGGTCGCTCAAGAAGTCGGTGGAGGCTGCGCGACTGCTGCGCAAACACGGCATCAAGGTGTTTTTCGCCAATGTGCTGATGAAGGGCAATTCCGGCGATTATCGCGGCGTGCAGCAATTGGCGGCGGATAACGACGTAAATTTTTCGATTGACCCTACGCTGACGCCGATGATGGATGGCAACCGCGATGTGCTGGACCTGAGCATCACGCCGGAAGAGCTTCATGCGGTGTTTCGCGATCCAACGCTGGTGCCGGAAGAGGAGAATATGTGCGCTCCTCCAGCGGGTCCGTTGGGCGAAGAAGACGCGCATGTGACGCTGCCGTGCAGCGCGGGGCATACGGCGTGTTACGTATCGCCTTACGGGGATGTGTATCCGTGCGTTTCGTTTCCGCTGCCGAGCGGCAACTTGCGCAAACAGAAGTTCATCGATATCTGGAAGCATTCGCCGCAGTTGGAAGAAGTGCGTTCGATCACGGTGAGCCAGTTGCAGGGATGTTCGACGTGCGTGCATGGATCGAGCTGCACTCGCTGTCCGGGCTTGGCGTACATGGAAGGCAATATGCGCGGACCTTCCACGATTGACTGCGAGAAATCCTTTGCCCGCACGGGCGTCCCGTCGGTAAATCTTGAGCGTAAGAAGAGCGGCGCGGTGAGTGGATTGGTGCAGATTCAGACGATCGTTGGTATCGCACCGGCTTCGTCTTCCGCAATCGCTTAAGCTGCCGCTGTGCATTGCACGGCTTTGTTGGCTCCATGCCCTCCGACATTTTGACTGCGCCGGAAATCAACGCGGATTCCGTCCGGACCGCGTATATCCTTACGACAAAGCTGCTCCACTTGTTGGACCGGTTTGAGGCGGCGTCGATCGCGGTGCTTCCTTTGAAGGGCCCGGTGTTGGCGCAGACGTTGTATGGCGATACGGCGGGCCGCGTTTACGAGGATCTGGACCTGCTGGTGCGGCCGAAGGATGTTGTGCGCGCCTCGGAATTGCTGGGTGAGTGCGGATATCAACCGGATTCGGGCTACGCTTGGGTGCCGCCGGTGGAATGGACGCGGCTGACATGGGAGACAACGCTTCGCGATCGCAACGGGACGATTGTGGATCTTCATTGGGGCATTGCTCCATCGGATTATCCGTTTCGTTTAACGCCGGAGACGATGCTGGCGAATGCGGCGCGGGTGTGTATCGCTGGCCGTGAGGTTGTTGGCCTGAATACGGAGTGCTTGTTTGCGTACCTGGCGATTCACGGCGCAAAGCACGCGTGGGATCACAAGAAATGGATTCCGGACGTGGCGCGTGTGCTGGAACTGAATCCCGAGCTCGACTGGCCGCGCGTTTTTGCATTGGTGGGGAACCGCGGGGGCCAGCATGTGATTCGCTTGGCTGCGCTGTTGGCGAGGGATTTGGGGGGCTCGGTGCTTCCCAGGGAGATTGAGCAATCGATTGAGCGCGACGCGATCGTCTTGCGTTTGGCGGATGAAGTGAAGGCGAGATACGCCGGGCCGGCGCCAGTGTCGATGAGCGGATTTACGTATACACACTTCAATGCCAGGTTGGCTGATCGAATGTGGGACAAGATCCGGCACTACGCGGGACTGTTGAAGGCACCGACGGAAGCGGACCTGCGAGCGCGGCGGCTGCCTGTGGGGATGTTTTGGTTGTACTGGCCGCTGAGAGTGGCAAGAGTGGCGCGGAAATACGCTCGGGGACGATAGGGGATCGCGGGTGCCTGTTGTGGAGTCTTTTCGCGCAACGAAGCTTCCGCTGGCGGCGCTACCGGAAACGTCGCGATCGAAACGCGGTTTGGCTGCAATTCTGCTTGCCGCATTCGTGATGCGACTCGCTTGGCGCATTCATTTGGGGAACGATGATTTTTGGGTGAATGGGTACTCCTTCTTTTACGACTTGGCTGAAAGCATTGCCTCCGGCCGAGGATTTGAACTTGGCGGAGTGCGGGCGATGCGGGTGCCGGGTTACCCCGCGTTTTTGGCTCTAACTTCGTTCGTCGGCAAATACTACCTTTGGGTGGTGATCCCGCAAGCATTGATGGGTGTGGGCACCGTGTGGTGTGCGTACTTGGCGGCTGGCGATTTATTCGGCGATCGATGCGCGATGGCCGCCGCGGCGGCAACGGCGGTCTATCCGTATTACGTGGTGCATGACACCGCATTGCAGGAAACCGGCATGTTCACGTTCCTGACCACGGCGGCGATGATGTTGCTGTTGCGGTCGATGCGAGGGGGAACGTGGATGCTATGGTGTGCTGCCGGCACTGCGCTTGGGTGCGCGGTGCTCACGCGCCAGACGTTGTTGCCTTTTGCGGCCGGCGTGCTGGTGTGGCTTGCGTGTTTTTCGGAAGGCGACCAACGGCGGCGTTGGAATCGAACTGCGATGGTGGCGATACCGGTGGTCTTGATGGTTGGGGCCTGGGTGGCGCGGAACGCGGTGTTGTTGGGCTCGCCTGTGATGACTTCGGAGTTGGGTTACCAACTCTGGAACGGGAACAACGCGAAGACGTTTTCTCATTACCCAGCCGAGAGCATTGACCGAAGCGCCGCGGAAGCATGGGAATCCATGAGTCCGAGGGACCGGGCGGAGGCAGACGCGCTTGCGGGCGATGAAATCGCGGAGAGCGATTGGTTCCTGCGTAGAGGAATCGAGTATATAGTCCAACATCCGCTGCAGACGTGGAACGGATCGCTGCGGAAATTATGGGCGGCGTACTCGTGGCGATTCAGCCCCCGCAGAGACGCAGCGGCGGAGTGGGCGCTCCTGTTATCGTATGGTCCAGTGTCTGTACTGGGACTGTGGGGCATGTGGTCGACAAGGAAGCGGTGGAAGGAACTGGGGCCGGTTTACCTGCTCTTTCTGAGCTTTACGGCAGTGACTGCGGTGTTTTTTGGCCATACGAGTCATCGGAGCTATTTGGATGTTTGGTGGATGGTGATGGGTGCGGGAGTGCGGAGTTAGTTGATCAATGGAACCTGGTGTAATCCAGCAGCTTGATACGCTTTATGGCTCCGGCCAGATCGTGGGCAGAACCGGCAAAGTCTTCAATTCTCTCGGTGCGCTTTCAACCCGCAGCAATCTCGAGACAATAGATTCTATTCTCCGAGAGGCAAGGCCGGAGCATACCCTTGAGATCGGACTGAGTTTTGGAGGCTCAGCCACTGTATTCAGTTGGTTTCACAAATCGCAAAGTCCGAGCGCGTGCCGAAAGCATATCGCGCTCGATCCATTTCAATCATCGGTCTGGGATGACCTTGGGCGACTGAAGCTAGCAGAAGCCGGACTGGCGGAGTATGTCGAGGTGATTGAGCAGAAGTCGTGCATCGCGCTGCCAAAATTACTCGATGAAAAACGCCGATTCGGCGTGATCTACATCGACGGATCGCATCTTTTTGAGGATGTGTTTGTGGATGCTTACTACTGCGTCAGGTTGTTAGACGACGGCGGTTACCTGCTGTTCGATGATTGTTCGGATCCGCATGTTCGCAAAGTTCTGCGCTTTCTCGATTCCTCCGTGCCAGGCGTGCAGAGGCAGCCTGATCCCACTTTCCGACAGCGAGTGGCGCGAGCTGTCGGACGCCGTCAACTGACGATATACCGGCGTATCGGCGAAGTAGAACGTGAGTGGAACGCCAAGTTTCAAGAGTTTTAATAAACGATTGGCAGGCTGAGTTTGACTTCAGGATACCGCCCGCTGTTATAGGCGACATTTACGTGCTGGAAGACTTAATTTTTCGAGCGAGTCGAGGTGCTGTGAGCCGCGTGCGCATCGCGTTTTACCGGGCACTAGGCATGCGCATTGGCGCAAGCTCTCGTCTGGAGCGCATTCGAGTCCGGCGTCCGGGCCAGATTCGCATGGGGTCATTTAACGCGCTTACGGAAGGGACCTGGCTGTGGCCGGTGGATGGGGAGTATGACGGTGTTCGGATCGACATCGGAGACCACAATTACTTTAATCGTGACGTCATGATTGATGCGTGCGGGCTAGTGAAAATCGGCAGCCGCAATATGTTCGGGCCGCGGGTTTACATCACAGACTCCAATCACACGATCGCGCCGGGGAAGCATGTCGGGCAGAGTCCGATGGACGTGGGTACCGTTACGATTGGAAACGGTTGTTGGATTGGGGCGCATGCGGTGATTCTGAAAGGGGTCACGCTTGGCGACGGTTGTATCGTGGCGGCAGGGGCGGTTGTCACCAAGAGTTTCGGCCCGGGATCGGTTGTCGCTGGAGTTCCCGCGCGCCTGATGCGTCCGACGGACGGGAATCCTCCGTCGCGAACAGACGTTCGGATTGCGGAGTAGCTGGCGCTTGCTTGAGGTAGCTTCCACGTGGCGCCGGGTTGATGCCGATCCTGCGAGTTCTCGCGATGATCTCCGCGGACTTTATACGCCCGATTGCACGGTCGATCCGCGAGGAGTGTACTCGCTTCTCCAGTATGGTGCCGTTATTCCTCCGTTCAGTATTTGGCGTGAGGTGCGCCGGATGGAGAACGACCGCTCCGATGCGGCTTGGATCGAATTTCAGAAACCCGCGAATCGTTCACACATCGGGACAGGTCCTTGCACCCCGGAGGAACTGAGCCGGCAGCAAAGCCAAGTGATTGCGCTTTTGGATGAAAGTATCGCGGAGGCGTCGCAGCGCGGCCGGCTGGCGATTCTCTTCAGCGGGGGCGTCGATTCCGGGCTGCTTCGGCGTTAGGCTTCAAAGATGCGGTCCTGGTGCATTATTCCTTTGGGACATCGCATCCCGAAACGATCCTGGCTGAGCAGATGGCGAGTCATTTGGGGCTGCGCCTCTGCCGGATCGAACACGACGGGGCAACCGCGACGGCCGATGTTCTGGAGAACGCAGGCAAATACTACCGCGTTCCATTCTGCGATCACTCGACGGTTCCGACGTGTGCACTGGTGCGCTCGGTCTGCAAGGAATTTGGAAGTGGCCACGTGGTGCTGGACGGGACGGGAGCCGACGGCGCCTTCGGCATGGCTGGTAAAGCGAGACAGTGGATGCGTCTTTGCTCACTCGTGGGTCCGGCAAAACAAATAGGTTCTGTGATGTACAGGATGGCTGGCTGCTGGCGGAATGATTCGGCCGTGGAACGGCTTCTTCGATTGCTGCGTCGGGCGGCTCAGCTTCCGTACCCGCTGGCGGCGGTTGCGCAAAATCCGCTCGATGACATTGCGTATGATGTGGAGGATGCGGCGCGCAATGAGGTGACGTTGAAAGCGCTGCAGTGGCTGCGATCGTTGGGTCCGCCCGACGATTTGAGCGAACTCACCGCGATCGATATGAGGCTCACGTGCGCGAATATCTTCGCGCAGAAGTCGTGGTCGCTCTTTCAAGAGGCAGGAGTTGGTGTTGTCTACCCCTTTCTGTCGGCGCGGATGTTTTCGCTTGCCATGCAAGCCGCGTTGTGGCCCGGAGCCGACCAGGAGCCCAAGTGGGTCCTTAAAGCCGCGCTGGAGCAGTCTGTCCCCAAGGAAATGGTGAGGCGCCCGAAGAGCGGATTCACCGCAAGTACTTCGGAGATCTTTCAGCATCGGGCGTTCTTGGCGGCATACCAGCGGGTCGCCGATGGGCGCACGCCGCTCGCTGGTTTTTTGAAACCATCGTTCTGGAAGACCCTGCTGCCGGTGATCGCGGCTGGGGAGTCGATTCCCGTGCAGACGTCGAATTTGGTTTGGGGAACGGTGTTCGCCAGTGAATGGCTGACGCAGGTGACGCAGTCGGCCGCAGCTAACGCACCGCCCAATTGGATATGAGTCTCTTACAAGCTAAGCGCGCTGTACAGCGTCTCATCCGATACCACCTCTTGTATCAGCGTGCCGAGGAGTTTGCCGCGGCCCGGCGCATGTCTGGGAAGATGAACTCGGCACGACGGCAGGATTCGTTTCCGCAACAGGCGTCGCCAACGGTGTTTTACTCCAAAGGCCGCTTCGACCGGTCCGGAGCGCAGGTACACGAAGATCTAATGGCGTATTCCTTCTGCTTCCATCACGGGTACTCTTACGGTGGAGCGATTGGCGGCGCGTATTTCGACGAGCATTTCCGGTTGTGCCAGTTTCTTGGTCTTCCGCTTCCAAAGCGCGAAGGAGAAGTATCGTTGCTTCGGGAGACGTACCGCGAACTGCGATGGGAGCCGTCTTCCGGCCAACGCCCGCATGGCATGACTCCATGGGCCCGCTTACTGGCGTTCGTCTTTCGAATGGAGATCAACGATCAGAGGCTTCTCGATGTAGATAGCATTTATAGTCCTGCGTTTCGCACACATCTGCGCCGCTCGATGCGCTTAAATGACGATCGCGGCGATGTCCCGAATGCGGTTGTCCATATCCGCCGTGGGGATATTCGCGCACCAGAGTACGCCCATCGATACCTTGACAACGCTTATTACCTCCGGCTGATCCAAAAGATTCAGGCTTCCAACGCCAGTGCAAGAATCATCATCCACAGCGAAAACGACAGTCCCGAAACGTTCGATGCCTTCCTGAATCTCGGATGTACGGTCAAGCTAGATAGTTCGTTGGAAGAGGCATGGCAAGACATGATTCTCGCCGACGTGCTGGTGTTATCGAAGAGTTCGTTCTCTTATGTGCCGGCCTTGTTCAATTCGAATCTGGTGCTCTATACGCCGTTTTGGCACAACAAGCTCTGTGATTGGATCGACGTGAGCGCGGACAATGTTGAGGCGGCTTTGGCGGCGCATTGGAACAAGACCATGCACGTGAACTCCGGAGGGCCATGTTGACAGGCCTGCTCCTGGAGACCGTATCCGCGTAGCCGGCTTCACCAGACAGAATATCGGCATGGCGAATAGTTTTGTTTCGCGGCACATGGTTTCTACTGGACCAGCTCATCCCGATTATCCTCATGAGCGAAGCGTGTTCGGGCGCCTTGGCATTCCAACGCAATCTGCCATTCCTCACGCGATTTCACTACCATAACGCGTACTTTCGAATCTGCGGCGGACACTTCGCCATCACCTTGTAGCGATGCGTTTTGCTGCTCGTTGAGCGTAAGGCCGCAGTAGGTCATTCCTCCGCAAACCGCGCTTCTGAGCGCAGGCGAATTCTCGCCGACTCCTCCGGTGAAGACCACCAGGTCCACACCGCCCAACCCCGCAATCAAGCCGCCCAGGTGAAAACGCAGACGGTGCGCGTAGATTTTGAGCGCGAGCTGCGCCCGCATATTGCCGTTCTCCGCGGCTGCCGTCACTTCGCGTAAATCCGATGAGACGCCGGATATGCCCGCCAGGCCCGAGCGATGATGCAGCATCGCGTCCACGTCATCCACGCTCATGCCTTGCCGGAGCAGGTGGATCAAGATGCCGGGATCGACGGTGCCGGATCTCGATCCCATCATCAGACCTTCGAGCGGCGTGAATCCCATGGTTGTGTCCACACACACGCCGTCTTTCAATGCCGCCAACGAACAACCATTTCCCAGATGACAGGAGATCACTCGCAGCGAACGAAGATCACGTCCCAGCAAGTGTGCGGCACGCGTCGTCGCGTACTGATGACTGATGCCGTGGAACCCATATCGACGAATGCCTTTTTCCAGCCATTCATATGGACCCGGGTAGACGTAGGATTCCTCGGGAAGGGAATGATGGAACGCGGTATCGAATACGCCAATCTGCATGGCGTCCGGGCCGAAGGCACGTTCCACCGCCGCCACGCCTTCAAGGCCCAGTCGATTATGTTGAGGGGCCCATACGGTTGCTTCTTTGATTGCGGCCAGTACCTCCGGAGTGATCCGCACGCTTTGCTGGAATCGGGCGCCGCCGTGGACAATGCGGTGCCCGATGCAATCGATTTCGTTGGCGCTTGTGAGCTGCGCGTTGGGGCCGCTCCACAGGGACTCCAGGAGCTTGTCGAAAAGCTCGGCGACGGATGAGATTCTCCAGGTGTGCTTTTCTTCCACCGCTCCACGAATATCGACGGCGACATCTCTCGCAATATCGCTCGCAACATCCCTCGCAATATCGCCGGAGAGTTCTGTCCATTGCGCGCGAGCCGACCAAATCGCAGGAAGCGGGTCCGTTGACGAAAGGACTTCGCCCAATCGATAAACGCTCGCCTTCAGGCTGCTGGAGCCCGCGTTCAACACCAGGATGGTGGATTCCCGCACGTTCGCTCGCCTAGTTCGTCCACTTCCAGTCGCGAATTTCAGGCATGTCGTCGCCGTGCTCGGCAATGTATTGTTTGTGCTCGATCAATTTGGTTCGCAGGAATTGTTTGAAGTGCCCGCTGATTCGTTGGATGCGTTCCACGCGGTCCACGGCATCGCTCGCAAGGTGGAAACGGTCCAAATCGTTTAGCACCGTCATATCGAACGGCGTGGTCGTGGTGCCTTCTTCTTTGTATCCGCGAACGTGCAGATTGTGATGATTGGTGCGCCGGTACGTCAGCCGGTGAATCAGCCAGGGATATCCGTGGAAGGCGAAGATCACGGGCCGGTCGGCGGTGAAGATCGCGTCGAAATCACGATCCGCCAGCCCGTGAGGATGTTCACTCGGTGGCTGCAGCGTCATCAGATTCACCACGTTCACCACGCGAATCTTTAGGTCGGGGAGATGCGTTCGAAGCAGCTCCACTGCTGCCAGAGTCTCTAAAGTGGGAACATCTCCGGCACACGCCATCACCACGTCGGGCTCTTGGCCCTGATCGTTACTGGCCCAGTCCCAGATGCCGATTCCGGCGGTGCAGTGCTCGATCGCGGCCTCCATGCTCAACCACTGCGGCGCGGGTTGTTTTCCGGCCACAATCACATTGACGTAATGGCGGCTGCGCAAACAATGGTCGGTCACCGATAGCAATGTGTTTGCGTCCGGCGGCAGATACACGCGAACCACCTCGGCTTTTTTATTCACTACATGATCGATGAATCCAGGGTCCTGGTGGCTGAATCCGTTGTGATCCTGCCGCCACACATGCGATGTCAGCAGGTAGTTCACCGAAGCAATCGGCCTGCGCCACGGGATGTGCCGGGCCGTCTTCAGCCACTTCGCATGTTGATTGAACATGGAATCGATGATGTGGATGAACGCTTCGTAGCACGAGAAAAATCCGTGCCGCCCCGTCAGTAGATAACCTTCGAGCCACCCTTGGCACAGATGTTCGCTGAGGATTTCCATCACGCGCCCGTCAGTGGCGAGGTGATCGTCGGAGTTCACGCGATCCGCCATCCACTCGCGGTTGGTGACCTCGAACACTGGGTTTAAGCGATTGGATGCGGTTTCATCGGGTCCGAAGATGCGGAAGTTGCGGCTCTTCGCGTTGCTCTTCAGCACGTCGCGAAGGAACTCGCCTGTGACGCGGGTCGCTTCGGCAATCGCAGTGCCTGGTTTTTCCACGGCTACGGCGTAATCGCGGAAGTCCGGCATGATCAAGTCGCGCAAAAGCAAACCGCCGTTGGCGTGAGGATTCGCGCCCATGCGGCGATCCCCTTCGGGCGCCAGTTCCCGAAGGCTTTCCACCAGCGCGCCATTTTCGTCGAACAATTCCTCCGGACGATAGCTTCGCATCCACTCTTCGAGCTGCCGCAGTTGCTGCGGATCTTTGCGGACGTTGCCGAGCGGAACCTGATGTGAGCGAAAAGACCCTTCCACGGGATGCCCATCCACCGTCTTCGGCCCCGTCCAGCCCTTCGGTGTTCGTAGAACAATCATGGGCCAACGCGGACGCACGGCGGATTCGGTAGTGCTGCGTGCGGTTTCTTGGATCGACCGGATCTCCGCGATTACGGTATCCAGAACGGATGCCATCTCCTGATGCATCTGTGCGGGATCGTCGCCTTCAAGAATGTAGGGGTGATAACCATAGCCGCGGAACAGCTCTTCCAATTCCTGCCGGCTGATGCGCGCGAGCACCGTCGGGCCGGCGATCTTATACCCGTTCAAGTGCAAAATCGGCAGCACCGCGCCATCCGTGGCTGGGTTCAGAAACTTGTTCGAATGCCAACTGGCCGCGAGGGGACCCGTCTCCGCTTCGCCATCTCCCACAACGCAGCACACGAGCAAATCGGGATTATCGAACGCGGCTCCAAAGGAGTGTGCGAGACAGTAGCCGAGTTCACCACCTTCGTGGATGGATCCAGGCGTCTCCGGAGCTACGTGGCTAGGAATGCCGCCGGGGAAGGAAAACTGTTTGAACAGCTTTCGCATTCCGTCGGTATCTTGCGAGATGTTCGGATAAAACTCGCTGTAAGTGCCTTCCAGGTAGGTATTCGCGACAAGCCCTGGACCCCCGTGGCCAGGTCCGGTGACGTAGATTGCGCTCAGATCATGATTCCGGATCACCCGGTTCATGTGGGCATAGATAAAATTCAAACCAGGAGTGGTGCCCCAATGTCCCAAGAGGCGCGGCTTGATGTGCTCCGGTTGGAGCGGCTCTTTGAGAAGTGGGTTATCGAGAAGGTAGATCTGTCCGGCCGAGAGATAGTTGGCCGCGCGCCAGTACGCGTCCAGTTGTTTGATTTCTTCGGCGGATAGGGGCCCAGTGGAGGATGGAGTACGCTTGGTATGCATTTGCATGACGCTCGCTTACTCACCATCGTAGCTGGATACGAGCCGTTATCGTCCGCGTCCGCCCATCATTCTCGGGGAAACCATGCCGCCTGGAGCAACCGGGGCACGCGAAGGGATGTTCAGTGAGCCCGGTCCGGGGCTGGGGTGATCGAACGCCGGTGGCGCCATGGGGCTGATCGATCCGGGAATCAGCGGCGGCGGCGCGGGCGCACCAATCATCATATTGGTTGTCATCCGCGGGATATAAACAAAGCGGATTGTCGCCGGGCTATAAAACGGCGAACCGAAAGGACTCTGGTAAATGCCGTTAGACGGCACGAAGGTGAACATGCCGAAATACTGGTTCCAGGACCACGAACTCCGCCCACCGACGAATCCACTACTGTATTCAGAATTGCCCGCCACGTGCGCTGACGTTACATTCGCCGCGGCAATGTAGCCTGTCCGGCGGCCGCTCCAGCGGTGGAATGCGTCTATTTCTTTAACGTCGAAATTCTTCACGGGAAGAGACGACGTCAACTCCACTTCGCGGCCCTTCTTCGCACTCAGTTTCTGATCGGCGTCTGTAATCTGTGCCTGCCCGTCAAACACACGCAATCGGGCGGGTTCGGCGTCCACTCGATAGAGTCCGCGCTTCGGCAACGCAATTTTTGCCTCGCCGGTCAAAATCGTGATCGCATTGTCGGGAAGAAGCTCGCCAACCTCGATCAGTGCTGTTCCGGCCATCACTTCCACCCGTGTGTCGGAGAGTGAATTCGACACCATCTTCACGGAGCTATTTTCCGAAAGACGCAGGAACACGCCCGGTGTCAGCAGCATTTCGGCGCGGCCCTCGGTGGTGGAGAGCACCTGCCCCTTTTTCACCTCTGGAAACTGCGCGAACTTAGGCTGCGCGGCTTCGCCGTCAATGGCGACGTCGCCTTCCACGTAGTGCACGATGCCGGAACGGGCGGAGATAACAGACTGCGCCCAGACAGGTGTAGCCAGCAGGATGGCCACGCAAATGCGGATGGCCTGCAAGGGAAAACGCGGAGACGACCAGGAGATTGGCATACGGGCCTCTAAAGCCCCATCATGCGCCTTTTTGAGGGGGGCGTCAATGGCGACTCCCTCGTAGATCACGATTTAGGGGAATCGAGTCCGATGTTCGTCGAATTCGCACTGCTTTGCGGTATGCCTCCTGGCGACGGTCGGATGGCTTCTGTTGGAAAGGCTTCTAATCCATTCAACGTTCCGCAGGTTGGCGTCATCTGAATAAGAGGAGCGGTGCGAATCTCCGGAGTCCCGTCGCGCGGGGGATCGGGACTCGCGATGACGTTCGCCTCAGCCTACGTCCCCAACACCCGCTCCGCCAACTCGCCCAGATCATCCACGATGTAATCCGGCGCTGCCTTCGCGAAGGTCTCCGGTTGAAATCCCCACGACACGCCGCAGGCCTGGACTTCGGCGGCTCTGGCGGTTTGCACGTCCACCGAGCTGTCACCCACCATCACCGTCTTCTTGGGATCCGCGTTCGATTCGTTCATGAGGCGCAGCAGGCCGATTGGGTGCGGCTTCTTGTGCTCGAAACTATTGCCGCCGTAGATCTGGAAAAAGTGATCGCTTAGGCCAAGCCCCGCAATCAGGCGGACGCTGAACTTCACCGGCTTATTCGTTAGAATCGCCATGGCGATCTTCTCTTTGTGCAGGCGGTCCAAAGCTTCGCGGACACCCCGGTAGAGCGTGGTGGCATCCAGCATGTGGTCGCGGTAATAATGCAGGAAAAACTGCAGCGCTTCGGCGTGCTCCTCTTCGGTGAGATGGGGCAACGCACGGCGGATCAGCATGGGTGCGCCGTTGCCCACATAGGCGGAAACGATATCGTCGGGAAGGGCAGGGAGTCCGCGCGAGGCGCGTGTAGCATTGACCGAATCGGTGAGATCGCGCTTTGAATCGATCAGCGTTCCGTCCAAATCAAAAATCAACAGATTGCCCGACACGGGATTTCTCCTTCTGCTTGCCAGTAGCTTTTGGAGCCGGAGAATTCTTGGGTTCCTGCTTCTTTGGTTCCGCCTTCGGTGCGACAGGCTTGGGGGTCTCTTCTGCTTTCGGCGCGGGTTTGGGCTCAAGCTTCAGCTCCAGCTTTTCTTTCGCGCGATCCAGTTCATCCACCCACGCCTGGCGAATTTCGATCATGCTCTGACGGAACGCTCCCTTAATGGCCGCAGGCGCCAGCGAAGACAGCATGTTCGATGCGTCGATCGCATAGGGCAACACTTTGGATCGAACCATCCAATTCGGCAGTGGCTTCGGAGTGAATGCCATGACCGCGGTGATGAACACAACCGAGATCAGCCCGCCGCGCACCAGTCCAAACAGGCCGCCGAGCAGACGGTCCAGCCACGAAAGTCCTGTCCAATGGAAGAACTTCGCCAGAAGTTTTCCCACCAGCGCACCCGCAAGAACAAAGGCCGCAAACACGATCAGAAATCCGATCAGGTTCGCGGCCATGGGTGTTTTGACAAATGTTTTGATCAGCTCCGCCGGAAAACCGTAGAACCAGAAGCCGAATAGCAATCCGCAGACTGATGCGAGGAAGCCGATGCCGACGCGCGCAAATCCCGCGGCGACACCGGCTACAACCGAGATGCCGACGAGTACAACGATAAGTATGTCGAGCAGGCTCACAAACTACGGCCGGTGATCACCCGATACGCTTCCTTGTATTTCTCCCCGGTGCGCGCGGCCACTTCCTCCGGCAGGCCCGGAGCCGGTGGCTGCTTGTTCCACTTGATGGACTCCAGGTAATCGCGCACGTATTGCTTGTCGAACGAGGGCTGCGCGCCACCCGGGGCATAGGTTTCCAGCGGCCAGAAGCGCGAAGAATCCGGCGTCAATACTTCGTCCGCCAGAATAATCTCGCCATCAACGATGCCGAATTCGAACTTCGTGTCCGCAATGATAATGCCGCGCGGGCGGGCGTATTCCGACGCCTTCTTGTAGATCCCGAGCGTGAGGTCGCGGAGCTTCGCGGCCATGTCGGCGCCCACGATTTCTGCGGCGCGCTCGAACGGAATATTTTCGTCATGCCCGGTGACGGCCTTCGTTGCCGGAGTGAAAATCGGTTCCGGCAACTGGGCGCTTTCCTTCAGGCCCGCGGGCAACTGAATGCCGCACACTGTACCGGCTTGGCCATACTCCTTCCAGCCGGAGCCGGAAATATAGCCACGCGCCACGCATTCAATATCGAACATCTTGGCGTTCTTGACCCACATCGAACGGCCTTCGAGCTCAGCGGGCAAGCCGGTCACGTCGGTGCTGATGAAGTGATTCGGCACGACGTCCTTTAGGAAATCGAGCCAGAACAAAGTCATCTGCGTGAGGACTTTGCCCTTTTCCGGGATGCCGGTCGCCAGGATGTAATCGAATGCGGAAATGCGATCCGTGGCGACGATCAGGAGTCGGTCTGGCTGGGTTGGATCTTCGTAGATATCGCGAACTTTGCCGCGTCCACGAAGAGTCAGTCCAGGAACGTTGGTTTGAAGTACGGGGTTCATCTGCATGTTAGGGTGTAATCCCAATTATACTGAGGGATTCGAATGCTGCTATCGATCTTGATTCCTGTCTACAACGAACGGACCGTTGTGGAGCGAAGCCTCTCCCTTGTTCTGGCCGCCCCGCTGCCGGAAAACATGGATCGCGAACTGGTCATCGTGGACGATTTCTCGACAGACGGGACGTCGGCAATCCTCGAGCGGCTGGCAGCTGCCGATTCGCGCATTCGTCTTTTCCGCCACGAAGTGAACAAAGGCAAAGGCGCCGCGGTTCGCACTGCGATTGAAAAAGCCCAAGGCGATTTTTGTCTGGTGCAGGACGCCGATCTCGAATACGATCCGGCCGAGTATCCGCGCCTGCTGCGTCCCATGCTCGAAGGCAACGCCGACGCCGTCTTCGGTTCGCGCTACCTTGTGGGCGATCACACGCGCGTGCTCCCCTTCTATCACACGATGATGAACAAGGGGCTGACGCTGCTTTCGAACATCTTCAGCAACATCAACGTGACGGATATGGAGACCTGCTACAAGGTCTTCCGCACGGATTTGCTCAAGAGCATCCCGATTCGCTCCGATCGCTTCGGCTTTGAGCCGGAGATTACCATGAAGTGCGCCAAGCGCAAGCTGCGCATTTACGAAGTGCCCATCAGCTATCACGGCCGAACCTATGAGGAAGGGAAGAAGATTGGCTGGAAAGACGGCGTCAAGGCGCTAGGCGTTATTCTCTACTTCTGGCTGGTGGATGATCTCTACGTCCCCAACTACGGCCGCGGCCTTCTGAATAATCTCACGGGCACGCCGGCCTACCTCAGTTGGGTGACCAAACTTGTGCGGCCGCACCTGGGCGATACCGTGCTCGAAATCGGCGCGGGCCTGGGCAACTGGACCGGCCGGTTGATGAGCCGGAAACTCCAATACGTCGCCGGCGAAGGAGACAATCTTTACCTCCACGCACTGCGCAATCGTTTCCTCCGTACGCCGAACGTGCTGGTGTGCCCATTCAACCCTTCTGAGGAAGCCGATTACTTTCCCTGGCGTGGCAAGTATGAAACGGCGCTCTGCTTGAATGTCCTGGAAACGGTGGACGATCCCAAGTCCGTTGTCATCAACTTGGGGAACTGCGTGAAGCCGGGCGGCAATATGGTGGTCCTGGTTCCGCAGAGCAAAGGACTCATGGGGTCTCTCGACCAGGCGCTGGGTCACAAGCGGCGTTTTTCGGAGGACGAGTTGCGGCAAATGCTGAAGGCTGCCGGTTTCGAAGTTGTGCGCTTCCATCAGTTGAACAAAATCGGTGCGCTGGCGTGGTCGATTTCCGGCAAGCTGTTCCACAGTAAGCGAATCTCAAAGCCGACGCTGAAACTGTTCGATAAGTCCGTCTGGTTCTGGAAGCTGATCGACGGATTCCTTCCGTGGCACGGCCTTTCGTTGATCGCCGTGGCACGCAAGACGAATTAGGGTTCTCCACAAACTCGCAAGAGAATGTTTGGGGTGTGGAGACACTAGAATAAAAGAATAAATGCCACGCTACCTAGTCACAGGCGGAGCCGGATTCATCGGGTCGACGCTCGTCCGGTCGCTTCTGGCCCAAGGGGCGACGGAAGTTGACGTCATCGACAACCTCCTCACGGGTCATGAAAAAAATCTGACCGAGGTGCGCGATTCCATTCGCTTTCATAACGCTGATATCCGGGACCGCGAAAAAATGATCGACTTGCTCGCTGGCGTGGACACCGTGTTCCACTTGGCGGCGATCCCTTCGGTCCCACGCTCGGTGCATGAGCCGGTCCCCTCGCATGAAGTGAACATTGACGGCACCTTCAACGTCTTTCATGCCGCAGCGCAGAACAAAGTCCGCCGCATCGTGTACGCGGCGTCGTCGTCGGCGTATGGCGATACACCGACGCTGCCCAAGGTGGAGACGATGCAGCCGAATCCGAAATCGCCGTACGCCGCACAGAAGCTGATGGGTGAATATTACGCGTCGGTATTTTACTCGTGCTTCGGGGTGGAGTCGGTCTGCCTGCGCTTCTTCAACGTCTACGGCCCGCGACAGGATCCAACCAGTCCTTATTCCGGCGTCCTCAGCCTGTTCATGAAGCACCTGCTCGCTCGCACGACGCCCACTATCTTTGGAGATGGTGAACAGACGCGAGATTTCACTTTCGTGGAAGATGTGGCCGGGCTTTGTATCAAGGCCGCGAAGGCCGGCGCTTCGGCCGCCGAAGGGCGCACCTATAACGCGGGCAACGGCAACAAATACTCACTGAATCTGATTTGGGATCTCCTGCAGAAGATGGAGGGCGTGAAGCTGCCCGCCAACTACGGCCCCCCGCGCGTGGGCGACGTGCGCGATTCCATGGCGGACACTCGTGCGGCCACCGCCGCCCTCGGGCATGCGCCGAGGTTTACGATTGAAGAAGGTTTAAAAAAGACGCTCGAATGGTACAGGGAAACGGATCTGGCGGCGGGGGCATAAGAGGCGACCGGTACCGGTTGCTGGGCCCGCGTCGCAACGATGCAAAGAGCAACGACCGAAGAGATAGCGCCACGCCACCGGTGCCCGCCGGACCGGTGCAATCGCCTCTGCGCACCGGTCCCATCTTTCCTGGCGCGGCCGCTCCCAAAGCTCCCGTTGTCAATCCTGCCGCGGGAGCGCAAGGTGCTCCACTCACGGCTCCGTCAAAAGTGCGCGTGTTATTCGTGTGCATTGGCAACTCCTGCCGCAGCCAGATGGCGGAAGGATTTGCCAAAGCTTATGGCGCCGATATCCTCTCCGTCAGAAGCGCGGGATTGAGTCCGGCGACCATCATCGCACCTCTAACCAAGCAGGTGCTCGGCGAACACAACATTCAGATTGACGATCACTTCCCGAAAGGCATGGAGATCGCCATGCGCGAACCCGTCGATCTCGTCGTCAACATGAGTGGCCACCCACTTCACCTGCGCGGCATGCGAGTCATCGAATGGCGCGTGCAGGACCCCATCGGCCTCAAAGAAAGCGTCTACCGGGCAGTTGCCAGCCAGATCGAGAGCCTGGTGATGCGCCTCATCCTCGATTTGCGCAACAGCGCCGCGGGCCGGCGCTAGATTCTGGCCCAAAAGTGGTCTTCTCCTTTGGTTTGTCCTGAGGATACCACCCAAAAATTTGACACAGCGTCTGCGAATTGAAACAATGGAATTGCCCACCGACGTGCGGATGTGGCGGAATTGGCAGACGCGCTAGATTCAGGTTCTAGTTCTCGCAAGGGAGTGGAGGTTCAAGTCCTCTCATCCGCACCAATAAAATCAATAGCTTACAGAGATTCGGGCGCCCTCCACCGGAGGGCGTTTTCGCGTTAGTGTGCGTATAGTGTGCGGATTTTTTTCTTGTGTGCGGGTTGTGTGCGGCTGGACCCGTTTTTCGGAGTTTGATCCAGAGCGTTTTTCGTCACGATTCGGACGGCTTCTTGCGCTTCTCCGCAAGGTGCTTGGCGAGTTTCTCGGCGGCGTCCTGGAGGTCGGCTTCCGAGGTGATGTTGTAGCGGTCGAAGACGCTCCGGGTCTTGTGACCTGAAATCCTCATCGCGACCGTTTCCGGTACGCCGGCTCGAACCAGATTGCGGACGCCAGTCCGGCGGAGGTCATGGAAGAGCTTTTCAGGTTCCCCAGCCTCGTTCACCAGACCCGCCCGCGTACAGGCGCCAGCCCAGGCCGTTTTGAATGACCGAATCCGTTCTCCGTCGTGAAAGAAGACCCAGGAGCACTGCGGGTGGTTCAGATCCCGGAGGCGCTTTCTCTCGGCGAGAATCTCTTGTAGTTCGGGCACAAGCGGCAGGACGCGGGCCTCATCGTTCTTTGTGGTTCCCGCTTCCAAGCGGACGACCCCACGCTGCAGGTCCACTTGAGTCCAGTGGAGACTCAGGATCTCGCCGCGGCGACAACCGGTGTAATAGGCGAACGCAAGCAACGGCTTCAGGTGATCTGGAAGTTCCGCGATCAGCGCGTGGAACTGCTCGTCTTCAAAGAATCCTTTCCGGACATTGCGCTCTTCGAGCATGGGGATGTACGGCACCGAAGCAACGCGAGGCGGCGTTGAAAGCCGCGCTAGATTGAAGGCCCGCCGCAACAAGGACAACTCGCGATTGACCGTGGCGTTGGCAATTTCCTTCGTCTGGCGGAACGCGACGTAGTTGCGGGCCATCTCAGTCGTGAGCTTCCCAGCAGGGACATGGCCGAAGAACGGATCAAGATGCTTGTCGACGACAAGCTTGCACCAATCGACCGACTTTCCATTGATCCGGTAGTCCGCGACTAGCTCCTCCAATAGATCCTTGATCTTGGTCTTGCGAGCAGTCTCCGTGGGCGTCCCGGCCCCGCGTTCCAGCAGCATCGCGGCAAGAGCCGCTTCTGCAGCCTTCTTGCTGCCGTGAATTGTCCGATTCTGGTAGACGCGCTTCTTGGTCTGCGGATGCTCACCGAGATAGACCCGAACGATCCAAATGTTCTTTCCTCTGGGTATGATTTGTCCAGCCACGAGGCAATCGTAAGGGCAAATCAGATATTCTCCAAGCGAGTTGGCTGTGCCCCGTAAGGGTGTGTAGCAAGTCGTTTGGTGGCCTGTGGGAATTCGCGTATAAAACCAACATGAGCACTCTACTCCTCAATGAAACAACTCCGGCCGAGCGGATTCACATTCGGCTTCTTCACATGGATGACGTGGCCCAGCGCTTGGGCGTCTCTCTTCAAAGGGCCTACGAAATGGGCCGGCAAGGCATTCTCCCCATCGTACGGATGGGTCGCCAAATGCGAGTGGAAGAACACCTCCTGATCGAATGGATCGAGTCCGGCGGCAAGATGCTTCCGGCAACGCCGCCGCGAAACGGCAAGAAGTCGAGTTGACGTCTTCTGCCGTTATCCTCCACTATTCACAGTCGTGCAATGCCTCGCGTCCCAGCAGTCGCGGGCATGCCATCGCGCGTGCGGTGATTGCGTTGAGAATTTTGGCACTGCGCCAGTACCCCCGCGAATGCGGGTGGCGTGCGGACCGGTGGAACGAAAAGGTCAGGCTGTGCATCTATAAAGTCCTTGGGGATATCAGGTCTTCATCCGTTGACTTGGTCTTCGCCCTCGACTACGATGCCGAAAGGCTCACTATTATCGGAGAATTGTTCACCACGTTGGACCTCATTCATGTAGAGACTAAACAGGCGTTGTATGCCGAAGCGAACTTCACGGGCACAGCACCCTTCCTCCCCCGGGTTGGCTGGGGCAGCCTCGGTCGACCAGTACGGAAGCGCGAGCTTCCCGTCTTCCGAAGGTGCCGCGCCTAAGCTACGTGAAGAGACCGACGTCTCGCCGCAAAGTGGTCTCAACGGGTTTAATAAGGGCAACCTCAACGGGACCGCGCTTTGCAACTGCTGGACCGCTGAATTAGATGACTTCCTGCGCGACTCCGCGCGATCTGGCGAAGATCACGAAAAGCGTTCCATCGATGCTATTCTCCGCAGCCACCCCGCTATTGCAAAATCTGTCATTTGGGAGCGCATCGTCTACCTTGGCCTCACCGAAAGGACACGGCAGCCGTATGACGTTCACAAGTGGACTGACGTAGAGGATAGAATTTTACTCGCCGAGTATGGAAACGGGCGCGAAGGGGCGCATGGGGCGACCGTGAAGATTCTCGCGCTGCACCCGGAATGGACACACGATGCGGTTGCGCGGCGAGCGCATGCCCTTGGAGTGACGAATCATCGCGTCGAGCCCGCACGCCGCTGGGACCGCGGGCTCGACGAGACGCTTCGCGAGTTGGCCGATTGTAGTTTGGATACGATCGCTCGTCGGCTGCGGCGCACGCCCAAGGCGATTCTCGCGAGAATCCGTCGACTGGGTTTTGATGCGGCATTCTTCGGCGGCCACAAGACCAAAGATCTAATTCGTTACCTCAACGTCAGCGAGGCACAAGTGAAGGCGTGGGTCCATGCGGGTTGGCTCATGCGGAAACACCGCAGAATCACGGATGAGTCCCTGGCCCAATTCTGCAGGGAGCATTCTGACATGATTCCCTTTGAGAGCCTGACGGTCGAAGCCCAGAATTGGGTTCGTTCACTTGGATATCAGCGGCCGACCGGGTCGCGATAGTCAGTGAATGACGAACGCGTCTACCCCAGCGAGCCACTGTTCAAATGTGGGTAGCGTCTCCTTTGCCAGGCCGGTCTGAACGCTAGTCCAGTAATCAACAACTCGCTCGGAACGGAGTTGCCGGTGCGCATCAGCCCGAAGGACTTCAATCGACGAATCCCGCAATGCCTCAGCGAAAGCGTGTTCTTCGATCCAGCGGCGCAGTTGATCCCACAACCACTGAGGGTCGGAGCACGGCTTGGCACGGACAGCCATGACCCCGGCCATGAAGCCGGGGCAGCGCTCCTCCAAAGTTACCTGCACGATGGCCGGAACCTCGCGCGCGGCTTCCACCAAGCTGCGGACCCAGAGAGCAAACGCCTCCCATTCGACATACTGAGAAGTTGCCGGTGTTGCCTTCGAGGCGTTCGCGATCTCCCGTTGCCACTGATCGAAGGTCGGATAGACCGTGGGCTTTCGAATCCGCCATTCCTCATCCATGCGAGTCCAATGCTGCCAGATTCGCTCGGACGCGGGCTGGCGGCCATAGTAGTAGTGAAGAGCTTGAATCCAGCCGCCTTGCATCGCTTCCGTAAAGAAATGGAAATCCACCCATCCACCGAGATCGAGCCACAAAGATTCTACGTCCGAACCAGTGCGGCGGCTTTGTAGGAATGCCGGACAGCGATCCTCGATCACAGCGGCCAGCCAGTCGGGTAACGCCATCTCAGCATCGGCAATCGCTCGCACCCAGAGCCCGAATGACCGCCACGTTGCCATTCGCTCACACGCGGAAGCAAGCTCCCGCCATGGCACTTTCAACGCTTGGTCACGCATGTCGCGGTGAAGTGCAAGGGCGCCGGTTGGGGCGTCCGAATCTGGACGCGTCTCTCTGGGTCCGCTCATTCCGAAATTCAATTTAGCGTTTTACGCTGACCGCCGAGCTCAAGCAACTTCCAAGGGAAGCTAGCCGTTAGCCAGCGGTTCTCACTCTCTGCATTGGTGAGGTTCTAGCATAGAACGCTCCTGATGTCGTTGCAAGGCGATTCCCGTGATCCCGCGAAATCAGCACGCGAAGTGGCGTTTTGTGGCTTTGGCAGCAATTGCGTCGAGAATTTTGTCGCACCCAACGCAGCCTGCTAACCCATGTGCGGCGAAGCGGCAATGGCCGTAATTCCGTGCGGTTGACGCCTCTCCACGCGCACACTCAGTAACCTTTATGCGCTGGCATGTTCACTTGCCAGTGCTGAACCATCAACCCTATTCTTTTCGCAGGACGGCGCCTCTGCTGCCTGCTGCAATCACAGATTCGGAGGTAACCCGAGATGCGAATTTGGACTACCAAGGAAGCTGGCCTGGTAAAAGCCTGGGCAGCGACGCAACCAGAAACACGAACCCCGCTGGAGCAGCTTGCCGACTCGCTGCGACGCACCACTCGGTCGATTCAAGACTTCCTGCGGCGCGAACTTGGCCCCGGCAAGTTGCCATGGCGAGAGCGGCCGCGTTGGACGCACGACGCGGAGCGATCAGCGGAAGCTGTGCGCAAGTTCACGCAACGTCACCGGCCCACCGATGAAGAGGAGCCACGCGAGAATGGCTACACGATCTCCGAGGTGGCGCGGGATCTGGGCATATCGCGCATGGGCGTTTACCGCCTACTCCACGAGGGGAAACTGCGGCGCTTCAAGGGCAGAATCGCGGAGTCGTCGTTTGCGTCATTGCTGCGCAATCATCCGGATGCCGTGCCGTATCGGAAGCTCAGCCGGTCGCAGCAGGAGTGGCTGGTTCTCAACGGCTATCAGGATCCCACCATGAATGTGAAGCGGCCGAGTGCGGCTGGGTTGCTCAAGTGAGTTCTGTCTTTGGGCGCAATCAAACTCCACTGACAAATGCGCAGTAGCTCTCATGGAGGCGCGAACTGGGCCAAAGACCGTGGTCGCCATGGGCGCATTTCTTTACGGCATTTTCTGGATGATGCGATCAGTCCCAAATTCCGCGACATGCTTGACGCCGATCTTCTCCAAGTAGGTGCCGATGGTCTTGCGCTCGTGGCTTGTGGTGATGATGATCTGGCAGTTCTTCTCGCCCTGAGCATGGCGGAGCATCTCGCGGAACGCGTTTTCTTCGACGGATTGTTGTTGCGGTTCGTCGAAGATCAGCAGTCCTGGGTGATTGCCTGTTGTTCGCGTGCCGACTTCGAGGAGTCCGAGCAAGTACGCCCAGTGAAGCCTTATGAGATCGCTCGCAGAAACGTCCGCGCTCAGATTGACCCCGTCCACTTCTGGCTCGTAGTTGCCCGGTGATATTTGCACGTCCGCGACGGCGAGGCTGCCCATTTTGTACTGGGTGAGCTGCTGCTGAAACGACTTCTGTAGGAGGTTGATTTTTGCCTCGTCGCTCGCCGAGAGGGCTCCCTTGGGGAGTTTCTTCAGGCGTTCTTGCACGTCAAGCCATTCGGTGGCGAGCTGTGCGAGCTCCGCGATGTTCTCGTCGAACATTTGTTGCTGGGTGGTCACGCGGCCGATCCTTTCCTGGAGCCGGATACGTTCAGATATCGCCTCAATGGACGGGGAACTTGACGCGGACACAAGTGTTTCCCGGATGTCCCGTATCCGCTCTCGTAGTTCCGCCACCTGGCCGCGTTGCGCGCGCAGCTCCTTCTCTGCGGTCTGGACGGAGTGGATGGCATTGCCGTGGACCGCCGCGAAGAGTTGGATCTGCTCTTCGTAGAAACTCACGTTCTGATCGACCGTCATCGGAACGGCTTTGTTCCCCGTGTCGAGTAGTGAATCTGCGAGATCCTGATGGCACGTCGGGCAATGTCCATTGACGACCTCGGGACCGTCGCTAGACCCCATGCGTCGTACTTTTCGTAGGTCTTTGTATTTCCGGAGGTCATCGTTAATGGTATCGAGGCGCTGCTGGAGTGCTTCGGCCTCGCCACTATCCGTCTCGAACTTCTCATAGAGCGCGGCGATTGCTCGTTCTCGCGACGCGAGGTCCGACTCAAGCTTCGACAATTCGGCTCGAATCTTCGGCTCGGCCTTTTCGGTCGAGGGAACCTCAATGTTCTGCAGCTCCGTGAAGCGTCCCTTGAGGCCGTTCAGGTACTCGGCGATCGGCACCCATTTGGAATCCCGCATGACGGAAAGCGTCGGGGGGACTTCTGGTGGCCAGGATGCTATCGGTTCCACGGGGATGCCACGGACAATACCTGCGATCGCTGACCCTGATCGTTCGGCCTGCGTTCTTGCGCTCGCCCATTCTCTCTTGAGGCGTTTGATTTCATCGTTCACTGCTGCGCGCTCTATCGCGGTCGCGTACGCCTCAAGGCCCAGGATGAATTCCACCGTCCTGCGCCCTACATCGCGGATCCCAAGCCATGTGGGGTACCTAGCCGGGAGCCGGCCCCAGCCCAGTTTCTGTTCAACGTACAGGAGTGGAAAGATGGTTTCGAGGTACAACGGGCAATCCGGCTCGTTGAAACGGGGTGCCATCGGGAGGTCCCAGCCGATGAAGTCCTTCAGTCGACGGTGGAAGCCGAGTTCATTCGTGGCAGCTCCGCCTTCCCGCACGTAATAGTCCCGCGCTGAGCTCAGCGCTTCTTTCTTGGTGATGGCGCGGCCTTCGTAGACCGTCATGAGGTGCTTGTTGCGATCCCCGGCAATCGCTCTTTGTACGGTCAGGAACTCATGCTTGCCGTTCTCGATCTCGACAGAGACCATGGAGTCGATCACCTTCGCCTTGCCCTCTTTGCCGCTCTCTTTGTACTCCAGATAGTCCGTCAGCGCATGCGCCAAGGGAACAGCATGTGATGGCCCCTGCATTCCCTCCATGCCGAGGGCGTACATGATCGACTGCACGAGCTGCGATTTACCAGCATAGTTCTCCGCGCGAATGACGTTCAGTCCATCGGCGAAATTCTGCCGTGTCCCGAAGACCCCTTTGTCGGTGTTGATGTGGATCAGAAGGTGCCGTACGCGAAGCATATTCAGATTGGTCGAACCGTGATCATTTCCATGGCGAACGCCTCGGTGACGTCTTTGCCGATACGCTTTAGGAACTCCCGTTCCTGGTACATCACCGACTCATCTTTGGTGATGTCCGTAATCCATCGCTTACCCTTCACCGTGATCTGAAGCCGGTTGTCTCCGACCCATTCCACGAACTTCTCGCCAACGGCCAGGTTGATGGCGCGCCCGAGCGCTGGTTCAAACCGGAACTGAAAACTGAACAGGGGCTGCTGGTGTTCACGGACCTGCTCGAACTCTGACCTGTTCCGCGGCGACCGGAGCGCCCAGTTCAGTATATGCAGCCGACGCAAAGAGCTTTTCCCGCCTCGGGAGCTGAGATGAAGAATGAGCAGCAGCGCGGCCATTTTCCAGTCGGGGCGGAGCTCTGCGGCGATGGCCATCGGTCGGCGCGTAAAGCGGAACGAATGTGATTTTTCGAGCGTGAGCGCCTTGTCTTCGGCCACTACTCGACCTCCAGCGGGCAGCGTAACAGCCAGTCCGAGACTGCTTCACGGGCGAGGACATCAACCGCCCGGGGGCTGATGCCAGAAACTCCACGGAGTTCGGCCTTGTATTGGTTCAGTGTCTCGTCGAAGAACTTGCCAGGAACCAACGTGTTCGTAGCGCTCGCAGTCAAAAGCTCGCCCTCGCGATCGGTCTTCCTCTTAATAACCTCCTCATATACTTCAGGAACGTCTTGTTGCAATTTGCTCAGAATGATCGATCCGGACGTGTAGTCCTTGACCATCTGGTTGAGGAAGCCCTGGTGGACTTTTGCGGACTTGCCCTTCGCGATGATCCTCGCTTTGCGAGTCAGGTTGCTGACCAATTCCAGACCTTTGTTCTGTTCCATCCAGGTCGCGGCTGTCGGTACGGGGTCAGGGAGGGTTTTCACGTCGAACTGGTAGAGGTCGTGCTTGGCTAGCACCTTCTTCTCCACGAGAAACTCTTCTCCAGTGATCACCGCGATACGAAAGTCGGCTTTCGCATGTTTGGGTTTGCGAGCCCGGACCTCCCCTTCCTTCTTGCGAGCGTGCTTCAGCAATTCCTTATCATTCCAGAAGGGCAGGACGAAGTTCCAAATACCGATACGGATATCGCCAAGGATCTTCAGCAATTCGGCTTCATTACGCAGCAGCTTGCTGATGTCGACCGTCATTTTGTTCTTCTGATGATCGAGCAAGACGCTGAAGTCGTTCCAGTTTTGACACGCGTAGCACTGGTAGGCGGTGCCATCGACCGCAAACCCCTCTAGTCCACAATCGCCTTTGATTTCGTCCGCGATGTGCTGATAACTGCCGACGGGCTGCGCGTAACGCAGCTTCAGCACGCTCTGAATGTGGCGTTCCCAGTCATTTGGGTCCCACGGCGATACGTCACCCGGCATAGTCTTGGCTACTCAGTCCTTATTCCGTCGCGAACTGAAGCGTGGACGAACGGGTGACATGTCATCGCAGGACTACTCATATCGCGTCCAATGTTCAGATTTATTGCGGTTATCAGTGAGACTCTATCATAAATAAACGGCTAAGGGCCACCGGGAGTGTCTGCGTGTAGCGCCAAAGTGAGAAGTTCCTATTTGGCCAAAGTAGAAAGTTCCTATTGACAGCCGTCAGGCTGTGGAATGGAACGAATCTGGATGAGTCAGCAGGAACGGGATTGGTTGGAGTGGTTGAAGGCGGCGCGGGACAAGCGGATGACGCAGAAGTTGGCGGCTGAGCGGATGGGGGTGAGTGAGCGGTGGGTGCGGAAACTGCTCACGCGCATGGCCACGGAGGGGGACGCGGTGGTGGTGCATGGGCTGCGAGGGAGGGAGTCGAACCGCAAGATAACGGCGGCGGTACAGGCCAAGGCAATGGGGCTGTTGCAGCAGCCGGAGTGGCAGGATTTTGGGCCGACGTATGCCAGTCAGCAGTTGGCCAAGCAGGGCATAGAGGTAAGCGACGAGACGCTGCGCGGCTGGATGATCGAGGCCGGGTTGCGGAAGCCCAAGACGCGGCAAAGCCAAGCCGTGCATGCGTGGCGTGCCAGGCGCAGCGGGTTTGGAGAGTTGGTGCAGTGGGACACCTCGACGCATGATTGGCTGGAAGGCCGATCTGGATCAAGTCCGGTGCGGTACTTGGTGAAGATGATCGACGATGCGACCAGTTGGAGTTGGGGCCGGTTTGTGGCGCGCGATTCCGCGCAGTTCAACATGGGTGTGTTGTGGGAGTACATCGACAGGAACGGGCGTATGGCCGACGTCTACACCGACCGTGCGGCGATGTTCACGGTGACGCCGAAGGCTGGCCAAAGCGAGGCTGATCGCAGGGCCGCTGACCGGCTGACGCAGATCGGGCGTGGGTTGCGCGAGTTGGGCATCGGTTGGATTCCGGCGCAATCGCCGCAAGCCAAAGGGCGCGTGGAGCGCAGCTTCCGCACCGATCAGGACCGTTTGGTGAAGGATCTTCGGCTGGCCAAAATCAACACGCTCGACGCGGCCAATGCGTTTCTCGAGCATGAGTATTGGCCGCAGTGGAACACGCAATTTGCACGGCCAGTGACCGAGTTCCCCAATCAACATCGTGCGCTCACCGAGCACCTGGATCTGGCTGCGATTCTGTGCCACGTCGACGAGCGCGTCATTGCCAATGACTACACCTTCTCCTTCGCCAACCAGCGATATCAGATAGGCCGCGAGCACGCGCTGACCAGCATGCGCCGCCAACGGCTGCGCATCGAACTGCATTTGGATGGCGAACTGAAAGCGCGCTACCAGGGCCGCTATCTGAGCATCGCCGAATGCGTTGCCGGCGCCATTCCTATCGCGCCCCCAACGCCCGGCAAGCCTCGCCGAGATCACAACGCCGGCGGCAAAAGCGCCTGGATGCAAGGCTTCTTCGACCGCCCCGCCGCTCCGCTGTGGATGCTGATTGAATGAGCAAGTCTGAGCGCACAGCCAATGCGCTGGGCGCGGTCATTGTGAAATCAACGCAATTTTGAAGTCGCGCTTCTCCTATGCCCAAGACCTCAGCTCCAGAGTCTCACCAGCAGCAGCACGCGTCCCTAACAGGAAAGCCCTCCGCCCGGTATCCCGTTCTGGAGGGCTTGCGCCGACTGCTTCCGGAGCCAACTCCGTCGCCTCGGCCTTGGGCACCCCGCCAGGCGCGACCCCGGCAAGGCTGTGCCAACATAACACCAGGGTTCTTGAGAATCCCGCAAAACCGGAACTTTCTACTTTGGAGGCAATAGGAACTTTCTACTTTGGTCCAACAACCGGGAGTGTCTGCGTATCATCTGGACCGAGTCATTGTAGAGGTACGTGGGGGCAGCGACGAGAGGTGCCCTCATGAATAATGCATCCCTCTGCGGATCGGCCAGCGTTGAGGCGGGGCATGGATCACGTTGCGGGGATGACGGTTCGTCGCGACCTTGAGCATGGTCCGGTTGTCGCCGTGTACGTTAGCCATAGGTTGCTGCGTCGGTTGTCTGGTTGTACAGTTTCGATACCCGTTAGCAGTTATCCGGCGCGTATCCCTTGATGCCGTCGATGCGAAAGCCGCGGATTCAAACCGGCCTCAGATAGCCACCAGAACCGCCGCTTCCGTGACCGGTTCGAGCCACGCTTCCCCGCGGATCGGTCTATGCGGGCCGTCACATCACGGGTCTAGCCTCCGGCACCAGCGGGCAATTTCAAGCTGCTTGGAATCGACTCTTCAAAACTGTCAAGCCACGCTAGGCCATTAGGCAAAAACGGCGTTCTGAGACATCGCGAACGAAGTAACCACGTGGCTGGCTGTCCGAGCCCGCGCAGAGGAAAGCAGAGGAAATCGCCGCTCAAGATGCTACGGCTCGGCAATGTGGCGGAACTCTGGCATCAAGACAAAGCTCTGCCTCAGTGCGCCAACTGGCTCGCCCAATTGAGTGATGCGGTCCGATGATGCGTTGCCGAGGGGAGCGGTCATTTGAAGATGGCCAACGCGCGAGGGTTCGATACCCATCAGGCGGCAGCAGGTGGCGTCGGCTGCGACGGGATCGTTAGAGAAGACCAGGCAGCCGAGGTGGCGCGATGGGCCGTGCAAGGGGCCGTTGCCTTCCATCGCTACGATTCCATCGGCGATGACGTAGTGGATGGGAATGGTCGCCGCGAGTTCTGCGACGGAGTTGTCGATGCCTTCCCAATGCAAAACGTTCTTGGGCCAACCGTAGACGTTGCCGGGGATGCAGCCGAAAAGGTTCTTGAGGCTGAGTGTAACGCCCGCCCAATGGTGGGTCTTGATCTTGGGCATCGAGATGACCACGTCGGCAGCGAGGACGGTTTCTGGAAGCCACAGTTCGCGGAATGACGTGAATCCGCCGCGTGGTGTGACGCGGTGAACGGCATCGAAGTTGAGATCGACAAATTGAATCCGACCAACTTCGGAGAGGCTACGTTTGAGGCCGCTTTCGTCGATCAGCATCTCTGAATCGCGCACATGACCAGGGCCGTCGGCGACCACAACTTCAGAGGCACCGAGGCGGAATAGCGAGTCTGCCGTTGCGGCGATGACGCTCGGGTGCGTGTTGATCGTCGCCTTCGTGGAGTATTCGACGAGGTTGGGTTTGAGCAGCACCCGTTTGCCGCGGACGGACGGGGCGAGCAGGCGGAGTCCATCTTCGACGGCTTTGTGGCACGTTGCGTAGTCATCGCAGCGAAGGATCGCAACGACGGACTCCTGCTGGCGTCGTGGAAGGCCAGCCCTGGGCCAGAGGCGCGCCGCTACTGCGGCACCGGTGATTCCGATGGCTCCTCCTTCTAAGATTCTGCGTCTGTTCATTGTTGGCCTCCAGATTTCAGGAACGATGGTGGTTCGCACGCAATCACTGCCAGCGCCAGCGTGCGGACCGGAACGAGTGAGGGATCAATTGTGGTGAGTCTCACGCGCAGCCGTTGGATGAGGTCGTCTGATCCTCTGCGGTTCCATGCGGCGAGCGCGAGTACGCCCCACGCCAGGGAGTACAACGAATCTGAATTCTTTAGCCGGATGGACAAGTAGTCGAGCGACTTTGCGATTATGGCCTCGTTGCGGTCCAAAACGCCGCGCAATGCGAGCAGGGCCATCGCAGTGAAGTCGGGATGCGGATCAAGGGCCACGCCGAACACCTCTGAGTTCCCGGCGTTCCAGCCCCCTTCAGGGCAGGCCCGGTCCAGCAACATTCGGGTGGCCGTCAGGAGGCGTGGTGAATCCCGGGTCCAAGCCCGATGAGCGAGGAGTACCATGGCAGTCGGAGCGACCCAAGTCACCGTGCCCTCGATCCAGGGCCATCCGGTTTTCGTCGGATCGAACCGGACTTGCCGATCAAAATAACGAAACTTCCACTTCCATAGCCAATGGTTCTCGGTGCCTTCAATCGAGTCGAGCCATGTAAATGCGTGAGCGACGTGCTGGGGTATTGGATCATTGGGCAGTAAAGCCTTCAATGCCAGTAGGGCAAGTGCCGTGTGGAAGCAGTTGTCGGGTCCCGCATTCGGTTCGGCTGACCACGCCCCGGATGGATTCTGGGCTCGCAACAGGCTGATTGCACCGTTATAGTTGTTCCGACAGGCGATGATCTGAAGGGCTCGTGATTCCGTGTCGCGAACAGGTGCAGCAGTCAGGTGGTCAAGGATCGCAGCTAGAGTGGGCACGCGGTATTTTAACCGCGATAAGCATCAACGCCACTGGACGTGGACAAACGCGCGCGGGATGTCCGGATTTCCGCAATCTGCGTGATGACCAGCATGTTCGGATGCAGATTTATTGCGGGATGTCCGGGGCTGCTCAATTGCGCGCGTTGACCTGACTGCACAGTTGCGGATTTCGCGCGATGTCCTGACTTGTCCAGATTTGCGGTATGTCCTGACTGTTCGAGTGCGATTCTTGCGCGATGTCCGCCGAGTCCAGAAATGCGTGATGGCCACGATGTTCAGCATCAAGTATCTTGCGCGATGTCCGGGTGTCCAACTCCGCGTGATGTCCCTCGTCATTGGTCCTGCTATCTCAGCAGGATTGCGCCCGCTGATTGCATCGGAGCTGGGCGACGACTTCTTTATAGACTCCAACCGAGATGCCGAAGTTGATTTGCCGCGTCATCAATCGACTCTACTCTGATCGTGGGATGACGTTCACTACCCAAGAAGACGTTGCACGCGGATTGCGCGAAGCCGGCTATGCCACCGATCCGATCCTCGTCCAGATCATGTGGCTCGCCACTCATATGCAAAAGCCGATTTTGCTGGAGGGCCCGCCGGGAACGGGGAAGACATTTCTGGCGCAGGCCCTCGCGGCGGCGGCAAAGACGGAACTGATACGACTCCAGTGCTTTGAAGGCATCACAGAGAAACAGGCCATTGGATCATTCGACGAGGCGCTCCAACGCCTGTATCTAGAGACGCAGGAGCACGTGCTTGACCGGGAGTGGGAGAAGCTCCGGTCGAGTCTGCATACGCTCGACTTCTTCACCCACGGACCGTTGATGCAGGCGTTGCTACAGCCGAGGCCCGTCGTCTTGCTTATTGATGAGTTGGACAAAGTAGATCAGAAGTTCGAGGCGTTGCTGCTTGAGATCCTTTCGGACTGGCAGATCACGATTCCGAAGCTCGGCACCGTGAAGGCCAAGACAATACCGTTCGTGGTGATGACCTCGAATCAGGAGCGGCGACTGGGAGATCCACTGCGGCGGCGCAGCCTATACAAACGCATCGAGCACCCCGACGTTCGCAAGGAAGTCGAGATTCTTGATATCCGCACCGTCGATGCCCCGCTGGAACTGAAGGCGCAGGCGGTTGGACTGGCGCAGGCCTTGCGGGGATACAACCTGGTGAAGCCGCCGTCCATTGATGAGATTGTGCAGTTCGTACGGGCGTTGCAGTTATTAGGCGAGGTCGAGATTCGGTCGGATATGCGGGACGTTCTGCTGCCGTTCCTCGCAAAGACGGAGGAAGACGTGAAGCGGTTGCTATTGAAGGATGGTTTCAAAAGCCTGGTTGCGACGGCTCTGAAGTACAGAGACGAAGCGCTTGCTGCCATGAAGGGCTCTAGCGAGGTAGCAGCGTGAGGCTGGCCGTCATTCTTGCGATGGCGGCAACCGTCGCGTCCGCGCAATCGAATGATGTGCGCCGTTGGGTCGATTATTGGGCGGACCGCTACGGCGTCGAGCGCGAGCTTGTCCACGCCGTAATCGAAGTTGAGTCGGCTGGGAATTCGCGGGCAGTATCGAGCGCAGGTGCAGCGGGCGTCATGCAATTGATGCCCGATACGGCAGCCACGTTTCGGGTAACCAACAGGTTCGATGTGCGCGAAAACATCAGAGCGGGTGTGGCGTATCTGGCGCTGCTGCGTGGCCGCTTTGGCGATGACAAACGGCTCATCATGGCCGCCTATATCGCGGGCGAGCGACGGATACCTCGAGATGGGCTGACTGTCACCTTCTCGAAGGAAGTTCACGACTACGTAGAACGCGTGGCGTATCTCTATCGCCGAAATCGTTGGGAGACGCTGCTGCGAGAAGGGGTGGGAACTAAATGAAATCTTTTGCGATGATTGCAGTGGCCGCGCTCGCGGCGGCGCAGACACAGATCAAACCTGTGGTCAGTCAGAGAACAGTGAACGACCAGGTGAGCGTGGTCCGAATGGCCCCGCGCTTCACCACTGCGATCCGGTTGCCGGAGGCGGTCAGCTCTGTGGTGCTCGGGGATCCGGGGAAATTCCTCGCAGAGCACTCTGAGAAGGAGCCTGCGCTGGTGTTGGTGAAGCCGGTGTCCGAGGAGGCCGCAGCTTCCAATCTATTGGTCACGACTGTGTCAGGGCGGCACTTGAGTTTCCTGTTGAGGAGCGATGGCCCGTCGGCGCAGCCGCCCGTGGACTTCGTTCTTACCTACCGACTAGCCGAATCGTTCCTGATTGAGGAGAGCGGCGTTGGTGGTACCGAGGTAGCGGCTACGCAGAGAGTGGTGCCGGTTCTCACGTCCCAGAAAACTCCCGTTGAACACGCGCCACTGAGCGAAGCAATCGAACGCGATGGGCTCACGTTGTTGCTCGAGCGGCAACAGCGCGCTGGACTCCCCGTACTCTATGGAATGCGAACGGACACGCCGGATGCGCGCGGGGATCGGGTCAAAACTGGGATTTCCGAAGTGATCGATCAGGGTCAGGAAGTTGTCGTGCTGTTTTCGGTGGTGAACACACAGCCTCACGCGATTGAGATTCTGCCGCCGCAGATTCAGTTGGCAGGCAAGGTAAAGAAGGGCTTTCCGGTGAAGCGAGGCCGCTGGAGCACAAGCGAGCAACTGGCCGTGGAGCAATACCGCCTGACCCGAAAACGAATCGGCCCAGGCGAGCGTACCGATGGGGTCGTCGTCTTCGCACGGCCCGGCTTCAAGCAATCGAACGAGACGCTGTTCCTGCAAATCGCGGAGAGCGGCGCGGTGGATCGACCGGCGCTCGCACCCATCGGCTTTGGAGTTTCCGCTCTAAGGAAGGAAGGCCATCATGAAAAGTGACTCAAGAGACGAATCCCAACAGGGTCGGCTACAGGAAAACTTGGCGCCTACGGAAGATGCAGAACCGATGCAATCCGCAGCGGAGCCGATTCCGGAACAGGTGTTACAAGCCGATGCCGATGGATCACCGGCCAGGAGCGCGTTTGAAGCGTTCGCGGCGCGATTCCGGCGGGTTCCGGAATCGGCGCGCGAGCAGAAATCGGGCGACCGGGTTCGTGGCGCGGTGATCCTCGGCGCTACTGCCGTGGGCTGTCTGTTTCTCTTCTTTGGCCTGTTCACGACAACGACTGATCCGTCCAAAAAGGAACGGAAGACACAGCCGAATCTCGGACGGCCGCAGGCCGATGCGACCACAACAGAGTCTGCGAATCGTTCGGTCATTCCGCAGCTGAACGCGGCCCAGCAGCCGAACGATGAAACGGGTGAACTGACCGAGAAGGATCTGCTTGGAACGATGCGGAATCGCGGAACGCCGATACCTACAGAGAATGTCCCCAGGCCGACCGCACCTGTGAATCGTTCAGCACGTCCGGCGCTGGGCACCGTTGATTTCGAGGACCCCGCGCTCGCCGAAGCATACCGTCGACAGGGGCTGACGCCCCCGCCGAGACGCGCAACCGAGGTAACGGATTGGAACGCTGCAATCGCTGAATATCAGGCGAAGCAGAATGCTGCGAAGCCCGCTCCTCCAGTTCCCGTGGCTCCAACGTCGAACTCGAACGACTCGCTCAAGAAGTCATCCTTCGTCTTCGTTCGAAGCAATAGCAGCAGTGTCGCGGGCGGGGGTGGCGCTCTCCCGGCAATGTCTCGACTGAAATCCGCGCCGTTGCTGCCGCAGGGAACAAAGTTGGTGGCCCGTCTGCAGCACACCGTGAGTTCCGCAGCGAAGGTGCCGGTCGTAGCAGTGATCGAATACAACTACGAACGGAACGGTGAGATCGTTGTGCCGGCTGGCGCCAAGGCATATGGCACGCTGGCGCAGGCGACTCCTCAAGGGTGGGTCAGCCTCAAGTTCGATTCCATCGAATTCCCGGATGGGAGGCAGGAGACGATTAACGGTTTGGCGGTGAGCATGGAGCAGGGCGCGCTGAAGGGTTCTGTCAACGGAACCAACGCTGGCAAGAAGTTCTTGACCCGTACACTGACTGGTGTTGGAACAATTGCTGCGTTCGCCGTGGGCGGTCGCGGACTGGGCGGCCAAGTGGACAATTCGATTCTGTTGCGGGAACGGCTCTCATCGAACATCGCGATGGGCGGTGAGCAACAGCTCGCCATGCTTGCGTACCAGCAGAACATCGTGGTGACGTTGCCCGCAAACACCCGCTTCTACCTCGTGCTCAACGAACCCGGAGTCAATGCGCCAGCCACAACTCAGGAACTGCGCGTGCCTCAGAGTCCCTCGACGTTGCAGAAGGCGGAATCGCAGGTGGGTTCCTCTATCGCGGGGATGTCACCCCAGGAGTTGCAGGAACTGATCAGCATTCGCAACGAAATGCGGGAGATGAATCGGTTGATCAAGGGTCCCGGCGCAACGAGTGAACCGGTTCCGGAACCAGAGAAGTAGTTCGCAGGAAAATAGGCGTGAAATTGCGGCATGGACCGCTTCCAGTTCGAGAGCGAATCAGATATTCTGAGGGTGCTCGACGGGAAGATAGAGCCCATGCCGCAATTCGTATTTACGGGCCCTTGGAGTTGGCTGTCCTATAAGATCGGCTGGCTATTGGGTGCGGGTGCAACCAAAGCCGTCCGTGAAGCGCAGTACCTTTCCAGGAGAACACAGGCGTCATCCACTTCGGAGCGGTCCGCGTGGGTGACGCGTTGCATTGTGTCGTGTGTACTGGTTGGCTTTGAATTCATTGCGGCAAGGTTGTTGTTCGATTCGAGATTCGATCACCTGCTGTCACTACCCTTGGCTGTCGTCATCTTGCTCGCCCTTCCGCGGCCGCGCGTTCGTTGGCCTTTGGGCGTGGCGCGAGGGTTCATCGCCGTTACCTTGCTAGCAACGCTGGAAAAGGCACACCGATGGGGAATGACAAATCATCCGGAAGCGTTGCAGCCCTGGGAGTCGTTGTATTCCGTAGGCTCGGTAATGCTGATGTTCGGACTGTGGATTTGGGCGCTACTGGCATTGCGGCCGAGAGCGAGGCCGGCGACTGTGGCCACCGGGACTCAACAGGCCGCTGTGGCAATTCCCGCGCGGTGGACTAACGTTCCCGAAGTCAAGCTGGCAGATGTGGGCGGAGTGAGCCGCGCGAAGTCCGACATTCTCGCGATCGCAAACAACCGCTTTGGACGGGGAAGAGCAGCAGTTGTTCAGAACGGGATTCTTTTCTACGGCCCGCAAGGGACAGGAAAGAATCTGCTGGCCGAGGCTACCGCAGGGGAATTTGGTGTCAACTTCTATCACGTGAGATGCCCCGAGTTGGTCGGGCAAAACACGGGTTCTGGTGCCGAGAGAATCCGGGGTGTTTTTGAAGCCGCCGTATCCAACCGGCCGATCGTCCTATTCCTCGATGAGATCGATTCCATCGGTAGCCGGAAGCAAGTGCAAGGGCCCGGAACGGATGCCGGCGGCGGCGGGCGAGAGTACAACTCGCTCGTGACCCAGTTGATGCAGTCCATTGACCAGTACCGGCAGATGGATGGCTTGCTGATCGTGGCCGCAACGAACTATCTGGACGGTCTGGAGCCGACGTTGATCCGGGATGGAAGATTTGACGCTCGCATTCGCCTGGACCTTCCCAACGAATCCGAGCGGAAAGAAATTCTGGCCGCGCTGCTCAGTAAGATGCGATGGAAGAATCACGACCTCTCGGCCATCGCGCGGCGCACGCCAGGATGGAGCCCCGCCCGCCTCAAAAGCCTGATTGATCGGGCCGCGCTAAATTCCCAGAGGAAGTTCATTGATGAGCGCCACCTGATCGAGGCATTGGAGAACAGCGGGGGACGCGATCAAGGACTGCTGGAGCCGGTAGGTTGGGATGACGTTGTCCTGCCCGAAAGCGTGATGGCCGACTTGCGGACGCTACTGGATCTGATGCGGCCGGGACGCGCCGAAGAATTGTCCCTGCCCGCTCCGACGGGCCTTATCCTCGTCGGACCGCCGGGCACTGGGAAGACATTGGTGGCGAGACTGATCGCGTCCCAGGCTAAGCGGAGCTTCTACGCCGTGAGCCCGAGTGATGTGTTGGGCAGTGCGGTCGGTGGCTCGGTAAAGCGGCTCACGGAGATTTTTCAACGGGCAAAGGACAATGCTCCATCGATCGTCTTCTTTGACGAGATGGACGGTTTGTTTCCGCGCCTGGCAGGGCAGATGAATCAGCACGACGTCCAACTCGTTGAGCAGGCGCTCATCGAGATTAGCGCGCTGAGGCCGGAGAATCAGATCTTTCTGATCGGCACCACCAATCACTTGGAACGAATCGATCCGCGGATTGTGCGCGGAGGCCGATTCAGCGAAAAAGTTGAGATCCCCGTGCCAGATCAGGCAGGCTATGAAAGGCTTGTGGCACGCTATCTGGGGAAGGCTCGCCTCAGTGCTGGATTGACCATACAGAGTGTCGCAGATCGGGTCACGGGCATAGCGCCCGCCGACCTGGAAGCAACGATTCAGGCGATGAAGCGCATGGCCATGCGCAGAATGGCTCCGAATTGCAAGGAACTTCCACCGCTGGAACGCGCCGATCTTGATGAGGCGCTCTGTCGAGTCCAACGTCAGTTCTAGGAGCGAGGCGAACGTGGTGGCAATGGGTCCAACCCCACCACCTCTCGCAGCTCGGCATTTTCCGGCAATCCGCTGTACCGCATAACCCGGGTTACCACTTTCGCGATTCCCTGAGAGACTCGAGACTAATCTGCGAAATGGCACTTCGTAGGTTCTCCGACGACACCAGGTTGTTGACCTTTTATCGCAGACGTCCTGGGGAGGCAAAACAGTTTCACTTGCTGAACTGCGTCCGCCAAGTAGGATCAACGTCATTGATAGATGGCACTGCTGGAGGCACCTTGGCTTCAATCCATCGGTGTGTGCATGTGCGAGTATCGGCAAGCTCAAATTCTTTGCGTTCCCAAGTCGTATGGCCGATGCCCGCACAATACTTACAAGTCTCCCGCTTGTCTTCAAGACGTCGACAATTAGCGTAGTTGCTGTCGCAGGCAGGGCAGCGTTTCCAGTACTGCCGGATGAGAGTCCGAAATTCTTTCTTTCCACCGTCGCAGGTCTTGCACTTCTCATATTGAGGGGTGACGACAACGCCGGTACCGGCGCAGATCTGGCATTGAACCTTGCCACTGGAATGGAGCCGTGTATTGCCGGTTGCATACACGAACTGAGTATTGCCACAACCGGGGCAAGTCTCGGCAGAGGGTGCCAAAGTGCGCCGACAAAAAGGACAATAACCAAGTGTCATTGGGAGAGAACATAGCACAACGATGATCGCCTCCGCATCGGCACCGCCGCCGACCTGCGCGACGAGCCAGTGTTCTTTGGGACACGCGTAGAAGCTGCGGCGGTCTGTCGTGCAGGAGCCAGGCCGTCATTGAACTGACCCAGAGGGTATGGCCTCACTTCCCGAATCACTTCTGCCTAAACCCGAGGCATCTATCCAGAGCATCACCGGCCACGCACTGTGCCTTCAGCAACTTGCTCGATCCCTACGTCCAGAACAGGTCCCCTGACTAGCCACCCCGTTCGCACGCCGTAGCTCGTTAGGTGGCTCAAGCGGCATTCCGTGCCACAATCCGGCGGTCTACTCGTCAGCTTTCAGAGACTTCTGAACTCCCACGCAACTCGTTTTGTGGTTCCGGGAATCCCGTGTATGTTTCTTGTGTGCTTGGGAGTAAACCCTGAGCCGCATCCAAATCGAATGTTACG
>JBEBGM010000111.1:0-2901 GCA_040081455.1 Bryobacteraceae bacterium
GCCTCCGGCGTTGGCAGTTTCTGGTAGGGCGGGGTGTTGCGCCGGATCGGTTGACCGTAATCGCCGATGCCTTTCTCCGTCACGTTGTGGAAGAAGGCGAACATGCTGTAATAATCCTTCTGGGTCAGTGGATCGTATTTGTGATCGTGACACCGTGCACAGCCCATTGTGAGCCCAAGGAACACGGTGCTCGTGGTCTCGACACGGTCAGCGCAATACTCCGCGAGAAATTCCTCCGGGATGATGCCGCCTTCTTCGTTGATCATGTGGTTGCGGTGAAAGCCGGTGGCGATTTTCTGATCCAGCGTCGGTTGCGGCAGCAGATCACCGGCGAGTTGCTGGACCGCGAATTCGTCGAAAGGCATGTTGCGATTGAATGCCTTGATGACCCACTCGCGCCAGGCCCACATCTCACGATCACGATCCACCTGGTAGCCGTTGCTGTCCGCGAAGCGTGCGGCATCCAGCCAATCCTGCGCCATGCGTTCGCCGTAGCGCGGCGAGGCGAGCAACCGGTCCACGAGTTTCTCGTAGGCCTGCGGCGAGCGGTCAGCAACGAACGTCTGCACTTCGGAGGGTGTCGGAGGAATTCCTGTCAGGTCGAGGGAAACGCGCCGGATGAGAGTGGTCGCGTCCGCCTCCCGCGATGGTTTGAGTTTCTTGGTTTCGAGCTGCGCGAGAATGAAACGATCCGCCTCGTTCCTCGGCCAGTTTGAGCGTTTCACTTTCGGTGGCGGAGTGGTCTGCGGCGGGATGAACGCCCAGTGGTCGCGATACTCCGCGCCTTCAGCAATCCAGCGACGGAACAATTCCTTCTGTTGTTTCGTGAGCGGTTTGTGGATGGACTCCGGCGGCATCCGATCATCCGCGTCATCTGGAAAGATCCTTCGGAGGATTTCGCTCTGCTCTGGTTTTCCAGGAACGATTGGAACGTCGCCGGACTTCGTCGGCTTCAACGCTGCCTCGCGGATATCGAGCCGCAACTTCGCCTTGCGCGCCTTTTCATCGAACCCGTGGCACCGGAAGCAGGTGTCGGCCATGATCGGCTGAATATCGCGATTGAAATCTACCCGAGGTGTCCCGGCAATCAGGCTGAAGGTCACTGAGGACAGGGCAGCAACAAATAGAATTAAACGTGACAGGTTGCCAATTTCTGTGCGGAAGGAATGAACAAGCGCTCTGCGACCGCCGATTTGAGCAACGGCAGTTTTCGCTTCGCACTCGATCAAATGACGCCTGCAGATTTTGATAATGACCCTCAACATGATTTCGGGAACGTTGAGAAGTTACGCCACCCCAAGCTGTCTTGAAAAGCGGGAAGATGTTAATTGTCAGTTTTAATGCCCGTCTGGGCATGTCACGCGAGCATTGCGAAGAAGTGTTGGATTTATTTCATGAACCCGGCAAACTTTCTCGCACCGAACCAAACCTACAACCCATGAAAAACAAACTGCGCGCCCTGCTTGCCTTGATCTGTTCGTTGTTCCTCTCGGATGCCGCTCTGTCTGGCGCCAAAGCCGCAGACGAAGCCACGCTTTATCGTGACGAGTTCGGCATCCCACACGTTTACGCGCCGACACTCGAAACGGCCGCGTTTGCCGTCGGTTACGCGCAGGCTGAGGACCGGCTCGAAGAATTGCTGAAGAACTACCGCCGCGCCAACGGCACGATGGCGGAGGTGTTCGGCCCAAGCAATTACCGGAACGACATGATCGCACGGATTTTTCGTCACGAAGAAATCAGCCGCGAGAAATACGGCCAGATCAGCCCCAAAGTGCGTGCCGTGATCGAGTCCTACCAGACGGGCATCAAATACTTCATGAAGGAGCATCCTGAACAAGTTCCGGTTTGGGCGCAGGAGATTCACCCTTGGGATGTGGTGGCGTTGGGTCGCTTCATTATCTGGGGCTGGCCGCTGGGTGAAGCGGGGGGCGACCTGCTGCGCGCAGGCATTCAACCCGATGACGTCGGTTATCACGGCTCGAACGAGATACTGCTCGGCCCGAGCCGCACCAAGATGAAGGTGCCAATCGCCGTCGTGGATCCGCACCTGAGTTGGTATGGCGAGTTTCGGTTTTACCAGATTCGCATCTACGCCGGTGACTTCAACGTGTCGGGCGTCTCCGTTCTCGGCACTCCGTTGCCCAGCCTCGGCCACAGCCGCTATTGCTCCATTGCCATGACCACCGGTGCGCCGGACACTTCGGATATTTTTGAGGAGGAACTCAATCCGGCGAATCCCCGACAGTATGGCCACGACGGCGAATGGCGGGACCTGAAAGTTCGGAAGGTCAAAATCGGGGTGAAGAACGGCGACAAAGTGGATTGGAAAGAACCAGAGATCGAATACAGCCACCACGGCCCCATCATCGCGCACAAGAACGGCAAGGGCTATGCGATGGCCATCCCGTACTTCGAGGAAGTCGGGTTGACCGATCAAACTTACGCGACGATGACCGCGCGCAACCTGGCGGAGATGAAGGCCGCGCTCGCCCAGCTCCAACTCATGGCGCAGAACGTCATGGTCGCCACCGTGCAGGGCGATATTTACTACGTTCGCAATGGCCGCGTGCCCATTCGCGCGCCGGGCACCGACTCCACCCGGCCCATTCCCGGCCGCTATTCCATCAACGACTGGCAGGGCATCCACCCATTTGCCGATCTCGTTCAGGTTGAAAACCCGCCGCAAGCCTACATGCACAATTGCAACGTAACGCCGTTTGCGATGATGAAGGACAGCCCGATGACGCCCGAGAAGTATTCCAACCACCCGTATCTCTACAACGCCACCCGCACCGCCCCACGCCATCAACGGGGCGACATGATGACCGAACTCCTCGACGCCGCCCATGACGTCACGGTGGAGAGCGCGACCGACATCGCGTTCAGCCCCCAAATTTA
>JBEBGM010000112.1:0-2883 GCA_040081455.1 Bryobacteraceae bacterium
ATTTTTGTGTAGCAAAGGGCGGCGGGGAAAAGCCGTCGAAAGTCCGCCAATGCGGTTTCAAATCGCCGATGCGCCGCGCTGCCGTCCTCGACGATGATGGGCGAATCCGAAATCACAGGCTGATCTCCTTCCGCCCAATTGACTTTGGCTGCTTGCTGCTTCACCGCGGAAACGACAAGGCCCTGCGTCCCGACCGGCTTGGTCGTGAGGATGTGCATCTGCACGCTGCCTTCCATACCGGTTTCCCTGTGCAACGTGCCTGTGGCGATGAATTCACCGCCCCGGACGAGGTCCACCGGCAAACGCACTTCAATGACGGAAGGTGCGCGCACGCAAAGGCTGGTTTCGCCAACCGGCGAGCCGTTCGGGTGTTTGCCAAAGAGCGCGGGGTCGAGTCCCCATTCCGGAACTGCTGCAACCAGCCGGCCCGGAGTTTTCCTGGCGGTAGTTTGCGCGGGTTCAAGATTGGTCTGGCGGAGAAGTGAGTTAAGCAGAGGTCCCGTGAGCGAAGCGAGTTGACGATGAAGCACGGCATCCGGCGTGATCTTCCCGACCCCGACCGCGCGGCTGACCAAAAGCTCCTGCAGCGCGATCGCGAGCCGCTGTTTTTCGCGGGCCTTTGTGCATGACTGCAATTGCGCGAGCAACGAACCCGCAGGCAGCACGGAGTCCGCGTCCCCGCCCTTGTCTGGTTCGGTGTAGAAAGACCATACCCCCGCATTGCCGAAACTGTCGGCGTGCGGATTGCCGGCGAGAATGTCCGGTGAAACATCCTTCGCCAGGTTCCAATCGCGCTTGCCGTCGCCCAGGTTGAAATCCACCGCCGTGAGGTCGCAGGCGTTGTAGCCATCGCGCGGCCCAACGGCGATGGATATCACGTCGCCGGGCCGCACGGCGATATTCTCCAACGGGCCGAACTTTCCCACCGCTCCGCCGTATGCCACGCCGAAAGCGAGCCGTTCTCGCGTGTTCCCGCGCCGCAACTCCAGCGTCCACGTCACGCCATTTCCACATTCAGGTTGCGCGTGATAAAGCATTCCGGCCACGTGTAGCGTTGCAGCCACCGGACTGCGCCAGCCGACAACCACGCGTAGCGTCGGCGAAGGATGTACCGCCACGCCGTGCGGCTGCATGTTGCCAGGGATGCGCACGGCCTGATTGGAGGAGTTGGCGAATACGCCCAGGGAATCTGCGGCGACCCAGCCTTTGATGAAGTCGTGGCTCTCGACCTTCTCAAGTTTTTGTGTAAGGAAGGAATCAATGGGCACGCCGCCCGCGCCGATGCCCAGGCAATCCAGCCACGATGCGAGCACGGCCGGTTCGACACGGTGCTTCTGCGCCAACCGGGCAATGGTCTTTTCATCCGCCGTTCCGCCCGCTTCCGCCGCCGCCGCCAGACAACTGGCTGCACTGGCGAAAGCTTTTTCGCGATGCGCCGTTACTGCTGCGATCATCGCCGGCAGATCGCGTAACGCCAGGTCCGGCCGGCCGGGCGCGACCAGCCGGGGATTTTCCCAAACCGCAAAATCGTTCTCGTTGCCATCGCCGGCATCGGTCGTGGCCAGATAGAGTGTGACCTCCCGCACCTTTGTCGGCACGCGCAGAGGAATCCGAAATTCGCGGGAACTCGCGAGCGGGGTCACGGGAACCTGCCAGGTTTTCGGGCCATCGCGTCTGCCGATATGCCCGATGGTCGTGAAGCGCCACAGCGCCTGTTGCCATTGGCTGACGGTTTGCATCAGGCCCGCAACGTCACCGGGCGTCGCAGCCCGCCATTGCGCGCGAACTTGATCGAGCACAAGCGAAGGTTGCTCGTCGTTGAGTTCGCTCCAGAGCGTGGCGAGATATTTTTCGTTGAGCCCTTGTTCGCGCGCCACTTGCGGTATGCCTTTTTTCCGGGACCTCAACGCGTCGCGCTCGGACAGCGTCGCTTCCAGGTATTTCTGCAACGGCAAAACGCCGCCGTCTTTAGTGTCGAACTTGATGCCCGGCAAATCAACCGTCGTGCCGCCGCCGTTCACGGTGAACCGGGCATAAAACGCGCGGATGACGGCGAGCTTCTCTTCAGTCCAGTCCCGCTGCGAAGTGCTGGACGAAAAACTGATGCCGGTCGGCAGCAGCACGGCGTGATTGGCGACATCCTTGGCGGCATCGAAATACTTGGTGAGAAGCGACGGCGACATGACCAACGAATTACCGACGTTCATAAAGCCTTCGCCGGATGCGGAATCGGCGGGGAATTCCCGCCCGGGATCAAGCGACTCCACGCCGGTAAGATCGCGGAGGGTGTACTTGTATTCCGCGTTGGAGAGCCGCCGCAGCACGACCGGTCCCGGATCTCCGGCGCGGATTTTCGCCGCCTCGTCGAGCACGGCGTTCACCCAGGCAATCAACTGTTCGCGTTCAGCCGCGCCTGGCTGCGGCTTTTCTTTGGGTGGCATCTCTTCGAACGACAGTTTTTCGACCACGTCCTGCCAGACCTTGGGATGTTTGAAGAGTTCATCAAGCGATTGGAACCGTTCCAGGTCAAGATCACCCTTGTGCTTCTCCTTCGAGTGACAGCCCAGGCAATACTGTTTGAGCACCGGCTGGATTTGCCGCACGTAATCCACCTCACCCGCAGCACAAGGCAGGACGGACGCGAGGAACAGGGCGAGAAACTGCCATCGCGGTTGGCGGACAGGTTGGACAGACGTCTTGCCGACGAAAACGTCCAACAATGGATTACGAACCGTGTCGGCTTCTTTTTCGCGGCAGGCAATCCAGTACATAAGGCGCGAAAGTATTGTGCGCGGGAAGCCGTACTGCGTCAATTTCCACCTTTATCGAACATCATCGAACAATCGCGCGAGAACTTACCATCGTCACGCATGGCTGGATTCG
>JBEBGM010000113.1:0-2882 GCA_040081455.1 Bryobacteraceae bacterium
GCGCTGGCCAGCGCGGAAAACCCGTGGCTGAACTCGGTGCAGGTCAAGGCCGATGGCTCCTTCGAAGGGTTCGAGGACCTTGCGACGCGGGTTTCCGCCGACGAATTTTTGGAGGGCTGCGTTGCGCTGCTCGCCCAGCTGCTCGGATTGCTGGCGGCCTTCATCGGCGAGGACCTGACGCTGCGGCTGCTGCGCGAGGTCTGGCCGAAACTATCCCTCAAAAATTTTAACGTTGGTGAAGGTGGCAAATGAAAAGGCCCAATGAGACGGCTCAAGGCAAACCGCCGGAAAAATCCGCGCGCCCGCCCGCCAAAGTCGCGATCCGCAAACTCCCGACCGGGGTGCGCGGCCTCGACGACATCCTGGGCGGCGGCATCCCGGAATTTTCCTTCAACATCATCGCCGGCCCGCCGGGCGGCGGCAAAACCACGCTGGCGCACCAGATCGCGTTCGCCAATGCAACGGAGAAAAACCCGGCCATCTATTTCACCGTGCTGGGCGAACCCGCCCTGAAAATGCTGCGCTATCAGCAGCAATACTCGTTCTTCGACCAGTCCCGGCTGGGCAAGGCCATCCGCTTTGTCAATCTCTCCGACGTGGTGCTGGAAAAGGATCTGGACGCGGTGCTGGCGAACATTGTCGCCGAAGTCACGGCACTCAATCCGGGCATCGTCATCGTCGATTCCTTCCGCACCGTGGTGCGCAAGGCGTTCGCCACGGCCGATGAACTGGAGATGCAATCCTTCATCCAGCGCCTCGCCCAGTTCCTGACCAGCTGGCAAGCCACCACGTTCCTGGTCGGCGAGTATGTGCAGGAGGAGATGCGCGACAATCCGATCTTCACCGTCGCCGACGGGCTGTTCTGGCTGTCGCAGGTGCCGGACAGAAACTCCGTCGGGCGTAAACTGCAGATCGTCAAACTGCGCGGGCAGGAGTCGGTGCCGGGCCTGCACACCATCCGCATCAGCGGCGACGGCATGCAAGCCTTCTCGCGGACGCTGGGATTCATTGCCCAAGAGAAGAGACCGGCGCGGCGGCGGCGGCTTTCGATGGGCATCCCCGAGCTGGACAAGATGATGGGCGGCGGCGTTCTCGAAGGCGACAGCCTGCTCGTGGCGGGGCCTTCGGGCACCGGAAAATCGGCGCTGGCCACGCAATTCATCGCCGCCGGGCTGCGCAATGGCGAACCGGGAATCATCGCCATCTTCGAGGAACGCCCGAAAGGCTACGCCAACCGCGCCGACAGTTTTGGGCTGGATCTGAAAACGCCGCAGGAAGAAGGCAAGCTCGAAATCATTTACCTGCGCCCGCTCGATCTTTCGGTAGATGAAACCATGCAGGAGATTCTCGATGGCGTCGAAAGGGTCGGCGCCAAACGGCTGGTGATCGATTCGCTGGTCAGCCTTGAAATGGCGCTGGCGCCGGGTTTCCGCGAGGATTACCGCGAGTCGCTGTACCGCATGATCGTGGCGTTGACGGGAGCCGGTGTCACGATTCTCAGCACGGTTGAAGTGGAGGACACCTTTACCGGATTTTCCTTCAGCCATTACACGATCTCGTTCCTCACCGATGATATCATCAGGCTGCGCTATGTGGAGATCGATGGCCAGCTGCGCAAGGTGATGGTTGTCATCAAAATGCGCGGCGGCAATCACAGCAAGGATATCCGCGAATATGTCATCACCGACAAGGGCGTGGTCGTCATCCACCCCCGCTCCACCGAATACCACGGGCTAACTACGGGGATTCCGACAAAAACCGGTCCCCGTTTGCAGCAGACGGAAGAAGCCCCGCCGGAACCAAAGGCGAAGGGATAGAAAAACTGGCAAACGAACGTTCCACTTTTGTGAAGAGTAAGCTGGCTAAGATTAAAAAAGCCCAACTCAATGAAAACATGCTCGCTGCGAACGAGGCGTTGCTGCTTGGGTCGTTGCGCCAGCATGAGCTAGCCGAAGCCTCCGACAATTTGAGCAAGCAACTTTATCTGTTGAATGTAAAGCTGCATTCGGAGATCGCCGAGCGAAAGAAGACCGAGGCAGCACTTTTCGCCAGCGAGGCGCAATATAGGACGCTGTTCAACTCTATTGAAGAGGGTTTTTGTGTCATTGAGAAAGTCGAAACTGATCCGGAAGAACCGAGCGACTTTTTGTATGTAGAAGCCAACCCCGGTTTTGAGAAGCAAACGGGTATAGGTGGTGTGGTAGGAAAAACGATCCGTGAAGCGCTGCCGCAGGAACCGCAAGAATGGTTCGACATCTATGATGCCATCCTAAAAGACCGGAATCCTGCCCATTTTGAGCGCATATTAGCTACTACGGGAAGAATTCTCGAACTCTATGCCTTCCCTGTTGAAAACTCGCTGCGGCCCCGGGTGGCGGTCATCTTCAGGGATATAACTGCCAAGAAGCAGGCCGAAGTTCTGGCTCAGCGCCTCGCTGCCATCGTCAAGTCTTCCGATGATGCGATCATAAGCACTGACGCTGACGGTATCATCACCAGTTGGAACCAGGGGGCGGAGCAATTGTTTGGTTATCCGGCCATAGAGAGCGTGGGCAAGTCTGTCATCATCCTGCTTCCGCCTGATCAGCAAGACGAAGAAAGCGGAATTCTCGAACGCATCCAGAATGGCTTGCACGTTGACCATTCCGAGACAGTCCGGCTGCGCAAGGACGGAAGCAAAGTATGGGTGTCGTTGTCAGTGTCGCCACTTAGAGATGCCCGAGGGGTTGTGATAGGCGCATCCAAGATCATACGCGACATGACCGAGCGCCGCCGCGCCGACGAACACAGGAACATCCTGGTCGGTGAACTTAACCACCGGGCCAAGAACTCCCTGGCGATGGTGCGGGCGATCGCCTCCCAAACTCTTGCCACCGCCACAT
>JBEBGM010000114.1:0-2872 GCA_040081455.1 Bryobacteraceae bacterium
CTTCAGCATGGCGTTGAAGGCGTGGCCGGAGAGCTGGTGCACCTCGTCGATGACGTAGACCTTGTAGCGGCCCCGGGTCGGCGCGTACTGCGCGGTGTCGAGCAGCTGGCGCATCTCGTCGACGCGGGTGTTGGTGGCGGCATCCACCTCCAGCAGATCGACGAAGCGCCCGCCGTCGATCTCCAGGCAGGCGCCGCACTTGCCGCAGGGCACCGGCGACACGCCCTGCTCGCAATTGAGGCACTTGGCGAGGATCCGTGCCAGCGTGGTCTTGCCCACGCCGCGGGTGCCGGTGAACAGGTAGGCGTGGTGCAGGCGGTTCTCGGTCAGCGCGTGCTGCAGCGCCTTGACCACGTGCTCCTGCCCGACCAGGCTGGCGAAATCGCGCGGCCGCCACTTGCGGGCTAAGACCTGGTAACTCATGGATCGATTCTAGCGGCGCCTGGAGAATGGATTAGGCGAGCCTGACCCCGGCACTTGCAGTGTCCAGCTGTGGCTGCTTCCTTCCGGACCTGACCAGGTTCACCAGGCTGCAATGCGGGGGGGCCCGCCGTAGGCATTGTATGCCATCTGTGGCGCGCCGCCGGGATCAGCAAAATGTAACCGCTCGGTTACATTACCCCGCCGGCGGCGTCCCGCGAGACGGACGGCATAGGGACAAGATAAGCAGAGTGCCTTGGTGATGATATTCTAAGAATCTAACTAACCCACCCTTAACCCCGCTTTTCACCCCTATCGCTGCAACAGATAGAGAGCGTAAACGGCGAAGACAATTGGCGCAGTGAGTTCCACGACGAACCATCGAAGATTCTGGCTGCGAAGAAAAATTTGGAACCAATCATCAAAGCGCTTGAGAGAAACGGGAATGCGCGGGTCCGTCTTTGCCTTTAGGTGCAGACCCACGATCCTCTGCAATGATGTGATTTGTGCAAACGCCTCCCCAAGCTGATGCGCTACCTTGGTTACATTCTGATAGCCAGGTACGTGCTTGTCCGCTTCTGTACCCATGCGATTTCTCTCAGCTATCAATTCATCCTGCCACTCCTTGCATGTCGCCCTCAATGCGCTTACTTCCGCGTCTAGGTTTCCAATTGATGTTTGCTGCCGCACCCACCAATTGTAGAGCGTCGATTGCCGGGGATCGCCCGGGTAATCCGCGTGGTCGGAGCCAGCCATCGAGCCAGTTTGAAACGCGGATCGAGTTCCCGTAACCCGCAATCGCCACTCTAAGAATGCATCCCAGGCAACCCACAAGAAATGAAAGAGAAAGTACGCAACGATTGTCGCCAGCGTCACCCGAATAACGCCATCATTCAGTCCAGCGAACTTCAATCCAAGAACGCTCGAATCTGGAGCGATTCGCAAGTCAGCCAGGGACATGACGACTGAGATTGCGGACACTATCGTGAGGTTTGTTCTGATTCTCCAAGCTTGCTCACCAAACTCTGCGGCAACTGGTTCTTTCAGAACTTTCTCAACGGCCTTAATAGTTCCATCGTCTGGTTCCATACACATCCTTCCCAGTACGCTCAGAGGCGCTTGTTCTACCCCAACATTCGGTGGAAATTTTCGCCTTCGCAATGGAAGGTTGTGGTCACCCGTCACTTCTTCAACGAACTGGAGCAATCGGCCAGTTTCAATGGCGTCGCATACAATCTGCCGGGGCAAACGCACACACTCGAACTAGTTCAGCATTCTAGTGATGGCGTCAAGCGTGACTAGCATCCGGATGTGGCTTGCGCCGCTACTAAGGTACGCAACCGCCATATCAACGGGCGGCGCAAGTGGCTCTTCAGTCGCCTGGCCGTGGCGGTACCTGTGACCGGCCGCCACCCACTTGGCAAACGACTCAAGCATCAAATCAGAGAATGCCTGCGCCGACGCATCCTTCTTGTACAGTCGTTGCGCCAGCGGCTTGATTTCTTGCCGGACCATCTTCTCGCTCAGGTCCACGTTCGAATCAGTCATCAGCTTGGCAAGAATTTCCGCAGCTTCAAACATTTCACGCACTGCAGCCTTGGTGTCTGAACCCCGGTCTAGGCGCCCGAATGCGGCTTCCACAGCAGCTTTCACAGCTGCATATCGAGGTTCGCCTAGACCATCTATGGCGCTAAACCGGTTCCGCTCATACTCGGCATCGACGCCGTACCGGACGCCACCCTTGCTATCCATGACGTAGCCTAGGCTCTCATCAAAGAAGGCGCGCGTAACGAACTGTCGAAACTCATTGGCCTTCACCCCGTGCCCGTTATCCAGCGTTCGCCAAACAAGGCTCACGCTATCCAAGACATCGCGCAACTCCGCACTGCCAAAGTAATCCGTCCAGAGATAGCTCCACGGGCCAGAGGGAACATCAACACCAAGTTCACGGCGAATCAGCTGGACGAGTTCGGCGATGTCGGGCCCTTCAATTCCTCCGATACCCAAGACGCAATGCGATTCCGAAACTGCTTGCTGTCGCGCTGGGCTGTCGGCGAGCGCAGGTACACCCTGCTGAAGAGCGCACCGGCGCCAGCAGCTTCTGGGAGCTTCGTCATCGACGACGAAGGCTGGAGTGCGATTGGACCATCAGCCTATTCTCTGTAGTCAATCAAGCACTTAGAATTAAGTCTGGCGGAGAGAGTGGGATTCGAACCCACGGTACGGGATTAGCGTACACACGCTTTCCAAGCGTGCGCCTTAAGCCGCTCGGCCATCTCTCCGGGTTCGGGCGAGGGCGGATTCTAGCAGCGACGGCTCAGGGCGCGCAGCCGGGCACGTCCAGTTGGGGGTAGCCCAGCGCCACGCAGGTCTGGGCCTTGAAGACCAGCAGGCCGACCCAGATCACCAGCACCAGGAAAAAGCCGACCATGCCGATGTGCTGGTCGAGCAC
>JBEBGM010000073.1:0-10774 GCA_040081455.1 Bryobacteraceae bacterium
GTCAGAATGGGTTGCCCACCGGTGTTCTGGCCTTGAGGCTCTCGTTACGCGCAACAGGCATCGGCCGAGAGCCGATGTGGCACGCAGGAGTGCGTGCGCCACGTTGGCGGCGCTGATTTTTTCAAAGAACGTAGGCCTTTCCAGACACACTTTTCCCAGAACAAAGTTTAGGGAGCTCCCGATCCGGATGTTACTCTTCCGGCAAAGAGGCTGTCGTTTGACTCGAACAGCGCGAGGCCGTTTATTTGCCCGCAACGGCGTGGGTCTAGTTTTTACCCGCATAGCTTAGGGGCCAGTTTAAGACCGGCGAAACTCTCATCGCCCGAAGACCCGCCACAGGGCCCGGGCCCCACGCTTGGTCGATCCGGCTCTCCGATAAGTGAGCGCACGGACTCCTTGCCTACGTTGTAGGGCATGTTTGTGCGACTGGGTGCGGAGTTTTTCTGGAAGTGGTTGAGGGGAAGGGGGAAAGAGTTGTCGGTAAATCTGTAACGCGCACGGTTCGAGCGGTCGAAATGCTTAGTCCCCGGTCCGTCCCTTTTCTACAGGCATTGTTCTTGAGGGTCGCGCTCCGGACTTCTGCATTTCACGCTGTTCGTTTTCTGAGCATGTAAACAATCGATTCTGCGTAGTTGAAGAACGATCCGAGCTCAATAGTACTTTCCAGATTGCCGACGGCCCGGTAGTAATCGGTTTCCGTTGCGGTAGAATCGTTAAAACCCGTGTCATTGGCCCCTGCCACACGTCTAGGTCCGTACGAGATCCTTGCGCCCATTGGTGCGGGCGGCATGGGGGAAGTGTATAAGGCCCGCGACACGAAGCTCGATCGGGAGGTAGCTATAAAGGCATTGCCCTCGGCGCTGGCGGGCGATCCGGAGCGCTTGGCCCGGTTCGAGCGCGAAGCAAAAGTGCTCGCGCAGTTGAACCACCCGAACATCGCAACGATTTATGCCATCGAAGAATCGCCCGAAGGTAAGGCGATTGCGATGGAACTGGTTTCCGGCTCGACGCTCAAGGGGCCGATTCCAGTGGAAACGGCACTCAAATACGCCAGGCAGATAGCAGAAGCGCTAGAGGCCGCGCACGAAAAAGGCATCACCCACCGCGATCTAAAGCCCGCCAACATCATGGTCACGCCGACCGGCACGATCAAGGTGCTCGATTTCGGTCTGGCGGCAGTATCGCAATCGTCATCGGCACGTGAGGGCAATCCGAGCAACTCGCCCACATTAACGATCTCGCCCACACGCGCTGGCATGATTCTGGGTACAGCGGCGTACATGAGTCCCGAGCAGGCTTCCGGGCAACCGGTAGACAAGCGAGCCGACATCTGGAGCTTCGGCGTTGTGCTGTGGGAGATGCTGACGGGCGAGCAATTATTCAAAGGCGCGACAGTCTCGCACATACTCGCATCGGTGCTGAAGGACGAGCCGGACTTTACGAAAGTGCCAGGACGGGTTCGCCGATTGCTGCGTCGCTGTTTGGAGAAGGATCCGGCGAAACGCTGGCGCGATATCGGCGATGCGATGGAGTTGGTGGAGGATGAGGCCGCGCCTGTTGCTGTTGTGGATTCACGCTCACGGCTTGGTTTGGTCGGCGGGGTTGCAATAGCGGTTCTCTCGCTCGCCGCCATCGCTCTTGGCATCATCGCTTACCGGGCCACGCGCCCCCCCGAACTCAAGCCTCTGGTGCGGCTGAACGTCGATCTTGGCGCGGACGTCAGACTCGATGACAGAGCAGGGACGTCCGTGATCATCTCTCCCGATGGCCATCGGCTCGCATTCATTTCCAAAGGCCGTCTGTTTACGCAAACCCTCGATGAGCCGGTTGCAAAAGATCTGGCTGCAGGGGAAAGAGTGACCAGTCCGTTTTTTTCGCCGGATAGCCAGTGGGTGGGATTCTTCTCGGCGGGGCAGCTCAAAAAGGTTTCCGTAGCTGGCGGTGCAGTCATTCCGCTGGCTACGGTAACAGGCGGATTTACCGGTGCCGCCTGGAGTCCAGACGGCAACATCATCGCACCCGGCGGATTTCAAAACCCTCTGAGACAAGTTCCGGACAGTGGCGGTACGTTTGTGTCACTGCTGAAACTCGATGCCGAAAAAAAGGAAGTCACCCAGCGTTGGCCGCAGATCCTGCCAGGAGGGAAGGCAGTTCTGTTTGTCTCGCACACGTCAAGTGGCGAATTTGAGAACTCGAACGTCGATGTAGCTTCTCTACCGGATGGACGCCGGAAAATACTTCAACGAAGCGCGACATTCGGACGTTACCTGCCGACATTCGGCAGCACAGGGCACTTGCTCTTCGTGAGCCGCGGAACTCTTTTCGCGGTTCTCTTTGACCCGGCGAAGCTGGAAACTACCGGGGCGCCGATCGCGATCATCGAGGATCTTGCCTATGCTTCGGATACCGGCTACGCCGAGTTTAGTGCGGCGGCCAACGGAGCTGTGGTATTCCGCCGCGCGAGTAACCGCGCAAACGTATTCCCGCAATGGCTTGATTCGTCTGGGAAGACGGAGAAGCTCTTATCGATTGCCGGATACTACAACGAGCTAACCCTCTCTTCTGACGGAAAGCGATTGGCTGTTGCGTTGTCTCCAGATAATGCTCCACGATCGATCTGGACTTATGATTGGGCTCGTGGCACGACGACGAGGATTACCTTTGACGCGATCAACCCTTCAAGCATCGTCTGGACCCCCGATGGCAGCTTCATCGTAAATGCTGGAGATGGCGTGTATGCGAATAGATCGGATGGTGCGGGGAGTCCATCGAAACTTCTTCCCAAAGGAGCTCCAGGTTCGTTTACGCCCGAGGGAAAGTATCTGGCGTACAGCCTGACCTCGTCTGACGAGAGCCGCGAAGACCTTTGGATCCTGCCAATCGAAAATTCAGGTGCAACCCTCAAGGCCGGGAAACCCGAACTGTATTTGCAGACGCCCGCGAGCGAAATTCAACCAAGGTTTTCGCCGGATGGCAAGTGGATCGCCTACGTTTCCGACGAATCCGGCAGATATGAGGTATACGTGCGCGCGTTTCCGGACAGTGGTGCGAAGTGGCAAATTTCGAGTACCACCGGTGTTTTCCCAACCTGGTCGCGCGCCGGGCGGGAACTGCTGTACCGCACGCTGGAGGGTCAAGTGGTGGCGGTGAACTACTCGATTCAGGGAAATTCTTTTGTCGCCGAAAAGCCCCGAATGTGGACCGTAAGCCGCCTGGCGGGGATCGGGGCCCAACGCAATTTCGACCTCACACCGGACGGCAAGCGCTTGGTGGCGCTGATGTCTACCGCAGAAAGCGCGGTAAGCGCAGGCACGCAAAGCCACGTTATTTACCTCGAGAACTTCTTCGACGAGTTGAAGCGCAAGGTGCCGCTAAAGTAGACCCTTCAGGTGCATCATTGGCAATTTTCCGAAGCTGTAACATCCTGGATGACGTATTACACGGAAACGATCCTGCTTTCCGAATCTTGGTGCCGATTACTTCCCATTCCCCGACCATATAGACGGAATCCTCTGGATGTTCTTCAGCAGGTTGGGAGTCCGCAGAGGCCAGTTGAGAACGGACCATGACGAGCAACCCGCCGCGGCAAACCGGCATGGCGTTGACGCACCGGATTTCCAGGCGCTTTGTTCGGATCGACGTCGGCCTGGTCACCGCCAATGAGACCGTTCTGGAAGACGGCCCATTCCTCTTTCGAGGAACCTCTCGCCTAATCCTTACCTCTAGGCGAAGAAATAGCGTAAATCCTTAGTTCTCAACAAAATGCTTGACCGCTGTTCAAGCTCTGCCGTACACTGGGTGGACGAAAGTGGTTGGTTGTGGCTTAAAATGGCCGATCAAGTGGCAGAAAACGGCAATCCGGTGGCGGGTGGTGGGCTCCAAGTGGCTGAGCCGCCGCACTCTATTGCGCAGGCTCGGGTGGACGACAAGGGTCGTCTGAAGCTGCCGGCCGAGTTTTCGGGATACCTGAAGGAGATCGGGGTCAACAAGGTGTTCATCACCACGGTGGATTTGGAACTAGTCCGAATTTACCCGACTTCCTTGTGGAACGCCAACGAAATTTTTGCCGAGAACGCCGGTGAGCTGAAGGAAGACGTGGAGGACATTGTCTACCTGGCGAAGCACTACGGCGGCGATTCGGAGATTGATCCGCAGGGGCGGGTGCTGATTCCTTCCGAGCTCCGCAAAGAGCTGAGCCTGGAGTCGCAACCGGTGTGGATCGATTGCCAGCGCAACGGGCGTATTAATGTTGCGACCAAGTCGGTACACGAGGCGCGCATTCATCGCGCGAAGGCCGACCTCATCGAGAAGAAGAAGCGAGTGGAGAGGAACGGGTTCAAGTAGCCATGTATGGCCGATATGCACGTCTCCGTCATGCTTCCCGAGTGCTTGGAGTATCTGGCGATCCGGCCGGATGGCGAGTACTTGGACGTGACGTGCGGGATGGGCGGGCATACGTCGGCGATCGCGCAGCGGCTGACGTCGGGTCATGTGACGGCGTGCGACCGCGATGCGGAGAGCCTGGAGATGGCTCGCGAGAATATTCAGCGGAATTCGCCGGATTGCATGGGGCGCATCCGGTTCCGCAATGTACCGTTTTCCCTGGTGGGAGAAGCGCTGGCAGTGGATGGAGTGCAGCAACTGGACAAGGGCGCGGTGAGAAAAGTGGACGGGCTGCTGGCGGATTTAGGCGTATCGAGGTATCAGCTGACGGATCCGGAGCGAGGATTTTCGTTGATGGCGGACGGGCCGCTCGATATGCGGATGGATCGCGGTCAGGGGCAGACCGCGGCGGACATCGTGAATTACGCATCGGAAAAAGAACTCGCCGATTTGATTTATCAACTGGGCGAGGAAAGGAGGAGCCGGAGAATAGCCAGAGCAATCGTGCGGGCGCGGCCAGTCCTAACGACGGGTCAGCTGGCCAAGCTGATCGAATCCGCCGCGCCTCGCATGGGCAAGATTCACCCCGCTACGCAGACGTTCATGGCGCTGCGAATTGCGGTGAACCGCGAGAACGACGAGTTAGACGCGCTGCTGGCCGCGCTTCCGGATCTGGTGAAGCCGGGCGGGCGAGTGGTGTTTCTGACGTTCATGTCCACGGAAGACCGAACCGTCAAGCGCGCGTTTCAGGAGTTGGAACGCAGCGGGCGGGCAAATATTTTGACGCGGCACGTGGTGCGGCCGAGCGAAGAGGAAGTACGAAGTAATCCGCCGTCGCGGAGCGCGAAGCTCCGGGCGTTGGAAATGCTGTAGCGGCGAAGGGCCGCCGGTCAGAATTCAGTCACGGGTGCTCACCTCCCCCAGCGCCCGGGACTGAGGGTTGACCGGCCAGAAGCGAGGAAACGACGATGGCAAACCTGAATGTGGTCTTGAAGAAACTTACCGGTAAACGCGAAAACAACACGGGGGTACACGCAACCGCGGTGCCCCTGCGCGCGTTCCCCAACGACGACATTTACTTCTACGTGAAGCGCCACGACAACAGCCGCGTGGTGCGGCAGATTGATCCGAAGGCGGGCAAGGTGGCGTGGAAGATGATCGGCTCGGTGGCTGCGGCGGCGGTGCTGCTGATCTGCGTTTTGTTGCCGAGTGCGTATGGGCTTCTTGCGGGCTATCAGATTCAGACGCTGAAGGAAGAAGCGAAGCGCCTGGATATGGAGCGCGCGGCGCTGGAGATGCAAGAGGCGAAGCTGATTTCGCCCGAGCGCATGGAGCGATTGGCGCGCGAGCAGCAGTTCAGCGATCCGGACGCGCAGAAGGTGGTTTATCTGGAATCGCGCGATGGCAGTTCGGTGGCGATGAATCAGGGGAAATAGCGCGCTGCTTGATGTGGTGACGTATGCTTGAGACCCAACCCACAAAGCGGCTCAAGTGGCTGCTATGGTTCATGCTGGCGTGGGTCGCCGTAATCTTCGGGCGGCTCGTGATGCTACAGGTGTTTCAGCACGACAAGCTGCTGCGCGCAGCAGAACAGCAACAGCAGAAGAGCGTGGAGATTGCCGCGGTCCGTGGAACGATTTTTGACCGCAATGGGCAGCCGCTGGCGAAGACACTGCCGGCGGAATCGATCTGCGTGAATCCGATGAAGATTCCGGACGTGGGTGTGGCGGCGGATATTCTTTCGCGCGTATTGGATGTGCCTCGCAAGCCTTTGTACGAGCGCCTGATTGCTGCGAAGGCTCGCAAAACCGGATTTATGTGGGTGAAGCGCAAAGTGCTGCCGGAAGAAGCGGCGCGCATGCGCAGCATGAAGTTCGATTGGGTGGAGTTCCGCGAAGAGATGCGGCGTTTCTATCCGCACGGGCAGCTGGCGGCGCACGTCTTGGGCTCAACCGGGATGTTGAACAACGACGATACGGTGGAGCGCGGCAGCGCGGGGGTTGAGAAATCGTTTGACGACGAACTGGCTGGCGAACCGGGTGAGGCGCGCGTTTATCGCGACGTGCTGTCGAAACCATATGAAATGGTGACGACGAAGAAGCCGGAGCCAGGGTCGGATCTGACGTTGACGATCGATACGAACTTGCAGTTCGATGCGGAAAAGACGCTGGCGGAAGCTTTGGAGCGGACGCATGCGAAATCTGGATCGATTGTCGCGTTGAATCCGTATACGGGCGAAATTCTGGCGTTGGCGAATTATCCGACGTATGATCCGAACGTTGCTCCGAAGCCGGGCGATTCTCTGGCGGCGCGCAGCAATCTGGCGGTGTCGGCTCCGTTTGAGCCGGGTAGCGTGTTCAAGGTGATTACGCTCGCGGCGGCGCTGGAGACTACGAACTTGACGCCGGACACGATGATCAACTGCGGCAACGGGACGATCAATTTGTTCGGCCGCGTGATTCACGATCACGACCGGTATTCGGCGCTAACGATGGCGGATGTGTTGGCGAAATCGAGCAACATCGGCGCGATCAATGTCGGGCTGAAGGTGGGCGACAGGAAGATGTATGAATACGTCCGCAAGTTTGGTTTCGGACGGAAGACGGGCATCGAGCTGCCATCGGAGTCGGCGGGGATGTTACGGCGTTTGCAGAACTGGGAGCCGGCTTCGATCGGTTCCGTGGCGATGGGGCACGAGGTTGGCACCACATCGGTTCAGTTGGCGCTGGCGGGTGCGGTGGTCGCCAATGGCGGCATGCTGGTGAAGCCGAAGCTGGTGTTGAAGCAGCAGAAGCCAGGCGGTCCGGCGTACGCTGCACAGACGGATAAGCCTGAGCGGGTATTGCAGCCTGAAACGACGATTAAGATGCGCCAGATGATGGAAGGCGTTGTGCTGCATGGAACGGGCAGGAAGGCGATCTTGCGCGGGTATACGTCGGGCGGTAAGACGGGCTCGGCGCAGATTTACGATTTCAAGGCGCGCGCGTACACGCACACCTATAACGCGAGCTTCCTGGGCTTTGCTCCAGTGGCGAATCCGCAGATTGTGATTGCGGTCACGATTGAGGGGACCACGGGCGGCGGCGCGGGGTTCGGCGGTGTGGTGGCGGCTCCGATTTTTCATGATGTGGCGACGTCGGCGCTGCGGATGATGGATGTCCCGAAGGATATTCCGGAGACCGAGATCGCCAAGACGACGAAGAAGAACGAAAAGATTGTGGAGAACGATCTCGCGATTGCGGGGCTAGGTTCAGCGCCCGTGGATCTCGCTGAGGCGTTCGCCAGAGATTCCGCGCCAACGGCAAGGGAAGTGGCGATGGCTGCTTCCGCCGGGCGTAAACGAGCTGTATCCTCCGTCACTCCGCCGCCGGTTCAAGGTGGCTCGACAGGAGTAGCGCCTCGCGTTGCTTCCGTCGACCTGTCCTCGGACCGGCGGCCTTTTTTCAGTGCACGGAGCGGTGGGGCGAGAGTGCCCGATTTTCGTGGCATGACGCTCCGTTCGGTATTGGAAGAATCGGCGGCAACGGGAATGCCGGTGGATGTGCGGGGTGATGGGATGGTGCGAGCCCAAGACCCGCCGCCCGGCGCGCTATTGCCGTCCGGATCGAAAGTCCGCGTACTTTTCACGCGGTAGGTCGGGATCCGGTTTAGACCGGCGGAGCGCAGAACGCCAGCACGATGATTTGCGGTTCGGATTACGGGAAGGTCCGGCCGCGATAAAGCTGTCCCTCCGGAGGGCAATCGCCATGATGACGATACGCGAAGTTTTGGCGGGAGCGGGGCTCCTCGCGGAACTCGCGGACGAGGTTGGCGGTACGAGTGTGGCGGGGCTTGAGTACGATTCCCGGCGTGTGGAGAAAGATTTTTTGTTTTTCGCCTTTCCAGGTGCAAAGGTTGACGGGCGCAGTTTCGCGCAGCAGGCGCTGGACAAAGGCGCGGTTGCGACGGTGAGCGAGTTGCCGCGACCAGATGGATTCGCGGGCGAGTGGATCCAGGTGGAACACGGGCGCCGCGCGTTGGCTACGGCGTCGCGGAACTTCTACGCGAAGGTGGACGAGCGGATTCAGTTCACCGGCATCACCGGAACCAACGGGAAGACGACGACGGCGTATTTGGTGGACGCGCTATTGCGGAGCACCGGCAAGACGACGGCGATGATTGGGACCATCGAATACCGCATGGCCGACCAGGTTCGCGGGGCAGCGAACACGACGCCGGAATCGCTGGACGTGTTCCGGATGGCCGCGGAGCTGGAACGGCTGGGCGGGACGCACTTTACGATGGAGGTTTCCTCTCACGCGCTGGCTTTGGCTCGCGTTTATGGGATGCGTTTCCATACGGCGGTGTTTACGAACTTGACGCGGGATCATTTGGATTTCCACGGAACGATGGAAGAATACGCCGCGGCGAAGCGGATGCTGTTTATTCCGACCGAAGATCCTGCGCCGAAGTGGGCGGTACTGAACGCAGATGATGCGGCAAGTGAGGGCATGGCTCCGGCGGCAGGTTCCGCGACGCGAGTGATCCGCTATGGATTGAGCGAGGGAAGCGACCTGCGCGCCAAAGAGATTCGTTCGGGCTTCGATGGGTTGCATTTTGAAGTGACCTACGAAGGGAAGAAGCAGGCGATGGCATCGCCGATGATTGGGCGCATTAATGTGTCCAACATTCTGGCGGCAACGGGTGTGGGGTTGAGTTACGGGCTGGAGTTGGAGACGATCGCCGAAGGGATTCGCCAGTGCGCCGCGGTGCCGGGGCGATTTGAGCGCGTGGATTGCGGTCAGCCGTTCTTGGTTGCCGTGGATTATGCGCACACCGACGACGCGCTGCGGAACATTATTCAGGTGGCTCGCGGGCTGACGTCAAAGCGGGTGATTACGGTGTTCGGCTGCGGCGGAGATCGCGACCGGACCAAGCGTCCATTGATGGGCATGGCAGCGGCCGAATTGAGCGATCTGGTGGTGCTGACGTCGGATAATCCGCGCAGCGAAGATCCTATCGACATCATGAATGACGTGATGGTGGGGCTGCGGAGGTTCGACACGGCGTGCGTGTTTGAGCCGGATCGGGCCAAGGCCATCCATACGGCTCTGGGAGCCGCCAAGGCCGGGGACATTGTTCTGCTGGCGGGCAAGGGCCACGAGACGTATCAGATTTTAAAGGATCAAACGGTCCACTTCGACGATCGCGAAACGGCGCGCGAGATTCTGCGCTCTCTCGGGTATGGGCATGGGGCATGAAGTTTCGCATCGCGCAGATCGCTGAAGCGCTGGAAATGGATGGTGACGAGCCCGTTGCGGCGGACGCGTTGCCGAGAGTGGTGACCGGCTGGTCGATCGACTCGCGATCGGTGCAGCCGGGTGATTTGTTTTTCGCGTTGAAGGGGCCGAGCTTTGACGGGCACGCATTCGTCAACGACGTTTTGGCAAAAGGAGCCGCCGCGGCAGTGGTCGCGAGTGACTTCGCCGGTGCGGCCGGTCCCGTCTTGCGCGTCCGCGATACGCTGGCTGCTCTGCAGGATCTGGCGCGGTGGGCGCGAGGCGAATGGGACGGGCAGGTAGTGGGCGTGACGGGTAGCGCGGGGAAGACGACGACGAAGGAAGTGATCGCGGGCATGCTGGGGTCCGTGAAAAAGACGGCGAAGAACGAGGGCAACCTGAACAACCATGTCGGGCTGCCGGTATCGATTTTGCGGCTGGAAGAGACGGCCGAAATCGCTGTGCTTGAGATGGGAATGAACCACAAAGGCGAGATTCAGCGGCTGGCGGAGATCGCGCGGCCGAACGCCGGCGTGGTGACGAACGTGGGCTACGCGCATATTGAAAATTTCGAGTCGATCGACGGCATCGCCGCGGCGAAGCGCGAATTGATCGATGCGCTGGGCGAGCAAGGCGTGGCGGTGCTGAACGCGGACGACCCACTGGTGGCGGCGATGGCGAGATCGCACCGAGGGCGGACGATTTTGTACGGGCAAGCCGCGGAGGCCGATGTTCGCGCCGAGGATCTGGCGATATCGCAGGATGGCGCTCGCTTCCGCGTGAATGGCGTGACGTTTGAGAGCCGCCTGCCGGGACGTCACAATGTTTCGAACGTGCTGGCGGGTATCGCCACGGCACAGGTGTACGGAATCGCTCCGGAGAAATTGACGGATGCAGTGGCCGCGATGGCTCCGGCGAAGATGCGTGGGGAGCGGTTCGTCCACAACGGAATTACGATTTATAACGATTGCTACAACTCCAACCCGGATGCAGTCCGCATGATGTTGGAGGTGCTGCGGGATACGCCCGCGCGCCGGCGGATTGCTGTTCTGGGGGAGATGCTCGAACTCGGCCGCTGGGCTGAGCCCTTGCATCGCAGTGTGGGAGACCACGCGGTGATGTGCGGGATTGAT
>JBEBGM010000115.1:0-2853 GCA_040081455.1 Bryobacteraceae bacterium
CACGAACGGTCCCTTATGTATTGAGCGCCCCATGCTATCTCCTCGTTCCTAGCGCTTCTTCTGCTTGCGCGTGACGATCCACTTGTCCGTCCGCTTGTTATTGCGAGTCTTGAAGCCGCGGGTCGGCTGGCCCCACGGAGTCACCGGGTGACGGCCACCCGACGTCTTGCCCTCACCACCACCGTGCGGGTGATCGACCGGGTTCATCGTGACGCCGCGGTTATGCGGACGCTTGCCGAGCCAGCGCGTGCGGCCCGCCTTACCGAGGCTGACGTTTTCGTGCTCCACGTTGCCCACCTGGCCAACGGTTGCAGCGCAATCCACCAGAACACGACGAACTTCGCCCGAAGGGAGCTTCAGCAACGCCAGGTCGCCTTCCTTCGAAACGAGCTGCGCCTGGGCACCGGCCGAGCGGGCCATCTGGCCGCCCTTTCCGGGCTTCAGTTCAATGTTGTGCACAATCGTACCGGCCGGAATGTTGCGGAGCGGCAACGAATTGCCGACCAGAATATCGGCGGTGGGTCCTGACAGAATTTTGCGGCCCACTTCGAGGCCCACTGGGGCCAGGATATAACGCTTCTCGCCGTCGACGTAGTGCAACAGTGCGATGCGTGCGCTACGGTTGGGATCGTATTCGATTGCCGCAACCACGGCCACAATATTGTGCTTGTCGCGTTTGAAATCGATTTCACGATAGGCCTTTTTGTGACCACCGCCACGGAACCGCGACGAAACGCGGCCGCTGGACGTACGGCCACCGGTGCGGAGCTTGCCGCGCACCAGGCTCTTTTCCGGCTTCTGCTTGGTGATGTCCTCGCGCGTCAGCACCGTTTGGTAACGGCGCGTCGGCGTAACAGGTTTATAACTTTTTACGGGCATGTTAGATCTCCGCGTACTCCGGCATCTTCTCGCCCGCTTTCAGGCGGACATACGCCTTTTTCCAGTCCGCACGATAGCCGGAAAACTTACCGCGGCGGCGCAACTTACCCGCCGTTGTCGAGGTGCGGACTTCCGCAACTTTCACCTTGAAGGCGGCTTCGACCGCGCTGCGGATCTGCGTCTTGTTCGCGTCGACGTCCACTTCAAAGCAGAGCGTACGCTCGCCGTCTTTCTTGGTGACACCTTTTTCGGTGACGACAGGACGCTTGATGACTCCAAAAACGTTTGCCATATTACGCCAGCGCCTCCGAAAGTTTCTTCGCGGCCGCTTCGCTCATCAGCACCTGACTGTGTGCGAGCAGATCATATACGTTCACATCACGCGACGGAACCAGCTTCACACCTTCCAAATTGCGGCTCGAAAGCTGCAAATTGCGGTTGTCGCCGTTGTCCACCAACAGCACCGTGCGCGTTGCCTCGATACCGTCGAGCGCCTTGCGCATGACCTTGCTCTTCGCTTCCGGAATCGCGAATTCGCGAACCACGCGGAGCTCACCGTCACGCAGCTTTGCCGAAAGAGCGCTCTTTAGTGCACCCAACTGCATCTTGCGTGGAAGATGATAGGAGTAATCACGCGGTTGCGGACCGTGCGTCGTACCGCCGTGGCGCCAGAGAGGGCTACGGATCGAACCCATACGCGCGCGGCCTGTACCTTTCTGCTTCCAAAGCTTCTTGCCGGAGCCCGCCACTTCGTGCCGCGTCTTGGTCGCAGCCGTTCCTCGGCGAGTACCCGCCAAGTAGTGACGAACCGCTTCGTACAGCAACGCTTCGTTTACCGGAGCGCCGAAAACTGCGTCGGCGAGTTCCACCGTGCCGACTTTCTTATTGTTGAGATCGATAATGTCTACGCTAGGCATGGCTATCGCTTCGCCCTCCTCACGACGACGTATCCGCCGTTGGGCCCGGGAACAGCGCCCTTGACGAGGATCAAATTGTCCTCAACGTCCACCTGAACAACTTCCAAGTTGCGGACCGTCACGCGGGCATTGCCCATCTGGCCGCCCATGCGGGTGCCGGGGAAAACGCGGGACGGGAAGCTCGATGCGCCGATCGAACCGGGAGCGCGGTGGAACATCGAACCGTGCGTGTCATCGGAACCGCGGAAGTGGTGGCGGCGAACAACGCCGGCGAAACCGCGGCCCTTGCTCACCCCGATCACATCCACCTTCTCGGCGGGCTTAAATTCGTCAGCCAGCACGCGATCGCCGGGCTTCAGATCGCCATTAGTACCCTCTTCGAGACGAAACTCGCGAGAGAACCGGACGCCTTCCGCGCTCGACTTTTTGAAGTGGCCAGCCATTGGCTTGTTGACGCCCGATTTCTTGGCGTACTCCATCAAACCGAGCTGCACCGCATCGTAGCCGTCGGTGGCAGGCGTTTTGCGCTGCACAACAACGCAAGGACCGGCCTTCAAAACGGTAACAGGAACAACCTGCCCGTCGGCACGGAAGATCTGCGTCATCCCGATCTTTTTCCCTAAAATTCCTGGGCTCATAATCTCTCCAGAAGTCAGTCTTCAGAAGCGGAAGCCTTCGCTCCCAGCTCCGGACCCTGGCTACTTTCCTTTGCCAAAAGCCTTGATTTCCACGTCCACGCCAGCCGGCAGGTCCAGCTTCATCAACGCATCCACGGTGTCCTGCGTCGGCTCGAGGATATCCAGCAAGCGCTTGTGCGTACGGATTTCAAACTGCTCCCGGCTCTTCTTATCCACGTGCGGCGAGCGCAGAACCGTGTACAGGTTCCGAACCGTCGGCAACGGGATCGGGCCAGCAACGGTCGCGCCGGTGCGCTTTGCAGTGTCCACAATCTCGGTCGTCGATTGATCGAGGATCCGGTGATCGTACGCCTTGAGGCGGATGCGAATGCGTTCTCGTAAGCTGCTCATGATTTGAATCGCGCGCAGCCGCGGTTAGC
>JBEBGM010000045.1:0-37231 GCA_040081455.1 Bryobacteraceae bacterium
CTGTCACGTCCTGGTCGACGAGACAAGCGCGGTAATTGTTTTTGGGTCGCTCCCGGCGCATCTGCTGCCGGATTCAGTCGACCACCAGCCGGTAGCCCACCCCAGGTTCCGTCTGTAAATGCTTCGGCCGGGCAGGATCCCGTTCCAGTTTCCGCCGAAGTTGGGCGACATAAACGCGAAGGTATTGAGCCTGTTCGGTATGTTGCGGACCCCAGACCTCGTTTAGCAACTGCCGCTGGGTGACCACTTTCCCTGCGTGCTGGATCAGCACCTGCAGCAAGCGGTATTCATTCGGCGTCAGGTGAATTTCCTCACCGGCAAGCCGGACCACGCGGCCCTGCAGATCCACTTCCACTTCGCCGAAGCGGAAACTGTCCCCACCGCCCACCTGGGGCACCGCCCGCCGCATGGCTGCCCGCATCCGCGCCAACAATTCGCCGACCCCGAACGGCTTTGAGACGTAATCGTCGGCGCCATGGTCCAGCGCCTCGATCTTGTCCCGCTCCTGGCCGCGCGCCGAAACCACCACGATGGGCATCTGGCTCCAGGCGCGAATGGCGCGGATCACGTCGATGCCGGTGCCGTCGGGTAGGCCCAGGTCGAGCAGTACCAGTTCCGGATGCCGAGCGGCGGCCTGCGCGATACCCTCGGCCGCGGTCATTGCTTCCTGGAACTGGTATCCCTCGGCCTCGATCGTTGCCCGAAGAAAGCGGCGGATCTGTGGGTCGTCTTCGACAACCAGAATCTGCGGTTTCACGAATTTCCTTCCACGGGCAGGACGATGCGGAAAACGGCCCCGCCTCCGGCACGATCGGCCGCGGTAATCGTCCCTTTGTGCGCTTCAACGATGGCTTTGCAGATGGGGAGCCCCAGGCCCGCTCCACGAATGGCGCGACCGCCGGTGGAGGGTCCGTTCGCCCGGCCGCCGTTTGCTACACGGTAGAATTTCTCAAAGATGCGGATCTCTTCACCGGATGCGAAGCCCGGGCCACGGTCGCAAACTTCAATCTCCAGCGCGTGATTTGCCGCGCGCGCCGAGATCTCAATCGGACTGCCGGCGGGAGTGTACTTCACGGCGTTTTCGATCAGATTCGCCAGCACCTGGCCAATCAGAACGTCATCCACGCTCACCAGGGGCACGTCCTCAGGAAAGCGTGTGATCACTTCACGCTGGACAAGTTGGACATCCAGGCGCTGCAGGGCGGCACCCACGATTTCTTCAATCGGATACAAATCCTGCCGAAGTTGGATACCCGATTCCAGGCGCGTCATGTCCAGGATGTTGCCCACCAGTCGGCCCAGACGCTCGGCTTCGTCCGAGATGCTATCCAGCAGTTCCGCGCTGACCTCGGGCGAAAGCTTGGCGGCCTGTGATCGCAGGGTGGTCGCTGCGCCCTGAATGGTGGCCAGCGGGGTGCGGACATCGTGCGAAACGGCGCTGAGCAGCGAACTGCGCATTTCTTCGGTTTGTGCCCTCAGGCGCGCGGATTCGGCGGCGTTCTGGCTCTGGATACGCTCGATAGCCGCGGCGGTTTGGCTCGCGAACATGCCGAGCAGGTGGGCCTCGGGCAAGCGCTTGCATGCCGCGAAGACGGCCATGACTCCCACCACGCCGTTGACGCCTTTGAGCGGCAAATACTGGGCTTTCGCCTCCGCGTAATGTCTGGTGCCGAACCCGGCTTTGCGGGCCGTCTCAAAGCACCATTGCGCCGCCGGCTCCTCGGCAGTCGCCATCATCAGCATTTCCGCGGTGCGCTTACGAAAGGAAATACGGCCGTCGTCGGGGAGAAAAATCGTAACCTTGGCGTCGAATACTTCTTCCGCTACTTCCGTAGCAGCGACGGCGGCGTCGAAAGCTCGTGTGTGGGGAGCCAACTGCGACGAGAGCCGGTAGAGCGCCTTCGTGCGAGACTCACCATGGGCGGCCCGGAAGCTGTTCGCGCGGATTTGTGCCGTGAGGGAACTAATCACCAGCGCGACAATCAGCATCACGCCGAACGTAATGATGTATTCGTACTCTTCAACGACGAAGGTGTAGTACGGGGGGACGCAAAAGAAGTCGAATGCGGCGACACTGAGAAACGATGTCACCACGGCGACGGCGCGTCCGCTGCGCGCGGCGACGATCACCACGGCGAGCAAGAACACCATGGCGAGATTCGTCGCCGCTAGATGCGGCCGCAAGAGCAAAGACAGCACCGTGGCCGCGCCGACAAATCCTGCCGCCCGCGCATAGTCTTGCCACCGATCCGCGCCGGGCCCCCCAGACACGAGGTCATCCGGGGCGCTGGATTCTTCCTGGGAGTCGCCTGCCGCCACGATCTTATTATGGACACGGCCCGCAGCGGGCGTTGCCTCACCCACCGGCCGGGCGCTACTCAGGGTGCTCCAGGTGATGCTGCACGCCCTCCTCAAGTTCGTCCAGGATCTCGGTGCCCCGCACCGTGTTCAGGTCCTTCTCCAAGCGCTCCAGAGCGAGTCCCACAACATCGCGATGATGCAGGCGGGAGCCAATTCCCGGATGCTTTGTCAGACGCAGCCACAAGCTGTGTACCAGTTCCACATCCTCAGGCCACAACCGCGGCGGGTGCGGCCCCAGGTTGACATAGGTGGAGGGACGATCCGGATGAATCACTTCGAGCGAGAACGGATGCCGGGGTGCGGGCTGGCGCTCCCAGGCTTCGCCGATCCGGTGAGCGAGTTCTTCGGACGCCATGCGGGCGGAAACACCCACTACCAATTTCGACGCGCGAAGGTTCGCCGCTGTCTGCACCATCGCTTCAAACGGGTCCAGTGCAGGAACCACCAGAAGTTCCACCGTCTTTCCTTGCTTCTCGGCCATGGAGACGACGCTGGTGAACAACTCCTGTTCGTAGTGCGCGAAGATCTGATCGTCGCGCAAGTCGTATTCACCCGCGCCTGTTGAGAGTTGGCGAACCGTCATCACGACGATGTCATTGCGGCGCAGATTCGTCTTCTCGAGTGTCCGTTGCAAGTGAAACATGCGCTTGTAATCGCGTACGGCCACCAGGACGCATCCCGCGTTGGCGTGAATGGCACCCGCGGAGATCTGCGGTTGATGGTCCAGGTTGAACTTTTCCAGTTCGGATTTGACGCCATGCCGCTTTCGCATGTTGATCCTTTCCGAGATGAGAAAGAGCCCATACAAAAGCACGGTGAACGTAACCCCGTAGATGGTCGCAATGCGCTTGGAGAAGAGATTGGCGATCGCCACCAGGAACAAAATACTTGTCGTCAAACCCAGAGCGATCGGAATCTCGCGGCCCGCGATCGTCACATTCCAGCCCATCTTGTATTCCTGATCGTGCCGTTGATAGCGCAACACGAGCACGCCCAGCGACTTCAGCGCGAAGCTCCACACCACGCCGAACGCGTATGCTTCGCCCAACAGGAAGACATCGCCGCGGCTGGCAATGATGGTAGCGATTTGCAGCAAGGCCATCGTGTTCAGGATGCGGTAAGTGGTGCCGAAGCGCTTGTGCGGCTTGCGGAACCAGTCGATCAGGACGCCGTCTTCGGCCACGCGGTTGAGCACGCCGTTCACGCCAATCAGTGAGGTGTTCACCGCGCCCGCCAGAATCATCACACCCACGATGACCACGAACACGTGGAACCCGAGCTTCAGAATTTCCGGGCCAGCGAAGTTCATCACCAGGCCGCCGATCATGTTGTCGTAATACTGGCTGCGTGTGGCATCCGGAATGATCATCACCGCCAGCAGTGAGATGAATCCCGTGGAAACAACCGCATAGGTGCAGACGATGTTCGCCGTAATCTTGAGATTCTTCAATTTCGGCGAGGCAACTTCGCGATACACCTGCGCGAGGGTTTCAAAACCGCTCATTGCCAACAGTGAATGTCCCAGGGCGACCAGGAACACGACAAACGAGATCTGCGTCCAGAACGTTCCGTCCAGCCATCCCCAAGACTCGTGCGCGAGATGCAGATTCGATGGCGTTGGCAGCGGCGGCAGTTCCGCGTGTCCACGCAGCAAGAGCGTGATGGGAGCCCAAATCAGCAGGATCACCACCATCACGGTCGTAATCTGCATAATGCGGAATGCCTTGTGGCTCGACTCGGGGACCCCCTTGATGTTGCTCCACCAAAAGTAACCGGTAACGGCCACGCTGAAGAAAACGGAGAACGCGTTGGGATCAGTCTTCCACGAAATGTGTGCCGATTCGGAGAGTTCGTTCAATAGCCGTCCTAAATACTGTCCGGCTGCCACGGCGCTGATGGGGCCGGTCAGGATGTAATCGACCACAAGCGATGACACCGACAACTTCGCCACCGTGGGTCCAATGCTATCGCGCACGACCACGTATACGCCGCCGCGCACGAACATGGAGCAGCTCTCCAGATACACGCTGCGCACCGCGTAACTGAAAAGCATGACCGCCAACACCATCCATGGGGCGGGCTTGCCGATGGCCTGTTCGGTGATGCCGCCGATGTAATACATCGTTGACGCGAGATCGTTGAGAACAATGGCGGAAGCCTGCCAGAAGGAGATAAACGTTAGCGCGACGGTTGTTGCCACCACCACTTTTGTGGTGTTCCCGTTTTGCGCACCGGCAGGTTTTGTAGAAGCAGGTTCTGAAGTTTGCATGGTTATCGTTGCGGCACCGGGATGACGAGCACCCGGTGTCCATCGCGCGTCAATTGCCGCGCCAGCCTTTCTTCCGATGTTCGCCACCACCGCCGTTTTGTCCCCATAATCACCAGCGATTCCGGCTTCAATGCATCTCGAAGCGTTTCGGAGCGATCGCGGCAGAGATAGAGCGTGGACGTCGTGTCGATGGGCTGCTGGCCGGATAAATCGATGAGAACCTGCTCGACGAGGTCAACGGAGACCGGCGGCGATTTGAGCGGCAGCGGGTAAGGCACCACTTGGGCGAAGTGCGCCACGAGCATGGCGTGCATGCCGCAGGCAAGATTCGCCGCGGCGCCCACTAATGTGCGGGCGTCCTCCAAGCGGTTCAAAAGAATCTGGATTTCAATCGGTGCGTCCGGGGTTCCCTCGCGCGGTTCCCGTGTTCCGGACAGATCCACCGGATGAAGGGCATTCGCAAAGGATCGGAAACTCACAACCCCAGCCTAAGGAAGCGTGTGTGAAAGCCGTGTTAAGAAAGGGGTGGAGCGTGTAAAGAAAGTATAAAGATGCGCCTATTTCGCGGTCTTTCGCTGCAGTACATCGGGAACGCGTTGGGTATCGAGCTGTCCCACCTGCAAACTCCATTCCAGAGGAATCGTTTTCGGCAGGTAGCATTCGCGATCGTCACAGGCCTGATAGCGGAACGAGCCTTGCAGCTTGATCCTGCGATCCGCAGTCATCACCTGCGCCGTTTCCGCGTCCAGTCCAATTGCGATATCGCGCGTGACACGGAATCCCTTGCGGTACACGGGCACTGTTTCCTTGATGGCCGGAAGATTCAGCAGTTGTGCTTTGGGATATGCGGCGGGGAAGGTGATCCACGCTTTTGATTCCGGCATGCTCCATTGAATAGGCTCATAGCGTTCGACGCCGGGAGCGTAGATGTGCATCTTCGCTTTTGGTTCCACGTCCACAATTAACGTGATGCGGCGGCCGGGCGTGACGGTGGATTCGCTTGTGGAGTACGTCAGCTTCACCTGCGCGTTTTCGACGGTATTCCGCAGTGATCCGTCCGCGCCGAACTCCCGGGCGAACATACTTGCGGCCGAAAAACGTTCGCGATAATCGTCGTCGAAGTACTTTGCGGTGATGATGCCCTTCTCGTTGATCACATAGGTGCCGGGGAAAGGAATGCCTTCGTAACGGGTCCCTTTTTCCCCGTTAGGGTTCAGGATGTCGAATGCTTTGATGACCTTGGACTCCGGATCCGATAGCAGCGTGTACCGGATGCCCACGCGCGCCGCGAACATCTTGAGGATCTCCGTGCTGTCATAGGTCAGCGCAACTACGTTGATCCCCTTCTTGCGGAAGCCATCCACCTGGGTGTTGAGGTCTGCCAGTTGCGTTTTACAGTAGGGGCACCAGTCGGCTGATCGCGAGAATGTCAGCAGCAGCCCTTTGGGTCCCTTCAAGGTCGCGAAATTGCGGATCTTGCCATCCAGGTCCACTGCTTCGAACGCCGGTATGCGCGCGCCCACCGCCGGGCCGGTCTTCGCGTTCGCTGATTGCTCATTGAGGGGGCGCAGGCGTGGCCGCGAGTCCTGGGCAAGATTGATCGCGGCGACAGTCAGAAGAGCAAGAAGGATCTGTGCGGTTCTCATGGATTTGGCCTCCGTCGAGCGAATCGTCTAGCCGTGCTCCCTTATTTTGCCATCTGGGGCGCAGCTTCCGGGCGGAACCTGGTTTGGAGGCGTATAATCGTCGGCAGACGGGGAGGTGCCATGCCCACAAGCAGTTTTGCCCGGTTCGCGTCCCTGGCGTTGTTGAGTTTTGCCGTCACGGGCCTGGCGGTGGCCCAACAAATGCCGCAGGATGGCGGCAGCATCGGAACGTCCACGGGAGTCGGCAATTCCCGCGGTACGCGGCCGTCGATCGGTGAAACCGACATGAACTTGCCGACGCAGAGGCCCATTTTCCTCTCCGGCAAAGTGATGCTCGATGACGGAACGGCTCCTCAGGAACCCATCCGAATCCAACGTGTTTGCGGCGCGAATGGGAGAACGGAAGGCTTCACTGACCGCAAAGGCCACTTTAGCTTCGAGCTTGGCAGGAATCAGGGATTCCAGGACGCAAGCGATAATCCGTTTGACCAAGGCGCCGCGCCCGGTTTCGGATCACAGCGCGGCATGGGCGGGCTCAACGGACGGAATCCGATAGAGCGCTCTTTGTTCGGTTGCGAACTGCGCGCGTCACTTCCGGGCTTTCGTTCCGAATCCGTGCCGCTCGCCAATATTCATTACCTGGACAACCCCGATATCGGCACCATCGTTCTGCATCGCGTGGCAAAAGTGAATGGACTCACCGTGAGCGCCACCCTGGCTCTGGCTCCCAAGGATGCAAGAAAGGCTTACGAGAAAGGGCAAGAGCTATTGAACAAGCGGAACTCCGAGGAAGCCATCAAATATTTTCAAAAAGCGGTGGATGTTTATCCTCGCCATGCAGCCGCGTGGTTTGAATTGGGGAAGATTCAGGAGGGGCGCGATCTCTTGGCGGAAGCGCGGAAGTCCTACCAGCAATCGATTGGTGCGGATTCCAAGTTCATTCCGCCGCATCAGAAACTGGCTACCATGGCGGCGAATGAAAAACAATGGCAGGAAGTGGCGGATCACACCGGCGAGGTGTTGAAGCTGGATCCGTTGGATTACCCGGACATGTATTACATGAACGGTGTTGCTCAATTTGAGCTGAAGTACTACGACTTGGCGGAAAAGCAGATGCGCGAGGCGATTCGTCTGGATTCCACCAAAAAGATGCTGCGCGCGCATTACGTGCTCGGGTTAGCGCTGGCACAGCAGCAGAAGTTCGGCGAGTCGGCGCAATCGCTGCGTACGTTTGTCGATGGAGCCGGTGATAGCCCGGATATGGCCATTGTCCGTGCTCAACTTGCGCAAGTGGAAGAGTCTGCGCAGGCGAATACCGCCGGCACTGCGGCATCAAACGCAGTGCCCTAGGGAGAAGAACCCATTCGTATTTCACAGCAGTTCCGTGCCGCGGTAATCCTGACGATGGTTCTTCTCTGGGGGAATCCGCTCCCGGCAGCCGATTCGAACCTTTCGCGGGCGCGCCTGAAGTTGGATGCCATCGAAGCCGGGCGAATTCAGCCAGGCTACCGCGTGACCTTCACGGAGGCCGAGGTAAACGCATGGGCCGCGGATCAGGCCGCGCGGAGGTATGACGGTATCAGCGGCGCGCGCATCCGTCTGGGCGCCGGTACCGTGAACGCTTCGGCGATGATCGATTTCATCCGCATGCGTCGCGCTGAAGGCGCTGAGACGTTTCCCGCCCTTGCGCAGCTGCTTGAAGGGCAGCGTCCGGCGCGCCTTGATCTTCGCGTTCAATCGAACGGCGGATACGCAACGATCTCACCAACGCGTCTCGAAATATCGAACGTCGCGCTCACTGGAGGCGCGCTCGATTTCCTGATCGAAAAATTGGTCCTGCCGCTCTTCCCCGATACGGAAGTAAACCGCCCCTTCGAATTGCGAGAAGGCATCGAGCGCATCGAAGTTGTTCCCGGAGCGCTCCGTGTTGTGATGAAGCGTTAGCGCGCTAGAACTCGATCCGTTCCATCAGATTGTTTAGCTCGGATTCGAGTACGTTCTTCATCCGGCGCAATTCCGCTTGACGGTCGCGTTGTGCCGCCAGTCGTGTTTCCGTGGTGGCCAATTGGTTTGCGTACTGCTGCACTTGCTGCTGCTGGCCATTGACGCGATTCAGGCTTTCCATGTTGTTGCGGATACGGCCCTGGTCCTGCGTCAGCACGTCAATGTCTTTGTCCGCTTGTTGCAACGCCCCATTATTCGCAGCGACTTCACGTTTCTTCGCGGCGATCTGCTCCAGTTGCCTGCGTGCGGCGTCCGTGAGGGTCTTGTTTTGAACGTAGCTCGCCAAAACATCGGGAGTCATGCTGCTAACGGCGGTGGATTGATCGAACACGCGCTCTTCACGCACGGCGAATTTGTCGGTTGCCGATGCCGTCAGCTTTACTTCGAAGCGATATGCATCGGCGGTGGTTTCCAGCGGCTTCAGGTCGATCAGCTTGTACCCCGGCCTCTGCAGGTGCTCGATAATCAGCGTCTTCGCTTTCGCGTCCGCGTTCTTGATCGTATAGGTCTTCGTCTCCGCCACCGCGGATTTCGTCGTCAGGATGCCGCGCCGGAAGTGAATCTCGCGCACAATCGCCTGTGCCGAATCGAACGCAGTCGTCACGCGTGTGCCCAGATCGACGCCGTAGCTGATCAGACGCTTGTCTCCCATGGGCAACGTTTCCACAAGGGCCTCGCCCGCGTAGGTGCCAGCATCGTAGACCGTGATGGGTCCGCCGTCCAGCGTTTTGCCGGAGCTATTCGTCAATTCCGCGGCGTCCCTGGGATTCAAGCCGTACCCTTCTTGATAGACCAGGAGTTTCCGGCCGCCAATTTTCTGCTGCAGGAACGGAATCATGGCCGATTCCCCCTGCTTCACCGTGACGGGCGTTGCGAACGAATACTCGAACAACTCACCGGCCTGCCTCGTATCCGCGGCGGCCGCAATCGACGATGGTGCAACCGCCACCATCTCGTTCATCTGCCGGCCATTCATCGGGCGGTCCCGCAACTCTCGTTCCGCCAGTGCATCCTTTGACGCCATGCGTCCAAGCGCCGCAACCGCCGGAGGTGGTGCAGCAGCCACTTTGCTATCTGCCTCGGCAAACCCGCCCTGATAGACCAGAGGCGCGGCCGCCTGATTCTCCGCCAACTCGCCGACCGGTCTCGACACGTAGCGCGGCTCATACAGACGCGAAATAAACGATACGGGCTTCCCCGAAATCACCGCCAGCTTCACACCATTCCAATCCTCGCCCGAGGTATTGTCGACAATCGCCCAACCTTCGAGTACCGGCTCGCCCTGCGGATTGAAGATGAGCCGGTAGCTCGATTTCCATACCGCAGCTGGAGTCATGTACCCCGCCACTACCTCGCGAGCCACAGCCGCGGTGCCGTCAATGTAAACGCTTCGACGGTCGCGCGATCGGGACTGATTGAGCGTGCCCAGATAGTTCTTCAGCTGGCTTTGCAGTTTCGGATCGCCCAAACGAATGGCGCTTGCCGCGCCAAGATCGAATGTCCGCAGCTCGCCGGAATCGAGCATCAGCACCACCACTTCTTTCGCTGGCTCCTTGTCGTTGCCACCCACAATCCGTCCGCTCAGCACCGTTCCCGTCACCGTTTGCGCGGCCAGTTTCATTTCGATCTCCGCGCCCTTTACGGAGTCCAGGAACGTGGCCAGGGAGATTTGGCCCGCGATCTGGAATGGGTATTCTTCCAGGCGCTTTTCCAGCGGGTCGCTTGAATCATAGCGGACTCCGTTCACCTTCCCGCCGCTGCGGTCGGTGATAGTCAGCGACTTCAGAACGTCATTCATGTCGCCCGGTTTGAAATCGAGCCGGATGGTGTCCCCGGGTTTGAGCTCGCCCGCCCTCTGAAAGTGCGCAACTCCGTGCTTATAAAGAGTGACCTCGCGAACGGGCAGATCGGCTGCTGTCACGACCGCCGCTCCACATAGGAACGGTACGAACCTGCGGGACAAAGCTTTAGCGGACATCCAGATTCCTCCTGTGGCTCTCGCCTATCCTATTCTGACGCTCAAACTCGCAAATAGTTCCCTGGCTAGGGTTGTTTCGGCGGGGTAACTCCGGTTGACAGCCCCTCGGATGTAGCGCCAGACTCGTATTTAAAGTATCCTGACCAAGGAGGCAAAAACATTTGATCCGTAAATTGTTTGTTTCCGCGCTGCTTTGTGCCGGTATCGCCAATGCGCAGGGAAACCTTGGGAGCTATCTTGGCCCGGGAGTTCTTCGAAGGGGCGCGGGCGATGTGGGTTCGCGCGGCGGCGAACAAGTGGACCTCCGGTTCTACCTGGGCGCGAACGGTGTTGCCGATACCGGCTATCAAGGACTGGCTACCGATGCCCAAGGCAACCTCGTGAATCCCGGGACCTTGATGGGCGTCCGTTTGGTGGGCGGCGTTTATGGTTCTCACAGCTGGAAACGCGCCAGGCTCGGGGTGGATTACATGGGGGACGTCCGCCACTACGTTGGTGATTCGCAGTACGACAACTCAACCCACGCCCTACGCACGGGTTATTCGTTTCGCCCCAACGCCCGCTGGAACGTTGATGTCCGCGGGAGCGCCTCCGAATATACGCGAGCCTATTTTGCCGGTGTATCCGATATTGGCGATCCCACGCTGATCGCCCCCGCCAATCTTACGGACTCCCGTTATTACGGTCTCAGCGCGGATGCCACCGCTACCTATCAGATGAGCGCCCGGACTTTTGTCACCTTCGGAGGCGGTACCCGCTTCCAACAACTCAAGCTGCCAGGCATTGTGCGGACACTCGGATTCAATGCCGTTGGCGCTTGGTCGCGCCGGTTGTCGGCCCGAAGCACGGTGGGTGTGGACTATTTATTCGCGCACGACGGCGCCCGCGATAACTCCTTCGCCTCGGACGCACATTCCGTGGGTGGCCGGTATAGCCTTCAACTCGGCCCGGAGTGGTTTCTGAATCTTACGGGCGGCGTATTCATTGCCAATATCGACCGCAACGTTTCTTTGGACCTGGACCCGGTCCTTGCGGAAATCTTCGGAACCAAAACGCTGATCGTTGCGAACCATTTGCAAAAAATTGGCCCTTCCGGCTCCGTTTCCCTCATTCGGCAGATGAACCGGTCCTCCTTCGGCTTCTCGGCCAGCCGCTCGGTTGCCAGTGGCGCCGGGAGCTACACAACGTCCACCAGTGAATCCGCCTCCCTCAGTTACCGCTATCAGGCGCCGCGCAAGTGGGCTGGATGGCTTCTGGTTTCCCAGATGAGAAATACAGCGATCGGGTCCGGCTTTGGCAAATTCAGCGCGACGCAATTCGGTACGGGCTTTAGCTATGAGCTGTGGCCCAGCCTCCACTTCGTGGCTTCCTACGACATTCGCCATCTGAACGTCAATTTCACCGGTTACTCGCGGAATCCTTCGAGTGCCTCCATCGGCTTGGATTTCAGCCCGGGTTCCATCCCGTTGTCGTTCCGGTAAATGGTATGGATACACCCCGGCTGCTGCTTGTCGACGACGAGCCGGCGCTCGGAGACTTGCTCAAGCGATTCCTCGAGCGTCAAGGTTATGCCGTGGATACGTTTCGAGACGCGGAAACTGCGCTTGCAGCGCTGGTGCGGGATCCTGCACTCTACGCGCTGTTGATCACGGATCTCACGCTACCGGGAATGAATGGCGAGGACCTTGTGACGAAAGTGCGCGAACAAGCGCCCGATCTACCGGCCATCATCGCGAGTGGCTATCCTCACGAACCGCAGGCAGAACGCGTCGCGTTTGTGCAAAAACCATTCCTGCCGAAAATGCTCTGCGAAGAAATTGAGCGCCTTTTGAAGGACTAGCACCCGCAGCCGTCTAGTTGCGGCCGCACATGCCCGGCATTCCACACATGCCCGAGCCGCAGGAAGGCATCGCGCTCTGTTTCGGCGACCCGTTCGCGTGTGCGGCAAAGGTGGATAGCTGCTCGGTGATGTGATTTTCGCCGCATGAGGGGCATTCGACGCCCTCCGTCTCGCCGGCCCGGCGCAGCAGCTTCTCAAACTTGGTTCCGCAATCGTCGCACTGGAATTCGAAAATAGGCATGGTTTACTCCAACAACGCTACCGCTATTTTATCAACCCACTGCTGCACCTCGCCCGTCGAGGCCGAAAAATTATTCACGATCACGGAAAAGGCCATCGAACCCTGTGAGCCCTTCGCATAGCCGGAAAGCGCCACTGCCCGATTCAGCGTGCCCGTTTTCGCCCAAACGCCGCGGCCATCGGATACGCAACACAACCGGTGATCGAGCGTCCCCTCCGCTCCACCCGCCGGGAATAACTTGATCCACGAATCGCCGTGGGCCTGATACTGCTGGTGCAGTGTACGGGCCAACAGTTGCGGGGTGGCCAGATCGTTGCGAGCCAATCCGGAACCGTCCTCGGTGCGCCATTCACCAGGGTCGCCGCCACGATCTTGGAGAAACGCGGTCAAGGCTTTTGCGCCTGCATCGCTCGAAGCTTCCCTTTGTGTCGCTCGAGCCGATTCGCGCAGCAGAAGTTCGGCGTGCAGATTCTGGCTCACCTTAAGCATCGCGCCAAGGATCTGTTCGAGCGGCGGCGAAACACGCACGGCCACCTCGTGGCCCTCGGGAGCAGCGTATGTTTCTCCCGTAACGCGATGCCGTGCGACGGGCCGGCCACGAACCGCAATTCCCCGGCGCGTTAGCGCATCAAACAGCGCGGAGGCCGCAAACTCCGCTGGATCCGCCACCGGCAATTCCAACACAGAGCCCACGCCATTCGCGGGAATGGTGCCAGAGATGGTCCACTCGTTTTCGCCCGCCTTATGCTGAACAATACTGGCGCGGCCGCCCGCTGGTCCGGTTCTCACTCGATTGTGCGCTGTTATCTGCGCAAACGACGGCGCCATGCGCGCAGCGTCGCCTTCTTTGGCTCCCGCAGTAACGATCACCTCCACTACGTTGTCGTTGAAAGAAAGCGCGCTCACCGGTGCGCCGAAGCCGTACAGCGTGTCATCCGCGGTCCAACTGGAAGGAAACGGTTCCCACGGATACAAACGGTCATCGCCAATCACGTCGCCATCAATTCTCCGCACCCCCGCCGCCGCGATTTGATCCGTCAGTTCCTCCATGGCCTGTAACGTCGCCGGTGTGTGTTTTCCGTTCGCATACGGATACACTCGCGACGAAAACGACGGATCACCTGAGCCAACCAGCACCAGGTTGCCGGCGGCGTCCAGTAGAACCCGTGTGTGGAAGCGGTAATCGGCGCCCAGCTTCTCCATCGCCATCGCCGCGGTCAGGATTTTCAAATTCGACGCAGGAAGCAGCAGTTGCTGCGCGTTCTTTTGAAAAACGGGTTGCCCCGTGCTCAGGTCAATGACAGAGATACCCGCGATGCCCAGCTTTCCGTTCGCATTGGCTTCGAGCAGCGTGTCCATGCGCTGTGCCAAGTCCGCGCCGGAACAGGGAAGCAGCGCTACCAACAAGAGCGGCGCGTACCAGGGGCATCGCATAGCGAGAACACAGGCGTGCGGCGCTAAGCGCGCGCGAGGGCCTGTACTTCTACGGCTTGTAGAATGCGGTCCAAATCCTCTTCCTGCACCGGACGGCTCAGCAGGAAGCCGCCGCTTTCGGCAAGGCTTGCCGCAAGATCCGAATGGTAGCCGTCGCTCATCAGCACAAACGCCGGAACATGCGCCCGCAAACGTTCGTGGTTCTCACTCCACTTGGAACCGCCCGCCCGCACGGCCCACAACAGCGCGTCGAAGCGCATCCTCTGCGCCAGATCGCCGGCTTGCTCCGCGGCCACGGGAACCACACGATGCCCACGAGCCGAAAGCAGTCCAACCATTTGCCTCTGTGAGGAGACATCGCTATCCACCACCATCAACGTCAGCGAGCGCGTGCCTTTTCGTGCCGCTCCTTGGCGGGGCTGGCCGCCATCGGCCAACGGCAGGTCTACCTCAAGCCCCACGCTGGCGCTGTGCGTGACCAGTCGAATCTCGCCGCCGTGATTCTGCAATACGCCGCGGCAAACATCCAGGCCAAGTCCACTGCCCGCATTCTCGGCGGTGACCAGCGAGTCGCTCGGGGTGTCGCTCGAATATTGAATCTCAATCACCACGCGCCCGCCCAGGGAGTGGCTCGCAATCGAAAGTCCTTTGCCCGAAGCCGATGCCGCCGATTGCTCCGCATGCACCAGGATGTTCAAGAACACCTGCTCCAGTTGCCCGCGCGCGCCCAACACAAAAGCGGATTCTGTTTCCAGCTTGTTCTGCACGCGCAAGCCGTGCTCTTTCCACTGCGGCTCGCGGAAGTGCGCCAGGTCGCTGACCACGGCGATCACATCCACCGGACGCCCCGCCGAATCTTCCGGTCGCGCGAAGGAAACCAGCCGGGCCACAATTTCCGAAGCACGCCGCGATTCCGCCGCCAACTGCCGCAACTCCGGCACCATTCCCGGTGAGCGGTCCGCGGCCGACGCCAGCATCCCGGAAAGCTCCACAATGGTCTCGAGCGGCGCTTTCAATTCGCTTGCGATGCCCGAAATCAGTTGCCCGGTCGCCGCCAACTTCTCACTGCGGAACAGTTGCTCCCGCACCGCATGTTGCGCCTGCAGCGTAATGGATGTCGCCACCTGATTCGCTAAATGCTGCAGTGCGGCTTGCTCCTCCGGCGTGAAGTATCCCAGGCTTCTCTTGTTGCCCGCTTCCAGCACACCCAGGCACTCGTTCTTTGAAGCCACCGGAATGTACATCGCCGAACGCGGTCCGTTCGCTTTCCACCCCGCACTCACCAGCGGATTTCGTCGCGTATCGGGTATAAGAATGACGGAGCGGCTCGAAAAACATCTTGCCGCCCCTTTCGCCAATCCTTCCGCGGGATCCGTTACCAGAATCGCCATCGGTTCCGGATCCTCTTCCAACTCAACGCTCTCCAGCGACTTATTTGCCCGATTGAACAGAAACAGCCGCACCGAGCTTGCCCGCGTAATTGTCGGCAGCACTTCCGCCAGGTTCTCCGCGATCTCCCGCACGGAACTGGCCGCGATAATGCGCTCGCTCAGCGTATGGATCGCCCGCATCGTCTGCCGCTGCAATTCGCGCGATTGCCGCCGCGCCCACCAGGAGCCGGCGAGCAGCGCGAGCATCACGACGACGACGATCGGAAACGGCCCAATCACGCGTGTGTGCCTCCTGGGATCTCCACCGGCCGCTGCTGCGCGATCCACGTGTGCAATCGCTCGTCCTGGAAATCCTTCACTTGAATCTGCACGTCTGTCAGTTCCTCGGAGTGCGTCTGAATGCCCACCACACGAGCGCCCGCCTCGCGCGCTGCCGTGATGCCGACCGGCGAATCTTCGAACACGATGCAGTTTTCGGGGGCAAGGCCCAAGTCCTGCGCCGCCCGCAGGTAGATGTCTGGAGCCGGTTTCGGCCGGGCGACTTCAGACCCATCCACAATCACCCGGAAAAATCTCCGTAGACCCGCGCCATCCAAAACGAAGTCGATATTGGGGCGCTCTGCGTTCGAAGCAACCGCCATGGGTACACTCTGCGCTCGCGTCAAGAACGTAACAACCCCCGGAACTAATTGATCGGTAAGGATTTCCTGCATCATCTTGCGGTAAAGGCGCTCTTTGGCCGCTCCGTGCTCTTCCACCTCGGAAAGATCGGCAGTTTTACCCAAAAAATCCATGACGATCTCATCGTTCCGGCGGCCGTGCATCCTCGCGGCCACATCGCCGGGGTCGATGCCCAACGATTCCAGGTACTTCGTCCACGCGATCTCGTGAACGGGCATGGAATCGACCACCACGCCATCCATATCGAAAATGAAGGCAAGGCCGGGAGCAAGTGCAAAAGGATGGGTCACTGAAGTTTCAATCCGCCAAGGTTCGAGGTTCAAGAAAAATGGGGACGAGCGCCGCGCGGCGTCCGTCCCCACCCGTACTTTTCAATTTTAACTTGGCTACTTGTACAGCGGATGCCCCGCTGCCTTTAGCTTGGCGATCTTCTCTTCAAACTCCACTTCGCGCGCCGCCGACCACTGTTTGTAGATATCGGGGTTCACAAACAGCATGTGATCCTGTTTCAGCTTCGCCATACGTTCCAGAATCGTGCCAGAGGATTGATTGAGCGTGCCTGACCAGCCATACGCGCCCGTTTCCAGGTAGATGTCCACCGGGAGCAGCTTCCGGAATAGCTCCAGATTATGCCGGACGCTCGCTTCGGTGATGTATTGGTTGCGTGTGATGTCTTCGGGATACTCCCAACAGCAAAACTCCACCACGTGATAGTTTTTGCTGCCCTCCTTCACGTAGTAAGACCACGATGTCGGGGAAGCCGAGTGTCCCGGAGCCAGATACGCCGTCACCTTCAGTGGACCCACTTCAATCACATCGCCATCAAACAGAGAGCGGTCCACATGGATCGGCGGATAACCACCGCCGCCAGGACGGCCTGGATCCATATTCGGGATGCCGGTGCCCGGAGGCAGTGCGCCGCCGTGCTCCATGAACGGAACTTCCGCAAATCCCGTCATAATTTGCGCCGTGCCGCCGCTGCGCCGCTTTATCTCCATGGCGCCGCCGGATTGATCGTTGTGATTATGGTTCAAGAGGATCGCCTTGATGTCGGTCATCTTGAAGCCCACAGCTTCCACGTTCTTCTGAATTTGATCCACGGTATCGGGGAACGCCGCGCCAAACAGGATGTGCCCCTTAGGCGACGTCAGCAAGTACACTTCGCCGTTGGCGACGCCGACGAAGAACAGGTTGCCCATGATCTTGAAGCCTTCCGCGGGATCGCGCATGTTTTTGATCTGCGCGCGAATCCGCAGCGATTCATCGTTGACTACTTTGCCCTTTTCCGCGTCCGCTGCGCTGAACGGCGCCTTCGGAGCAATCGATTGCGCCAGCAGCAACCCGGCGGCAATGCACAGGACCGAACCGGCGATGATGATTTGTTTTCTCATGTGTAATCTCCTGTTTCGCCCCGTCTTACTTTCCGCCCGCGGCTTTCGCTTTCGCTAACTTCTCGGCGTACTCCACTTCGCGCGCAGCCGAAAGCTGCTTGAAGATGTCGCGATTGATCCACAACTTCGGATTCTCGCGCAGCTTCGCCAATCGTTCCTGATACATACCCGTTTGATTCAAAATTCCCGAAGCGCCGTAGAGTCCCGTCTCCAGGTAAATGTCCACCGGCAGCATTTTGCGGAATAGCGCCAGCGTATGTGCCACGTTCGCTTCCGTGATGTAGGCGTTGTTGCGGATATCATCGGGAAACTCCCAGCAGCACATCTCAAGCACATGTAGCTTCTTGCCGCCATCGGTCACTTCATAAGAAAAGCTGGTCGACGACGGGCTGTGACCCGGCGCCAGATACGCGGTCACCTTCAGCGGACCCACCGTGACCACATCGCCATCGAATAGCGCGCGATCCACTTTCACCGGCGGATACTGATTCGAGTTCCGGAACTGCGCGTTGATCTTATCCAAACGATTCGGAGGAGCGGGCGGCGGAGTCGGCATGTTCGCGGGCCTTGGTACGCCACCGGGCCACACGCCGCCGTGTTCAAGGAAGGGAACTTCCGCGAAGCCCGCGGCCACCTGCGCTCCCGTGCGGCGCTTCATTTCCGCGGCTCCGCCCGACTGATCGCCATGCCCATGATTGAGCAGAATCACTTTGATATCCGCCAATTTGAAGCCGGCCGCTTCGATGTTCTTCGCAACCAGGTCCACGGTATCGGAGAACCCTACGCCCATCAGGATGTGGCCTTGCGGCGATGTCAGTAAGTAACATTCGCCGTTCGATACGCCGACAAAATACAAGTTGCCCGCGATCTTGAATTGCTGCGCCGGTTGCTTCGCGTCGCCCAACTGCTCGCGCATCACCAGCAAGTCTTCGGCAATCTTCGCTCCCGCCTGGGCATCCTTTGCCGTGAACGGAGCCTTCGGTGCTTGGGCGCTTAACGTGGCGCCGATGAACGAGATCGCACTGCACAGAATCAATTTTCGATACATAAGTCCCCTATTGAGCCGCCGCTGGCGGATTGCCAATGTTCTTCAATGTTCCGAGCTTCTCTTCAAACTCCACTTCGCGCGCCGCCGACCATTGCTTGAAAATATCGCGATTGATAAACAGCTTCGGATTTTCCTTCGCCTTCGCCATGCGTTCCTGAATGGTTCCGGAGGGCTGGTTCAACGTGCCCGACCACGCATACGCGCCCGTTTCCAGATAGATGTCGATCGGCAACAGTTTCCGCCATAGATCGATCGTGCGGCGCGTGGTTACTTCCGTGACAAAGCCTTGGCGGCTGAGATCGTCCGGATACTCCCAGCAGCAGAACTCCAGCACCCGATAGTCTTTGCCGCCATCGCGCACCGTGTACAGCCAACTGGTCGGCGACGCCGCGTGCCCTGGGGCCAAATACGCCGTCACCTTCAACGGACCCACCTGCACCACTTCGCCGTCAAACAACGCGCGATCCACTTTCACGGCGGGATACCTTGGCCCGCCTCGTCCGCCCGGAGCTGCAAACGGACTCGGCGTATGAATGCCGCGCTCAATATAAGGAACCTCCGCGAAGCCCGCCATGACCTGCGCGCCGGACCGCTTCTTCAACTCCGCGGCCGCGCCGGATTGATCGACGTGTCCGTGATTGAGCAGAATCGCTTTTACGTCGGTGATCTTGAAGCCCATCGCCTCGATGTTCTTCTGCGTGATATCGACGGCCTTTTCGTATCCCGCGCCCATCAGAATGTGACCTTGCGGAGAAGTCAGCAGATAGCTCTCACCATTCTGCGAGCCAACGAAATACAAATTACCGGCGATCTTGAACGGCTCCGCCGGCCCCGCCGTGTCCTTTATCTGCGCGCGTATCTCAAGCGATGTCGCCGCGATCTTTTTCCCTGCCTCCGCATCTGCTTTGGTGAACGGCGGCTTCGGGACCTGTGCAAGGACAACTCCGGCACCAATAAATGACATTGTTGCCAAAACTCTTAGGCTCATGATTGCTCCTTGTCCATACTGCAAATTGGCCGAATGGCGGGATGCCTTCGCCACAGATGATTGTAGTACAAGCGGAGCAGGCGCCTTGGGTGAGGGAAACCGGGTTTGACACCCGAAAACCGGCGGCTATACAATACGGGAGGTCTAAATCAGCCACCGTACTGAAAGATCAGGAACTTTTCTGAAAGGAATTCACATGAAGGCAAAGCTGATCGCCGCTTCCGCAGTCGCCGCGTTAATGCTTACAGGCATCCCCGCGATGGCACACCACTCTTTCGGCGCGACGTACGACGTGGCGAAGGAACAAACGGTCAAAGGCAAGATCGTGCAGGTATCGCTTCGCTCGCCGCATTCGTTCTTCTTTATCGAAGCGGAAGATTCCAGCGGCACACTGCAGCGCTGGTCCATCGAAGGCGCCGCCGCTGGCCAGTTCGCCCAGCAAGGCGTGACCAAGGACGCTTTCAAAGTGGGTGACCCCGTGGAAGTCATCTGCAACCCGGCCCGCAGCGCAACCAGCTTTCGGGGACGCCTGATCAAAATCACGCGCACCACCGACGGCAAGAGCTGGGGCGGCCGCGCTGGCGAAACATTCGAGTAGGCATTCTCCAATCCCTAAAACAAAAGGGCGACCCGCAAGGGCCGCCCTTTTTCTCGCTTAGCCGAACGCATACGCAGCGCGTTGAGACTGCCCGCGGCGTCCACCGCCGTTTCTCAAGGGCGGCTACTGCAACTCCACCAACATTCCGCTCAACGCACCCGCTGCCGGACCATCGCCCCAGCCGAATTCTTTCACCACCGTTGCCTGGATTTCGGCGAGAGGCTTCTTCTCGCGATTCAGCGCGCGCACACGCTCCCGGACACCCACCATTTTGTTGCGGATCGCAATCACCTGCTGCTTGGTCACGGCAGGCCCATGGCCCGGAATCGCCGTATCCCAATCGAGCGCCAGCGCGGCATTGATCGACGTTTCCCAATCCGTCCAATTGCCGCCGTCTCCGTAATTGACGATGTTCGGAATCGTGTCCGCTGTGGTCAGCAAATCGCCCAGCGTGATGACTTTCGCAGCAGGGAAATACACGGCCGTGTCGCCGCGAGTGTGTCCGCGAAGCTGCTGCAAATGCACTTCCTTCCCGCCCAGGTATAACCGGGATTGCCCGACGTAGGTCATGGAAGGCCCCCATGTTGCGCCCCGGGCCCGCAGCATGTTGGTGCGGTCGTCATTCGAAATAATAATTTGCGCGCCTTCCGATTCGAACTTCCGCGCTCCATCGGCATGATCGCCATGGTTGTGCGTCAACGCGATGTACTTGATCGGCTTGTTGGTAATCGATTTCACCTTCGCCAACACGTCATCGTGCGCGCGCTCAAACTTGCAATCCGCCAGAATCACACCGTCGTCGGTGACATAAATGGTCACATTGCCGCCCCAGTAACCGAGGTCCGCCATGTTGGCGTTCGAGTTCTCGATCATGTAGAGATCCTCGCGAATCTTATTCAGTTTCGGCGGCGCTCCCGGGGGCCCCTGCTGCTGCGCGAAAGCCAAGGTGCCGAGCGCGACGAGGCCAGCCGCTGCCAGAATTCTGCGAAAGGTCATTTTAAGCATGGGTAGAATATATCAAACTGCCCTGATATCAACAAGCTGGGGGACGTAGAGGAACCGGGCGCGGCGTGCGTGTTACATTTGGACGAGTGCTCCGTTTTTCCCCTCTGGAAATCATTCTTTTCCTGATCTTTCTCGCCGCCTCCGGCTTCGGATTCTGGCTGCGCTTTAGCCGTGTTCTGCGCAAAATTCAGCAAGCCAAGCCCGATGCCGATTTCCAGTTGAACCCCATCGGCAAGCGCATCTCCGCCTTTGTTTGGGAGGTCATGCTACAAGGCAAAGTGATTCGCCAGCGCCCACTTCCGGGCCTTGCCCACGCCTTTGTTTTCTGGGGATTTTGCGCTTTTGCGTTGATCACGTTAAACCACTTCGCTACCGGCGTCGGCCTTCCGTTTCTTTCGCGCGAAAGCTGGTTCGGAGCCTTCTATTATTACTTCGCCGCCGCCTTCGGCTTCGCCGTGGCCGCTTCCATCTTCGGTTTGTTTGTCCGCCGTTTCCTGGTGCGTCCGCGGTGGTTGGGCGAAAAAGTTTCCGTCGAGTCGGGCTTCATCGCGTTCCTGATTTTCATGCTGATGGTCACCTACCTGGCTACGTTTTGGCTGGGCGATACCAAACTGCTATGGTGGGCGCACACACTCGCGCTGCTGATCTTCATGCCGCTGATTCCGCACACCAAGCACTTGCACCTGGTGCTGAGTCCGGTGACGGTGTTCCTTTCCCGCGGCGAATTTTCAAAGATTCCGCCACTCGCGGGCGACGAAGACTTCGGTCTCGATACAGGAAAGGATCTGACCAGGTTGGTCGCGCTGCAGGCCTACTCCTGCGTCGAGTGTGGCCGTTGCAGCGAGCACTGTCCCGCTCACAACACTGGCAAAACGCTCAACCCCAAGGAAATCGCGCTCGGCTTCCGCAGTTATCTCAATGAGTTCGGCGCGGGCTCCGAGGAACCTTTACTTGGCAAATTCATTTCGCAGGAAGACGCGTTCCAGTGCACTACGTGCGGCGCCTGCGAGTTCCAATGTCCCGTCGGTATCGAGCATCTGCCCATGATCGTCGGCCTCCGCCGCGGTGCCGTGAACACCGGCAAGTGGGAAGACGATTACGGCACCAAACTGTTTCTTGCCTTGGAGAAGAACGGCAACGCGCTTGGCTTCAGCGCGATGGAGCGGGACAAATTCATCAAGAAGCAGGAATTTACCATCTTCGATGGCACGCAGGAATACTGCCTGTGGCTTGGCTGCATGGGCGGCTACGATCCCAAGGGCCGCGAGATCATCGCGTCGTTCGCGCAAGTGATGCAGCATCTGGGAACTTCTTTTGGTGTGCTCAAGAAGGAAAAATGCACGGGCGACCCCGCGCGACGCCTGGGTAACGATCTCGTGTTCCAGAATCTGGTGGAACAAAATCTGAAGTTGCTTGCGCAGGCGAAGGTCACCAAGATCGTTTCCATCTGCCCTCACTGCGTCCGCACCATCGCCAAGGATTGGGCCGAGTTCGGTGCGCCTCCCGAAATTGAACATCACAGCGAGTTCATGGCCCGCCACGCCAATAAACTTCCCCAAACGAAGACCGGCGATAAGGTCGTCTACCACGACCCGTGCTACTTAGGCCGCTATCGCGGGACTTATGACGAGCCCCGCGCCGTCATCGCGAAATCCAGTGAAGTGATCGACCCCGCGCGCTCCCGCGAACGCAGCTTCTGTTGCGGCGCCGGAGGCGGCCTGGTGTTCCTCGGCGAAGAAACCGGCGATCGAGTCAGCCACACGCGAGCCAAAGAATTGGTGGCCACCGGAGCGAACGTCGTCGGTGCCGCGTGCCCGTTCTGCAATTCGATGTTCCGCGATGCTTTGGCCGCCGTAAGCGATGCACCGCCGAAGTTGCTCGACATCGCGCAAATCGCCGCGGCCAGCTTACCGCCCAAAGTTGCGGCCCTGCCACCGCAAGAATAATGGGGCGTTCGCTCGTGCGCTATCGCCGGTACGGGTTGCGCACGTAACTCATGGCCTCTTCCGCCGCATCCGATTTCGGACTGTAATTCATCGTGCGGTTATAGGCCATAATCGCCGCATTATGCCGGTCCATCAAGTCGTAGATTTGGCCCAGGCGCAGCCATGCGTACACAGCCGTATTTAAGTCCAGCGCGTCCGCCTTTGTTGTAACCGCCTTCATGTCTTCCAGCGCAGGTTCCAGATCGCTGTACCAAAACAGCAGAGTGCCGCGCGTGTAGCGGATCTTTTCCTCGGGCAGCGTCTCGAACCCCGGCGCGTTCGCTCGCTTCAACCGGTACACTTCTTCAATCACGGCGAGCCCGTTGTCTTTGTCTCCCGCATCGCCGTACATTTGCACCAGTTCCATGCGGAACAAATAGTTGCGCGGATACTGCTGAATCAATCCGGTCAGCAGGGGGATCGCTTTCTGCGGATCGCGCTCGCGCCGGTAGATGGCACACAGTGCGACCTTCGCATCGGAGCGATTTAGCTTCCCTTTTTCCGCGACCATCTCCAACGTATGGATACCTCGTTCGCGGTCGCCGCGGAATCCGGCTAAGAAGCCAAGCATCCGGTACGTCCAATGGAGGCTGCCGACCATGTAATCGTAGACGCCCTGAATCAACTGTGCGTCGATGAAATTCGGATCGATATCGGTGGCGCGCCGGTGCTCGGCACGCGCGGCGGTGGCATCTCGTAGCGAGTCCACATACGATTTCCGCACCAGGAATCCATAATTTGCTCGAAGTCCAAGGGTGACGCCCAACAGATAATGCGCCTCCGCGTCGTCCGCATTGGCTGCGATGCGCGCTCTCGAGATGCCGCTGGCGCGAGCGATGGAATCCAGAATCTGTTTTTCATCCGCCGCGCCGGGGTTCATCTTCTCACGCCGGTTGAACGGATTGCGCCCCGTGACCAGTTCACTTTCGAGCGCGCCCGAGCGCAGCATCTCGCGGTACAGAATCGCCTGCGCGATATGGTTGTAAACGTCCGCCGAATCCGGCTTGAGTTTCGATGCCGCCACGTACTGCTCCAGGGCTTGATCGAACTCCATGTTGTAAAAATGCTGAAAGCCATTTTCGATCAGCGCCTGTGCGCCCGATACCGCCGACACCGGCGTCTGTGCAAACAGCGCGCCTGCGGCCATAATCATAAACGCAACCGCGCGGAGCAACATCACGCTTCGCCCTATTCCAACTCGACGCATTCCTCGCGATCCTTCCCGGATGACTGCAGTTCGTGTAACGCCCATTGTGCATGCGACGCGATCTGCCCATCTTCATTCTGAGCCAATTGCCGCAAGGGTTCCGTGAAGCTCTGGTTGCCGGAAGCGCCCATGGCAACCGCCACATTGCGCAGGAAACCGGCATACTTTGGCCGCGGAATAGGCGTGTCGCGGAACATTTCCTGGAATGCCGCGGCGGAAAGCTGAGCAAGCGCGGTTAGTGCAGGGGTGGCCGGCACTTGAGGCGCGAACTCGGGATCTTCCGACACCGGCGCATCCGTGTTCCACGGGCAGACCTGCTGGCAGATGTCACATCCGAAAACGTTCGATCCCATTCGCGCACGAAGCTCTTCGGGGATTTCGCCCTTCAGCTCAATGTTCAAATACGAAATGCACCGCCGCGCGTCCAGTGTGTAATCCGGCACCTCGGCCCTCGCACGCGGGCTTGCATTGCCTGATGGAACAATCGCCTGCGTGGGGCACGCGTCGATACAACGCGTGCATGTGCCGCACCGGTCGGGTGGCGGGATTCCCGGAGCAAGATCCAGCGAAACGATGATCTCCCCCAGTAGGAACCAGGATCCGCTTTGTTCGTTGATCAAACACGTATTCCGGCCAATCCATCCTAGCCCGGCCTGCCGCGCGAAACTGCGTTCCAGCAGCGGCGCCGTATCCACACAGATCTTAAAGGTGAACGGCTCTATCGCATGCAGTTTCTCCACAAGCCGTTCCAGCATGGAGGGAATCACATCGTGATAATCGCGGCTGAGAGCGTAGCGGGCGATCACCCCCTGTCCCGCTTCCGGAGGCTTGCTCTCGTGATTGTAGAGCTTCGCAACGCAGATCACCGACCGCGCCTCGGGCAGCAGGTTCCGCGCATCGTTTCGCATCCCGGCGCGGCGGTCCGTGAGGTAGCCCATCCTGCCTGCCATGCCCCTGGCTACCCATCCTTCGAAGCGCTCGAAATCGTCGGCGGGCGCGGCAACCGGTGCGATCCCCGCTAGCTCAAAGCCGCACTCCTTTGCGAGTTCCTCAACGAGGGCAACCGTGACTCGGGACGCGGACACCTCTTCATCGTAAGGGAACGCGCATCTTTGATTGCAGGTGGTATTCTCAGGGGGAACGTCGCGCCATGAGACTTCGTGGGATTCTTACGGCCACCGGATGCGCCTTGCTTTTTCTCGGCGTTTTGGAAGGATTCCAAAAGCCGTGGAAAGAGTACCCTGCTGTCGAATACAACAACTTTCCCGCGCCGCCCGATTTCAATAAGCCCTCGGAGTGGGTGTTCGCGCGCCTGATGTTTCCCGGCGGGCCTCTCGATGGTTATCAGATGACAGGGCGCTTCACTGGCGATTACCGCCTGGGCGCTTCCTTGTGGACACAGGATTATCCGCGCGCCGACCGCCACTTTGCACGGGCCATGCGCCGCCTGACCCGCGTGGATACAAGATCCGTCGAGCAGGTGGTCTCTCTTGACGATGACGATGTTTTCAACTGGCCGTGGATCTACGGCGTCCAAGTGGGCGAATGGGGACTCACCCGGAAGCAAGGCGAGAAGCTGCGCGATTTCATCCAACGCGGCGGCTTCTTTATGGCGGACGACCTTCACGGCGACGCCGAGTGGCATGAGTTTGAGAGCCGCATCCGGTACGCATTTCCGGATTGCATCATCGAGGAGATGAAAGACGAAGACCCGTACTTTCACACCGTCTTTGACATTCTCGATCGCCCGCAGGTGCCCGGTGCGGCGCACCTTGGCGAAGGCTGCAAAAACTGCCGCGACAACGGCCGCGGCGCGCACTGGCGCGGGATCTACGATGACAAGCACCGCCTGGTGGTGGCGATTTCGCACAACTCGGATCTCGGCGACGCCTGGGAGTTCGCCGATTCCCCCCAATACCCCGAGCGCGTCAGCTCGGCCGCGATTCGCATCACCGTGAATAATGTGATCTATGCGATGACGCACTGAGCGGCAGGAGACAAAATAAAGGAGTCAGGAAATAGAATTTTTCTGTCTCTTTCAGTCTCCTCCCCGTTCCTGCGAAAATATCATTCATGTCGTCTACCGGGAAATTCCGCATCGGCCTAGTGCAGATGAGCTGTGCCATCGATCCGAACGAGAACCTCGCCAAGGCTGAATGGAAAGTCCGCGAGGCCGCGGCGAAGGGCGCGCAGATCATTTGCTTGCAGGAATTGTTCCGCTCGCAGTACTTCTGCCGCAGCGAGGATCATTCGTTGTTTGCCTTGGCGGAATCGATCCCGGGGCCGTCGACCGATGCGTTGGGCAAACTTGCGAAAGAACTGGGCGTCGTCATCGTAGCTTCTCTATTTGAACGGCGCGGCGCGGGCGTGTATCACAACACGGCGGCTGTGCTCGGCACCGACGGCCACATCGCGGGCATCTATCGCAAGATGCACATTCCCGACGACCCTCTCTACTATGAGAAGTTTTATTTCACGCCTGGCGACCTGGGATTCCTCAACTTCGATACCCCCTTCGGCCGCATCGGCGTTCTTGTCTGCTGGGATCAGTGGTATCCCGAAGGCGCCCGCATTTCGTCGTTAAACGGCGCGAACGTGTTGTTTTATCCAACTGCCATCGGCTGGCACCCCAGCGAAAAGGCGCAGTATGGCGCGGGGCAACTCGACGCATGGCGCACCATTCAGCGCTCGCACGCGATCGCCAACGGCATTTACGTTGCGGCGGTGAATCGCGTTGGATACGAAGGCACGAAGGAAGAGGGGCTCGAGTTCTGGGGGTCGTCATTTGTCTCCGATCCGTTCGGCAAAATTATCGCCGACGCCTCCATCGACAAAGAGGAAATCCTGATCGCCGAGTGCGACCCCAAGCTACAGGAAGAAATCCGCCAGCACTGGCCGTTCCTGCGCGACCGCCGCATTGATGCCTACTCGCCAATCGTCAACCGCTGGCTGGGAAACTAGGCAATGGCCGCACAACCCACGCCCCGTTCGCTCGGCTTCCGCATGCCCGCCGAGTGGGAAGCACATGAAGCAACGTGGCTCGCCTGGCCGCATGAAAAATCGGATTGGCCCGGCAAGTTCACGCCGATTCCCTTTCTTTATGGCGAGATCGTCCGCCTGCTGACGCGCGCGGAGATCGTGCGTATTCTGGTGAACGATCAAGATGCCGAGCAAACTGTGCGCCGCGTCTTGCAAAAGACGCACGCCGACATGGCTGCCGTGGAGTTCTTCCATCACCCCACCAACCGCAGTTGGACCCGCGACACCTGCCCGATCTTCGTAAAAGGCAAGCGCGGCGAAGTCGCCGTGACCGATTGGATCTTCAACGGCTGGGCCAAGTACGACAACTATGCCGAGGACAACGCGGCTCCTGAGTTTATCGCACAACAGATGCACATGCGCCGCTTCGATACCCAGGTGGTGCTGGAAGGCGGCAGCATCGATGTCAACGGTCAGGGCAAATTGCTGACCACCGAAGAGTGTTTGCTTTCCGGCGTGCAGGCGCGCAATCCGAATCTGTCGCGCAAGCAAATCGAAAAAGCCCTGCGCAATCACCTGGGCATCACGGAAGTAATCTGGCTCAACCGCGGCATTGAAGGCGATGACACGCACGGCCACGTGGACGACATTTCGCGCTTCACCTCGATCGATACCGTCGTCACCGTCGTTGAATCCGATAAATCCAGCCCAAATTACGAACCGTTACGCGAAAATCTGGGCCGATTGCGCAAACACGGCGGCTTGAAAATCGCCACGCTGCCGGCGCCCGAGCCCGTCTATTTCGCCGGCCAATTGCTCCCGGCCAGCTACGCGAATTTCTACGTCGCCAACCGAATGGTGCTCGCACCCACATTCGGCGATGTAAATGACCGCGTGGCGCTGAACACCCTCGCCCGCTTATTCCCGGACCGCGAAGTCATCGGCATCCCTTGCCGCGACCTCGTTCTCGGACTCGGGACCCTGCATTGCATGACGCAGCAGCAGCCCTCGGCCTACTAGACAAGCGATTCCCAGGCCGCCACCTGGGCTCCGCCCCGACTGATTTCCCGGTTTCCAGCGGAATTTCTGTGTTATCGAAGAGTTCTTGCCACAGTTCTTGCTAATTCCGTAAATGCCGTGCTATACCAGAGGAATTTGGTCCACGCCAGACCGGAGAGGCCAGTCGAATGACATTTCGAGTTCGTGGTTCCGCAGTTGCTTTGGCATACGTTGCGATGATTGGCGTGGTTGCGCAGGCCCAGGAATTGGGGCCGATAGCCCGGCAGCAGATTGAAGCCTTGCTTGCCGAAAAAGCTTCTCGAAATCCGGCCCAACAAAAGATGGAATCGAATCTGGTGATCGCATCGAAGTTGATGCGGGGGCAACGGATTCATCCGGACCTTCCATCCGTGCCGGAAACACTGCGGGCGATTCGCGCCGATGCCCGTAACAACGTGGAAGTAGACGTGCACGGGGACATCAGTGCGGGATTGCTGCGCTTTATTCAATCGCTGGGCGGTTCGGCGGAGGACGCCTCAGCGGAATTAGAGTCGGTACGCGTCAGGATGCCCCTTGCGGAAGTGGAGCACCTGGCCGAACGGGGCGACGTCCGTAGCATCCAACTCAACCAACGCGCCGTGGTCCGCGGCGGTGCCGTGACGCAAGGCGCGAAACGGGATGCGGGCGCCATGCGTCAAAAGATCGCGTCGCAATTGTCGCGCTATTTCCAGGGCCAGAAAAAGTCCAATCATGTTCGCGGCGGTTTATTCGGCTCTTTAGGCGCGGCGTTTTTTGTGGGACCGAACACTTCGGGCGATCTTGCGCACCAGACCAATATTGCGCGCAGCACGTACAATCTGGACGGCGCCGGCGTGAAGATCGGTATTATTTCCACTGGCGTCAACGGGCTTACGACCGAGCAGACTGCGGGCCGCCTGCCGTCAAACGTGACCGTCATTCCCGGCCGGGCGGGCACTGGTTCGGAAGGAACCGCGGTGATGGAGATCATTTACACGCTCGCGCCGGGTGCATCGCTCTATTTTGCAACGGGGGCGGGGGGCCGCGACACCATGGCGGTTTCGATGCAAGCACTGGCGGACGCGGGTTGCAAAGTGATTGTGGACGATATTTATTACCCAACCGAATCCATTTACCAGGATGACGTCCTGGCACAAAAAGTGAATTCTCTGGTGGCGCAGGGCGTTGTCATGATCAGCGCGGATGGCAATGACGGCAGTAAGGCGAAGAACACCAGTGGCACCTGGGAGGGTGACTTCACCTACAGCGGCGTGGCCTATACCGTGGGTATTGCGCACGGGTTCGGCAATTCATCAACAAATCCCATCACAGCGCCCAGCCCCGCCGGACTATACATGCTGCAGTGGGCCGAGCCTCTGGGTAAGGCGGTTGGCGATTTGGACCTGTTCATCCTGAATGCGAGTCAAACCTTGGTCCTGGCTGCATCCACGGGAATTCAAAACGGCACAGGCGACCCTCGCGAAATCATTGCAGTGAACCCTACATCGATTCCATCGGGTTCCAGGATTTTGGTCCTCAACTATCTGCGAACGTCCGGGACCGTTGGGCTCTACGTCAGCGCGGTTGGCGGCCAGTTGGGGATCAACACTTCCGGTAGTGTGGTCGGACACTCGGCCGCGCCGGGAGTCATCAGCATCGCGCCGGTGGATGTGAAGACCGCCTCGGGAGGCGCATTTACCGGCGGTGAATCGAATCCGGTGGAAAAGTACGGATCGGACGGGCCACGCCGCGTATTCTTTAACGAGGATGGAACACCCATAACACCTGGAAATTATGTGTTTGCGAACAATGGCGGCTCCGTGCGGCAAAAGCCGGATGTCGCCGCGGCGGATAACGTCCCCACTGGCGTAACCGGATACAATCCGTTTCCCGGAGCATCGGCCGCGGCGCCGCACGTCGCCGCCATCGTGGCCCTGATGTTACAGGCGAATCCGTCACTAACGGTTTCTCAGGTGCGAGCGATTCTTTACGCTTCCGCTTTGGATATTGAGACGGCGGGCTTCGATAACCTTTCCGGAGCCGGTATTGCAATGGCGCCGGGCGCGATATCGGCGGCGGTCAATGCGCGAAACTGCAGGTATAGCGTCTCTCCGGGAGGACGTGGGTTCTCCCCCGCCGGAGGTGCCGGTACTCTCAACTTGGATACGGCGCCCGGATGCCCGTGGTCTTTTATTACAACCACGGGCTGGATTCTGCCGCCGCAGTCGGCGACAGGTGCTGGACCGGTTACGCTTTCGTTCCAGATAGCGCCGAACTCGGGGATATCGCGTACCTCGAATATCTTGATCGGAAATCAATCTGTGGTCATTGAACAGACGGGCGGTACGTTCACCAACGGCAAGGCCATCGGAGCGTTTGGGCACGTGACCTCGCAGGGAACCTGGAAGTTTACGCTCGATTCGGTGAATCTGGGCAATGCGGCCGCGACGGCTCGCTTTAGCTTTGCCGATGACGCGGGCACCCCGCTCGCGATGCCCGTCACGTTTCCTCCCGCGCCCGTTTCCGGGCAAGCCGCGGCGACCGCACCGCCGCTGTTGACATCTACGCTCGACCGCACGCTCGCCGCGAATGCGCAGTTGATTCTCGAAAGCACGGGGCCGGATTCCGCGCCGCCATTGATTGGCTGGGGCCAACTGGCTTCGAATGGAACGGTGAACGGCTTCGGTATCTTCAGCAACGAGACATTCCACTGGGATGCAGTGGTGCCGCTCGAAACGCGGCTCGCGCCGAAGTACTTACTTGTATTCGATAACACCGGAGTTCTGGTTACGGGAGTCGCCGTGGCGAACGTGGGAACGCAAACCGCCAGTATCGTTGTCGTGATTCGCAATGACACAGGTGCGCAGATCGGCACATCCACCATTAACTTGCCTGCGCAAGGGCACACGTCGTTCATGCTGAACCAGCAGTATTCCGTGACAAGCGGGAAGCGCGGCTCCGTGGAGTTCCGGACGCCGAACGGCGGGCAGATTGCCGTGCTCGGCCTCCGCGCCAACGGACCCGCTCTAACCACACTCCCTGTGCTCGCGAATGTGGACTTCAATGGCGGATCGATCGCCCACGTAACGTACAATGGCGGCTTCACCAGTTCCTTCTATTTGGTGAATACCGGCACTGCTCCAGCCCAATACACCTTAAAGCTTTACGGTGAATCCGGAAGTCCTCTTGATGCGCCACTTTCGCTCCCGCAGACATCGGAAACCGTGACCACGTCCACGCTAACCAGGACGCTCGCGCCTGGCGCCATGCAGGTCATTGAAACCGTCGCGCAGGATAACCTGGCTGGCGTATCGGGCTCGGCGCAATTGACGACCACTGGACAGGTGAGCGGTTTTGAAATCTTCCGCTGGACCACATTCGGCCAAGAGGCATCCGTCCCGGTGGAAACACGAGCACCGGGCAGTTTCATTTTATTGTTCGACAACACGAACGGATTGACCACGGGTGTTGCACTGGCGAATTTAATCGGATCTTCCTCGTTGGTGACAGCGCGGTTTTACGATGAGGCTGGTGTGCTTCTCAGCTCGTCGCCGGTGAATCTGCCCGCATTTGGTCACACGTCGTTCCTGTTGCCCTCGAACTATCCCATTGCCGCTGACCGGCGTGGCATGGTGGAGTTCTTCATGTCTCCAGGGGCGCAGATCAGTGCAGTGGGTCTGCGTGCCAAGGCGGATGGCACTCTAACCACCATTCCTGTGCTGGCGAAGTAGGCGCGGAAACGATGCTCCACTCGCTCAGGCCCAGGGGAACACACGTCGTAGCGTGGGGAGCTTCGAACTAATACGCCAGAATCGTTTGCGCTTCGCTGACGATGTTCTCCACCTGCGGGAGAATTTCGTTTTCGAGGGACGGTGCGTAGCCCACCCATGTATCCAGTGCGCCGATGCGCCCCACCGGAGCATCCAGTGAACTGAACAACTCGCGGGCGATCCGCGCGGAGATTTCCGCACCGTAGCCCCAGGAAATCGTATCTTCCTGGGCCACAATCACGCGGCTGGTTTTCTCCACCGAAGTCTGGATCGCTTCCCAGTCATACGGATTGAGCGAGCGCAGATCGATCACCTCCACGGTCACGCGCGGATTTTGCTGCTCAATCTGAACCGCTGCCTGCAGGGACTTCTGCACCAGCGCGCCGAACGTGATGATGGTCAGATTGTCGCCCGGCTTCACCACTTTGGCCTTGCCGAACGGAACCGTGTAGTCCGGCCCCGGATGCGGAGCTCGGTTGTAAGGTTCGCGGTACAAACGCTTGTGTTCCAGGAACAGCACCGGATCGTCACACCGGATCGCGGTGCGTAGCAGGCCGCAGGCATCGAGCGCGTTCGACGGGAACACGACATGAATGCCGGGAATATGCGTGAACGTCGATTCGCCGCACTGGCTGTGATAAATCGCGCCGCCGTTGAGATAGCCGCCGGTGGCTACGCGAATCACGAGCGGAGCTTTCCATCCGTTGTTTGAGCGCCAGCGCAGTGAGGCAAGCTCATCGCGAATCTGCATCATCGCGGGCCAGATGTAATCGAAGAACTGAATCTCCACCACCGGCTTGATTCCGCGCATCGCCATCCCCGAGGCACGGCCAACAATCGCGGCCTCAGCAATCGGCGAATTAAACACACGCTTCGAACCGTACGCCGCCTGCAATCCGAGCGTCGCTTTGAAGACCCCGCCTTTGCCCTTCACCCGGCTAAGGTTTTCTTCGCGGCTGCAATCGGCAACGTCTTCGCCAAAAACAACGATGCCCGGATTGACGGCCATCTCTTCCTTGATGGTTTGGTTGATGGAATCCACCATCGTGCGCGGCTCTCCGCCCAGATTTAGTGGAGCGGCGTCAAACGCTTTCGATGTTGGGTCCACTTCCTCGGAATAAAGGAATCGCTTCGCTGAACCGGGATGTGGCTGCGGCTGTTTGAGCGCCTTGTCGCTGGTCTCCTGGACTTCGCGGTCCACATCCTGCATCACCTGATCGATTTCGCTGCGCGTCGCAAGACCCGTCGAAATCAGCCACTCCTGCATATGCTGGATGGGATCGCGTCGCGCCTCTTCGGCGCGCTCCTCGTCGGTCTTGTAAAATTTTTCGTCGTCGGAAAGCGAATGTGAATACGGACGCACGGTGAAGGCATGCACGAAGGCAGGCTTCTGTTCCTTCCGGCAATACTCGACGGCATCGCACATGGTTTTGTACGAGGCAGGGAAGTCCGTTCCATCGCAAACAAAAATGCGCAAATTCGGGTGCGCGGAAACCAACCGCGCGATGTCGCCGCCCGGCATCTGATGCTCAATGGGCGTTGAGATCGCGTACCCGTTGTCTTGAATCAGGAAAATGACCGGCAGGCTTTCGAGACACGCCGCGTTGATCGATTCCCAGAATTCCCCTTCACTGGTGGCGCCGTCGCCAAGACTCGTGATGGTCACCGCATCGGTGTTTGGATCAAGCAGGCGATTGGCATGCGCGCACCCCACGGCCGGCAGCAACTGCGTGCCGGTGGCCGACGACGGGCTGACAATGTGGAGCTTGTTGCAACTCCAATGCGACGGCATCTGGCGGCCGCCCGACGACGGATCGCTCTCGGCGCCCGCGGCCTGCAGGAACATCGCCTCCGGACCCATGCCCAACGAGAGCGACATGGCGCGGTCGCGATAGTAGGGAAAGAACCAATCGTGGCCCGCCTTCATGGCAAAGCCCACAGCGGTTTGAATCGCCTCATGTCCGGCGCCGCTGATCTGAAAAAAAATCTTATTCTGACGCTTGAGAAGAATCTCGCGGTCGTCAATCCGCCGCGCCATATACATGACACGGAAGGCCCGAAGCCATTCCTTAGGCTCCAATCGCGTCACCACCCCATTGAGCGCAGGGTCCGTTGTAGGACTCGTCAACATAAAATACCTTCATCATCTTAACGCAGCCCCCGATGCCGCCGTCCATTGCTGGATGACCGGAAATGGGTACGCACCGCACGTCCATCCATAGCGTCTCACGATTCACGCCCGCGTCCATGCACTCCGGCGTTTACTGCGATATAACTAGCAGGCATGGCACACCAGTCCCGCCCCGCTGATTCCCCAACGAACCCTGGAATCGCATCACGCCGCGCCTTCTTGGCCGCCGCAATGGGAGCCGCTGCGCTCCCTGCGTTTGCGCAAACACCGCCGATTTCCTCCACTCCCACGCCGCGCGATTGGAGCGGCCAGATGCCGGTGCAATACCCCGACCCCGACATCATTGCGCTCGACGAATCCTTCCGGAAGTACATCGTCAACAACACCGCGATTCACCGCCACTACACTGGCACGCAATGGGCCGAAGGTCCAGCGTGGAACGGGGTGGGTAAGTATCTGGTGTGGAGCGACATTCCCAACAACGTACAAATGCGTTGGATCGAAGACGACGGCCGCGTCACCGTGTTTCGCAATCCTTCCGGCAACAGCAACGGCAACACATTCGATTACGAAGGCCGCCAGCTATCGGCCGAGCACGGCGGACGCCGCATTGTGCGCTATGAGTACAACGGCACGGTGACGGTGATCGCCGATAAGTGGCAGGGCAAGCGATTGAACTCGCCCAACGATGTGGTGGTGCACCCCGACGGCAGCGTGTGGTTCACTGACCCACCGTTCGGCATTCGCGGCAATTACGAAGGATTCAAAAGCGTATCGGAGACCAGGCCCGCGGTTTACCGCGTGGACAAAAACGGGCAGATGGATCTGATGACGGATGAAATGTCCGGCCCCAACGGCATCTGCTTCACTCCCGATTACAAGAAGGTGTACGTGGCCGATACCGTGGGTCGCGAGGTGCGCGTGTATGACATCGACGGCCGAGCGATCAAGAATGGCAAGCGTTTCGTAGCGCTGGACATGCCCGGCACCGGCCAACCCGCGGCGGCCGATGGCATCCGTTGCGACATCGACGGCAACCTCTGGTGCGGCGCCCGCCCCGGAGTGCAAGTGGTGAACCCCGCAGGCCAGCGCATCGGTTTCATCCGCATGCCCGAAACCTGCGCCAACATCTGCTTCGGCGGCGCGAAACGGAATCGCCTATTTATGACGGGCAGCCAGTCGCTGTACTCGGTGTACGTGGAGACGCAGGGGGCGCATATCGCGTAGGGGCGACCTATGCGATGCCAAGCCGCTGTCCCTTGGCGTACTCGATGATGGCTTCGTCGCTCGTCGCCAACTTTGCGCCGAGGTCAAGGGCGGTCGCGACAATAATGCGGTCCGCCGGGTCCGGATGGAAAGAGCCAGGGAGTCGGGTACTCGCCACTGCTATCTCCGGAGTCAGCGGCGCAAGCGTCAAGCCCGGGGTCTTCAACGCCTCTTGAATCCACCGTTCGCAAGGCAGGCCGAGGCGCAATCGGCCTTTTGATTCAAGCAAGCCAACTTCCCAAACGGAAATCACAGAGACGAACAGTTCTCCACGTTGCGAGGCACGCTGAATTGCCCGCTCCGTGCTTCGATCAAGCTGCCGTGTGTTTCCCGATTGCAACCGGACCCAGCAGTGAGTGTCCAGGAGGATGGCCGCCATGTTACTTGTCTGCGTCCCAGATCTCGCCTGTGGGGCCGACAATGTCGCCCAACTCCTCGACCGTGCCCGCCATGCGACCAAATAACTTCGGGGCTTTTTCTTCCTGGAGGGGAACCAACCGCGCCACAGCCCGGCCGCGCTTGGTCACAACAATCTCCCTGCGCGTACGCTGGACTTCGTCCAATAAGTGCAAACACTTCGCCTTGAACTCTCCCGCGGCAACCTGCTGCTTCATACTATGGTCATTTTACCATGGTCATTTCTGCTTCAGCGCCGCCTCCACTGCGGCGGTGATCTCTTTTGACATTGGCTCTACGCCTGAGTCGTAGCGGGCGAGCACTTTGCCGTTTTTGTCGACCAGATACTTGGTGAAGTTCCAGGGGATCTCGCCGGCGGTTTTGGGGTTGGTGACGCCTTCGGTGAGGAATTTGTAGAGCGGGGCTTTGTCTTTGCCCGCTACCGAGATCTTCGAGAACATCGGGAACGTTACGCCGAACTTGGCCTTACAAAAAGCGCCGATCTGTTCGTTGGTGCCAGGCTCCTGGCCGCCAAAGTTATTCGCGGGGAAGCCAGTCACCACCAGGCCCTGGTCCTTGTACTTTACGTAAAGCGCCTGCAGGCCTTCGTACTGATACGTGTAGCCGCATTGGCTGGCCACGTTCACTACCAGCATTACCTTGCCTTTGTAATTCGCCAGCGGCGTGGGCGTGCCGTTGAGAGCGTCCAGCGTGAATTCGTGGACACTCGAAGCAGCGAAAGCGGACGTGGACATGAGGAAAAGGCCTCCGATCAGGAAAGAAAAGCAGGTGGTCTTCATGCCCCGATTGTAACGGGTCCGGCCGGGTATCTCAGTGGGGGGCGTAGGGCCGGGAGGGCAGAAGGGCTGGCGGAGAGGGAGGGATTCGATGGGTCAAGGAGATTGGGGACACGGAAGTTTAGCGTTTTTGCAATTTTGGTAGATGCGCCAGCAATAGCACTTTGACGGATTTGTTGGCCAGAATCGTGTACAGGCGGAGACGGCGAAAGAATGAAGGGCTGCGAAAATGTTATGAGAGTAGAATGGTCGTATGCCGTCAGAAACCGAAAGCAAAGTGATCGACATCTTGGTCAAATGCGGCGTCACGCGAGATGCTTGGATGGAACCAATCTATGCCGTGGATCGCGCGATGGGGTGGGGGACTGATCAAACAGTGAAATTCGTCCATGACTTGATGCATCGCAAACTAATACGTGTCAATCCGATTGTGAGAGAGGGCGGAGTCTACGATCCGAAATCAAGTTGGGAGAAAGTGACCTAAATCAAAAAGTCCCCGGTTCATGACGCCGGGGACTTTAACGAATTTCGTTGTTGCGTACCAGCCTTTTGGAAGGGCTGTTCAGCTTGCCAAAGTGGGTGTCGTCGAAACCCGCATCCTTTTTTAAATGGTGGGAAGAAACCAGCGACGCTTTTCCCTACAGCATGCTTCACCCGAAGGATAGCATAAGATATTTCGTCTGTGCAATGGGAGGCTAGCTTACAAAGGCTGGCGGAGAGGGAGGGATTCGAACCCTCGTTAGAGTTTCCCCTAAACACGCTTTCCAAGCGTGCGCCTTCAACCACTCGGCCACCTCTCCATCTTGAA
>JBEBGM010000046.1:0-36447 GCA_040081455.1 Bryobacteraceae bacterium
ATAGATACCCATTTCCGAGATCGAGCGCGAAAGGTTCGTGGTGGCGTCCAAGTGAGCGAAGGTGGTTGCCGGAGCCGGATCGGTGTAGTCGTCGGCGGGCACGTAAATGGCTTGAACCGAGGTGATGGAACCGTTCTTGGTCGACGTGATGCGTTCCTGCAGATCGCCCATTTCCGAAGCAAGGTTCGGCTGGTAACCGACGGCGGAAGGCATACGGCCGAGAAGCGCGGACACTTCCGAACCAGCCTGCGTGAAGCGGAACACGTTATCGACGAACAGCAGCACGTCCTGGTTTTCGACGTCGCGGAAGTATTCAGCGACGGTCAGCGCGGTGAGCGCGACGCGCAGACGGGCCCCGGGGGGTTCCGTCATCTGTCCGTAGATCAGCGCGCACTTTGATTTCGAGTAATCCTTGGGATCGATAACGCCGGCTTCCTGGAATTCCAGCCAGAGGTCGTTTCCTTCTCGGGTACGTTCGCCGACACCGGCGAACACCGACACACCACCGTGCTTGGTGGCGAGGTTCGAGATGAGTTCCTGAATGACGACGGTCTTGCCGACGCCAGCGCCGCCGAACAAGCCGATCTTGCCGCCGCGGAGGTAGGGTTCCAGAAGATCGATGACCTTGATGCCCGTTTCGAACATCTGCAGTTCGGTGGATTGCTCTTCGAACAACGGCGCCTGACGGTGAATCGGCATCCGCTTGGCGGTATTGACCGGGCCCATCTTGTCGACAGGTTCGCCGATGACGTTCAGCACACGGCCAAGCGTCTCTTTACCGACGGGCACAGAAACCGGAATGCCAAGGCTCTCGGCTTTCATTCCGCGAACCAAGCCTTCGGTGGGCTGCAGCGCGATGGTACGAACACGGCTCTCGCCGATGTGCTGCGCGACTTCGCAAATGATGTCGATGGGATCGGGGACGTTGAAGCCTTCGCTGGTGATACGGATCGCGGTGCGAATGACCGGGATCTGCCCCTCGGGAAATTCCACGTCAACGGCCGGTCCGGCCACCTGAATCACTTTTCCGACAATGCTCATAAGAACCTCAGAATCCTAGTCCAGAGCGGCAGCGCCGCTCACAATTTCGATAATTTCGCGCGTGATCGAGGCTTGACGCACCCGGTTCATGTACAACGTCAGTTTGTCGATCATGTCGGCCGCGTTCGAACTGGCGGCGTCCATCGCCGTCATACGGGCCGCGTGCTCGGCCGCAACGGATTCGAGCAGCGCGCGGTAAATCACGCCCTTTACGTATTTGGGCAATAGAGTTCCCAGCAGTTCCTCGGGCGCCTGTTCGTAGATGTAATCCACTGGCTTCGCCGAAGAAGGAACCTCAATGGGCAGCAGACGAGTCTGGCTCAGCGTGGGAGCCATGACGCTCTTAAACTCGTTGACGAAGAGATAGACCGCGTCCACTTCGCCTTTCGAAAAACGGTCGATGATGCTATCGGCGATGTTGCCTGCGTACTCGACGGTCAACTGCTTCATCATGTCGAGGTATTCGCCCGTCACCTTGCCGTCGCGCTTCCGGAAGTAATCGCGCCCTTTGCGGCCGATCGCCTCAAACTGGAGATTTTTGTCCTTGCTATCGGTGACGAACCGCTGCGCCAACTTGATCAGGTTGGTGTTGAACGCACCAGCCAAACCACGATCCGCGGTAACCACCACGACAAGGACGTTTTTCTCAGGACGAACCGCGAGCAACGGATGAGAACCTGCGTCCGGATTCTGGCCGGCCGCCTCGGCCACATTCGCCAGAATCTGGTGCAGCATCTGTCCATAGGGACGCGCAGCCAAGGCGCGTTCCTGCGCACGACGCAGCTTCGCCGCGGAGATCATCTTCATCGCCTTGGTGATCTGCTGCGTGTTCTTGACCGAGCGGACGCGCCGCCGGATGTCGATTAAGCTGGGCATGCGCTCGCTACTTCTTCATCCCCTCGAGAAACCGGCGCTTGTACTCGTCCAAAACCGAGTTCACCTGCGCCTTGAGGGCGTCATCTAGATTCTTCTTTTCGCGGATACCGGCGAGAACACCCGGATGCGCGTTGTCAACAAACTGGTACAGACCGGTTTCGAACGCACGGCACTGGTCGAGCGGGAGATCATCGAGGTAACCGTTGGCGCCTGCGTAGATAATGAGAACCTGCTTTTCGACAGGCAGCGGCGAGAACTGGCCCTGCTTCAGGATTTCCACCATGCGGGCGCCGCGCGTCAACTGCTGCATCGACGCTTTATCAAGATCCGAGCCGATCTGCGCGAAGGCCGCGAGGGCGCGGTACTGAGCAAGGTCAAGACGAAGCGAACCGGCCACCTGGCGCATCGCTTTGATCTGCGCGTTGCCGCCGACGCGGCTGACGGAGATACCGACGTTGATGGCTGGGCGGATGTTCGCGTTAAACAAATCCGATTCCAGGTAGATCTGACCGTCGGTAATCGAAATGACGTTGGTCGGAATGTAGGAGGAAACATCACCCGCCTGCGTTTCGATAAAGGGAAGAGCGGTGAGAGACCCGCCGCCCTTGTCCGCGCTCAACTTCGCGGCGCGTTCCAGCAAGCGGCTGTGAAGATAGAATACGTCGCCAGGGTAAGCTTCGCGTCCCGGCGGACGGCGCAGCAGCAGCGAAATCTCGCGATACGCCGCAGCGTGCTTCGAAAGATCGTCATACACGCAAAGCGCGTGGCGTTTGCTATCGCGGAAATATTCACCGATGGCGCAGCCCGAGTACGGAGCGATGTACTGCATCGGAGCCGGATCGGAAGCCGTGGCGGCCACAACGATGGTGTAAGCCATGGCGCCGTAGTCTTCGAGCGTTTTCACAACCTGAGCAACGGTGGAGCGCTTCTGGCCGATAGCGACGTAGATACAGATGACGTCGCCGCCCTTTTGATTAATGATGGCGTCGAGCGCGACGGTGGTCTTACCCGTCTGACGGTCGCCGATGATCAATTCGCGCTGGCCGCGGCCGACCGGAATCATGGCGTCGATGGCCTTGATGCCCGTCTGCATCGGCTCTTTCACCGGCTGACGGTCGACAACGCCGGGAGCGATACGTTCGATCGGGTTGTACAGCGTCGTTTCGATGGGACCTTTGCCGTCGATGGGGCGGCCGAGAGCGTCGACCACGCGGCCAATCATTGCTTCGCCGACCGGCACCGACATGATGCGTCCAGTGCGCTTGACCTCGTCGCCTTCCTTGATGCCCGCGTATTCGCCCAGCAGCACCGCGCCGACCTGGTCTTCTTCGAGGTTCAACGCGATGCCGGAGACGCCGCCTTTAAACTCGATCAACTCGCCGGCCATGACGTTCTCAAGACCGTAGATACGGGCGATACCGTCGCCGACCGAGATCACCGAGCCGGTTTCGGAAACGTTGACCGCTTTCTCGTAGTTATCGATCTCCTCGCGAAGTAACCGCGAGATCTCATCCGCCTGAATCTGAGCCATAAATCCCTTTGTTCTGCCGGCGCCTTAGCGGCTGCCGAGCTTCGTCCGCAAGCTATCCAATTGGCCGCGAACACTACCGTCGTAAACTGTGGAGCCGAGCTTTGCAACCACCCCGCCAACCAGCGACGGATCCACCGCAAAGCGAAGCTTCGCCTGCCGGCCCGCGATCCGGGTCAACTGCGTTTCCAACGCGGCACGGTGAGCATCGCTCAACTCGCGGGCACTGGTGATATCGGCCCGCACAAAACCCAAACGATCATCCACTGCGTGCTCGTAACCGTCGATAATCGACTCAAACTCCAGCACACGGCGGTGATCGATAATTACAAACAGGAAATTCTTGACTTGCCGGGGAACGCCCATGGGATCGATGATCCGGGCGATGACCGCGCGCTTGCGCGACGGCGAAACGGCAGGAGAGGCAAACGCATTCCGAAGATCGGAAGAAGAAGCAATCACGGCCTGAATGGCGCGGAGCTGTTCGAGCACCTTGCCAGCGTCGAGGCCGGAATTTGGCGCCGTGACCACGTCGGCCAGCGCCTTAGCGTACCGCCTTGCTACAACGGAGAGCATTTAATTATTCGTCTCCAACTCAGAGTCCCTAGTTCTTGGAACCGGAGCCCAAACGCCCCAGGTCCTGAACAAAACCACTTACCAAACCCGCTTCGGTATTGCCATCGAGGCGCCCCTGCAGACGCTGCTCGGCGAGTTCCAGAGCCAACTTTGCGGCGTAGGATTTCAACTCACGCTGCGCGGTCTTACCAGCTGCATCAATATCCTGCTGGGCCTGCGCTTCAATGCGAGCAATCTGCGCGGCTGTTTCCTTGCTGATGCGGTCACCTTCGGCCTGCATTTCGGCTTTCGATTCGACGCGGAGCTTTTCAATATCGGCGGCAAGCGTCTTGATCTTGGCTTCCACTTCGGCGGCGCGCTTATCGGCGTCTTCCTTGATCACACGCGCTTCGGCGATACCTTTTTGAATTTCCGCACCACGGGCTTTGAACGCCGGAGGAATCGTCTTCATGACGATGTAGCCCAGCGCGACAGCAAGAATCGCGAAGTTCGCCCACTTCCAAACTTCGGCGACTTCTTCGGTCTTCTTCCCTTCGCCCTCTTTACCCTCAGCAGCCTTGCCTTCACCTTCCTGGGCAAAGACGAAGACCGAACCGGTCAGCAACAAAATGGCGATCAGCAGAAGGCGTTTCATTATGCCTGCCTCCCGGGGGCCAACACAGTGTTGGCGATTTGATCGGCCAGCGCGCCAACTGCGGCATCCAGATTCTGACGGGCAGCGGCGGCTTCGTTTGTGATTTGGGCTTTCGCGGTCTGCGCCTGCTTCGCGGAACGATCCTGAGCAGCAGCGATTTGCGCGGTCTGCTCTTCGAGCCACTTGCGGCGAAGATCTTCCTGTTCCTTGTACAACTCGGCGCGGGCTTCGCGGATTTTCGCTTCGTACTCAGCGGTTTTGCGATCCGCGGCGGCGAGGCTTTCAGCGGCGGACTTACGCGTACCTTCGGTAAGAGCGGCGCGCTGCTTGAGAATTTTTTCCAGCGGGCCGTACAACATCGCCTTCAAATACCAGAAGAGAATCACGACCAACAAGATCGTGATGGAGGCTTTTTGCAGTATTTCGGCGAGGGCTCGTAGAGTCTGTTCCATCTTTTACTGAGTTGTGAGCTAAGAAGCGGGACCGAACTTCGAATGCACGGTAGAACTCCGGGCACCCAAAGTGTTTAATTTACCACAACTACGAAGAATACGTCAATTTTGAATGGAATGAGGCTACTTTGGATGGAAGTCACGCAAAATCTATCACTTAGAGTGGGTAGATAGACAGAGCCGGATTTGCCGGATGACCTAGCGCCGGAAGGCTAGAAATTTGGTGGGGTTGCGAGGGAGGATTTTGGAGCGAGCTGGTTGGATTTTTCATCCGCGCGGGCTGCCCGCTCGCTCCAGAAAAAGCTTAGCCGCCGATGCGGACGTAGCCTTGCTGCTCGAGTTCAATGATGGTGGTGAGCGCCCACAGATCGACTTGGATTTCTGATTGAATGTCCTTCTGGTCGATTTTGCGGCCGAGCACGGCCTGGCCGCAAACGTGGAATTCGACGCCGGCTTTTTTCAGTGCCTGGATCATCGCGACGTTCGGATTGTCTTTGCCGTGACGTTCCTTATAGGCATCGTTCTTCATGATGTAGTCTGTGCCGCCCTGATGGAAAATAACAGCGATCTTGCGGTGATCGGCGTTCACTCCGTACTTGGCCAGCGTATTAACGTAACGCGCGGTGGCGGCGAGCATTGGGTTCACTTCGCCTTCCTTTGGCGTCTCGCGGGCGACATCGAACAGAACTTTGTACGTCGTCTTCGGATTCGGCGTCAGCTTCGCGTTTGGAACATCTTTTGCGACGTCTGCGCCCGGAACGGCCAATTCCTGCGCGAGCGAGAGGCCGGCAGTCATCGCGAGCAGCGCGGTTGCGTAAAGGAATGATTTCTTCATGGATCTCCTTGAGGTGAGTTGGCGGGCATTCCGCCGTAGTGCGGCGACATTCATACTGTAACGCAGCGCGTTGGCCCGGTAAGACCTCGCGCGGTGAGCACCGTTCAGCGGAGGGCAAGGTCGGGTCGACGCCGGCCCGTTGGATTTACCTGTTCGAAGGCGTGCGCAAGTTGCAGGATGCTCCATTCATCGCGATGGCGGCCGACAATCTGCAGGCCAACTGGCAAGCCTTCTGGAGTGAAGCCGCACGGGACGGAGATCGCTGGCGTTTCGCAGATGGTGATGTAGTAGCAGCTCTTCATCCATTCGATGTACGACGCCATTTTGACGCCATCGATCTCGGTGATATGCGTTTGCATAACATCAAACGGCGGCACCTGCGTTGTGGGGAGGATGAAGTATTCGTAGCGTTCGAAGAACACACGGGCGCGCTCGTAAAGTTGCGCGTGGATCGTGTTGGCTTGGGCGATTTCAGGCGCGGTGAGCTTGTTTCCCTGCTCCACCTGCCAGCGGATGGCGTCTTTCACAAGATCCGAGTGATCGCGGACGTTGGCGGAATGGGCTCCGACGTATCCCAAAGCGCGAAGCACGTTGTAGGATTCGGTGGCTCCGGTGAAATTGGGCTCGGCTTGTTCGACGATGCAGCCGAGGTCTTCAAAGAGTTGCCGCTGCGCATTTACAACGGCGAGGATGCGGCGGTCGAATGGGACTCCGCCGAGATCTTTGAACCAGGCGACGCGGACGCCTTTGAAATCGCGATGGAGATCGCCGGCAAATTTCGCGCCCGATTCGGCGATTGAGATGGGACTGCGTGTGTCGGGGCCTGCGAGGGCGCTGAGGTAGAAAGCCAAGTCGGACGCGCTGCGGGCCATGGGGCCGTCGACGCTCATGGTGGACCAGGGATTCGACGCGGGCGCGGTGGGGACGCGGCCGGGAGCGGGGCGCATGCCGACAACGTTGCAGAAAGCCGCGGGATTGCGAAGCGACGCCGCATGATCGCTGCCATCCGCCAAGGGGAACATACCGCACGCTAGACCAACCGCCGCACCGCCGCTCGATCCGCCGCAGGTTTTTGAGAAATCGTACGGATTCTTTGTGGAGCCAAAAATCTCATTGAAGGTTTGCGAACCGGCGCCGAATTCGGGCGTGTTCGTTTTGCCGATGGTGATCGCTCCCGCGGCTTTGGCGCGCGCGACGATGATCGCATCACGATTGGGGATATTGTTTTCGTAAATGCGTGACCCGTACGTGGTGCGGATGCCTGCAGTCTCGAAAAGATCCTTATGGGCGACGGGAAGGCCGTGCAGAGGGCCTAATGCCGCCCCGCGGGCCTGGGCTTCATCCGCTTGGCGTGCCGAAGCCATGGCCTGTTCCGCAACGAGTGTTACAACGGCGTTCACGGTTGGATTAACCTGCTCGATTTGTTGCAGATGAGCTTCGACAACGTCGCGCGCGCTGAGGTTTTTTGCGCGAATGAGCGCGGCCAGTTCCCGTGCGGAGAGGAAGCAAAGATCAGACATGGGCACTGCCTAGGATATCGGAGAAAAGGCCGTTGTGAGGCGAGAACTAGGGCAGCGTCTTCTGCTGCTTGACCCATTCAATAAAAGTATCGCGCTGCATCGGGCCGGCAACTGGAAAATCCATTCCCGTCGTATTCAACTGGTCCGATGCGGCTTGATTCAACATGGTGAAGTCGGCGGTGGTGACGGTATACTGTTTTTCCGGATCGACAGGGTAGCGATCGGTGATGGTCTTGGGCAATTGGCTGCCTTTAAACTTGCCAGTCACCAAGGCGTTATCGAAGGGCAGGATATTCCAGATGTACCGCTCAAGGATGGTGCCTTCCGGCAGAGCATCACGGACGTTGCCCGTATTGATCCACGCAATATCCGCACCAGTCTTTTCCCGCATGCTCTTTTCGATGAGCGGACGCAGTTCGGCGTTGGTCAGCCGGCGCGTTGCCTGACCGATGGGTTTATCGACAATTTTCGAAACCTTGTCTTCCCACGACTTTGCGGCAGCTTGGACTTTAGGATCCAGCGGGATCCTGGAATCGAGAGGAATCTTGATCCATTCCGCGGAGCGCACTTTGCGCGCGGCGACGTCGAGTTTCAGATCGAGCCGGCCCAGTTCCCTGCCGTAGCTGTTCACGAGAACGGCAACACGGCCATCGATGTCCATCATCTTCGGGTAGCCTTCGTGCGTGTGGCCGGCGACGACAACCGCGACGTCAGGCACATTTTTAAGGATCGCTTCCACTTCCTCTTTATCGTGAATGTGGCCGAGAACGACGATGACGTCGGACTGATTGCGAAGTTCAGCGGCGTACTTGCGGACGGTTTCAACCACCGGCAGCACCTTGTGTGGACCCACTTGTCCGGCGGTGACAAACTTTCCGGAGAGATCGCTGAGGGTAACACCAATGATGGCGACGCGGATGCCGTCGACGGTTTTGATGACGTAAGGCTGTCCGGTGATGGATTTCCCAGAGGCGTCGACAATATTCGCCGACACGACAGGAAATTTTGCGACGCGAGCGAATTCCTTGGCGCGGCGCCAGCCGTAATCAAATTCGTGATTACCGAGCGTGCCGACATCCAAACCGATCAAGTTGGCAACCCGATAGACAGGGGTGCCGCGGAAGATGGGCGACACGGGAGTGCCCTGCACCATATCGCCCGCGTGGAGGTAGAGACAGGCCTTACAGTTCGCTTTCTGCTGACGGACCAAGGTTGCGATGCGGGCAAAGCCGCCGATGTCCTGATCGTTCGGTAAAAGGCGCGCATGAAGGTCGTTCGAGTGCAAAATGGTGAGAGATTTCAGCTCGCCGCCGGGCACTTGCGCGTGCAAAGACGCGGACGCGAGGGCCAGGCCCATCCATAGGGATAAAAATGAACGTCGCAGCATTGGCTCTGCATCCAGTTTAGCTGGCGGGATGGGAGCCGTAGCAAATCTACTTAGTAAGAAATGAGGGGTTTGCTTTATATCAAAGCGGTGGCCTTCGGCTTACTCTGAACTTACCGATGCAACGCTGTCACCAGTGCGAATCGCCATTGACCGCAACCGAGAAGCAATGCTTCATGTGCGGCGCGTTGGTTCCTGACAAGACCACGAAGAAGCCGTTCAGCGAACGTTTCCGGATGATCGCGAATGCCCTATTCCTGATTTCTCTGGTTGTTGTGGTGACCTCGATCCTAGCCCCTTCGTATTCGCCCTCCTTGTGGAAGACGATACCGGGATTCGTGGTGATGTACTTCGTGAAAAATTCAGCAAACAGCATGGCGGACGCCGCAAACACGGATTCCAGCCCAAGCGGTAACTCCAGAAAATAGAAGGCGATTCTTGGCGCGGTGCAGTGCCTGCCGAAAGAACCGTTACCCGAATATTCGCTCAAAGAGCGCGCGCGTCCGTGTGCGAATCTCATCCACATCCGTTAACGGGATGGGGGTCCAGCGTTTGAGAAGATCACTCAAAGTTTCAAGGTGTGCTTCGGCAGTAGGAAGTTTGTCTTGTGTGTGCCCCGTCAAAATGCGAATGCCATGATCGAGAGCCCGATAAAAGGTTGCTGCATCGTTCAAGAAACCGGCGGTTTCGCGGTCCAGGTGGCCCATGCCTTCGATGACTTCGATACGGGCGGGAGTGTTTAGCACCTTGAAGAAAACACCGGCGCTCTTGAGGCGCAAATACATCAGGATGAAGTCGATATCGTAATAGCCGCCGCGGCCGTCTTTGAAGGGGTGCGCGGCGCCTTGTTCGCGTTCAATCTTCATGCGCATTTGCTTCAAGTCGGTGCGAGATCGGCCGCCTTGCCCGTAGCGTTCCCAATCGATTTGCTGCAACTGGTGCAGGAAGCGCTCGGCGCGCTGTGGATCACCGGCAACGGTGCGAGACTTCATGTACGCGATGCCTTCCCACGCCTCAGCGGCACGACCGAAGTAATCCTTCATCGCGGCTTCTGTTTGCACAAGCGGGCCATCGGAACCGTTGGGACGCAGGCGGGTATCGACGGCGAATAACACACCCTCGCCGGTGTAAGCAGTAATCAGATCGAGGAACCGCTCGGCGGTACGGGTCCAGAATTGCAGCTCGGAAGCATCGGCATCGCCGACCACAAAGACGAGGTCGGCGTCCGAGGCCATATCGAATTCGCGCATGCCAAGGCGGCCAAGAGCGATCACCCACATCTGATTCGATGGCCGGTAACCGGCATCCGATGGAGGATGCGTGCGCAGCGTTTCGCGCACGGCCATCTCGTAGGCACTGACGATGACGGCTTCGACGAGGTCCGAGGTTCGAGCAAGCGTTTCAAAGATTGGTTCGGAGAGACAGATGCTCGCCGCCTGTATTCGGAGCATTTCGCGACGGTACCAACGACGGAGATCTCCGGAAGCCGCTGGACGGCGGGCCGGTGCGGCTTGCGTGGCGCTGGCGATCTGCTCGGCTAGATCGGGGTTGCGGACAAGTTCTTCAGCGAAGTGTGGACTGTGCTCAAAAAGATCGAGCGTATGGCGAGCAAAGGTTTCGTCAGCGTTCAGCCGTTCGATCAATGCTGGATTTGCGGAGCAGCGCTCAAGGAAATGCTCGAACGCTTTTGCGCCGCGACGAAGGGAGGCGTGCTGCAACGTCGCGTAGAGTTGGGGTGCGCGCTGTTCCAAAGCGAGGACAACGTTCGCATGCGCAGGCGCTCCCGATACTGGAGATGCAGCAGGTTGCGTGCCGGGTTGTGAATCACGGGCACGAGCGTGAATAACGCGGTCGTAGATCTCGCGGACGTTCGCCAAATGCGTCTGCATGGTATCGAGCAGCCATTTCGAGGAACCTCCGCCAGCGGGCATTCGGCGGGCAATGATTTCAAGCGCAGTTTGTCCGGAAGGCAAGGCGTGCGTTTGGCGGTCCTCGGCGAATTGCAGGCGATGCTCCAGGTGGCGCAGGAACTGATACGCGGCGGCGAGGCGGCCGTACTCGGCGCCGGAGAGAAAGCCTTTGTCCTGCAGGCGCGCCAAAGCGAGAAGCGTGCCGCCATGGCGGACCCACGGCTCCGAGCCTCCGTAGAGCCGCTGCAGACACTGCACGAGAAATTCAATGTCACGGATGCCGCCCGGGTCGAGCTTCACGTCGATGGTCCGGGCTTTGCCGGGTTTCCCTTTGACGCGTTGGCGAGTGGAGAGCTTTTCGTTGAGTCGCTCGCGGGTGAGCGACATAGCTTCGATCGCCGAGAAGTCGAGGGTAGTGGCGTAGGTGCGCGGCTCGACGAATTCCAGCAATGCCCTGCCCGTCGTTGGATCACCGGCGGCAACACGCGCCTTGATCATCATTTGCAGTTCCCAGTCTCGCGCGCGTTTTGAGTAATATTGGCGCGCAGCTTCGAGCGGAATGCAAACTTCTCCCAGACTGCCCTCAGGACGCAGGCGGAGATCGACGCGGTAACACATGCCCTCCGGCGTGTAGGTGGAAAGCAGCGAGGTGAGTTGATTCGCGGCGCGTTGAAAGAATTCCTTATTCGATATTCTGTCGGGACCCGTTGTTTCGCCGTTCTCCGAAAAAAGGAACATGAGGTCGATATCCGAGCTGTAGTTGAGTTCGCTGCCGCCCATTTTTCCCAGCGCGATGACGGTGAACATGGCGCCATTGCCAGGAGTGCCGTGCGTCACGATCAGTGACTCATGAATCCGCCGATAGGCAATTTCGATAATGGCATCGGCAAGCGCGGATAGCTCACTGGTATTTTCTGCAAGGCCGCCGCGGCCAAGCACGTCGCGGATGAGAATGCGCAAAAGCTGGCGGCGGCGGAATTTCGCGAGCTCTTCAGGTTGCGCGGGTCCCTGGGGAAGCGTGGCCTCCAGACGATCAAGAAACAGCTCGCGGGTTGCGGAAAGATGCAGTTCGCCGGATTCGAGCAACTGTTCTACCCATTCGGGGTGTTCCAGGATCTCTTCAGAGAGGAAAGCGCTGTAGGTAAAGATTGTCGCGAGATAGCGCATTCCATTGGTGGAGTGCACCAGGCGGTTGAACGACGCAGGGTGGCGTTCATGCAGCCGAGCGAAATAGTGAAGCCCTTCTTCGGGTGCGGGCGAGGCAGCCAGCAGCAGATCGAACCGATTGGCGGCGGCGGGGGGCAAGGCGCGGGACACCTCGCCCGCTTCGCGCATGGCTCGGGCGCGGTCGCGATAGACAAGCTGTTTGATACGATCCATCCGGCTAGATTTTCGGCTCCGGTTCGGCGAGCCGGATGGAGTCGCCCGGGGAGACGGCGCCGCCGCGCAGCACTTTGGCGTACATGCCGCCCAATGCCCAGCGCGGGGAACTCAGATCATTTGCTTTCACCTTTTCGTCGTAAACAGCAGCCTGAATACCGGTGCCGTACGGCGACAGAGTATTGCAAGGGACGCGCATTTTCGTGAATTCAATCAGAACGGATTCGCCCAACAACCAGCGCTGTCCGATGCGCCATTGGCGGCGATCAAGCCCGCGAGTAGTGATGTTCTCTCCCAGGGCGCCCGCGTAAAGCGGGAAGCCCGCAGCGACCAGTTCGTGGATGCCTTCGGACGTGATCAACAGCAGAGCCTGGCGCGGACCGCCGTGAAACTGAGGATGCGCGTGCGAATCGCCCACAAGCCCGAGTTCCTCGACGACGCCTGTGAGGATGGCGTGCTTTGGGAGGCCTCCAGGCGAGATGCTCAATTGGTTGATTGTGCCGGTCATGAGAAGGCGCTTGCGAACAGGGCGAAGCGCCTAAATCGTTTAGATGTCGTAATACAACGCGAATTCGTACGGATGAGGACGTAAGCGCACAGCGTCGGCTTCGTTCTTGCGCTTGTAGGCAATGAACGTTTCCAGCAGTTCCTCGCTGAAAACATCTCCCTTGAGCAGGAAGGCGTGATCGTCTTCCAGGCAACTGAGCGCCTCTTCGAGCGCAGCGGGCATCGAAGGAACGTACTGCATCTCCTCAGGGGTCAGATCGTAGATGTCCTTGTCGAGGGATTCGCCAGGATCGATTTTGTTGATGACGCCGTCAAGTCCCGCCATCAGCATCGCGGCAAAAGCGAGATAGGGGTTCGAAGACGGGTCGGGTGGACGGAACTCAACACGTTTGGCGTTCGGGCTCGCCGAATACATCGGAATACGAACCGCCGCGGACCGATTGCGGCGCGAGTACGCGAGATTCACGGGAGCCTCGTAGCCGGGCACCAGACGTTTGTAGCTATTCGTGGTCGGGGCGATGATCGCCGATAAAGCGCGGGCGTGCTTCAACAAGCCGCCGATATACCACAGGGCCATCTGACTGAGACCCGCGTACATGTCACCGGCGAAGAGAGGCTTGCTTTCGCGCCACAGGCTTTGGTGAGTGTGCATGCCGCTGCCGTTATCGCCGAATATCGGCTTTGGCATAAACGTGACGGACTTGCCGTACTGATACGCCGTGTTGCGCGCGACGTACTTGTACACCATCATGTTGTCGGCCGATTTCACCAACGTGTCAAAGCGCTGATCGATTTCGCACTGGCCACCAGTAGCCACCTCGTGATGGTGGCACTCGATATCCAAGCCGCACTTAATCATGATCTGCACCATCTCGGCGCGAAGATCCTGGTAGTGATCTGTGGGCGGAACCGGAAAGTAGCCTTCCTTATAACGCGGGCGGTAACCGAGGTTGTTTTCCTTGCGGCTGGAGTTCCACCGGCCTTCCTCAGCGTCGATGAAATAGAAGCCCGAGTGCGCGTTCTGATCGAAGCGGATGTTATCGAAGATGAAGAACTCGGCCTCTGCGCCAAAGTAGGCCGTATCGGCGAGTCCGGAGTTCTTCAGATACATTTCCGATTTCTTGGCAATCCAGCGGGGGTCGCGGTCGTAGTGCTGGCGCGTGATGGGATCGATTACGTCGGCCGTCATCACCAGAGTTTTCGTTTCATAGAACGGATCGATGAAAGCGGTGGTGGGATCGGGAATCAGCAGCATGTCGCTCTCATTGATCGCCGCCCAGCCGCGAATGCTGGAACCATCGATACCGAAGCCCTCTTCAAAGGCGCCTTCGTCAAGTTCGCTTATTGGGTAAGAGATGTGATGCTGCAAACCCGGAAGATCCGTAAAGCGAAGATCGAGTTGCTTCGCATCAGATTTCTTTGCGTACTCGAGGACGTCTTTGGGTGTGAGTGTGGAAGAACTCATGGTTTCATCATAACTTTGTGGAGGCCACCGTGCCTCCCCTGGGTCGTGCCTGAGTAAACTGGAGATCGTGGAACAGATTGCGCTGAATTGGACGCCCGAGCCTCATTTCATTTCGGTGAGCGAACTGACCACCGCGATGCGGGGGCTGTTCACGGAATACTTTCAGGACATCTGGGTGGCGGGCGAGATTTCCGGCGTGAAGCTGGCGGCGAGCGGACATTATTACTTCACGCTGAAGGATGAGAGCGCACAGCTGCGATGCGTCTGTTACAAAATGACCGCGCGGTTCCTGAAATTCAGGCCGCAGGATGGCGTCGCCGTGCTGGCGCGTGGACGAGTGGATCTGTACGAAGCCCGCGGCGAAGTGCAGTTGATTGTGGAAGCCATTGAGCCGCAGGGCCACGGCGCGTTGCAGTTGGCCTTCGAACAATTGAAGAAAAAGCTGGAAGCCGAGGGGCTATTTTCTTCCGAGCGCAAACGAAAGCTGCCGGAATTGCCGGAGCGGATCGGCATTGTGACGTCACCCACAGGCGCCGTGATTCAGGACATGCTACATGTGCTGGAAAGGCGCTGTCCGGGACGGCACATCCGCTTGTATCCAGCGCAAGTGCAGGGGGAAGGCGCAGCGGAGCAGATTGCGTCGGGCGTAGAGTTTTTTAGCGAGTCGGGGTGGGCCGAAGTGGTGATCATCGCTCGCGGCGGCGGGTCCCTCGAAGACTTGTGGGCATTCAATGAAGAGCGCGTTGCCCGCGCGATCGCAGCGTGTTCGGTGCCGGTGATATCGGCCGTGGGGCACGAGACGGATTTCACCATCGCCGATTTCGTTGCGGATCTGCGCGCCCCAACGCCATCGGCCGCCGCGGAGATTGTCATCGCGACGCGAGAAAGTTTGGTGGACCGAATGAACATCGCCGATCACAAACTGCTGCAATCCACGCGCCTGAAAATTGCGTTGCTCGCGCGGGCGCTGCATGGTGTGGCAATTGACCGCGCAAGATTGCACCAAGCCATCGGCAAGCACATGCAGCGAGTAGACGATCTGGATTACCGGATGCGCGAACAGTGGCGCGCAGCGTTCACGGCCCGGAACAGAGCGCTGGATTCGACGACGGCTAAGATTGCGTCGCTGGATGTGCGGCTTCGCTTGGCGGCGATGCGGCGAAAACTCCAAGTATGCGATAGCGCGGTGTCGCAATTAATGCGGCTTCAGTTGAATGCCGCCAAAGCAGAACTTACGCCGCTGGAGGCGCATTTGAAGCAACTGAGTCCGCTGGCGATTCTGGAACGCGGGTATGCGCTGGTAGAGCGGGACGGAAATCTGGTGAAGTCGCCCGAAGATGCGCCGGTCGGAAGCGAGATTCGCATCAGACTGGCGAAGGGCGAAGTTGCTGCCAGGGTCAATTCCGCGGAATAGCCCCTACTCCAACCGGTAGTTCGGCGCTTCCTTGGTGATGATGACGTCGTGGACGTGGCTTTCGCGCAAACCGGCGGAGGTCAGGCGAACGAACTTGGCATTTTGGCGAAGTTCCTGAATCGTCTGGCAACCGCAATAGCCCATGCCGGCGCGAAGACCGCCCACCAATTGATAGACGAGATCGGCAAGCAAACCTTTATAGGGTACGCGGCCTTCGATGCCTTCGGGAACCAGCTTGCCACCTGCCGTTGGATCCTGCGAATAGCGATCGGCCGACCCTTGAGACATAGCGCCCATGGACCCCATGCCGCGATAGCTCTTGAAGGTGCGGCCCTGATAAAGGATCGTTTCGCCTGGGGATTCTTCAGTGCCGGCCAGCAAGCTACCGATCATCACGCAATCCGCGCCTGCGGCAATCGCCTTCGTCACGTCGCCCGAGAACTTGATACCACCATCGGCAATCAGCGGCACGCCGGTGCCCGCCGTTGCCTTCGCGCACTCGGCAATAGCGGTAATTTGTGGAACACCTGCGCCACTGACCACGCGAGTGGTGCAGATGGAACCCGGCCCAATACCAACTTTGACACCGTCGACGCCCAGCGCAATGAGATCGCGCGCGCCTTCATAAGTCGCCACGTTGCCGGCGATCAGATCGACATCCGGGTAAGCCTGCTTTACGGCCTTGATAGCGTCCATCACGCGGCCGCTGTGACCATGTGCGGAGTCGATGGCCAACAGATCCACTTTCATCCGGATCAATTCCTGCGCACGTTCCAGGAAATCGCCGGAGGAACCGAGTGCCGCCGCCACGCGAAGCCGTCCCTGCGCGTCTTTTGCCGCGTTCGGGTACTTCAACTTTTTCTGAATGTCCTTGACCGTGATCAGTCCCTTCAGATTGTAGTGATCGTCCACTACCAGGAGTTTTTCGACGCGATGCTTATGAAGAATCGCCTCGGCCTCTTCAAGCGTTGTGCCCACGCCCACAGTGATGAGGTTGTCCTTGGTCATCACGCTGGAGACGGGCAGATCGTAGCGGCTTTCAAAGCGCAAGTCGCGATTCGTCAGGATACCGACCAGTTTGCCGTTTTTGGTGACCGGCACACCGGAAATCCGGTAGCGCTTCATCACATCGAGGGCATCGGAAATCTTGTGCTCTGGGTCGATCGTCACGGGATCGACAATCATGCCGCTTTCCGAACGCTTTACGCGGTCCACTTCTTCTGCCTGACGCTCGATCGGCATGTTGCGGTGAATGATGCCGATGCCGCCTTGCTGGGCAAGCGCAATGGCGAGGTGAGACTCCGTCACCGTGTCCATGGCCGCGCTGATGATCGGAACGTTCAGGCCGATTTTGCGGGTCACCCAAGTCCGGGTGTCGGTATCCGATGGAACCACGTCGCTCCGTGCGGGCAGCAGGAGAACGTCGTCAAATGTGAGACCTTCCGGGATCGTGTCGGGAATCATGCGGGTATCTCTCATAATACAACCGCTGGCGTGTGAGACAAGAGTGAAAAGCGGCAGATCGTCATCCGCATACGCCGTTTGTTACACTGAAGATTCCCAATTATGATTTCCGCAACACAAGTACGTCCGGGCATGGTGATTAAGTGGAATGGCGAGCTCTATTCCATCTTCAAAATGGAGCACCGCACGCCGGGCAACCTCCGCGGCTTCGTCCAAGTGAAGATGCGTAAGCTGGCTTCCGGCACGATGGTGGAGCACCGCTTCTCTTCTGAAGATCGCGTGGAAAAAGCGGCCCTCGAGGAGCATGAGATGGAGTACCTGTACGACGACGGCGAGTACTTCTACTTCATGAACACGGAAACGTTTGAGCAGATGCATTTGACCCGCGATTTTTTGGGCGACGCGACCGGCTTCCTGATTCCGAACCTCAAGCTGAACGTCGAATTCTACGAAGGGAAACCGATGGGTATCGAGTTGCCGCCCGCCGTGGACCTGACGGTAGTGGAAACCGAACCCGGTCTGAAGGGTGCCACGGTTTCAAACGTAACCAAGCCCGCTAAGCTGGAAACGGGTCTGGTGGTACAGGTTCCGCCCTTCATCAACGAAGGCGAAAAGATCCGCGTCTCGACGTCTGAATTCGCCTATCTGGAACGCGCGTAGCGTTTCATCACAAGTTCAACGGTTTTCACGAGAGGCGGGAGCGGCGAGATCGTTCCCGCCCCTTTGTTTTTGTCCCGATGCATCGGAAGCAAAACCGTCGCACAAATTTCCAGCCTCAACTTGTGCGAAAGGGTGGCAGAGGATACAATGAGGAAGTCGGCTGTTGGCACTCCCCCGCCAAATCCACCGCACAAGTCAGGGCGCGTAGCTCAATTGGCAGAGCAACTGACTCTTAATCAGTAGGTTGTAGGTTCGATTCCTACCGCGCTCACCACTCAAACAAAGAACTCAGCAAATTGGACTTGCCGGATTTTTAGGCTGTGTCCGCATTTTTGTCCGCATTGCCTCGCCACGGCATCAAGAAAAGCGGGGCTGGACCCGTGGTTGTTCGCTGGAATTGGCTTCCCCGAAGATATTATCCATCGACTCCGCCGACTCTTGATCGCTGCTCTCAAACAGATGTCCGTAGGTATCCATCGTCAGTTTGATGGAGGTATGACCCAACCGCTCGCTGATCGCCTTGGGGTGTTTTCCTTCGGCGATGAGCAACGAAGCGGGGTGTGGCGGAGATCATAAAAGTGGAGCTTCGGGAGTCCAGCTTGTTCACAAATCCGTTGGAACCGGTGGAGTACATAACCGCGATCCAAACGACCTCCGGTCTTTGTGGTGAAAATAAATCCTTGCTCCACCCACTCTTCCCCGGCAACTAGGCGAAGCTCCTTCTGTTGAACCCGGTGTTTGTGCAAACTGTCGACGGCAATGCCGGCCAATGTAATCGTCCTGCGGCTCTTCTGGGTCTTGGGTGACTGCAATAGAAATCGCGCGGCGGACTCCCCTTTTCTCCGTTTCGTGTGAGCAAGCGCATGGTTCACTGTCAACCGCCCTGTATCGAGGTTCACATCCGCCCACGTCAGTCCCAGTAGCTCCCCTTCGCGGAGTCCCGCCGTCATCGCCAGCAAGTAGAGTGACTCGAAACGATCGCCAGCAACTTCGGCAATGAGTTGACGGGCCTGGTCGGGAGTAAAGCAGCGAAGCTTAGGCTGCTGAACCTTGTTCCGGCGTTTTGCGGCGCGCGCCTGGGGCCGAAGCTGGGTTGGTGAGAATGAAGGTCCAATCAACTGCGTATTGAAGGCCGCGACGCAGCACTGCATAAGCATAGGAGATCGTGCGGTCGGATAAGAGTTTCTTCGTCCGCTCGGATACCCGTACGCGCGCGAGCCAACGGCCTACGTCCCTCGCGGTCAACCGATCGAGGGTGACATCGCGGCGAACGAGGAAGCCGATATCTTGATCGATTTGTCGTTGTTCGGAAGATCGAAAAAATGGACGGTGTATTCTGCCGCCCATGACTACTGCCGAGCCAGGTTTGAAGCTGGTCGAGGATCTGCCCGACGGCCTCGTTGAATCCGTCATACAGCAGCTTCGCTGCGGGTTGAGTCCCGCGATTCCAAACCCCGGCTACCAGATGCGGGGCCGGGGGGGGCCTACGTTCGATCTCGAACCCTTTGGCCACGTGGGACAGGATGCCGTCGGCAGCCCGGAGGCGGACCGAGGGGGGAGTGCTCTGATCGACCATTATCTTGCCGAGAGAAGCTGCCGCCGCGACACTTCCGTAAGTGGACTGGACATCGGCATCAGTTCGGTCCGTGCTTGTGGCTTTCTATCCGCCTATTCGCCGCCTGGTCCGCCGTCGCCCTCGGTTCCACCGAAGATGGGGCGCCCGTTTAGGTAGATGCGGCGGGCGTCCATCAGGCGGGAACCGTCTTTTGCCGCATAGCCGTCTACAACAACTTTGTCGCCGATTTTCGCATCACCGCGTTTGAAGCCGCGGCGCGATAACTGCCCTGGATTGGCGCCCTCACACCCCCATGTCACCGTGTTGCCTTTATCATCCTTCACGTCGACATAGAAGTAGGAGTGCGGATTTGTCCATTCAATTTTGGCCAATGTTCCTTCGATGCGGATCGGCTTTTTGCCGTCGAACTCAGCAGCGAACGAGTGATGCGCCCATGCGGAGCAGCACCACGCAGCCATCAGAGTAAGCAAAATGACGAATTTCAGTTTCATATGAAGCCTCCTTGCGAGTCAGATCAATTCCTAAAGTGGGGTTCTCAGACAATCTTTCGCGAGCTGGTCAGCCGACGGAGGGCTTCCGCCAACGTGTCGATATCAGAGCAGGTGTTATAGAACGCAAAGGAAGGACGGACCGTTCCCTCCACACCGAAGCGTCGCAGGATCGGCTGGGCACAATGGTGGCCTGTTCGCACCGCAATGCCTTCTTTATTCAACGCCGATCCGACGTCCTCGTTTCTGTGTCCATCGAGCACGAACGACAGAACACCTGCCTTCTCCTGCGCAGTTCCAATCAAACGAAGCCCTGGAATATCCTTGAGCAGCCGGGTTGCATAAACCAAGAGTTGGTGCTCGTACGCGGCGATGCGATCCATGCCAATCGCCGTTACGTAATCGACCGCAGCACCCAGACCCACTGCATCCGCGATATTTCCCGTACCGGCTTCGAACTTCGCCGGGGCGTTCTGAAACACCGTTCGTTCGAAGGTGACGTCTTGAATCATGTTGCCGCCGCGCTGCCACGGTGGAGCTTCGTTCAACAATGCTTCCTTGCCATAGAGCACGCCGATTCCCGTAGGTGCAAATACCTTGTGCCCGGAAAACACGAACCAATCGGCGTTCAGCGCCTGCACGTCCACAGGCATGTGCGATACGGATTGGGCGCCGTCAACCAGCACCTTCGCCCCAACGGCATGGGCCGCCGCAATCATTTGCTTCGCCGGCGTGATGGTGCCTAATGCGTTGGAAACCTGTGCAATGGCGACAAGCTTGGTGCGCGAGCCAAGCAACTTTTCGTATTCGCTCAGAATGACTTGTCCGCTGTCGTCCACCGGCGCGACGCGAAGGCGAGCTCCTGTTTCCGCGGCCAGATGCTGCCAGGGAACAATATTCGCATGATGCTCGAGCCAGGTGATGACGATTTCGTCGTCCTTGCCCACGCTCTGCCGCCCCCAGCTTTGCGCCACCAGGTTGATTGCTTCCGTCGCCCCGCGAACAAAAACAATTTCATTGGTGGAGGCTGCCTTCAGGAATGCCCGCACCTTCGCACGCGCTCCTTCATAGGCGTCCGTGGAACGCGCCGCAAGCTCGTGTGCGGCCCGATGGACATTTGAATTCTCGTGCTCATAGAAGAATTTAATCCGTTCAATTACGGCCGTCGGCTTCTGCGTTGTTGCGGCGTTATCCAGCCATACTAACGGCCGCCCGTTCACACGCTCCCGCAAAATGGGAAAGTCCTGCCGGATGCGGTTCGCGTCAAGCGGTGCGGGATCAACCGGCAAGGGGCTCTGTTCAAATTGCGAACTGTCAAAGCCCGGGAGATTGGACGCACCATCGCTCAAGAAATAGAATCCCTGGTTGCCGCCCCCGAGGTTGGGGGCGGATGGCGGTGCAGCCAAGGCAGGAACGAAGGATTCAAAAAGGTCCTTCAACTCAGCTTCGCCCGGAAGAGGGATCGCCGCTGGTCCTGCAGACCCAAGGGGGACATCGCCGCGCAGGTCATGCGCGACGGAAGCCACGCTGGGCGCGGAATGGCCCGAGACGCGAACCGCCTCGCGCTCCGCGGAAGAGGATGGGATGGCCGCGAAGAATTCATTGGCTAAACGCGCCAATGTGTCCGTATCCGGCCATCCGTGCGGCAGCGGTAAATTATGCCCACTTGTACTCATGGTATTTGTCCGTTTCCACTCCATCCAGCACACCGAGTGCGTCATCGGTGAGTACGGCCAGCGAACAATACAGTGAGATCAGGTAGGAAGCAATCGCCTTATGGTTGATTCCCATAAATCTCACGGAAAGTCCCAGGCTCTGTTGACCCGGCAAATTTGGCTGATAGAGTCCAACAACACCTTGTTTCCGTTCGCCCGTGCGAACCAGGAGGATCTTACTTTTTCCGCCTTCGATCGGAACCTTGTCTGACGGAACAAGCGGAATGCCTCGCCAAGTCAGAAACTGTGAGCCAAAAAGAGCGACCGTGGGAGGTGGAACGCCTCTGCGCGTACATTCGCGGCCAAAAGCCGCAATCGCCAATGGATGGGCCAAGAAGAATCCCGGCTCTTTCCAGACACGAGCGATCAACTCATCCAAATCGTCGGGCGTGGGCGGTCCCTTGCGCGTCGAAATACGCTGTTTCGGTGACACATTGTTCAACAGGCCGTATTCTTTGTTGTTGATGAGTTCATTTTCTTGCCGCTCTTTGACGATCTCGATCGTCAACCGCAGCTGCTCCGTGATTTGGTTGTACGGAACGCTGTAGAGGTCCGAGACACGCGTGTGAATATCCACCACTGTGTTCACCGCGCTCAACATGTACTCGCGCGGACGCTCTTCGTAATCAACGTACGTTTGTGGCAACACACGTTCGTCACGGTCGGAACAATCGACGGCGACATTCGCCTCGTCTTTGACCCGGTTCAGGCGGTAGATGCCGGCCTCGACCGGTACCCACTGCAGTAAATGTGTCAACCACCGTGGTGTAATCCGCCCCAATTGGGGAGGCGTCTTGGTTGCGTTCGCAAGTTGTCTTGCGGCAACATCGCCAAGGGCTGTCTGGCGTTCAGTTTCAATAGCCATCTCTTTGAGAGGTCTCCTCTTCTTTAACGGCGACTCTGTCGCCCATGTTCTGCGCTACTTCTTCGCCGGCGCCGTCAGTGGCGGCGGCAACGGCGCGAGATCTGGATATCCTCGCGTTCCATCCGGCCGAATAGGCCCCGGCCCAAAGCCGAGGTGGTCTCGATCCACATTGTTTTCGCTACACGAATACTCATGCAGTTCGTCCTCAGGCTTTCCGAGCACCCAGGTGCGGGAATACGTGAACGGTTTGGTATAGAACTTGGAATCTTCGATCAACGTCTCTACGTGAATGTGGTCGTAATCCGGCCGCGTCCAGCGTTCCACCACATGCAACGCGTCGCTGTGAGGGCTGCCGTTTTCATCTGCCCACACTTTCTCATCCTTGAAGCCAACGGAGTCGATGACCAACGCGTCCCCGTCCCAACGGCCGATTTCCTCGCCAAAGAACGACGGATCGGGATCTTCGGAATGCTTCCTCTTGGCGTCAACTGGAATCAACCGGAAGTAGGTGTACCAATAAAGGAACGCGACTTTCTTTGATCCCTGCAGCACCTCGAAAGGCAGCGCGCTTGCGTTATGACGCGGAATACCGCCAAGAATGCAGAGGCTCTCCGGATCGATAGTGGCTGTGGTGTTGTGCTTCCAAGCGGCGTCGCCCGCGGGCGTGAGCGGCAACTTGAGACCGGGAAGGTCCTTGGCGATGTTGCCGACCGGCTTCGTGTCGCGCGTGCCCCTCCAAAAGCCGCTTAAATCCGGATGCCCATCGGCCGCGCGCGGCGCTGGTTTCGTGGATTTTATGTCTGGAGCCGTCAAGCCACCGCCTTGGGCGAGCAGCATTTGGGCGCTGAGAAAGAATGCGCCCGCGATCACAGCGCACTTCGTCGTCCGTTCGTACTGATTCACTTGGTGACCTCCACCGGGAGCGTGATGTCGATAGTTTTTGGCGGCAGACAGAGGCGGTCATTGCACGCTTGGTAGCGAAGCTTGCCGCTGACTGCCGCAGGGCCGGGCGGTGTATTTGCCGGCAGATGGAACTTCGTAACCACGTCAAACTCGCCGCTAAAGACGGAGACGGGTGTGTCCGAGAACGCAAGCTTCGCGAGTTCGGGTTTTGGATAGCTGACTTCAGCGGTGTCCGCGACGTTCGTACTCCAGGTCAGCTTCAGTCCGATCAAGTAAGGATTGGACGGCGCGTTGCTATTGACGTGATAGTTGGGGACCAGTTTGACGGCGAGCGGCAATTCCGCCGTGGTTCCGGGCTTGATCAAAAGCTTCCTGGCGGGCGTTGCGCTTAAGACGTTAGCCGCAGTGACAGGTTCATCCGCTTTTGCGGCCCCGATGAGTACCGCCGTCAGCAAAATCGAACATTGTAAATAACAGTTCATCGTGGAATCGGCAAGTCGCTTGCCGGATCGGAATAGTCCCGGCAAGCGACTCAAGGCCGAGGTCTGCAAATTGTTAACGAACGGGGGCGTCCAAGCTTGCGGAAAGCGATGCACCCGGCTTTTCCTTCAGCAACCGCTCGATGGTTGACGTAAACTCCTGCTTCAGTTCATCGTTGAACGCACCGCTTGCGGGAGCCGCGAATCCGGCGTGAACGTGGTCCACCCGACCGTCGCGGCGAACGAATACCGTCGCCGGCCATGTGTTCAGATTCACCAACTGCGGAACCTTTTCCCACATCTCAGCGGGAGCCCCGCCAATCAAATACGTGTACTCCACGCCGTATTGTTTGATGAACGCGTGGACGCGGTTGAGATCTTCCTGCTGTTCCGGCTCTTCGAAGTCGAGTGCGACGATCTCAAGACCCTGGTCGCGATATTTCTTGTATAACTGCACCAAGTACTGCGCTTCATCATGGCAGTTCGGGCACCAAGTTCCCGTCACAATGGCGAGTACTACCTTGCCTTTGAACTTGGGATCTTCGTTCGACAGAATCTTCCCGTTGACATCTGGCAAGCGGTACGCGAAGACCTCATTGGGATCGCGGGGAGTGGTGTGCTTCACGTAGTCGGCAGGTTCGGGAAGCGCCTTTGCCTTCGCGACCTCGGGTCGATACGCGGTGAGCTTACCTTGGCGGGGTCCGCCGCCGAGTTGATCGATGGTGAGTGTGCCGTCGGACTCCGCGGTCACTTCGAAGCGATACGGACGGGAGCCGTCAAAGTGGCTCAGAACGAACTTGCCGCTGTCGTAGCTTCCTGTCAACGCGCCCGTATCGCCATCCACTCGAAGAATGGCGGCGGACACATTGGCGCCGTCCTGCTTCACAATAAAGCGCCACGCTTTTTCGCCTTTGCCGCTATCCACGGGAACGATCCACTGTCCCGCAATCGTGGGCACTTTCCCGGCCGGAACGGCTTTCGCGCTATATCGCTTTGCGTGAAATGGACTGCCTTCGACGCTCTTGTCGCCGCGCATCTCGATGCGCCCCACTAATTGCCCTTCCTGGACTTTCGCCACAATCTTTGTCAGATAGTGCTCCAGGTTCAAGGTCAACGTCCCATCCTTAAACGAGGCGGACGTAGTGTGCTCTTTGTCATCTCCGTTGAAGAGGGTGCCTTTCAATGTCTTGCCGCTACCGGAGATGTCGAGCCGGAACGGCACCACGGCGCCGTTGCTCGTGAGCTGCGCGTCCCACCGGCCTTCCAGGGATTGGGCGAAGACACTGGGTCCCGCCAACGCAAAGGTTACGGCCGCAAAACCAAGGTGAAGTTTGGAAATTCGAATCATGCGATCATCCTTCTTTCTGTTTGCATTGATTGTTCAGGGAGCGGGAATGGACCCCGATCCATCGCCCTCATTTGGCCTGCTTTGTAAATACTTTCCATTCGGTTGGCAGACCTGGCTTCGTGGCCAGCAGGATCTCGAAAATGGCTCGACGATCCTCTTCAGACAAGCGTGCGAACGTGGGGCTTTGATCGCGGCCTGTCAAAACTTCAAAGAGCCGGTGATAGACGTAAGTCTTTGCGGGTTCCGGCAGTGCATCAAACGACTCCGAGTAGATCAGGTAACTACACGGATACTTAAAAATTCGCTTCTGTAAATCGAAGTCGCGCAAGGAGCGGCCCTTGGAATCGCGGGGGCCGAGCAAAGAGAAGTCGCGCACGAAAGTGGACGTGCCCACAACAGGATCGGACAGTTGGGCTTCATCAGCGAACAGCAGATACCGCACTAGTTGTTCCGCGGGCGCTTCGTACTGGGCGCGAACGTCATCCAATTCGGACTTAAAGGGAAGCTTGGCAACAACCCTCGATCCGCCGGTGGGCGATTGGCTCAGCCCTTGGTTATACAGGGCGATTCGCGTCTGATAGTTCGTAAGCGTAATCAGGTTGTGCATTTGCGTCTGATGCGCCAAGACCATGTGCGCCACAATGTCGCTGTCGGGGATCAAATACGCCGATGTGTCAAACTGCTTTGCCAGGCTCGCGACGTTGGCCCCCGCGACGCGATCGACCTGCTCCGGACGGTCTTTATCCTGCACAACAACATTGCCCATGTGGACCTGTTTGCCATGTTGGCCGGTAACATACCAGCCTCCCCAGCGTTCACTAAGCGGGCTTTCGTGACCGGTGATGTATGATGCCGTTTTCGGGGCTTGGCCTCCAGTCGGCGTTGTAAAAATGGAGCGGACCAGAACGCCAGGTACGTTTCGCGTGCCCGCAGCAACGTGGCACTGCGTGCAATCGAGTTCAGCCCGCTCCAACTTCGGCAATTCCGACTTCTGCTCATCCAGGATGTAGAAGACCGCACCCAGATTGGCGTCGAAGGAAATGAACTCCAGCACTTTGCCGTCGTGGACTTGCCCCACGTAAACATCGTCATTGAAATACAACGCACGCGGACTCTGGGGAGAGATCTTCTTGTATTGAAAGCTGGTCTTGGAAAAAACCAGGGTCTGGGAGCTCGCGGGAATCTTCAACTCCTTAAGAATGGACTGGAGATAGCCGTGCGCCGGATCGTATTCAAGCTTAATCTCTCCCCGCTCCAAGCGCGACTTGAGTTTCGTGAGGGGATCGGAAAGCTTCTCGGTCCGGTAATGAATGGGCGCGTCACTGAAGGGAACGTAGCCCTGGTTCTTCACTGCGATTTGGGCCCGAGCGGACTCGGTCCATGAACCCAAACCCACCAGGAGGCTCGCGGCGGCTAACATGGCTACCAACAAATGTTTTTTCATCGTGACCTCGTGTGCACCTACTAGTTCGCGTTCGGATCAACTTGCCGGATCGGCAAGTCCCAATGGACTTCGGTCAATTCCCACCGGCGCTGCTCTTCGCGTTTCAGAGTTGCTTGGTCCGGAAACAGTTGCTTTTCGATGGCGGACGCCGCCGAGGGGGCCGACTGATCCTTGTAGTAAATGACAATTCGGAAATCCCAGCGATGGTCCTCACTCGTGTGGAGTCCCGGGCGAAAGACTTCATACTTCAGAACTCCACCCAGCTCTTTTTCTTTATTCAAAGTCGCGATCTGATACTTCTTGAAGATGGTCCAGAACTCGTCCTGGTGGCCTAACTTCACCTTGTAGACCCATTCCTCAACGAACGGCGCAGCGGGAGCTTGCGCACGCACCACAGTTGCCCCCGCAAAGAGAGCACAGCCCAGAGCAGTGAATCGCACTAAAGCGAGAGCAGCTTGCTTCATCGTTATTCTCCTTCCCCGCGTGCAGACTAGAACGTGACTCGCGCGCCAAGCTGAATCAAACGCGGGTTGTTGACCTGCGTTGTAATGGTTCCGAAGGCAGAGCTGTTAATGTTCGTATTCGGTGTGCCGAACTGAACACTATTCGTAGCGTTAAGTGCTTCCGCTCGGAATTGGGCTTTTACCCGCTCGCGAACCGCGAAGGTCTTGAACACCGAGACATCCCAGTTGTAAAGACCGGGACCACGGAGATTAGTCGTGCGGCTCACGTTGCCAAAGGTAAACTGCGCCGCCTGGGAGAACGCGGCCGGATTAACCCAGTTATTCAGACGTTCCGTAACGGAACCGGAGGTTGCCGGAGAGACGCCGGTCGCGTTCGGGCGCTGGTACGACGCGCCGATCACGTTATTGTTGTTGGTCTGGGTGACGATCAGCGGATAGCCGCTCTGAATGGCAGTGACAATATTGAAGGACCAACCGCCGGCGATGAGATCCAGCGCGCGGCTGTCTCGCAGGAAACGTTTACCTTTGCCGAACGGTAACTCATAAGTGATCGCCGCAGTGTAGCGGTTCGGCACATCCTGCGTCGAAAGGCCCCATTCGCCATTCAAGTTATACGCGTTCTGAGGACCTGCTGCCGGAGAGAGTTGATTCACGCCAGCGTTGAAACTTCCAAAGATGTTGTCCATGCTGCGTGACCAGGTATACGACGCGAGCAAACTAAGCCCATTGGAGAGACGCCGTTGGCCACGGATATAGAACGAGTAGTAGCGCGCGGTGGCGTCGCCGGAATTCGCGAGCGTTACAGAGGTATATTGCGGGAACGGCAGCAGCGTTTGAGAGCGGCTAACGTTGGCTCCACCGACGGTTCCGGTTCCACCGTTGTTGAACAGTGGATTGGGCACGCTTTGAGAAAGCGCCGAGCCCAGCGAAAGGAATGCCGGGTTCAGTTGGTTGATGTTCCGGCCGGTCTCGATGAAGTGCAGCGTATGTGAGCCAAGGAAGCCCGCACTAAACACGAATCCGCCAGGCGCTTGCCGTTGAGCTTCAAAAGAGTACTGCTGCACGTAACCGCCGGACCGGGTGTTGGGGTCCAAAACGGTGATCGGCTGTCCGATGCCGGAAAGAGCACCGAGCGTGTTCGCAGTTGGCTGAAGAAGGCCGCTCGGATAGAGATTCGCAAGCGAAACGGCCGGCGTGAAATTATTGTTCGTCGAAGAGACGATGGCTGTATTCTGCGAGTAGCCCAACGTGTTCTGCAATGCGAAGTTTCCGGGCGCCCAGAAGATACCGTAGCCACCGCGGAAGACGAGCTTCTCCGTCGCAGAATACGCGAAACCGAATCGCGGTCCCGGTTTGGCCGAGAGCGGGTTGCCCGATTGCCGCGGGTTCCCGCCGATGCCCGCATATCCTAAAAGACCCTTGAGCGTCAGCGAGGGGACGTTGTTTTGCAGCGGGCTGGCCGCATCGGGGTTAAACACGGTGATTAATTTGTTTTTCACCTCTTGAACGCCAGACTCGTATTCAAATCGCACGCCGTAGTTGAGAGTGAGCTTGGGAGTGACGCGAAAATCGTCGTGAACGAATGCTCCCCAATAGTTGACGAGATCATTGAACTTCGTCGTCACTGTCATTTGTCCACTGGTCGGATAGCCCAACAAAAGACTGGCTAGTGCACTGCCCGTACCGGCTGTGGTGGACTGCGGCAACGCGCGCGTAAACACGTCGATAAAGCCTAAGCTCGTTGGACCACTGGAGGGTGTACCTTCATCGTGAATGGTCCGGTAATCAAAACCGGCCTTGACGCTGTGCCGCCCCAGGAATTTCGATACGGTTGTGTTGAAGCTGCGCGAGTAAAAGACATCCTGGCTGGTGCATCCGCCGCCGTAGGAGGCAAACTCGCTGCTGGTTCCGGTTCCGCAACCGTTGACCGCGCCGCCGATCGTCAGGGCCGGGAATGCTACATTCGGCGTGATACCGGCGAGAGTGGAAAGTCCAACGGAGTTCAAGTCAAATCCTGCACTCGCCTGGGCAGAGCGGCTGTAGAAGCGATTGAAACCCCAGCGAATCGCGATTACTGTGGTCGGTTGCGGAGTAAGAGTCGCGTTGGCCTGCGTTGCGTCGATTTTCCGGTAAAGCAATCCCTGCCCGGGCGTTGCTGCATTCGGAAACCACTTGCTGGACGTTTCATAGGTCTTCTGGTGAATGTAAGAACCGGACGCGCGGAACCATGAGTTGATTTGATGATCAGCCTTCCACGTAGTTTGATCGCCGCGATTCGGGTTGCTCACCGTCACGTTATAGTTCGGCGCACCAAAGAATGGCGTCGGCAGGTTCGGCAACGGGTAGTAAGAAGCCAGAGCCAGCCCGGCGGTGGTCAACTGGCCGCCTGGGATTTTGTTGTTCTGAAAAGGGGTCCGGGCGCCTGTTGTCAGGTTTGTCGTATTGGGATCATAGATTAACTGAAGCGCCCCGGACCTGGTCAAACTTTGCGAGAAGTCACCGATTCGTTCGAGTGCCGTGGGCACGGAAAGCGTCGTGCTGGCTGCGTCTTTTTGCCGGTAAGCCTCGGTGGTAATGAAAAAGAAAGTGCGATTCCGGCCATCGTACACGTGCGGGATCACGATGGGACCGCCCAGCGAAGCTGCCCAGTTGCGGAAAGGTTGGTCTGCAATTGGCTGCCCCGCACGATTCGCAAAAAAGCTATTGGCCAGCCAGTCGGTTTCACGAATGTAGCCAACGGCACTTCCGTGAATTTCGTTGCTGCCGGACCGCAAAAGAGTGTTGAACGTCCCGCCTCCCGTTCTTCCCACTTCGGCGTCATAGGTACTGGCTTGCAACTTAACTTCTTGAACAGCTTCTGGCGAAGGCAGAACAACGGCACGGCTGAGTGCATCGGTAATGGATATTCCATCGACCAAGTAGTTGTTAGTTTTGAGCGGGCCGCCGGCGATGGAAACCTGCGAGTTGCCGTTCTGGTCCTGCATTCGCGCAAATTTCGGATTTCCCACAAACACGACGGCCTGCGCAAGCTTTGCGGTGAAAAACGTGTTTCTGCCGAGAATTGGAAGGTCCGTTATTTTCTGGTTATCAATCACTTGGCCGGTGGAGGCATCAACGGTCTCGAGCAGCGGGGTGTCTCCGACTACGCTGACGGATTCCGAAATCGCTCCAAGCTCTAATGTCAGATCAATTGCCACAACCGCCTGGGTTGCGATTTCCACCCCCTTCCGTTCCAGCTTTTTGAATCCGTTCGTTTCCGCAGAGACGGTGTATTTAGCGGGATTTACGGCGGTAAACACGTACTCGCCTGTGTCGTTGGTGACCGTACCACGACCGACACGGGTTGCCTCGTCGGTTATCGTAACCTTCGCGGCACCCACGGCAGTCCCACTCGGGTCCAAAATTCGACCCCGAAGTGTACCCTGGAAAGTCTGGCCAAATGCAAACGAAGAAAAAAGGACTACGGAAAGCAATAACTTCATGGAAGTCTCCCAATGTGTTGCAGTCAGGCGCCTCGTGGCGAGACTAAGGCTGGTTCTGGGAGCCTTCCAGTCAGGGGAGCCTCTTCCGCGTTGTTAAATCCGCGAGACTGAAGAGGCTAGTCGTAAACTATACTTTACAGATCGACTTTATGGTAATTTCGAAAACTTGCAAGAGGATTTCGCAAAAATCGCTGAGCGTTAGTGATCTTTCTTGGGCTAGGTGTGCTTCGCCAGGCAAAACAGGTACGTCCCCTCAGGTGTTCATGGACAATATGGAAGCCGAGATCGTTGGCCCAGTTTGTCCATGTCCGGGGGTCTCTTCACTGTTCGCGCTCAGCAAACAGTAACGTGCGAAGCCGAGGCTCAGAGTTATTCGCAACGAATCGACACTTGATTCACGAACTGCTCAAACAGGAGCCTTCCTTGGCTCCACGGTCCGTGCCCAGATCCAACGTTAATGTGGCCGCATACGCCGACGTTGATCAATTGCGCTCCCCAACATCGAGAGAGAAACAGGGCCTGCTGCGTAGAGATATACGGATCGCTCTCGCTCGTCACCAAGGTAGACGGAAACGGCAACGTTTTCGTGGGCATCGGCAAGAAATCGCAAAGCGGAATAGTACATGGATTCTCCGCCGCTATCCAGGGTGGAGCCACTAGAAAAGCGCCCGCAACCTGCTTGGTTCGCGTTGATCTCCCCGCCCAATGTGCAACCGCAATGCATCCGAGGCTGTGCGCCAGAAAGATTACCGGCGTCTCAACGCAATGCAGTTCCGCTTCGATCCGTTCCATCCAGCGAACCCGGTTCGGTTCCGCCCAATTCTCCTGCTCCACTCTTCGATATTCCGGCGATTGGCGCTCCCAAATCGTCTGCCAGTGATCCTCGCCGGAACTGTTCCATCCGGGAATCACAAGAACCTTGGGAGCACGAACAGACCTTCGCCCGGCCGTTTCGCGGCCTTCCGTGTATCCCGCCTCCGAGATGGAGATGTTCTGAGCCGCCATAATGACTACTTGCCGAATGTTGCCTCAACGCCCGCCTGAGCGAACCGTTCGTCATCCGACGATGCGGCTCCACCAACGCCCACCGCGCCGATGACCTTACCATCCTTCAGAATCGGCACTCCGCCCTGATTGATGATGAACTCATAGGCCCCGCGGGGAGGCACAGTAACATTCGCGGGCACAGGTTTTCCGGCCGCAATGTAGTCCTGCACCTGCTTGGTGGGCAGACCGAACAACAGGGCCGCGCGCGCTTTACCCTGCGAGCTATTCACACCCTGCGAAGAGGCGCCATCGATGCGGAGAGAGGCGACAAGATCGCCATTCGCATCGACCACGGAGATTCCGACCTTCGCATTCGCCTTAAGCGCCGCAGCTTCCGCGGCCGCGATGATCTTCTTGGCGGTCGCCGTATCGATCAGTTGAGGTGCCTGCGTCTGCGGACGGTTCGCGTTCTGTGCGAATGAGGGCAGAATACCCAAGAGAAAAATTGCAAGTGTCTGTTTCATGAGGATATCTCGCGACGGAAACATAGGTGGATCTCCAATCAAAACGTCATCAGCAATATTCGGCCGCGGCCCATCGGCGAGCCACCCGCGTCACAGGACGTCACAACCCCAGCCACGGCGCAGCCACCAGCACCATCCCGAGCGTAATTCCGGCAATGGCAAATTCTCCCACCGCGCCCACAATGAACGGCCGTAAGCCCTGCTTGCGCATCTCGCGCAAATCCGTCCGGAGGCCCACTCCCGCAAACGTCAACAGGAACGCCCAGCGCGATAGGTTCGCCAGATCCGTCATCTGTGCCTTATCAAACACATTCAACGTCGCCAGCAGAGAGATCGCGATGAAGCCCAAAACAAACTTCGGAAACTTCTGCCACAGAAACGCGCCTTTGTTCACGATCTCTTTCGCCTGGCTCCGTTTCGCCCAATAAATCGCATACGCGAGCACGACGAACCCGATGGTCGCATTGCGCGTGGTCTTCGCAAGTACGGCATACTTTCCGGCGGCATCCGAGTAAAGAGCGCCGGCGGCTGTCGCCTCCGCCGTGTTATCGACAGCCAGCCCGGCCCACATACCGAAAGCGTTGTCGCTCATGCCCAACGCGTGCCCAATCGCGGGAAAGGCGAACAAACTGAACGCGCCCAGCGCCAGAATCGCCGCAATCGCGTACGACACCTCTTCATCGTCGGCCTCAATTGCGCCCTTCGATGCGATAATCGCCGAAACCCCGCAGATCGACGAACCGATCGCAAGCAAACTCGTTAGCTTCGGCGTCAAGCGAAACACCTTGCCCAGCCACGTCATCAGCGCAATCGACAACGCCAACTCGATCGCTACAAAAAGTAAGCTGGCTCCGCCCAGGCGCAGTACATCGCCCAGTAGAAACCGGACACCCTGGAAGACGATCCCGATTTTCAACCAGAACTCGTATGTATCCACGCCCGGACGGAACAACGCGGGAATGCCGATCGTGTTGGAAATTGCCAGCCCGAACACAATCGCCCACAAAACATACTCGATATTCGGCAGGGCAACATGATTGGCCTTCCCGTATGCCGTAATCGATTGCTCCGTCAGCTTGCCCGCGTAGCCAATCGCGCCCAGCAACACAATGCCCGGCAGCAGCCGGAGAAAACTCCAGTGCCACGCCGCCGTCTGCTCAGGAGCCTGCGCAATAGATGGATTCATTCTTCTGTCACTCTTCTCCGTTTCGCTCTTACCAGGAAACGTGCGGCAAAACGCCCGTCCACGTCAGCACCACGGCCACCAACGCCAGAATGACCGACCACCAATCCACCGATATCTTCTTCATGCAATCTTCCCTTCCGGCAGCGGACGCCGCTCAATGATGTAGAGGGCTACTTCCTTCAACCGCTTCCGTGACTTTCTACTCGCGATGCGGAGTTCAGAGTGCGCTTGCTCCTCGGACATTCCATGTTCCGATTGCAAAATTTCCTTGGCCGCCGCCACCAGCTTGCGCTCTTCCATCTCTTCTTCCAACTCCGCCACTGCCTGCTCCAACGTAATGCGAGCTTGGCTTGGACGTAAAACTCCCTCGACGTGTCTGGCGATGGCATCCGCTGGATCCGACTTTGCCTGGGCCGTCAAAAAGCCGCGCGCCCGATCCGCAATTTTCGAATCGATCAATTGAACCTCGATGCCGGCCAGCCGTTGCAGCAAGTTCTGATACGCCTCTACCGGGCCTGCGGTCCACAGCGATTCAATCGACGCCGCAATCCGATCCAACCGTTCGCGCGCTTCATTCGCGGCGCCGCTTGCAACAGCGTTTGCAGCACCGCTCGCCGCGAACGTAAACGCGATCCGCGCATCTTGCTCGCCGTCATGGTGCAGCGCGTATTCGACGATCACAGCCGGTGTTTCGAGCATTGGCACTCCGCCATGCGCCAGCCGCACCTTTGCGCCAGACTCCTCGTCGATTTCGTAATACTCGAACGCCAGTGCTCCGGTTTCCTGCAGCGCCAGTTGTGCCAGCGCCTCCAAGCTCCCGCGAAATGGACGGGATGACCACTTAGGCATACGCGTGCCTCCGGACTTCCCTCCCGCCAACCTCAGTCATCTTCGACGCGCCAAGCCGCTCCTGAACACGCTCCCAACGCAGACGCCCGGCGCAGCCACTCACGGCAAACAACCAGAACTGTTCGTATCGCCGCCGTCCGAATTCCATCTGGAACATGCCTTGCGATTTGTGCTCAGCGATAACCCAGTGGACAATAATGCTGTAATCCAGCCGCGAGTTCGTAAGCTGTGTGCGGCGATCGAACGACCACACCGGTTCTACGCTCGTCGTCCTGGTCAACGGAAATCCTTCGCGGCCCAGAAATTCCGCAAAGGACTCCCGTTCTCCGGCCGTCTTCACCCCCACAACACCCGGCCGCAGCTCCTCCGGAAACTCAGCAACCGCCTGCAGAACCAGAATGGCCACGCTCTGGTGATGTCCATGCGTGTCTTCGTCCGGTAATAACGTCAGAATCAAGTCGTACCGTTCGCGATCCATCAACCGCACCAGCGCGTCCCGCACAAAGTGGGTTTTCCATGCACGCAATCCCTCAAGAGGATCAAAAGTCATCCCAGTGTCCAACTGGTCAAAAAAGTAGGTGTCGCGAACGCCAAGAATTTTGTTCGCACGCAGCACTTCCTTGCGGCGGATTCGCGGCAAATGCTGGCGCGCCACATTTTCGTTCCCCAGGTCCAGCCCGTAAACAGCCTCGGCCGGCCCGGACCATTGGAATCCGGCCTGTCCATCGGTCACAATCGCCTGGTCCACAATTCCGCCCAGCTCTCGCGTCACCCGGTAGATCACCGCCGCGCATTCCGATTCATCATCAGGATGCGCCACCACCAGCAGCACCTTGGGAGCATCCGGCCCGCCGTCGACATCCTGCTCTGCCCAACCTAAATGCGCCGCATCCGGCCACAGCGTTCCACCCGTTGCCAACAGCCTAAGGAAACGCGAACGCTGCACACACTCCATGCTGTGCCCAAGCAGCCGATCGAAAAGCCCGAACATCACGCGGCCTCCGATCTATGGCTTTCCGCTGCAAACCGGGCACCTGCCGAGCTCAATTGCTCCGCAACATGATCCGCGAAGATCTGCATCGATGGTTGAGGATTTCCCCACGTTCTCAACAACAGAATCACCGTTGCCGTCTTCGCCGCCGCCATGTATACGCCGCGGAATGGATATTCCCGTGACTCCAAAAACTCCATCACGGCAGGTTCCCGAAAGCTCGACTTCGCTGGCCGGCCTTGTAGTAGCCGAACCTCGCCAAACTCACGGCCGAGCAGCGCTCCGGCGGTAGCCATCGCTTGATCCGCTGACTCCGCCTTCTGAAAAATCTGACTGATTTCCTTCTTCAATTCTTTTTCGTTCATCTCTCGCCTCCATGACTGTCTCCGCCAAACCTCAAGCCATCGTGAGATTCAACAACAACAGCCATGGGGGCGCATCAGAAACAAACAACCGCGCTGCTTCGGGAACCGTTCCAGTCCCAAGCCCGCCGCGAATTGGAAGAAAAGAGCCGCCATATTCAAACGCTCACTACGCTACTTGGTGGCCACTACCTGCCCGTGATTTCCGTTGCCTTCCACGCAAATGCGCTCGTAGGCCTCAATCACCGGTGCCTGCCCGTCATGTTTCGCGACGAACGTCTGATTGTTCCAGTCATCCACCGGCGTCTTATCCGTAACGCGCTTGTTGGGAATCGTAATCGTGAACGGACGCGTCAGCACAGTCGGGTCCGTGTAGGTCGCTTGATACGTAAAGCGCTGTCCGCTTGGATCGAAGATAAACAGTTCCTTGATCGTCGCGTTTTCGCTCACGAACTCACCCGTGCGGCCCAGCCGGGCCTTCGAGTTGTTATTCGTCGTATCCACCACCAGCGTGTTGCCTTCCCAATGCCCCCGCGAATCGCCGTTCCACAGCTTCAGATTCGACGGCAGATGCGGCTTGCTATCCAACGGAATCACGCGATTGCCCGAGTCAAACAGGAACACAACGTAGTTCGGCGATTGGCGCACTTCGTAGCCATGCCACATGAATGACTTGCTGGGCCCGCCTGGTGCGCAGCGCGCGAACGGCTCTACGTACTCCGGCTTGATCGGGTTATTCAAATACTTCAAAAACTCTTCCTGTTTCGCACGTGCCCACGGCTGCAGCGGAATCTGCCCGTCCGCCGGATCGCTGATGCGGCTGGGAGCACGCTCACTCCGCGGCCTCGGCTGACGCGGCGCGCGCGGCTGCCGCCCCTCCGCTGGAGGCGCTTCATCGTCACCACCCAGCGGTCCTTGCGGGTCCGTCAGGTTGTTGTGATTGCCAATCGTGTTCGACCAGAAACCGGACACGTCCGGCTGCCCATCCGCCAGTCGGGTGCCCGTCCACTCGCCCCGCGTCGTCGGCGTAACTGAAGTTTCGCGCCAACCACGCGCGCCCTGCGCCAAAACCGTTTGCGGAACCAGAGCCGCCGCTCCAATCATCACCGCGAGAATATGCTTCTTCATGTTTCGCCTC
>JBEBGM010000047.1:0-35881 GCA_040081455.1 Bryobacteraceae bacterium
CTCGATATCCATACCGGCGGCGTCGATTTGACGTTCCCGCATCACGAAAACGAGATTGCGCAATCGGAGGCGATCACGGGCAAGCAGTTCGCCCGCTTCTGGCTGCACGCGGAGCACTTGTCTATCGATGCGCAGAAGATGTCGAAATCGCTGGGCAATTTCCATACATTGCGCGATCTGCTCAGCTTGGGCTATGCGCCGGAGACGATTCGTTATCTGCTGGCGTCAGTGCCGTACCGCAAGAAGCTCAATTTTACTTTCGACGGACTGAAAGCCGCGGCGACGTCGATCGAACGTCTGCGCAACTACAAACTTCGGCTGGAAACTGACAAATTCGCGGAAGGACTCAACGAAGGGTTAGTCGAGCGGACGAAATCAGCAACCGCTGCGTTTGACGAAGCGCTGGATGACGATTTGAACACCGCAGAGGCATTGGCCGCGGCGTTCGAATACGTTCGCGATACCAACACCGCGATGGATCACGGGGACTTCCGCGCCGGCAACGTTGCGGGAGCTTTGGAATTCCTGAAGCATTTCGACATGGTGTTCGAGGTGCTAACGCCCTCGGTTAAAGCCGGTGCGCTTTCCGATGAAGAAGTGGACGCGTTGATTGCCGCGCGAACGGCGGCAAAGAAAGCGAAAGATTTCGGCAAAGCCGATCAGATTCGCAAGGACCTGGCCGACCAGGGCGTGATCCTCGAAGACACAAAAGACGGCATCAGGTGGAAACGCGCGTGAAATTCGAATCGAAAACTGTCCATTCCGGGGATCGCAAGAAAGCGGGCAACTACATTCCCGTCACCACGCCGATTTACACCGGCACCAGCTATTTTTACGATTCGATGGATCAGTTGGACCGTGTTTTCGGACGCGAAGAAGTGGGACCATCGTATGCGCGCTACGACAATCCCACCAGCACCGCGCTGGAGGAACTGATCAACGATCTGGAAAGCGGCCAGGGCACGTTCACCACGTCGTCCGGCATGATGGCGCTGCACATTGCCGTGCTGGCGGCGCTGGTGGATCGTCCGAAGCGTGTTGTCGCCGGCAACGTGTTGTACGGCGCGACGACGCACATGCTGCTGACCATTTTCGGCGCGATGGGCGTGGATACCGAGTTCGTCGACATGTCCGATCTCGCCGCGGTGGAGAAAGCTATTACCCGCGAAAAGACCGGAGCGATTGTGATGGAAACCATCACCAATCCCCTTCTGCGCGTGGCGGAACTGGATAAGATTGCGGCCGTTGCGCAGAAGAACAACGTTCCGCTGATTGTCGACAACACGTTCGCCACGCCGATGCTGTTTCGTCCGCTGGAGCATGGCGCGAGCATCGTGATCCATAGCGCGACGAAGTATCTGGCGGGCCACGGCGATGCGCTGGGTGGAGCGATCATCACGAACTCCGAGCATTTTGAAACGCTGAAGACGCTGGTGCGAACCATCGGGCCGAATTTGGGTCCATTTGAAAGTTATCTGACGATGCGCGGCATCAAGACGCTGGCGCTGCGCATGGAAAAGCAGTGCGCCAACGCCCGGAAGATCGCCGATTGGCTGGCCGCGCACCCGCGGGTCGAGCGTGTCTACTTCCCGGGCCTGGCGAAACATCCCGATGCAGTCACTATCGCGCGTTTGCTTCCGAAGGATCAATTCGGCGCGATGATCGCGTTCGAGATCCAAGGCGGCGCGAAGCCGGAAGTTTTCGCGTTCATGGAAAAACTGCAAATGATCGTCCGCGCAACGTCGCTCGGCGATGTACACACGATGGTGCTCTATCCGGCTATGGCGTCACATCGCGACGTGTCGCCCAAGCAGCGCGAACGTGTCGGCATCCGCGACAATCTGGTGCGCATTTCCGCGGGTATCGAAGCGATTGAGGATATTCTGGCGGATCTGGATCAAGCCTTGGCGGTTTAGCTCACTTCCCTGCCGTAAAAGTGATGCCCTTCAGATCGGCGCCATCCGCGGGAAGCTCCGCCGAGCCCGCGGGAAATCCGTTTTCACGCAACATCGCCGCGAGGATGTCCGCATTTTCTCTCGCGCTGAGGCTGCCCGGCTTATCGCCCGGCATCGACGTTTGCATTTTTTCCAAGAGATCGCTCAACGGCTGGCCGTCCCAGTTCATGGCGAACTCGGGACCTGCCAGCGGCGGAGCCTGATTGCGTCCTTCATACTTCACCCCGTGACACGAAGCGCAGTGCGTTGCATAAAGCGCATCGCCGCGCTTGGCTTGATCGGCCGTGAAGACGCCGTCTTTGGTGGAAGACGGGGCTTGGGCATGAAGCGGCAACAGCGCGAGCCCGATCATGGCGACGGACACGAGAACTCCGGCGATTGGAAAGAGTCGTGTTCGGCACGTCCATGTTGCGGGCATATCTTCCAGCATAACGATGGAGCCGTGCTTCTTGACACTCCTCGGGTCCATTCCATAACCTGACAGACGGGCGCGTTCCGCGATGGCGTGGAGGCTCGCTGCGTTTTCGCGATTTGGAGGTCATTTTCCATGAGTTTGATGAAACAGTTCACCTTCACCGCCGCCGCTTTGTGCGCGGCTAGTGTTGTGTTCGCGCAGGGAAAGGCTCCCGCGTGTGACGCGAATAACGGCGGCATCACGCTACCCAGCGGCTTCTGTGCGTTTGTCGCGGCGGATGGCTTGGGCGCGGGCCGTCACATCGCGGTGAATACGAACGGCGATGTGTACGTCGCGTTGCGCGGGGATCGTGAAAAGGGCGGCGGTGTTGCGGCATTGCGCGACACCAATGGCGATGGGCGTTTTGAGATGAAGGAGAACTTCGGTAGCGCAAGCACCACTGGTGTTGGCATCCGCAATGGCTATGTGTACGTGGCGACGTTCAACACGGTGGAGCGCTATAAGCTCACTCCCGGTCAACTGAAACCCGCGGGCGCGGCGGAAATTGTCGTGAAAGATCTGCCGGGCGTCCGTCAGCATGGAGACAAAGGACTCACCTTTGACGGCAAAGGTTCGCTCTACGTCAATGTGGGCGCGCCTTCGAATGCGTGCCAGGCGAGGGATCGTCAAACGAAATCGCCGGGCCAGGATCCTTGCCCGATTTTGGAGAAGAACGGCGGCATCTGGAAGTTCGACGAGAATAAACTTGGCCAGACGCAAGCGGATGGCGTGAAGTTCGCCACCGGCCTTCGCCAGATGCCTGCCATCACATGGCATGACGATGCGGTTTATATTGCGATGAACAATCGCGACGGCATGGACACGTTATGGCCCGGCCAGTTCACCGCGCAGGAAAATGCCGAACGTCCCGCCGAGCCGCTCTACAAAGCGGTGCAGGGCTCAAATTTCGGCTGGCCATACTGCTTCTATGACTACGGCATGAAGAAGTTTCTGACCAATCCCGAGTATGGTGGCGACGGTAAAACGTCGGACCGCTGTGGCAACTTTACGCCACCGATTGCCGCATTTCCGGCACATTGGGCTCCGGTGGATGTGATGTTCTACAACGGTGCGCAGTTCCCGGCAAAGTATAAGAACGGCGTGTTTATCGTGTTTCATGGTTCCTGGAACCGCTCGCCGATGCCGCAGATGGGCTACAACCTGACGTTCCAGCCGCTAACCAATGGCAAGGCGCAAGGCGCGCATGAAATTTTCGCTAGCGGATTCCCCGGCAAGTCGCCTCTGATGAATCCAGGCGACGCCGATTACCGGCCCGACGGAATCGCGCAGGCTCCGGACGGCTCGATTTATGTTTCGGATAGCGAAAAAGGGCGGCTGTGGCGCGTAATGTATACGGGGAAGAGGTAGCTTCGCGTAGGCGTGGCTTGGCCGGACGGAATTTGGCTGAGTGATTCACAACGGCTCCTGCGTCGGCGCACCGTATATTTCCACGAGTCAGAATGCGGCACCCTCGAGTGCGCGCCTCAGAAGAGTCTGTCAAAACGGGAAATCCCCTGCCGTTACCGTTGGGGCTCGAAATCCTTTCAGGAACGCGTTCCTTTGTCGCCACTATCGGTAGACGACGATCGGCTATTGTTTCGAAACAGCTCACGACTTGAATCGTCCATTCCTCCTTGCGGGAGGTGTTCACCCTGCATCGAGCGGTGTCTAGAACACCCGAGCTTTGGTGGCCGGTACTGTGCAAGACCAACACCCGGCTTCTTGCCTATAACGTACATGGTGGTTCTACAGACGGGGGCGGAGTTTTCGGGATGTTGTGGTGACTGAGGGGGATTTTTGTTTTTGCGGAGTTGTATTGGATCTATTTGCATTGCGCCGGGACGAAGCCCGGCGCGCGGAGGCGAAACTCCGCCCACTTTGCTCAGGACTTGCGGCGAGGGTACGGGTTGAGCGGGAAGAGCGACGGCGTCGAGAGGAGTCTCGCTGCGGCCTGCAAAATGCGCGCACTACGTCGTTCGGACGCACTATATTTCACGCAAACCCGCTAATCTTAAGTCATGCGCCTGCTGGGACGCGCCATCTTTAAGGAAATCTTTGTCAGCGCTCTGTTGAGCGCGACTCTGGCGACGTTCATCCTTTTCCTGCAGCGGGCACGGCCATTGTTTGAATTTCTGGTGCGCAGTTCAGGACCGGGCGCGCAGATCGCTTACATGTTCGCGCTGGTTCTGCCCCAGGCGCTTCCCTTCACCGTGCCCGCCGGAATTCTTGCAGCAACCTTGATCACGCTTTCGCGCATGTCGAGCGACGGCGAGATTACGGCGATGCGCGCGGCGGGTGTTTCCGGGCGCACGGTCATTACGCCGATTTTGTGGTTCGGTTCGCTGGCAACCATCGTGGCGTTGGCGGCCTCGCTGTGGCTGACGCCGCTTTCGATTCGCGAACGCTACCGCATTCAGAACGAACTACTCTCCGCAGGCCTAGGCACAGATGTCCAGCCGCGCGTGTTCGGCGAGCAGTTCCCGAACTCCATCCTTTATGTGACCGACGTCACCACGGGCGCAACGGGCCGTTGGAAGCGCGTTTTCTTGGCCGACGTGACGCCGCCCGAGAAGCGGCCGATTGAAGCGGCCGAGCGTGGCGATAGCCCGCGCATTACGCTGGCATCAGAGGCCGTTGTGGTTCCCGATGCTTCGCTCACCCGGCTGCAACTTTCCTTGCAGAACGGCAGCACGTATGAAGTAGGCAAAGAAACTTCGGATTACCGGATCACCGCGTTTCCTCAAGGCGATCAAGGGTTAGAAGCGAAGAAACCCGCCGAGGTGCGCGCCAGCCGCGAGGCGCCGGAGATGGACACCGGGCCGCTCTACCGGCAGGCGTACACGAATCCGGGTATGGAACAGAATATTCAGCTGGACGCGCGCATTGAACTGCATCAGCGGTTCGCGCTGCCGCTGGCGTGTATTTTGATGGCGCTGTTGGGCGTGCCGCTCGGCATCACTCGACGCCGCGCGGGGAAATCGGCCGCGGTGGTGATGACGGTGGTGATCGCGTTCACCTATTACATGGCGATGATCAGCTTCATCGGCTTCGCTCGCCAGGGATCGTGGCCGGCCGAGTTGGCGGTGTGGCTGCCTGATGGTTTGCTCGCGCTGATCGCGGCGGTGCTCATCGTACGTTTGGAACGGCCGGGCACCAGTGATATCCTCAGCGTTCTCTCCGCGCCGTTCCAGGCGCTGCGCGGCGTGAAGATTGGCGCTGCCGAAAAAGGAATGCGGCCGCTGCGCGCGAATCCGGCGAAGACGGTGCTGGGGCGGTTCTCTCTGCTGCCGCAGGTGATTGATGGCTACGTGCTTTCGAGCTTCCTGTTTTACTTTGTCCTGCTGCTCGCCAGCTTCGTTTTGATGACGCACGTCTTTACGTTCTTCGAACTGCTGAGCGACATCATCAAGAACCGCATCCCGATGGCGCGCGTGCTCACGTATCATTTGTTCTTGACGCCGCGGCTGATTTACGATCTGGCTCCGGGCGGCGTGCTCACCGCGGTGCTGCTAACGTTCGGCGTGCTTACCAAGAACAACGAAGTGACGGCGGCGAAGGCATGCGGGGTGAGCGTGTATCGATTGACGGCTCCGGTGCTGCTGGCCGGAGCGATGCTGAGCGCCAGCATGTTCGCATTCGATCACTACTGGGTGCCCGAGGCCGACCGCCGCCAGGACGCGATTCGCGCGGAGATCAAGGGCCGCCCGGCGCAAACCTTCCTGCGTCCGGACCGCCGCTGGATTTATGGATTGCAGGATCGCGTTTACTACTACAAGTATTTCGATCAAAGCGAAAACGTGATGTCCGGCGTGAATATTTTCGAGATCGATCCGGCCAGCTTCCGTTTGAAACGCCACATTGTGGCCGAGCGCGCCAGTTGGGACGCGAAGCAAAACGAGTGGGTTTTCCAGAACGGTTGGAGCCGCGATATGAAAGGCAACACCGTCACGCGCTTCGACGATTTCAGCAGCGACACGCGCACGTTCCCGGAATTGGCCGAGCATCCCGACTACTTCGTGAAGGAAGCGAAGCAATCGCGCCAGATGAATTTCCGCGAGCTATCCGATTACATCCGCGAACTGCAGCAAAGCGGCTTCGATACAGTCGCGCTGCAGGTGCAGTTCTATAAGAAATTTTCGGTGCCGCTGTTCGCGTTTATTCTCGCGATGGTCTCCATCCCGTTCGCCTTTCTCGCGGGCAACCGTGGCACCATGGCCGGCGTCGGCTTCAGCCTCGCGATCTTCATGGCGTATTGGGCCGTGGGCCAGGTGTTCGAGCAGGTGGGAAATCTGAACCAGCTACCGGCGCAGGTGGCCGCGTGGTCGCCGGATGTGGTGTTCTTTTTGTTCGGCGCTTATTTCATGTCGCGGATTCGAACTTAGAAGAACAGAAGACAGAGGCGGCTGCCGAAAACTTGCGCTCCGCGCGCCAACACGGTACCTTGGAAGTACCGGTGAGGTGCGAGAGCGGTTGAATCGGGCGGTCTCGAAAACCGTTGAACCTTTGCGGGTTCCGTGGGTTCGAATCCCACCCTCACCGCCAGATTTTCCATTCAGCGCTCAGCACGGCCTGCGCCTGCCCCGCACAATCTGACGGCACAGGTTTAACCCCTAGCACGATCTCTGATTTCCCTTAGCGGTGGCCCCAAATGGGTTTTTTTGGAATACTCTGGGACTACCGTGATGGAAGTACTAGTTGGTTTCACGGTGACGATCAGGCGGTGGGTCCGTAGTCCCTGGACGGGTCAACGCTTTTTCATGCAGCACGACGATTGCAGCTAATTTCTCCTACTCCCAAGGGCCGCGGACCCGGTGGCAAAGCCGGGCGCCGCGGCCTCGACAACCGCTTGTGGTCCAGAGTGCAGTGTTTGCCCGCGAAGCCGGGACTTTTGGTGGCTTGTGCGGACCATCCGCGACGGAGAGCATGTAAACCATTGGGCGCGATTCCTCGTCATTCCAACATCAATCTTTGTCTTCGCTTTGGAAGGCAAACGGGAGGTAAGCTATTGCCGTTTCATCCAAGGGAGGCTCTCTGGAAGACCGCCAGGGCGGTTGTACAGAGACAGCCCATTTTGAGCGACAATAGTCCGGAAGGGTTGCCTGCCCCGAATTCATCGAATTCAATGCCGGCATGTACCGCCCTCGATTAATCCACATTTTGAGGAACCGATTCATGAAGCATGTACTTGTTACCGGCGCACTTGTCGCCGCCACTGCACTGATCGTTTCGGCGCAGGCGCCGCCCAGCCCGATTGGAAAGAAGTCGGGCGAATATTTTAAGAACGTAAAGCTGCTGAAGGACCTTCCGGCCGAAGATATGAACCAGACCATGCACCTGATCGCCGGCGATCTGGGCGTGGAGTGCGAATTCTGCCACATCCAGAACAAATGGGATCTGGAAGATGTGAAGGAAAAAGAAGTCGCCCGCGAGATGATCAAGATGACCGAGGACATCAATCGCACGGCGTTCAAGGGCAAGCAGGAAGTCACCTGCTACACCTGCCACCAGGGACGGCCGGAACCGCATAAGGCTCCGCAGTTCCCCATGTCGCTTTTTGAAGAGATCAAGCAGCCGGCCACGTTCCCGACGATCGACGCGATTTTGAGCAAGTATGTGCAGGCCTTGGGTGGTGAAGCAGCCATCCGTAAAGTGACCAGCTTGCAGATCACCGCAACCGGCCAGATTCCCACGGGCCCGGGTGGCATCACTCCGGTTCCGGCAAATGTGGAAAAGATCATGAAGGCTCCGAACCTGATGGTCTACACCGCGAAGTCGACCGGCCAGCCGATGACTGTCGCCAACGGTGTGGATGGCAAGGAAGCCTGGAACCAGGATGCGCGCGGCCGTGTGTCTCCGCCGCTGCCCGTGGATGGTATCCGAGCGAAGCGCCTGGCGGATTTCTACGAAGCTCTGAATATCAAGAAGAACCACACCGATCTCAAGGTGGTTGCGCTGGAAAAGATCAATGGCCGTGAAGTGTATGAAGTGGTGGGAATTCCAGAGGAGAAGGTTCCGGAGCGCTTCTACTTCGACGTGCAGACCGGTTTGCTGGTCCGCCGTGTGCTGACGGTGCCCACCTCCGTCGGCCCCAGCCCGTGGGAGTTCAACTACGAGGATTACCGCGATGCGGGCAGCGGCGTGAAGTATCCCTACACCGTCCGCACGGAACCCGCGGGTCCGCGCAACGAACTGGCGACGCGCAACATCCTGAAAATTTCCAAGATTCAGGAAAACGTCGCGCTGGATGACGCGAAGTTCGTGAAGCCGGAATCGAAGGAACCGCCGCCGGGCAAGAAGCAGTAGTTCACATCCGATCGGCACATCCAAACGAAACGCGGGAGGCACACGCTTCCCGCGTTTTTCTTTTTGTACGCGCTATTTCGCGGGCGGTACTGGCGTCTGGGCCGGTGCGGTGGTCTTTTTCGCCTTCCGATGCTTCTTAAACTTACTGAACTTGCCGTGTTTGGCGGGAGCCGTGGTGCTGGTCGAGTCCGGTGCCGGATTCGTTTGCGCGGCCATTAAACCAACGGCGGTCATCGCGAATGCGAACATCAACGTCTTCATAACGATCACTCCTTGGTTGTCTCATCTTTTGGAGATTTGGGTTGGATCTCCATTCCAAGAGACGCACGGGAATCCGCAAGGTTCATGAAATTGCATTAACGCTTCCGCTGTTATACACTCCCCAATGCCGCCGCCAGGAAACTGCCGCGGATGGGAGGTGTTCTTGCGCACTCGAACTTTGCTGGGAATTGTTCCGCTGGGCTTTGCGCTCAGCGCATTCGCTCAACAGGCTCCAGGTCCCGCCAACCGCGTTGGATGCACCAGTGGCGGCCCACCACCTTGTGGTTTCGATGTGCCGCAGGATCACCGTCCATCGCTATTTTTCCGCGAAGACTTCCAGGGACCACCGAAGGGCATCCATGAGATGCCAGTGACGCAGCAGTTCATCGCCAATCCGAACTTGCAGTTGAAGCTGTACGGACCCGGCGGCATTCATGTGCAAATCGATCACCACGAGGGCGAACCGAAAGACGATCCCGATTTTTTGTGGAGCGGAATCACACCGGCTCCGTGGGCCGTGGCGCTTCGCCACAAAGAGAGTAACTTCGATCTCACGGGTTTGGGGCGCATTCGCTGGCGCACGCAACAGACGGGATTTCACGCGTTGCGTCCGATTGTGAAGTTGGCCAACGGTCGCTGGCTGGTGGGTGAGTACGCCGAAGGCTGGACTCCGGATTGGCATGAGGCCGAGTTCTGGCCGGCATGGATGCGGTGGCGTCAGCTGGATATCGATAAGGTTGTGGAACTGGCCACCGGAACGCCTTATGAGAATGGCCGCTGGGAGCCGAATCCGGATCTCAGCAATGTGGAAGAGTTCGGCTTCACGGACATGCAAGCGGGAAGCGGCCATGGCCAGGGCGGCTGGTCGAGAATCGATTGGGTGGAAGTGTGGGCGAATCCAGTAAAGCGTGAACCGGCGAAGGTGAGCGCCAAGTAGACCGGTTGGAGACGCACCGATCGCGCCGCTATCCTTCTTCTTCGGGCAAGTCTTCGGCGCGGTTTTCGAAGCGTGTGAACTGGCCCAGGAATCGCAACGGGACGTTGCCGATGGGCCCGTTACGTTGCTTGGCGATGATCAGATCCGCCAAGCCTTTCAAGTCCTCGCGATCGCGCTTGTAGACTTCCTCGCGGAAGATGAACATGACGACGTCGGCATCCTGCTCGATCGATCCCGAATCGCGAAGATCGCTTAGCTGCGGTTTGTGATCGCCAATGCGAGTTTCCGCGGCGCGGCTGAGCTGAGAGAGCACAAGGAACGGAACGTCAAGATCCATGGCCATCAGTTTCAGGCCTCGCGAAATGGCGCTGACTTCCTGGTTGCGATTTTCCGATCGCCCGCGGCTGCTCATCAACTGCAGGTAATCGACAACGACAAGGCTTAGGCCGTGCTCGGCTTTGAGGCGGCGCAACTTCGCGTGGACGTCCATCAGGTTGACGCCGGCGGTGTCGTCCATGAACAGAGGAGCTTCCGTAAGATCCGCCAATGCCACCTGCAAACGGCGGCGCTCGTCCTGATTGAGATAACCGGCCCGATACTTGTGCTGATCGACACGCGCGGCCGAGCACAGGATACGTGTCAGCAAACTGGCCGACGACATTTCGAGTGAAAAGACCGCGACGGGCTTGCGGATCTTGGGATGCGTGGCCACGTGCTGCGCGATGTTGAGTGCCAGAGCCGTTTTGCCCATGGAAGGACGCGCCGCCAGAATCAGCAGTTCGCCGCCGTGCATGCCGCCTGTCATTTCGTCGAACTTCGTGAAACCGGTGCTGATGCCGCTGACACGTTGGCTGGGATCGAGAAAAGCGTTGATGCCGCCGGGGAAATTCTCAACGACGCTTGCAGGCGACTGAAGTTTTTCTTTTGCGCGCGCCTCACCCAGTTTCACCAGGGTTTCCTCGGCGCCCGCCAGAATTTCATCCGGCTCTTCTTCGCCGATCAGGCACCGATCAATGATCTTTTGCGCGCCGAAGATCAGGCGCCGCAGCGTGCTCTTATCCTTGACGATGCGGATGTAGCTTTCCAGGTTCGCGATGTGCGGCAGTCCATCATCGAGTGAAACGATGTAGGAGAGGCCATCCACCGATTCCAACTGACCGGACTTCATCAGCGCATCGGCCACGGTGAGGCGGTCGATACGCTCGCCGCGCTCGTAGAGCTCCTTCATCCGGCCGAAAATGCGGCGGTGCTTTTCGAGGCTGAAATCCTCGGGTTCGAGCGCGCCCGCCACCTGAAAATAGGTGTCCTGGTTGAGCATAATCGAACCCAGGACAAAACGTTCTGCGTCGACGTTTGCCGGAAGACCTTTTTCGAATGCGAGGTTTGCGCTAGCCATGAAGGTTACAACGGAGAATCGTGCGGGAACTCCGGACGGTATCTACAGTAGCGCGAATGGGGGAGTGGCGCAAACGTTTTGGGCCCGGTTTGTTTTCTGCAATTTAGACTCTGAAAAACTCTGTGGATAACGTGTGCGGTGTGTGGGCTGCTAACTCATTCAAACAACGGTGACTGAAAAGTGTTTTGCAGAAAAATCCACAGGAAGGCGTGGGAAGAAAAGCTTAGGGCGGAGCGCCCGCTCGGCGCGCGGCCACTCGGTCGCGTCATCCAAGGAACACATCCGCCCCGGAAAATACTACTGCTTCTTTGCGTCGCCCGACGGTGCTGCTGCCGGAGCGTCCACCGGAACGATCGTCGTTCCGAGGATGCGGTCCAGGTTCGGGAAGTTCTTGTCGATGTACGGCTTGCCCTGTGCCGTGATCAGGCCCTGGTTCGGAGTCTCGCCGTAACCGGCGAAGAATTTGTCGACCAGATCCATTCCTTCGACCACTTGGCCGAACGGAGCGAAGCCCTGGTTGTCGAGGCCGGCATTATCGCTGTAGTTGATAAAGATCTGAGTGGTGCGCGTGTTCGGACCGGCAGTGGCAAACGTGAGCGTGCCGCGCTTGTTCGATTGCAGCACCTTGTCGTCCACAATCTTCGCGTTATCCCAAACGCGAGCCACATCCGGACGGGCCGGAATGCCGAACTGCGCGACGAAACGAGGTAGTACGCGGAAGAATGCCGCGTCCTTGTAGAAGTTGGCGCGAATCAGGTTGTAGAAACGATCCACACCCATTGGAGCCCAGGCGCGGGTGACGTCCACCAGAACATCGCCCTTGGTGGTCGTGAACTTTACGCGAAACGTCTCGGGGGCTTTCGCGCGCAGAGTGGACGGATCGAGAAGGTTCGGAGCCGCGGGAGCCGCTTTCTTCGCGGCCGTGGGCGCTGCCTTGGTGGCCGCAGGGGCCGCCTTCGCAGCCGTGGGAGCTGCTTTCGCAGCCGCAGGAGCCGCTTTCGGCGCCGGAGCCGGAGCTTTCGTCTGTGCCAGCGCGATGCCGCAGGCGAGCATGGTCAGAAACAGTGGTTTCATAGCTTTTCCAACAATGATAGCGAAATCCGGCAAATGATGGCGTTAAACGGAAAACCCTAGACCAGGACCAGCCGGTCTTGGGACTCTCCGGTCACACGCGCCTCATGCTCGCTGACAAAAACGTTGACCTCGGAGCGCATGCCGAAGTCCGGCAAATAAATCCCCGGCTCGATCGAAAAACAGGTCCACGGAATCACGCGGCGCTCGTCGTGCGTCTCCAGATTGTCCATATTGGCGCCGGTTCCGTGGACATCCACACCGATGGAATGTCCCGTGCGATGAAAGAAATACTCGCCATAGCCGGCATCGGCGATTACCGAACGCGCGGCATCGTCCACCTGATAGCCGCGCAGGTCTTCGCCCGTGGAGATAGCGCTCTGCACGCGCTGAACAGCACGGAGGCGAGCGTCGCGAACCAAGGCGAAGATGTTCTCCACTTTCGCCGGGGGCGTTTGGCCGCAGTATCCGACCCAAGTGATGTCATAGTACACCGCTTCCGGCCGGTCGAGTTTCGCCCACATGTCCATCAACAGAACATCGCCCGGGCGAATTTCGGAGCTTGCTCCCTGCGTGGGTTCGTAATGAGGATTCGACGCGTTCGCGTTCACCGCGACATCGGGGCCGTGATCGGTAAACAAGCCACTTGCCTTGAAACGGCCGAGTATGAACTGTTGCGCGTCCCATTCCGTGAATCGTTCGCCGATGCGAAGCTTTTCACTCACGAGAGAGAATGCATCGCCGCGAATCGAGTCCACCAACTTTCCAGCTTCCAGGTGGCTGTCCAACTGCTGTTGTGTCCAGCGAGCTTCGAAATACTGAATGAGGTTTGCGGAGCTGACGACGTCCACGCCAAGCCCGCGGATGAGTTCAACGGTTCCCGCATCTACCATCGCCACATACGGAATCGCGCAGTTCTGCGAATACTGCATGGCCACTCGACGTGCGCCGCCCAGAAGCGTACGCAACTCGTCCACCAAAGTGCTCCAACCGGCGTATTTTGCGTGTGTCCCCGGCAGTGGGTCAAGTGTTTTCGCTTCAATTCGGTGGACCAGGCCACGAGGGTCGCCCGTCGCCGGAACGAAGTAAAACCAGCGGCGCGAAACAATGGATCCGGGCACGAAGTCCAGTACACGGTATGCCAATGGATCGCGCTTGTGATGATCAAAGAATAGCCAGCCATCGAGCTGTTCCTGCCGGAGTGCCGCTTGAATTTCGTCGAGTCGCATAGACGAAATTCAGTGTATCAGCCGCCTTGCCGCAGGCTCCTGCGCAGACCGCCGGGCAGAGGAACCTCGTAGCCAATCAAACAGAATTGATCGAGAGCAAACAGGACGACGCTCTCTAGCCCTTTTCCTTCGGCAATCGCCGCTTCCTTCTGCCATGCCGTCGCCACATCACCAATGCCAACCAGATGGCACCGCTGCGTCGTTGAAAATCCGAGCGCCTCGCCGAAGTCGATACACTCTTCGCTTTTGTCCAAATTGCGCCCGAGTGTGAAGCCGAACGCTTCCGTTTTCAGCGCAGTGAGTTCCGCTGGACTCCAATTCGACGGATAATTCACCGCGCGATTGAACGCGGTTTGGTTCACATCCGTCGGATACAGCACCTCAAACCGGCAGCTCGGATACGTTGCCTGAACAAAGCTCTTCACGGAGTCGCTGAAGTTTCCGATCACCGTTGGCAGGTACTCGACTTCATCGGGATAATCTTCCGGGTCCACGTTGTTCGCAATGATCGTTGCCATCGGATGCCCGTAAATTGCCTCGAACTGCGCTTGGTTCCAGGCATCATAGAACGGCATTCCCGAGAAATCGACACGCAGCGGATGCCCCTCGGGATAGCCGTTGTGCGGGAAGTACCACCATTGCATTTCACCGAACTGCAGGTAGGGGACCACGCCGGCTTCGTCCTGCAATTGCGCCATCTCTTTATAAATCTGTTTCCAGAACTCGAGACTGGTAGACGAAAAATTCGTCTGCAATGCGGGCGTCGGAAGCAGGATCGGATCGCCGGACGGACCGCATTGGGCGATACCCGCCAACGCGGAAGGATCGCCATGTTGCAGTTCCGTACTAAACGCAGCAGCGCAGTCGACTGCATAACCAGCCAGCGCCACGAAGTATGCCCGAGACCAATCCCGCACCGCACGATTCAGACGGGGCAGCGCTGTCAGGTCCGTTCGCCACTCGCCGTCCTCGCCGCCCGATAGCTGACTGCCCGAGGTGCTCAGCGTCAGACCGCTGCTTGTGGTCGAAACGGCGAGCGTTATTGCTTCGCCGTCTTCACCCATGGAGCGGGAGTGGATGGTGAGCACATTCCCGGAAACAGATGCCCGGAGCCCCGTATAACCGTTGTTCAATTCCTGCGCAAAACACGTCGCCAAAGTGTCCGGGGTGACGCCAACGTGGATCAGCTTCTGTAATACCGTGTTCGATGATGAAGGCTGACCGACTCGCCCCAATGTGAGCGTCACGGTGTAGTTTGGATCAGGCGTGCCGCCAAAGGTCACAGTGCCGGACGCGTAGGAGTGCCCTTGCCGGATTAGCTCATAGAACCAAAGCGCGCCTACATAATGATTCGCCCTGCCCGTGAATCCCAACAACTTCAGAAACCACGCCGTCCGCTCCGGCGCGATCGAGATGGAGTGCAGCGTATCCCAGTCCGTCGCCAGAGTCATCTGTGGATCGGCGTCGATCACAGGAAGATTCGCCTCTGGCAAGGCCAATTCGACGAAGTCAAAGTACAACTCCGTACCCGATGATCCCGCGTGCGTCACAACAACAGTGTGGCTGCCCGCATCCATATCTCCGGCGAACCAGCGGAGCAAAGTATCTTCGCCCGCAATCTGCAGTACAACGTCCACCGCTGTCCCGCCATCAATAACAATGCTCGCGGTTGCCGCATTGCCAGTAGAGCGCAGCCCGACATACAGCTTGTGGGCAATTTCGGCGGAATACGCGACCGCCGCCGAATCCCCGCTCACGCTTGTCGAATGAATCGTGCCGCCCGAGTAGTTTCCGCGGGTTTCCGTCCACGTCCCTGTGTATTGAACCGAGGGATGATGATCCTCAATGCGGCGGCTTCCAGGACCCGCGACAAAATAGTCACGTCCGGAACCGGTCACCGTCCAGTTCGTGACAACCACCGCGAACTCACTGCGCGAAAATTCGCCGGATTGCAATTCTGCCGCGTAAGTCCAGCGCATTTTACGAATGCGATTCGTGGGGATGGCGTACAACGTACCATTCAAATCGGGCGTCATCGTGCCCTGCAACGATGCGAAATTCAGCGTGACCCGCCACTTCGTGGGCGACATCCCATTGGCCAGCGTTTTGGCCGCCTCGTCCCAGGAAGACAAGCCTATCGCATACGAATAGACTCCGAATCGATTGCCATTCGCACCAGCCGTGCTGGACTCAATACTTGTACCGCCCGTGTAGTACACCCGGATCGTGGTGCCGCTCGCCGAGGCCTTCAAGAGCGTCGAGAAGGCGTTGATACTGTTGGCAACCGCTTGTACAGCGTCGGAGAGCGAGTCCGATCCGTAGAGTTGGTAGGTGTGATGTTCGCCCAGAAACGCAAGTCCGATGTAATCGCCGCCGGCGGCGCTTCCCGACAGCGTAAAATCCGCATACGCACAGGCATACGAACCCTCAATGGGTTCGGCGTGCGAACGAAGCGGAACATAGTAAACGGTCTCGCTTCCACCTTCCGGCGTGGCCCACAAGCGCAGGCTGGGCCAATCCACCGTAGCGTACAGCGAAGAGTCCGTCGGGATGCAATTCTCGCGCGTCTCGTCATACGTCAAGGTGAGCCCGCTGAGGTCGCCGTCGGGGAGATTGCGGAAGGCCGGATGTTCGTAAACGTTGTCGCGGTTCCATTCGACGACGGCCCAATCGAACTGCTGCCGCCACGAACCGGATAACGTAAACCCATCTTCGGTGGCTCCGCTGAATGCAGCGATCGCCGACGGTTGGAGGAAATAGCATTGCAGGTCCCGGTCGGGACGAAGCTTTTGTAAAGTTTCCGGCATGGAGAACCTAGAAGCGGACAGCCACGGTCAGATTGCGCCCAGGAAGCGATCCCGAAGCGGATGGCACGGAAACAATGTCGAGACTTAGCCGTTCGTCTTTCGCAAGCGGGGGCAAGCCGAAACCGCTGACCGAGTCCGACTGCGTTTCACCGTCCGCGATCGTGAGTAGACAATATTCGGTGGCACCTTGCCGGAGCCTCAAGGTAATGTCGTCGCCATTGGGCGCCCCCTGAACCATGGCGACCAAATCGCGCGGCACGTGCGTCGCCTCAATCGAATAAGGCGGAGCCGCATCCGTTTCCACTGCAAGGTAGCCTTCCATTTGTATAGTGATTTGTCCACCCGATCCGGTGCGTAAACCACCATCCGTCAAGCCCGTCAATTGCGCCTTCGTGACGTCGCTATTGCCCCGTGCATTGGTGACAAAGAATTCCACCGCCGCGATGCGAACATCTGGCAAGTAGACCGTATGGACAAAATGCTCACTCGCCGGACTGCCGAAGAAGTTCTTCACGAACGCCACCACCGTAACGTTCCTCTGCAACGGATAAATCACTGCGCTTGCCGCATGAGAGGCAGCCGTCGAGCTATGCGAACCCCGAGTCACCGTTAGTTCGGTCCCGCCGCCCGCGACACTGTCTATCACAAGGATTTCTTCGTCGATCTGGATCAGAGCTCCGGCCCCAAGAGTGATGGCCGTGTCGAGGGAGACCACGTTCGCCGTCGCGTCTATCGCACTGCTCAAATGCGTCACTGGCGTGCCCAGCAGTTCATTCCAGTAGTGCAACGTTAGCGTTCCGCCCGAGATGGAATGCGTGTTTGTCAGACTCGGAAACGAAATCGCTCGCAACTCCACGGTCCCGGGACCCGCGGCTACCAGGCCGAATGACGGCATCGGCGGTAGACCGGCATCGCCTGAACCACCGCCGACCGCCCAACTCGTCAGCGGATTCAACGACGCCTCGCTCTCCTGATCCAACGCATTCGCGGACCGTCCCGAGATTTGAACGGAAGCGCCGACACGATCGGGTACTTGTAAGTGCACCGGACTGCCCGAACCCACGCCGCCGAAATTCCACGTCGCCTCCGCCAGCGCGAAGTAACTGGTCGCGTCGGGAATCACGGTCCATGGCGGATTCACGGTAATCGTGGTGCCGTCGTTCCCAGTCACAGCCCTTTCCTGTCCCGCGCCCTTGCCTCTGATAATTCGTGCCACAGCAGCCTGGAACGCATTCGGTTCCATACCGAGCGTGGTGTTGCCGATCGTATACGCGGAAGCGACATCCGCTCCTGTCTCCGGCAGCAATTCCCAACGCCAGTAGAAGTTCGCGTGGTCGTAGTTGCGATCCGGAGCGGGCAGCAATTCCACTGTCGCGCCGGTATCGACAAAAGATGTTCCAGGCGTAATGTCCGTTGCGATGCGCAAGAGTTTTCCCGGACGCGTACCGCGATAAACCCGAAGACCTACGGTTCCCGGAGAGACACTGATGCCGGAAAGCGTCACCGAGTTCGTGTTTGTTGCCGAAGCAATCTTCGCGGGGACGACAAACGAAAGTTCCGTCTCTGCACCGTTTGCATCCACCCCGGAGATCGCGTAGTAAAGCGTCTGTCCGCCCGCAAGAGTTCCACCTGCCGACTCGATCGTTGCATTCAAACCGATCAGCGGAATCGCCGCCGCACTCACCACCAGTGGCGAAGGCGGAGTGAACGCTACAGTCAGGTCAACGGCAACAACTCCTTCCGCGGTTTCAATCGGCTGCTCCGTGATACCGAACTGCTCTGTGCCATTCTCGTCCACCAGTGCTCCGACAAGCGGCCGAGGAATTCCCACTGGCCCACCACTCCCGCGGCGGCCGCCGGCAGATCCGGCACCGCCAGTCGTGTACCAGGAGTCGTCGTGCCACTGGGCGGTGATCGTCACTGTTTCGTGATTGATCCCGGGAGCAAGCTTCACGATACGAAACGGTTGCCGCAGGAGACCTTCCTTCTGATAAGTGACTGTGATCAGATCCCCTGGCGTCAAACCAACCCCGCGGACCGTTGTCTCAAACTCGATGAACGTGTAACCCGCCAAGGTCCGGTTCAATTGAAGCCGAAGCATGCGTGCGGCCTGATCGAAGTTTGGAAGTCCAAGTGCCGGAAAGGCGGTGGTCACTTCACGCGACGTCAGAAGGGCGTCGTCGGCATCAATAAGTGCCAGACTATCCTGTTGATATTCGTTGAACTCATCTTGAAACTCCACAGTCAGCCGGTTCGGCGAATCCGCGCCGATGCGTGACCATAAGCGAATCGCGGGCTCGCCATCCTTCTTCCGGAGTAGCCCGGAGAATGCAGCGGACCCGTCGCTGAATTCGTAAACCGGCCATCCGCCGTTCAAGGTTTCCGTGCTATTGCTGCTCGCGGGCTTCGACGGTTGCTGCAGTTCCATGCTGTTCTCCACCATGAGCCGCAATAGTCCCGCACTTCCGTACGTCAGATGCAACGAGGATGCATTTCGAATACCCTTCACCAACTCCGCGGCGCTCGTCCGCGATTGCACCGCCGCATTGCACTGGAAACGCGGAATCGCAACAGTGTTTCCGTAAAGGTCAGTCGTCGAAATCAGCGCTCCGCAATATGCGGCACTAGCGGCAAAGCTGGGCAGGTCAATCTCGCTCAGCAACCAACCGCTCCGCCGTAGAGCATCAAGCAGCACCCATGCCGGATTGTTCGTAAACGTCTCACCGATCGATGTCCCCTCTTCGTTGAATTGTTCTAGCTTGATGCCCGAGAGCAAAACGTCCACTTTGGCGAGCGACACGCCCGTACTGATCGAGTTCGGCACAACCACACTCATCGCCGCCATACTGCCATATGGATCACCCAACGGATGACCGCTTCCATCGGTGAAATCGCTATTAAAGCCACCGGACCGGGCGCCAAACGAGACGACGTTGAACCAACCCGTTGCCGTCATGTCCGCGTTCGCTTGACCCTCCGGAATTTCCACGCCGTTAACGACCACTTTGACCACGCGCTCGATTTCACCCATGCCGAGCAACACTTCCAGATGCGTTAGGTTGCCGTCATTCCGCGCGAAGACCACGGGCGGCTTATACCAAGCCGTTCCATAGACGAGCGGAACGAAATCGTTGTATCGGGCAACGTTGTCCAGAATCGGCGACAGGTGCGAACTCTTTTCGCCGTAACTGCGCACAAGAATCTGGGAAGGAACGAACTCCACACCGCCAAATCTTCGTGTAATCTGCTCTGCCGCATCGCGGTCAAACATCCCACGTGCCTCACACGCTGCCCGCGTGTAATCGCAGCTTGTAAATGCCACGCTCCCGTTCAAACTTCCAACGCCACCTACTTGATCCGGCGAGTATCCACATCGATACAGACCCGAATATTTTCCTCTGGCGCCACCAGCCACAGCATCAGCCCGCTGCTGCGCATTCGAAGGGAACGTCCACGGACAGCGGCGCTCAATCCGCACTTCAGGCAAAACCACCCGTTGCAAGTTCAACCGGCTGACAAAGCTGATGCGGAACTCCGCCTGCGTGATCTCATCCGGTGGATTCGCCACACCGCGAAATACCACCCGCGATTCCGATACCGCTGCATCCAAAACAAGATCGTAGAAAACGAACCACACCTTGATCTGGGCGCCTTTGAAGCCGCATTCCCGTTCCAACTGAGAATAGTGCGAGTCGGCGTTCGCGAGGGTCAGAGAGATTTTCTGAGCACCATCCAGTCCGTCATCCGCCGAACTTTGAAGGGAGAACATATTGTGCCGCAGCAATCGAGCCGCGAACTCGGCGCCGTCAACCGTGGCGAGGTGCGTGCTCCATCGCTCCACCTCACCCGAGGGAAACGTGCACTCAAAGAGAAACAGTGGCGTTGGCGGAGTCTCTTGCTCCTTGAATTGATCGATCGTCGGCATTCCTAGCTCCCTGCGTTCACAATCCGGATTACAGCGTCGTACTCGTCCATCCCTCGAGCGATGACGGTGAGGCGGTCATCGGCGAAGCGAGCCTTGCTAAACAAACCGCCGCGCGTTCCGGTCCGTTTGTAGTCAGAGGGCGCAAACTGCGGCTCCACCTGGGCGCCGAATAAGTGGACATTCGCTCCGGCGGGGACCTGAATTGCGAATGTGACGCTCTCCGCGTTCGATTGAGCGTTTCCCGCCACCCAAATTCGTCTCCACTGCGAAGTCAGCGCAAACGCTCTGTTGATTCCGGCGAATTCCACACCCACCGATGAGCCTACGTCACTTCGCGCCCAGACGCTAAAGCAGTAGGCGAAGTTTCCGGGAACCGCAAGAGTCTGCCCGACCTGCCCCGTCGATTCGCCGGTATTCGCAACGCTCACTGCGCGCGTTCCACTGAATGGATCCGACGCGCCCGCCGTTGCCACCAGACCTGCGCTGCGCACCCAGCCTAACCCGGCAAGCTCTTCGCTGTACCGCAGCAGATTTCCAGTTGGGTCCAGGAAAGTGAACACCCCTAGCGTGCCGCCAGAGAACTCAAAGAGCGCTTCAATCGCATCGCGCTCCGATGTTGTCAAGCCGGCTGCGCGTAGCTCCCACGCATCCACTTCACTTCCATAATCTGCAGCGGTGACCGACCCTCCGTCGGCAAGCTCGTTCACTACGGTCCGTGCTTGACGCACACGCGCCAAGGGAAACAACGCGGACGCTCCCGTACTGATTTGCGGAAACACGATCATGCAGTACGATTCTCCTTAATCACCAGCGCCGTCTCTCCGCGTGACACCGCCACCGAGTGCAGCACGGCTTGGTCAGCATCGAAGCTGCAACTCGGGTACACCGCTCCATCCCACGGATCCGTGAATGAAAATATTCCCGCGCGCCCATGCTGAAGCTCAAAGAAGTCTGCGATCGCAGCCATCTCGCTTTCATCGAGCAGCTGCAGCTCGATCCTCCACCGCCGCATCGGTGCACGATAGCGAGGAATTCGCTGTTCACCTCCGTCGATAAAACGAAATAGTGAGTTCGAAAACACCGTCACCCGCTCCAGCGGATACTGCGCAATCGCGTCTGTCTTTAACCTGGGAAACTCAGCCACCTAAACCTCCCGGATGACGTCGTTTAAAACAGAGCTCTCAAGCATCGCCTGCCGCACGGCCAGCGCAATGTCCGCGCTTCGATCCAGGAACGACCGGCTGTCCATCGCCTGCACATTCACCGTAATTTGGGCTGGTGCATTGTTCGTGATCGGCCGGGCGACACCTCCCTGTCCGCTGTCTGAAGCGAACACGCGGCCTCCTGCCTGGCTGCTGAATCCTGTCTCCAAGTTCACCGGCAATGGCCTCCGGTAAATAGTGGGCGGCGTGATCGCGTCCGTGGAGTCCCCTCCTCCAAACAAGCTCGTCAGCCCCGTCAGTAGTGGAGCAACACCCAATCCGCCGCCCAGAAAACTGCCTATCGTACCTAACACCGACCCGTTCGACGAAGATCCCGCCGTTCGATTCGCCGTCTTTGATTGCTGATTCACAATCTGCTGCAACAAAAGACTTTCGTTAATGGCCCGCAATCGCGCGGACTGTTCCGCAAGGCTCGTCAGCGGAAGCCCGCTCAACAAACTATTAATTGGATCGCTCAAGGTCTTCTCTCCATTCCTTCAACTCCGCTTCCAACAGCAGGAACGCATCCGCTTCCCGCGCCTCACGCGTAGAGATATCCACGTTCGTACCCCGCCTCCACGCAGAGAACGACTCCACCCAAGCCACACTCTGCGGTGTGACGAAAGACGTTGGACATTCCTCTGTGGACACTCCGCCCCGCGCCCACACCACTCGACGCGGTTCACGCTGCGATTCTGCGGCCCATCCGCACCGCCTCGCTGCTTCCAGCCCCTGCCGTCTGCATACGTCGCACTTCCATCCGGCTTGGCCACCCATTAGAAAGTGGAAGGCGACAATTAGTTTTTTCTTTCGGCCTCGCTCAATCCGCATTCTGCCTTGACTCGAAGGAGTATTTCTCCAGCCAGCTCCGCTGGTCCCTTTTCGATCACCGCTTCGGGCGACGCATTCACGCCATCGATCTGGAGTCCCTCAACCGCCATCAGGCCCCACGCAAGATACTCGCGATCAATTTCCGCACCCAACGCAGCGGCCTCCAGCTTGTCGCGGGCATCCGATCCGGCTTCGAAAAATTCAATCTTGCGGCCGATCTCACGCATCCTCCGGGCCAGTTCAATGCGCCGCCCGAAGGACATCCTTGCCACAGCGAATCGAACCCCAGGTATCACGTCGCTATCGCACCAGAGAGCGCTGACGTAGCTCTGCACGCTCGGTTCAACCCGAGTTCCGCAGGAAGCGCCGTTACCCAATTGCGATGTAGAGCTCATCGTTCACCGTCCCCTGCGCTCGATTGCTTTGAAACTTCCACTCCAGACGCGTCTCGGAGTCATCAAACTCCGGCACCTCAGGCACCATCGCCGGCATGAATGCCCCGAACAACTGACCGCTCTGCTGCCCAAGTTGCAACATGACGCCGATCGGTGAACGCTGCCGCGCCGCCTGATAGAGACCCTTCGTCTCGTCATTCGCTTGTTCGAATAGCGAGAGGTTCAAGCGCACGGCGCGCTCTCCTGCCGCAATGCACCGTGCAAAATCGCTGCCGAACTCCTTCGCGCGCAGTTCGATGTTGTTGTCCAACTCCAGTTCCGCCGATGTCAGCGTGTGGAATCGCGATTCCTCCGTGCCCAGCCACACCTGTCCCAGATGCCCCGGCACAATCGTGTAGTTGAATCCGGCGTCTTCCGGTTCGGTGGGAAACTGTGTCAACCCTCCCTGTCCACTCGTGAAGCTGGCGCTGTCCAACAGATCCCTGGACGGACCGGCGAACACGAACTCATGAAAGTCCCCGTTCACTTTCACGCGCATTTGGTTCAAGGCCGCGCCGTTTAAGATCCGCTGAACCGCATCGGCGGGATCCCAGTAATCGAAGATGCTCACACTACCCACGTCCGTCGCCAGCGGAAAACTTACCGTGGGACCCAGCGCCGCCCCTGCTGTCACTCCGCTGCTGAATGGAGCATTCAGGAAGATCGTCGTCGCATCCTGCACCGCAGAAACGAAACGGATCTCGCCCGAGTTCGTCACCGCTTGCCCAACACTCAATCCGTGTGGAGCCGTCAGCGCCACGCCCGTAAGGCCCACCGTGCCCGCCACGTCTCCACCCGTGAAAGAGAGTGGATTGCCACCCAACGCAGCTTGGAACAGTGGGCCATGACACGGAGCGCTCTCCACTCCGCCCCACTCCGTCATGAAGGTGTTGAGCTGGTAGCTCGTCCGCCGTCGAATCGAATTTGGGAGCCCCACAAACGTGCGGCTCCCCGTCTTGTCTCTGCGCGACGTTTGCTCCATCACTTGCCGTGCGGTCAGCTTCACCGCGGGAATCCGGTTCTGTGAGGCGATCCCCGGCACCGTTCCATAAGTGGATTCGAGCGCCACATAAAACCGGTTGTTATTGGATGATACGTAACACGACATGCTTTTCCTGCCCCTTTTAGCTCGATAAGTCCACTTCGAAAGTCACCTTCGCCACCTGCAGTAAGTTCCGTCCGCCATGCTGCACTGGCTCAAACTTCACTTCGTATCCGCCCGTGAAGAACATTCCCTGATCCCAACTGCCCCGGTTCTGGTCCAGTACCTGCGTAATCGCATCCACGTACAACCGCGTCTGCTCCTCAAGCCCTTCAATACGATCCTGAGAAACGCGCACCTCTGCCACCGTGCGCACCTTACCAGAGAAGCGGCGGAACTTCTCCACCAGCAGGTTCTGCACCCGGTCACAGTAGACATGCACCACCGGATACTTCACCGCGATGCTGCGCTCCACAATGTTCACCGGCGAGTTTTGATGGATTACGTTCTCCGCGGCGATTGCCGCCGTCTCCACTCCCGCGTTCGCCGATATCACCGCCAGCGCCACGCCCATTCCGGTTTCGTTCGCCGTCAAATAGCTGCGGAACTTTTCCGCCACAATGCTCGCCGTTTGCGCCATCGTTACCCCCGCCTCATTAAGCGGCCGCCGGTCACATATGCATCCGCCCTCTGTCCGTTCCCCGGCTCCGCGCCACTCACTAGACCTCCCGGCGCCATCGTAAAGCTACTTCCGGTCGTCAGTGGCACCGAGTTTTGTTGTTCAAGCGTCGTATCCGTGAGCCCGATATAGACGTTCCATCCCGTCGCGATCGTCGGCGGATTCGCCGCCGTCACCACCAATACACTCCCGTCGGGCGTCGCAAACGTGGCCATTGGACTCGGAAGCCCTTCTTCGCCATTCGCCGCTACCCAACTCGCGCGCACGTAATACGTCGCCCCAGGCAACACACCCGCCGCGCTACTCAGCGCCGGCTGATCCGCTACAGGAATTGGTGAATTCACTAGCCCGATGCCAAACCGCATCGTCAACTCGCGGGCACTCCGCGCCAACACGCGATACTCATCCCATTTCGATTGATAGCGGTCGTTCAACTGATTGTTGTAGGCGTCGCGATATACGACCTCGAGCGTATGGAGTGCATGCCACCGCTTCAGTTGCTGCGTGACCGCCACATCCGCTACACCCACGCTTCGCCGTGAACTTCCCAGCGGATCATTCGTCCCCGTATGGTCCAGCAGGATGTCCAGCACATCCTGCGAAACTTCCTCCGTCGCCAGCGCCAGTTTCGCGTCCAGGTCAATCCCTTCCACATTTGCCACGCTCAGGATCGCTGTCTCGTAAACGCGCAGGGCTTCCGTGTCGTTCGGACTCCCATCCGTCAGCAAAGCCATGTCCTCTCCTCACCGCAAAGGAAAAGGGCGAACCTCTCGGCCCGCCCCTGCCCTTGCACCAACACACCAACGGCGATTTCCGCCGCACCTCTTGCTTCGCGAACGTGTCTAGCTCAGAACGTGAACTCCGTGGTTCGCACGCAGCACGCCCGTTCCGTACAGCACGTCCACCGTAAACTGCTGTGCCAGCGTGTTCGGCTGGTAGCTCATCGTGACGCGCATACCGAAGTTGCCCAGCTCGGCGTACTCGGCAATGGCGCCCGTTCCCGGCAGCGGTTGCGGCAGACGGCGCACTACCAGGCCCATCGCGTTCTTGGCAAAAGCCAGATTGTGCGTGGTGATCGTGCTCGAACCGGTTTTCGGAACAAACTGCGAACGGAAGATGTAAAAATCCTTCATCTTGCCCACCGCTCCATCCACCAGAGCCCGCAAACCGGCTTCACCGGCAGTATTGAATTCGCTAAAACGCGGAATCTGGCGCAATGCCGAATACGCGTTCGGATCCACAACCAGATACTTCGGCGAGTTTGCCGGCACCTTCGCGGTGAACAACGCCGTCTCGGCGGCATCCACCGTCGCTTCCGTTAACGCCGTCGCCGCCGAACCCACTGGGCTGTTCGCCGTGAACTGCGCATACAGCGAAAGCAGATCCGTTTCAATCTTTTCCGCCAACGCCACCACGGCCGGCTGCATGTACAGCTTCAGCAGGTCCGGCACAGCCAGAATCTTCGTCACGTCGGGAATCTGAAACGTCGCTTCGGCGTGGGTATTCAGAACGATCTGCGCATTGCCCAGGCTCGGATTCTGCGTCTGCACCGAGCCGCCTTCCGCGATATTGTTCGCCACCATCGTCGGAGGAATCGGCACGTTGATCGTGTCACCGGCCTGCGCCACCGATTGCTCATAGTCGCGATTGACCAGGTTGCCCATCACCAGGTTTCCCATCAGCGCCGGCAGCGCATCCGCCGCTACCAGCTTCACAATCGCATTCGCTACATTGCTCGAAGTAATTACAGCCATCAGTCGTCTCCTTTTCTTACTGTCCCCGTAGCGTCTGCGACGCCACTCTCGCGATCTCTTGTCTCACGCGATCCAATTCCTCCGGGTTCATCCCCGGACGAATCCTGTCCAAATCCACACGCCCTTCGCTGCCCGCGCCTCTCTGTCCGATTCCCGCGCCCGATCCGCCCACCAACCGAGCCGGCAGTAGCTCGGGATTCTCCATGACGAAACGAGCCAAATACTCATTCGCCTCCAGACCGCCCGTAGCCATCAATCGCCCGTCCGCGCCACGCGAAATTTCTTCGCGCACGGCTTTGAACGCAAGGTCCAGCTTCGTCACGCCCAACTTCTGCAGCTCCGCCCGAATCGCCGAACTCCGCTCCGCTTCTTCCGCTTTCGTGCGATTCTTCTCGTTCTCGGCGATCAACTCACTCACGCGTTGCTCTAACTCAACCCGCCGAGCCCGCTCCTGCTCCATCTCTTCCCTCTGTGGCAAAAACTCCTTCACCACCGCCTGCACAATCTCCCGAATGTCTTCCATGCAATTCCCCAGTTCCGCCCGCTCAGTCCTTGCCGCCGATTCATCGGACCCCGCCCGTGACGGCGGGGATATTCAGCCCCTATCGCCCCGCGCCTTCGATCTCAGCCACAATCCGGTCCTTCACGTCCTGCCTCGCATCCGCCAGGAATTTCAGCGCCAGTTTTTTCGACACTTCCTTCCGCAGCGTCGGCGATTCCACGCCCATCGCCAGCAACTGTTTCGCGTTCTCCAACTCCACGCCGAAGTCCGCGATGTCGAACTCGTCCATCCCCGAGACTCCCACTTCAATCTCGTCTTCTCGTGCCGCCTCAATCGACTTCAGTACTCGCTTCACCTGGTCCTTCACTGCGTCGCCGTAAGCACGCAGCACTTCCTGCGTGATCGAAAAATCAAGTTGCTTACTCAGTCCCGATTGCTGCGCGCCGCCGGTGAGTGCCCCGCCCGCCTGCGCCAGATAACATACGCGATAGATCTCTTCCTGCAGTCGCCGCAAGTTGTCCGCGGCAATTTGAAAGACCTTGCCTTCCGGCTCTGTCCACCCAAACTTGTCGTCCGGACCCAGTTGGATGTAGTAGCTCTCGCCCACCATCTGGCTCCACTCGCGCTCGGAGTAAACCACCGGCATCGCGAACAACCCCATCGTCAGCGCCCACGAAAGCGCATTCGATTTATTGAAGTGCTCCAGTTGCAACGACCCGGCCCGATTCAGCATGCACATCCCCTCCGGAATGCGAAGCTCAAATAACGGCACGCGCCGCAGCTTTGCCAGCCCGTGCGTCCCTTCGTCGATCAACTCCGCCCGGGACGCGCCGGTCCCGCCAGACCGCTCCCGATACACTCGGTACGTTTCCTTGTCGTAGTAAATCCAACGCTGTTCGCGCCGCCACTCCGCATCCTCGACGCGGTCTTTCTTCAGCTCCGAAGTCCGCAGCACCACCCATTCGTAATTCCCCTGCGCATCGCGGCTCCAGTTGATAAGGTTCTCGGCGTCGTACGAAACCAGGTAAGCGCGCGACGCTCCCAGCGCGTCTTCCTCCGCACGGCTCCCCGCCTGCCCATCGATCTTCGGGAAGTCCACCAGCACATAACCCGAGCCCGTGATCAAGCCCTCAATGAACTGCTTGCGGAAAAAATCCGCCAGCGAAGTCCCCTTACGATCCACGTCCTCAACAAACGATCCAAAGAACCCGCGCCCCGCTTCGTTCTTCCCTTCAAAGGTCAACACCGGCTCGCGGCGGAACAGCGTCGCTGTATACCAGTCCACAATTGAGCCGATATAGTTCTCGTAGAACACGCGCCCCAGCCGCTCCGCGTAAACATCCCACGGCTCCTTCTGCCGCCGGACCAGATACGTCCCCGCGTTCGCCTTGAACTGTTCCCCACCGACGTAGAGGTCCCTGTTCTGGCTCCACACGCCCTTCTGCGTCACATACTCCGGATGTTCCCGATCAATGTCGAACACGTAGTCTCCTAAAAAGCAAAAGGGACACTCTCGTGTCCCTACTCCCCGTCACAGCCCCGCCCATAAGGGCGAGGTCATTATGTTTCAGCAGTCAAACCACGAAGGAGTCCCCTTCTCCTGACTCTCCCTACATCAACCTCTTCCCCTGCAGGCCAATCTTCACCCTCTCCCGGCATTCCTGCCAAACGAGGTACCCCAGCGCATCCGACAAATGCGTCCTCCGCGGATCACGGTCCTTGTCAATTACCGTGCTGTTCTCTTTGTAGGAGACCTGCTCGAAATCCTTGATCAATTCCGCACACCGCGGATGCACAAACAAGCTCCGCTCCCCATCCGCCGCCGCCAGCTTCGCATTCATAAGCGTCACGCGTTCCCGCACCGCCGGATTCGACCGCGGCACTCGAAACTCCACCTTCCCGTACGCTATTTCGTCCAAATTCCGCCGCAGAATCGCCAGGTCCGAAGTCCCGCTCGTCTGCATCCTCGCCCCGCTCGCATCCGCGTACACAATTAGCCCGCTCAAATGCGACCCAAACCTCGCCCGAAACTCATCGCAAGCGTCCTGCGTGCTCGCCCGGCTCAGCACAATCTCGTCCAGCGCCGTCACCGTCCCATCCTCGATCTGCGCCACCACCGACGACATCGGATCCACGTTAAAATCCAGCGCCCACAACAACGGCTTCTGCGGATCCACTCCACCCTCCGCAACATTCACCTTGCGATCGAACCCCGAGTACACGCGCCCCGCATGAAGCTCCAAATACTGCCCCAGAACTTCCTGCTCATAAAACCGCTTGTCGTAGCTCGACGCCAGCCGTTCGTAATAATCCGGAATCTTGTCCAGCAAAAACCGGTTCTCAAACGGCTTGGCGATGACCGTCTCGTAGCCATCCACCTTCCGCTGCAAAAACCGCTCGTAAACCCAGTCGTAACCCTTCGGCGTCCACACCGCGAACCCGCACAAGCGCGATGCCTTCGGATCACGCAAACGTCCTTCCAGCCGCAGCCATGCTTCTTCCGACGTATACGTCAATTCATCTACGCCAAACCACGCCAGATTGCTTCCGCGCAGCCGCTCAAACTCTTCCACCGCGCGAAACAAAATCCGCGACCGCGTATCCCGCAGCACCAGGTAATTCTCCGCCCGGTTCCATTCATGCGGAATCTTGTTCCGCAGCAGCACCTCGATAAGCGCCGCCTGCGTCGCATCCCGCAGCATCGGATACGTCGGAGCACCAATCAACCCCGTCCGTCCCGGATTCAAATACGCCAGCCTCAACGCCTCCTGGCACAGCGCCTGACTCTTGCCCGATCCAATCGGCCCCGAAAATCCCTTAAACCGAGCCGGAGAATCATGAAACCGCCGCTGCGATGGAAGTGGATGATACTCAATCCCCCGCTCCAGCAACCCATCCGCGCCAGCCACCATCAGATCAGCATCCAGATCCAACTCATCCAACTCATCAGCCGCGAAATCTGGTGGGGCGGAGCGCCCGCTCGGCGCGCGACCATCAGGTCGCGCAATCCCCAGTTCCTCACTTCCCTCCACCGTCTTAGCGGAAAATGGGCCGGCCTCCCCGGCCTGTGCGCGACCCCCCGGCCGCGCACCGCCTTTTGCACTCACCCCTCGTTTTCCACCGCCTCCGACTCGTCCCTGGGTTCCACCCATGTCACTTTTATCTCCCGAGGAGCCTCGTCCTCCAGCTCTCTCTGCAATTGCATCAACCGGATAAAGTCTCCCATCGACGCCTTCAGATCCTCTTTACTCAACTTCAGCTCCAACTTTTTGAGGAGCTTATTCACCAACACCACCTGCGCCCGCGCATCCGGTTTGTCGCCATCCTTCGCATTGACACGCCGCGCCCGAACCGCCGGACTCTTAGTACTCGTCTCTTCCTCAACCGCGACTTCCGGCTGGCCGCTGTCCTCTATCCCCTGTCCACTGCTTCCCTCTTCAACTTCTTCTTCAGTCTTTTTTTTTGGCCGCTGTTTCCGCGGCTTCGTTTGTTTTTGTTTTGACTGTTTTGCTCAAGCCCATCCAAAGTTCCCTCGCGACAGAAGCGTACCACCCGAACCCAACCACAACCCCACCCGGCCTTCTGCTAACTCTCACAAACCAAAAGAAATGTTTTTTCGAAATTTCGCGTGATCCGGAATTTGGCGGCGCGGAATTTCATCCTGCAGCGGCTTTGAACCCGCTCCGCCTCCATCGCTCGCTAGCGCCCGCCACGCCTCATCAGCGATAATAGTTGCTTACCCCGGACAAGCGGACCCGCGTTCTCTGTCCTCCACTAGCACCACTCGTGTAGGCCAGGTTTGCACCTGTGGCCGGTAACCAACCGGTCTCCGTGGGAATTCCAAGGAGCTTATACCCTAGATGGCAAAAATTAAGGTCAAGAATCCCGTCGTCGAGATGGACGGCGATGAGATGACACGCATTATCTGGCAATGGATTCGCGAACGTCTCATCCTTCCCTACCTGGATATCGATCTCAAGTACTACGATCTCTCCGTCGAAAAGCGCGACGAGACCAACGACCAGATCACCATCGACTCCGCCAACGCCGCCAAGCAGTACGGCGTCGCCGTCAAGTGCGCCACCATCACCCCCGATGAAGCGCGCGTGAAGGAATTCGGCCTCAAGCAAATGTGGCGCAGCCCCAACGGCACCATCCGCAACATCCTCGATGGCACCATCTTCCGTGAACCCATCATCTGCTCCAACGTCCCCCGCATCGTCCCTCACTGGGATAAGCCCGTCGTTGTCGCCCGCCACGGCTTCGGCGATCAGTACCGCGCTCAGGATTTTGCTTTCCCCAGCGCCGGCACCCTGAAGCTCACCTGGACCCCCGCCGATGGCGGCGAGCCGATCGAGCGCGAAATCATCAAGGCCAACGGCCCCGGCATCACGCTCGGCATGTTCAACCTCGATAGCTCCATCGCCGGTTTCGCCCGCGCCTGCTTCAACTACGGCCTGGGCCGCAACTATTCGGTCTATCTCTCCACGAAGAACACGATTCTCAAGGCCTACGACGGCAAGTTCAAGAATCTCTTCCAGGAAATCTTCGACAAGGAATTCAAGGCGCAGTTCGATGCCGCCGGCCTCACCTATGAGCACCGCCTCATCGACGACATGGTCGCCTCCAACCTCAAGTGGAACGGCGGTTATCTGTGGGCCTGTAAAAACTACGACGGCGACGTCCAGTCGGACACCGTCGCCCAGGGCTACGGCTCGCTCGGCCTCATGACCTCGGTTCTGGCGTCGCCCGACGGCAAGACCATCGAAGCCGAAGCCGCCCACGGCACCGTCACCCGCCACTACCGCCTGCACCAGCAGGGCAAGCCCACGTCCACCAACCCGATCGCATCGATCTACGCCTGGACGCGCGGCCTCATCTACCGCGGCAAGTTCGATAACACCCCGGAAGTCGTGAAGTTCGCCGAAACCCTGGAAAAAGTCTGCGTCGACGTCGTCGAGTCCGGCAGGATGACGAAAGACCTCGCCATCCTGATCCGGGCCGATCATCCCTACCTGACCACCGAAGCCTTCATGGACGCCATCGACCAGGAACTCAAAACGCGCCTGTCGTAAGCCAATCCGCATTCGATGCCAACGTGGGGCGGCCCTTTGGGGCGGCAGCCGGGCATCTGCCCGGCAATCAAACTACGAACCCCGCCTGACAAGGCGGGGTTTTCCTTTTAGAAAAAGCCCGTAATGACGTGGCGCACGCTCTCAGCGTGCCTCGTCGCGACTCTTCGCGACGCCCGCCTCCCGGACGACGAACTCCGACCACCTCACCAAAAACAAAAAGGACCGGCCGCAGCCAGTCCCTCTCGCACAAACAATGCCCGTTACGGGGCCCCAGCTACATATACTCCGGCGCCTCAATCCCCAGCACGCCCAGCGTTCGCTCCAACTGCATCCGGAAATAGTCCGTCATCCACAGCAGGAACGCCTTTTTCTCTGCATCCGGCTCATCCAGCACGTGGAACTTCTGGTAAAAGCTGCTGAACGCCTGCGCCAACTGGAACGCAAACCGAGCCACATGCGACGGCTCGCCACTCGCCACCGCGCGCTCAATCGCCGAATCCGCCTTCGACGCCGCAAGCAACAGCTGCCAGCAGTCTTCGTTCTCAAGCTGTCTCGCCATCGCTTCGCGCGTCAACACCGAGCCGAAATCCGGCAGCGATTCGCCGCGTTCCTTCAGCTTGCCCAAGATTCTGCGCGCCCGCACCGTCGCATACTGCACGTACGGACCCGTCTCGCCCTCAAACGCCAGCGCCTCGCCGAAGTCAAACGCAATCACCGAATTGCGCGTGTACTTCAGCATGAAGTACCGAAGCGCCGCCACCGCGATCTGCGTCGCCGCCTTCCTCCGCGACTCCTCTGGCTCCTCGGCATGCCGCGATGTCACTTCCTCCAGCGCCTTCTCGATCAACTTGTCGATCAGGTCATCAGCCTTCACGCCAAGCCCTTTGCGTCCCGACACTTCCACATACGGACGCCGCTTGTCTTCTTCCGAAAGCTCGATCCCCATCTCCACACAAGTGCGCGGCGAAAGCGCCACCATCTCGTAGGAAAAGTGAATGCTGTTTTCCGCCTGGTCATTAAACCCAAGCGCCCGAAGCCCTGCCACAACAACATCTTGCAAATATGATTGCCGCGAGTCGATCACGTTATACACACGCGCCCCGCCGCCGAACTTCGGCGAAGCACCGGTCTGGGGAACGTCAGTCGACGCCCACACCTCATGCCCATTCGGATACGTGTGCCACTGGTGATAGTAGAAATCCTTCCCCAACAACCCGAACTTCCACAACTGGTACGCAATGTCCTTGCCGACATACGTCACCGTGCCGTTTGAGCGTACAATCACCTTGCTATCGTCTTCGCCTTCGCCGCCCGCATTTTCCTTGAACGCCGAGCCCGGCATCACCCAACAACCCTTGTTCTTTCCTTCGTTTTCGAAGTAAATCGCCTTGCGTTCTTTGAGCAGTTCAAACGCGGTCGCCCAGAACTTCAAGTGCAATATTTCGCTCTCGCGCGGCAGCACGTCGTAGACGATATTCAGCCGCCACATGGTCGCCAAGTGCGTCTTCACAATCGCATCGGCCACCAGGTGCGCCATTACCGCGTCATCGCCTTCGCCATGCTCAATCGAATGCAGCATATCGCGACGCCATTGCAGCGATTCCGGATTTTCCCCAAAATACTGTGAAATGCGTGCGTACAAATCCCAGCACAAATAATCGAACCGCGTCGAGGCAATCAGCCCGCGCACGTCTTCAAGCGTCTTTTTCTCCAGATGCCGGAACCCGACAATCACGTCCGCCACCTGCACGCCCGTATTGTCTATGTAGTTCTGCACCTCGACGTTACGCCCCGCCGCGCGCATCATGCGGACAAACGTATCGCCCAGAATCGCGTTACGAAGATGCCCAATGTGCGCGGCTTTGTTCGGATTGATGTTGGTGTGCTCAACGATGATCTTCTGCCCGCTCGCCGCACTCGCTCCCGCGTCGCCCTTCAGCAACCCGGAAGCATAATATCCGCGATCCAACCGGACGTTGATATAGCCGTTGCCCGCAATCTCCAGCGACGAGACACCTTCCATCGTCCCCACCGCGGCGGATAAGCCCTCGGCGATTACCTTCGGGGCCTTTTTCAACGACCGCGCCAGCTGGAACGCCGCCGGCACCGCAATCTCGCCAAACGACGATTGCTTCGGCTGCTCCGTCTGCGCCGTCCCCGCGACGCCATAAAGCTCTTCAATGCGAGAGGCAAACGCCTCCGCAATCCGTTTTTCCAGAAGATGAAACATGAAAGAACCAGTATGCCAGTTGCGCCCTGTAAGCATCCACAACCGCACCCGCCCTGTCGGGCAGGATTCCATCCGGCAGCGGGCGTCCAACCCGCTTCAAATGCCTTTAAACGCCCTTCGCCGCACCATCGCGCCTTTCGCTGCAACCAAGTGGCAAGCCCGCTCAGCCTCGTTACAATAAAAGGGTGCCCAAGGTAACGTTCGCGAATCTCGGAAAAACCGTCGAGTTTGAATCCGGCAAGCTCCCCTACGGAGACCACGGGAAGCCCGAGTCCATCCTCGACATCGCCATGCACTTCGGCATTCACATCGAGCACGCCTGCGGCGGCAGCTGCGCCTGCACCACCTGCCATGTGCACATGAAGTCCGGCCTGGAAACGAACCTTTCGCCGATGGAAGATGACGAAATCGACCGCGTGGAGCAGGCCGCTGACTACGGCTTAACTTCGCGTCTGGCCTGCCAGGCCGTCGTCAAAGGCGACGTCGTCGTGGAAATGCCCGCGTGGAACCGCAACTACGTCAGCGAAGGCGGCGGCTCCATGAACCTGGGCGACGCCATCCCCGCCCCGAAAAAATAACGTGGCGCACGCACTCCTGCGTGCCGCATCGAGACTTCCGAAGGACCCGAAAACCGGGCGTCTCGATGCCAGGCCGGCGTCCGGAGAAGCCTCTTGCTCCGAACCACCCAGCGTAATCAAAACCCCAAATCCGCCTTCACCCGCACCTGCACCCCATTCTGCTGTACATCTCCCGCGATCTTCCCCAACGCCATCAGCGCCTGTAGGGCCCCCTTCAAATCCCGGGCACTCTCTTCAGACTTGGCCGTCCCAACGGCTGTCACATGTGCTCTTTCATCAAAGACCGCGTAAAACATCCCGCTATCCAGCATCTTCAAAACATTTTGCAGATTCGCCAGATTGCCCGGCAGATTCACATCCACATCGCCGCCGCCATACACGCCCCACACCTGTGCTTCATAAGGAATCCCCGGAAGCATCCCGGCGATCTTCGCGGAAAACGTACCCGTGTGCTCCTGATCGGCAACTGATTTAATCAACGCCGTATCGCCCAACACCGCGGTACTCGCATTGAGAAACAGCATGGACTCTTTCTCATCGCCGTACATCGCCATGCCTTTGTAATGCGATTCCGCCGCGCCCTTGCGCGCCAGATCGGGAGCAATAATTCCGTTCGTAAACTTTCCGCGCCCCAGCACCGCGCCGCGTTTGCCGTTCGAAACAAAAATCAATTGATACAGCCGCGTGGCCGGATCGATGCCCGATTGCACCGAGAAATCCTCTACTGCGCGAAACTCCGTGAACTTCTGAAACGCCGGTGTTTTCGCAAGCTTATCCACTCTCGCTCCCACCATCACCGTCGTGTCATTTGGCACCAACGGTGCGAGCGCCGGATCCAGAAACACCTGTTTCGGAGCCTCGGTCTTCGAGCATCCAGTCATCACCACCGCCAACGCGGCGATCAGGATCAAGCTATTTTTGCGCAGCAATTTTTTCCACCGCTTTCATCACCCGGAGAAGATTCCCGCCATAGATCTTGCGGATATCCTCGGCCGAATATCCCTTCTCGAGCAGCGCCCGCGTCAGGTTCGGGAACTTCGAAACATCTTCCAGTCCGTCGGGCGAGCACTCAATCCCATCGAAATCGCTCCCAATGCCCAGCACGTCGATTCCCGCAATCTTGCGAATGTGATCGATGTGCCGCACTACATCGGCCAGTGTCGCGTGCGCGGGCTTTTCTTCCGTCAGGAAGCCGCAATTGAAGTTCACCTGCACCACGCCGCCCTTCTTCCCGAGCGCCACAATCATCTCATCCGTCATGTTGCGCGGCACGTTC
>JBEBGM010000116.1:0-2681 GCA_040081455.1 Bryobacteraceae bacterium
AAAATCCGGGTAATCCACGGAGTCCGGTCCGTTGGTGCCGACGTCGGTGACCTCGTGGCCGGCCGCGCGCAGTGTGGCCGCGATCTCGTCCTTCAACTGATAACCCGCGTGATCCGCACCAATGAAGATTTTCATGGGGAAAAACGATTTTACCACTGCCGGGGATTGAAACCTCGCCCAAATGGCAGCTCCCCCTCCCTTGCACGGAGCCCTCTGGATTTCGACAGAATGGAGACTCGTGCCCCGCAAGATCCTGATCATTGCCGCCGCGTTGATTTGCCTCGGTTTAGTCGCCGTATGGGGCAGTCAATTGGATTGGGGCATCGTCGCCCGGGGCGATAACGATTTCGCGATGCTGTACACCGGCGCGAAACTGGTGGGCTCGGCCTCGCTCTACGATCGGACGGCGTTTCAAAAGGCCCAGCGCGAGTTCGCCAACGTTCATGGCGAGCACGTGCTGTATGCGCGCCTGCCCTACTACGCTCTGTTCTGGAAGCCGCTGGCGTTGCTGCCGTATGGAGCGGCTTATCTCTTGTTCACTCTGTTAAACCTGGCCGCGCTGCTTGCGTTTCTTTATCTGTTCGCTCCGAGGGCACCTGCGGATTGGCGAACGGCGTATTGGCTATGCGGTGTTCTATCCGTGCCGGTGCTGACCGCGTTTGTCGTAGGTCAGGACGTGGCCTTGCTCCTGTTAATCGTGGGTACGGCCGTGGTTCTGATCCGGCGCGATTCGCGGTTCCTCGCCGGCGTGCTTCTCTCCCTATGCACCATCAAGCCGCATATGTTCCTGGTCCTGCCGGTTTTGTTTTTGATGCGCAAGGAGTGGAGAATCCTTCTCGGCGGCGCGGCTGGCGGCGCGGGACTGTTCCTCGTTAGCGCGATTGCTCAGGGTTGGAACTGGCCAGCCGCCTATATGCGGCTGGTGAGTGAATCCGTGGACTCCGTGCCCTACACGCTTCCAAATTTGCGCGGCTTGGTGAAAGCAACCGCCGGCGAATCTCTCACGATGGAACTTGTTCTCGCGGCGGCCGTAATCGGACTAGTGGCTCTGCTGGCCCGGAAGATCGTGGATTTTGAGACTGCAGTCGCTGCGGCGATTGTCGGCGGATTACTGGTGAGTCACCATGCCTATATTCAAGACTGCTGCCTTCTGCTCGCGGTCGCCGCGTTGGCAAGAGGCAACCGTACATTGCGCAACGGGGCGCTCTTGCTGCTGACGCCTCCGTTTTACTTCCTGCTGGGCGCAGGAACGTTGAGCATTTTCCTCCCGGCCGGGCTAGTCGTTTTGTTGGCGTCAACTATAGTCTCCTTGATGATGTAAACTATGGTTTACACCAATGCGGAAATCTTGGCTAATCGTGTTGGCGGCCGTATCGGCGTGCGCGCAAACGACAACCTCGCTGAGCGTGCGGCTGACTGCTCCTGACGGCACACCCGTCGAAAGTGCATCGCTGCACATCGCAAATCCAACCACGGGATTCGACCGCCCTTTAACGTCAAGCGGAAACGTCTACAGCATCAGTAACATTCCGCTGCAATCCTACCGGCTGACGGCGGAGGCGAACGGATTCCGGCCGGACCAAAGAGACGTCGCACTCCGCAGTAATGTGCCCGTCATGTTGGAGATCCAGTTGGAGCTCGCCAGCGTCCGAGACACCGTTACCGTCAGCGCGAACGCAGCATCGGAACTGATCGACCTGGAAGCCACCGGCACCAGCACCGCGCTGAGCGCCAATATTATGGAAACCATGCCCGCGCCACTGGGAAGCCGTGGCCTGGAGACCTACCTGCTTTCCTTCCCCGGCTTCGCGATGAACGCGAACGGAGCCATTCACCCGCGCGGTGCGCATAACCAGATGACGTTTGTGATCGACGGTATGCCGATCAGCGACCAGCTCACCGGTGCTTTCGCAACGGCATTGGATCCAAATCTGGTGGATAACCTTACGTTGCACACCGGCAACATTCCCGCCGAGTTCGGAGCAAAAGTGTCCGGTGTGGCTGCGATCTCCACAAAGAGCGCTGCGGGTTCCGGACGCCGGTTTTTCGGCAACGCGCAGGTTAACGCGGGGCGCTTCGATACGCTCGAAGGGGTCGCGCAAGCTGGAGGCGAAAAAGGACGCTTCGCTTACTTTGCCTCCATTGCCGCGGTGGAGACACATCGGTTCCTGGATCAAGTGTCGCTCGATAACTTCCACAACGGCGGCAACTCCGAACGCGGCTTCTTGCGGCTGGATTATCAGCCAGGCTCGCGCGACACGGTGCATTTCAATGTGATGAGTGGACGTTCGCGCTTTGAGTTGGCGAACCTTCGTTCGCAGCAGTCCGTGGGCATGGATCAATCACAGGTTTTGCGCGATGTGTCCATGTGGCTGCGGTGGAACCGAATCGTGAGCCCGTCCTCGACGTGGGAATCGACGCTCGCTTACCGGCCGACGGTGGCGCAATTATTCGGAAGCCCTACCGATACGCCCGTCACCGCTTCGCAAGCGCGGCACCTTTCCACCGTGACATTCGCAAATCGCTTCAACAAGATTATCGGCGCGCAGACAATCCGCGCGGGCGCCGATATTCAGCACTTCCCGATCAGCGAGAACTTCACGATGGGAATCACCAACCACTTGTTCAATGCCCCTGGCAGCGACGGCTTCAATGATGGCTTGCTTCCCTACGATCTAACT
>JBEBGM010000117.1:0-2668 GCA_040081455.1 Bryobacteraceae bacterium
CTTACGACCGGGGTTCGAGCGTCGGACAAACCTGCGTCAGACCATCATGATCGAATGCGTTCCCAATTTTTCTGAAGGCCGCGATCTGGCGGTGGTGCGGGCGATTGTCGATGCCATTGCGAGTTCGACGGGCGTGACCGTGCTTGGGTGGGAATCCGATGCGGATCATCATCGCAGCGTGGTTACGTTTGCGGGCGAGGCCGAGGCGGTGCTCGAAGGTGCCGTGCGTGGCGTCGGCAAGGCTGCGGAGTTGATCGACCTAAACAAACATGTGGGCGTGCATCCAAGGGTGGGCGCGGCGGATGTGGTTCCGTTTGTTCCGCTGCAAGGCTCGACGCTGGAGGAGTGTGCGGAGATCGCCCATCGCGCGGGTGCGGAGATTTGGAAGCGCTTTGGCGTGCCGGTGTATTTCTACGAGGCGGCGGCGCGGATTCCGGAGCGTAAAGCGTTACAAAACGTGCGGCGTAAAGGTTTCGACGGACGCCCGCCGGATATCGGCGACATCGCCGCGCACCCGACCGCGGGAGCCTCAGTTGTGGGTGCGCGGAATTTCTTGATCGCCTACAACATCAATCTCGCCACAACGGATGTTCCGATCGCCAAAGCGATCGCGGAGAAAATCCGCGAGTCCTCGGGCGGCTTCCGCTACGTGAAGGCCATGGGCCTACATTTAGAAACGCTCGATTGCGCGCAGGTTTCGATGAATCTGACGAACTTCGCCGGGATTCCGCTCGACGAGTTATACGCGACAGTTGCCCGGGAAGCCCAGCTGCGCGGAACAAAGATCGCCGAAAGCGAGTTGATCGGTTTCGTGCCGCTGGCGGCTTATGAGAAGGCTCCGGAGTTTTTTGGGAGGACGCGGGGGTGGACGGAGGAGAGAGTGATTGAGCGGAGGATCGGCGGTTACCCGACGCTCAATAGCTAAATCGATCGACCGCGCCTGTAAAGATCCTTCCGATCCCAACTGCGGCGAGCAGGAGGCTCCGAACGCGCAGCATCGTAGTCTAAAGCAGCCTTTACATCCTCTGAAGTCAGTTCAGGGTGGGCCTTGAGAACATCCTCGACAGAGTAGCCGCTGGTCAACATGCTGGCAATGTTACGGACTAGAATTCGTGTGCCGACAATCACAGGCTTGCCGCTACAGATATCGATATTGCTTTCTACTCGATTCACGCCAACAGCTCCGAAACTTCTTCGAATGTTTAAGCGGCAGGCTCTGCGCCATGGCCCTATCGTATGATTTGACTAGGAGATTCCCGTGCGCGCCATCCGGATCGTTGCCTTTATTATCGCAGCTTTCGCGTTGATGGATCGCAGTTATGGATGTTCCATGACTGCCTGTCTTCGTCCTGGCACCGAGTTCTTTCGCAGTTTTTCCGTAAACGTTGTTCATGACGGTAGGCCGCTGCCTGGAGTGACTGTTACGATTACACGCGAACTAAACGGAGATTCAGCCGAGCAATTCAAAGGGAAGACGGACGAAGAGGGAAAGATTCGTAAAATTTCGCTTCCCCCCGGCGACTATTGGATTAGCGTCGAATACTTAGGCATAAGCGCCGGCAATGAATGTTTTCAAGTGTTCGATAGAGAAACGATTCACGCCAAGTCTAAGCTCAAATACGAGTGGGGCGATGACGCCCCCGCCGTATCCCAAGTTACGGGCAAGTTGATCGACTCGCAATCGGGCCAGAGCGATAGCCCTATCTGGAACATTATTCATCGCGTGGATGTTCCGATCACAGGAGCAAAGTTGATACTTGATCACGCGAGAAACGGCTCTCGATATGAGACCCACTCGGGGGATGACGGAAGTTTTGACTTCCAGGACGTTACACCAGGGACCTACGTGTTGCATGTCGGAGGCGGAAGAAGTACGCGAGACTATGACGCAACCGATACCCTGCTGCGAGTGAGTTCAAAAGCAAAAAAGAATTCGATACTGCTTAAACGGAGAGACCCCGGCTCCGGAAGTTGTGGCGGGACGTATCTCGAATTGCAGACTGTAGATAAATAGCCGTTGCCTGCTTACCCCTTCGCCTTCTTGACCTCTTCCACCAGCGCAGGCACCACTTCGAACAGATCTCCGACGATGCCGTAATCGGCTACTTCGAAAATCGGGGCGTTGGCGTCTTTGTTGATGGCGACGATGGTTTTCGCGCCCTTCATGCCGACCAGGTGCTGAATGGCGCCGGAGATGCCGACGGCCACGTACATCTTGGGGGCGACGGTTTGGCCGGAACTGCCGACCTGGCGTTCCATGGGGAGCCAGCCGGCGTCGCAGATGGGGCGGGAGGCCGCGAGTTCGGCTCCCATGGCGTCAGCGAGTTCCTGCACGACGGGGATGTTGTCTTCTTCCTTGATGCCTCGGCCCACAGAGACGATGATGTCGGCGGCGGTGAGGTCCACAGCGCGGGCGTCACATCGCCGCTCAATTTGCCTTGGAAATACTGGCGAACCAGAGTGACGGTGCCGCCTTCGGCACGGGCTCCAGTAACGTCGCTGACCAGCACTTGGCCGAAACGCGTGGCAAGTTTCGGGGCGAAATCGCGCGTCTGATAAGTGTGCGGGAACAACACGAGCGACGGCTGGGCTTTCTTGATCAAATCTTCGTAGGCCGCGGTGAAACCATCGGCCGTGTAGGAATCGAGCAAGTCGTGCTCAACGGCCC
>JBEBGM010000118.1:0-2662 GCA_040081455.1 Bryobacteraceae bacterium
CCCGGTCCCAGTCTTCGTCCAGGTCGGCGGGGGTGATGTTGGGGCTGACGGCGCGGGTGGCAGGCAAGCGGCGCAGGTGTTGGAGGAGGAAGAGGAGGCGACCGCCTCCTATGAGGAGTACGGCGGCGGGCGTGGCGAAAAGCCAGGTGAAGGCGGGGCCTTCGGGGAGGGAGAGGACTTGCTTGGTGTATTCGTTCACCAGGAGTTCCTTGATGTGTTCGTCTGTTTCGCCCGAGGCGACCATGGAGGCGATGCGGGTGCGGAGTTCATCGGCGATGGGGGAATCGTGGACGGTGAGGTTTTCGCGCCAACAGCAGGGAGAGATAAACGATTGGTAGAGCTTTTCGAGGCGAGGGTTTTCGGAGTGGTGCTGGGCTTCGAGCGGAGCGGCGGCTACGAGGCAGGCAAAGAGCAGAACGTATCGCAGAAGTTTCATGGCGGTTTCAGCTGGGTGCTTTATTTTCCTTTAGTGAACGAGGCTGACGAGCAAGAACACAATTAGAGCGTTCACGCAGATGGAGGCGGGCAACAGCAGGGCGTACCAACGATCGAACGAGGATTGGGTGGGGAGCGAAAGAGTCGAAGCCTGAGCTGTTGGCGGGGCGGCGAAAGGCTTTGGAATAGGAAAAGCGACTGGGCGGAATCGAAGGACAAATTCCGCTTCGATTTCGCGGCAGGGCGATTCGATGTGAGCAATCATGAGCGTGTCCAACCGCAGTTTAGGGCCGAAACCGACGGCGTACAATGCGGCAAATCGACGCAGGGGTTAGACGCGCGGAGGGTACTTCGAGAGTTTGCGTTGGAGGGAGCGGCGGTGAAGGCCGAGGAGTTTGGCGGCTTGCGAGATGTTGCCCTGACAATCTGCAAGGACGCGTTGGATGTGTTCCCATTCGACACGGGCCAGGCTAGGAACTTCGAAGTCGGAGGCAGTGTCGAGGGTGGGGTCGCCATTGGAGAGATTTTCGTAGGCGGTGAGGATTTGCTCGACGTCAGAGGGCTTGCTGAGGTAATGGTCGGCTCCGAGCTTTGTGGCAGTGATGGCAGTGGCGATGCTGCCGTAGCCGGTCAGCATGATGATGCGCGTGGTTTTATCGAGTTGGCGGAGGCCGCGGACAATATCGAGTCCGCCCATTTCGGGGAGACGGAGATCGACAACGGCGAGATCGGGGCTGCAATCGGCGGCGATGCGGAGAGCAGCGGGGCCATCCGGGGCGGTTTCCACTTCCCATCCACGGGAGCGAAAAGCGCGGCTGAGGCGGTCGCGAAAGATGTCGTCATCATCGACGAGGAGCGCAAGGGGCTGGGCTGTCTCTTCAGTCATGCGTGTAGATGCGATCGGAAGCACCGGAGGCCGGTAGTTCAAAGGTGGCGGTGGTGCCGCGATTTTGCGCCGACTGGTACACGAGGCTACCGCCGAGTTGTTCGGCCAGGATGCGCGCGAGGAATGTGCCGAGGCCCATACCTTTACCCGGCGCTTTGGTAGTGTGGAAGGGCTCGCAGATGCGGCGGAGGGTTTCGGGGGACATGCCATTGCCGCGGTCCCTGATTTCAAAGCGCACGGTGCCGGCGCGGCTGGCGACGCTGAGACAGACTTCGGCCTGTGGGCCGCTCGCTTCGAAAGCGTTGCGGATGAGAGCAATCAAGGCCTGCTCAACCGAGCGACGCGGGATCTTGAGCGGCGGCAATGCGCCGCGCAATTCCACGCTTAAGCGACCGGCGGAAACGAATTCGGCGGCAACACCGGAGATGAGATCGCGCACACTGAGCCGCTCTGTTTCCTGGGCGGCGGGTTGCGCACCGGAGACACTCATCCGCCAGAGAATTTCACGGCAGCGGTCCACCTCCGTGCGAATGAGGCGGCTATCTTCGGCAACGGCGGCGTCGCGCGCAAGGCCGGTGGCATAGCGCTCCAGTTCCTTGGCGACGACGGCGATGGTGCCGAGCGGCGTGTTCAGTTCATGTGCGGCTCCGGCGGCGAGGGTTGCGAGAGAGGCCAAGCGATCTTTCTTCGCGAGTTCCTGCTGAACGCGCAACAAAGATTCTTCGCGCTCGCGAAGCAGTTCGGAGATTTTTCCGGCGAATAGTGCGACCAGAAATGTTGCGACAGCGAAGCCCACCCACATGCCCATCAAGTGCAGATTCGTTCCCTGCATGTGGGGATGCATTTCGAGAGCCGGTATGGGGCGATAGACCCAAAAAAGCAAACCAAAGCAGAGGATGGAGAGCGCGCCCAGAAGCCATGTTTGCCGCTTCGTCAGGATTGTAGCGGAAAGAGTGATGTTCACCAGGTAGAGCAAGGTAAACGGATTCGTGGAGCCGCCGGTCAGCATTAGCACACCGGTGAGGCAGAGCGTATCCAGCAAGAAGGCCAAAGCAACCAGCGTCGAAGTGGAAACCGACTGTGGCGGGCTGACCTCGGCGGCACGTTTCTGCAGGAACACATTGCTGGCCGCGATCAGCGCGGGGCCAAGCGCCATCCAAAAGAGCGGGAGATCAATATTCAGCAGGACATGGACAACCACGGCCGTGGTGATCTGGCCGAGGGCCATGCCGTAGCGCAGACGAATGATCCATGGCAGCGCAATCTGCGGCGGGGCTTCTGGAATGGTGGACCGAGGATGCATGTCCCTCTTTTCATGCTACCGCCAGACGCGCCAAGGGG
>JBEBGM010000119.1:0-2656 GCA_040081455.1 Bryobacteraceae bacterium
CTTTAGGAGACGTATCAAATGGCGCGTAGTAAGTTCGCACCTGTTCCCAATAATCCGCAAACTCGTTGAGCGAATCCAAATCCAAACCGGTGTCCCGTTTGGTAAATTGCAATGCCGCGACGATGGAATTCAGATTTGGCTGGCTGGTGGAGCCGCTCATCGAAGCGATGGCAAGGTCCACAATATCCACGCCGGCTTCCGCTGCGCTTAACACCGACGCAGCAGCCACGCCGCTGGTGTCGTGAGTATGGAAATGAATCGGAATGCCAATTTCACCTTTGAGCGCCTTGACGAGCGCATGCGCCGCTGCCGGACGACAAAGCCCCGCCATGTCCTTGATGGCAAGAACGTGCGCGCCCATGCGTTCAAGTTCCTTTGCGAGTTTGATGTAATACTTGAGCGAGTATTTGCTCCGCGATTTGTCGAGTATGTTGCCGGTGTAACAGATTGCGGCTTCGCAGACGCCATGCGTTTCGTTCACCGCTTCCATCGCCACCTTGAGGTTCGGCAGATAATTTAGCGAGTCGAACACCCGGAAAATATCCATGCCCGCTTCGGCGGCGTGTTTCACAAAACCAGCCACGGCGTTGTCAGGATAATTGGAATAACCAACCGCGTTCGAGCCGCGGAAAAGCATCTGGAAGCAGATGTTTGGGATGCGCTCGCGCAGCGCGCGCAACCGTGCCCACGGATCCTCGTGCAGAAAGCGGAGCGCGGTATCAAACGTCGCGCCACCCCACATCTCCATGCTGTAAAGATTCGGCACGCGACGCGCGACAGAGCCCGCCACGGCGAGCATGTCGTAACTGCGCAGACGCGTCGCAAAGAGGGATTGATGGGCGTCGCGGAACGTCGTGTCCGTGACGAGCAACTGTTTCTGCCTGAGCGTCCACTCGGCAAATTTCTTCGGCCCAAGTTCGAGCAGCAACTGACGCGTGCCCTTGGGCGGCGTCTGTTTGTGGTCGTACGTTGGAACGCGTGCTGCGGACAAGGATTCCTTTGGTATGTAACCTTTCGCGTGCGGATTGCCGTTCACCGTCACATCGCCAAGAAACGTGAGCAGCTTTGTCGCCCGATCACGTCGCGGTTTCAACTTGAACAGCTCCGGCGTCGTATCAATCAACGTGGTCGAAGCCTGGCCGCACTTGAAGGTGTCGTTGTGAATGACGTTTTCCAGAAACGGGATGTTGGTCTTAACCCCGCGGATGCGAAATTCACGGAGCGCCCGATCCATGCGCTGCAACGAAGCCTCAAACGTCGGCCCGCTCGCTGTCAGCTTGACCAGCAACGAATCGTAGAACGGCGTGATCACGGAGCCGGCGTAACCCATGCCGCCGTCGAGACGTATGCCAAAACCGCCCGCGCTCCGATAGGTAAGGATGCGGCCGTAGTCAGGTTGAAATTTGTTCTCCGGGTCTTCCGTCGTAATACGGCATTGCACAGCGTAACCGCTGCGCCGGATGTCGTTTTGCGCTGGAATGCCAACCTCCCCACCGTGCATTCGCTTGCCATCGGCAATGAGAATCTGCGAGCGGACGAGATCAATGCCCGTGATCACTTCCGTGACCGTGTGCTCCACCTGGATGCGCGGGTTCATCTCGATGAAGAACCATTCCTTGGAGTCCTGGTCGTAAAGGAACTCCACTGTGCCCGCGTTGTCGTAGCCGATTTCCTTGCACAACTTCACCGCCGCATCGCACAACTCCTTGCGCACTCGCTCATCAAGTTCCACGCTTGGCGCGATCTCGATCACCTTCTGGTGGCGACGCTGCACCGAACAATCGCGTTCGTGCAGATGAACCACATTGCCGTGCTTGTCGCCGAGAATCTGCACCTCGATGTGTTTCGCGCGCGGAATGTAGCGTTCGAGAAACACCGCCGGGTTGCCAAAAGCGCGACCCGCCTCGCCCTGCGCTTCATCCAGCAAATCCGCAAGGTCACCAGGCTTGGTCACCACCCGCATTCCACGACCACCACCACCAAATGCCGCCTTGATGATCAACGGAAAACCAATTTCCTTGGCCGTCTTCAAAGCTTCACCGCGATCTTCAATGGCGTCTTCTGTACCGGGCAATGTGGGCACGCCGACTTTTTGCGCTAGCGCGCGGGCAGTGGTTTTATCACCCATCATGCGCAGCAACTCCACTCGTGGACCGATGAATGTGATGCCAGCCTCGGCGCACGCCTTCGCGAACTCGGCGTTCTCGGACAGAAATCCGTAGCCGGGATGGATGAACTCCACGCCCTTTTCCTTCGCAAGCGAAATGATGCTCGGAATATCGAGATACGCGCCGACCGGCCCCTTGCCCTCCCCGACCACGTAAGCCTCGTCCGCCTTGAAACGATGAATCGCAAGCCGGTCCTCCTGCGCGTAGATGGCCACGGTGCGGAAGCCGAGTTCTGTCGCCGCGCGAAAAACGCGGATGGCGATCTCGCTGCGATTGGCGACGAGCAATTTTCTCTGAGGACGAGGCGCGGCGTGTGAACTCATAATTAAACCCGGCAGATGAAACATAAATAGTCGGAAGCAATCAATGATGGAATATGATCCGAGGTGTGATTGTGTACATCTGGCAGGTTCCCCCGGTTAGTCATTCCAGAGAGTATCCCAGTGACCGTTTTGGCGTGCCTCGATCAAGGCTGTCTCTTATACACA
>JBEBGM010000120.1:0-2621 GCA_040081455.1 Bryobacteraceae bacterium
TTCAGTTCGATGGATGTCCTGAGTGCCTCCCCCAGCAGTTGCATCGCGTCGCCTGTTCCGCCATCCAGAAAGGCGATGATGCCCAACTCACCCGAGGCTCGTGCCTCCCGCGCCTTGTCTCCCAGTTTCCGCGCGAGTTCTCGGGTCTCTTCATACACTTGGCGGGCCGAGGCGACGTTGACTTCAAGGTCCACAGTGCCTTTGGCGTCGAGGATCCAGAGGCGGAGTTGCGGATCGTTTCGGACCAAGGGAGATTCGAGTTCCGTCGCCAAATACTCCGAGACCTCGGGGAAGGACATTGTTTCCCATTCGGATCGGAGTCGACCAATCTTCGCGTAGAGCGCATTACGAGAATCGCCGGCGTGCTCAAACTGCATTTCGGCTTCGGCGTAAATCGGCCCGGCGAGATACCAGTTGTAAAGCCAAGCGAGTCGGTCGGCCTTCTCAATCAGGCGCTTAGGATTGGACTCAGGCGGGCGTGATTGGGCCGCAAGCGGGGCGCAGAGGAACGCCACAGCGGCAGCTACCGGCAAGGCTGAAAATGCGGCCAGGCCCATGAAGAAATCGTACTCCTTTTTTGATGGTGGCGGCACCTTCAGGGTCGCTGGCGTCGCTCTTCTCCAAGCGTGGGCCGAGATGTCGGGCAATTCACGGTCCACTCCGAGGTTGGCAACAGCGACGACAAGACTCGTTTGGTGAATTCGCAGATATGCCTTAAAGAACGGGCATGAGACACCCCCCCACACGTAAGCCGCGGCCGTAGCCGGACGGATGGCGCCTTCGCTCACTTCCCCGGGTCGTTGGGAGGTGGCGTCCGATGAGAAACGACCGCCCGAACTTAGGGACGCTGGTGCACCGAGGATCTTGAAATCTGGCCGAGGCAGCCTCACTCGTCCGGTGTTTGCGAGCGCATCTCTGCAACATCATCAATGGCAAGGTCTGAGGTTTCCACACCTTCCGAGGAATTGATGCCACGGCGCTGCCGGTTTCATAGTTCAGATCCCTTCGATGCACGCTGATGCCGCCGCAAGGCTGGCCAAACTCATTTGGCGATTTAGACGGTTTCCGTTATAACTGAGTAGTCGTGAGCAACCAACGAGGCTGCGATGTCATCAGCTCAAGTTCAAGCAATTCCAATAGTAAAGATATTCCTGACTGTCGAAGAGGCTGCGCAACGCCTAGGGGTGACGGTGGGCTGGATCTACGAGCGCACAAGGCGCAAGACCATTCCTCACCGGAAACTCGGAAAATTCGTCCGATTCACAGAGGAAGATCTGCGGGCGATTGTCGAGGCGGCTGCTAAAGGGACCATACAATGAGCCAGGGCGGCCATATCGTCAAGCCTAGCGGCAAGCGCAAGACGTGGGCGATCATCTACCGCGATCCAGCAGGAATCCAGCAGTGGGAAGGTAAATTCAAAAAGCGCACCGAGGCGCAGGCCCGGCTGAATGAAATCCTCGGAGCCCTTGATAAGGGAACGTACTCGCGACCATCTTCCGTCACGTTTGAGAAGTTCGCAGAGGATTGGCTGGCCGGTAGGCGTCAGATCCGCGGCAGCACGGAATCGGGATATGGTTCGATCATCAACAAGCAACTCGTTCCGCGGCTCGGAGTGATCGCGGTATCGGCGCTACGGTTCGATCATATCGACGCGGCCGTGAGCGGCATGATCGAAGACGAGCTTTCTTCGAAGACGATTCACAACACCGTCACGCTACTGCGCACGATGCTAGCCGGCAAAAGGGGGCCAAGCGCGCTGCGACGCGGTTTCGCGTTCCACGATCCAACTATGGGGCTCGAGCTTCCGCCGCTGGAATCCCGCCAGATCACGCCACCAACACCGGAACAGGTCTGGGCACTGATCGGCGCGGCGAAGGAGTTGGGCGGCCTCGGTTATGCGCTGGCCTATATGGGAGCGTTTACCGGCGTGCGGCGAAACGAGGCTCTCGGGCTTAGGTTCAACGATATCGAGTGGTTTGGCAACGAGGTAAATGTGCGTCACGCAATCTCGAAACGCCGCGGTACAGATGGCGCGCACAAATGGGAATGGCACGTCGGGCCGCCGAAGTCACGGAAATCGTTACGCCGCATCGCTGCGACCGAGAGCGTAATGAAGATGTTGGCCGATTTGAAGGTCGGCAAACCAGACGGCGCTTTCATCTTCCCCGGCGATTGCAACGGCTTCATAGACCCGGACAAATTCGACGCAGAGCTTTGGAAGCCTGTCGCGGAGAAAGCCGGCATGGAAGGCACGCGCTTTCATGACCTGCGGCACTTCTTCGCTAGCCAGTTGATCGCTCAGGGCGAAACCGCCGCCTACGTTCGCGACCAGATGGGACACTCCAGCATCAAGGTCACCTTCGACACCTACGGGCATCTCTTCCCAGGCCGCGGCAAGGAAGCCAGCGCCCGCTACGAAAAGTCGATGGCCGATGCGAAGGTCCGCCACAAAGCGCAGGCCACTGTTAGCAATCCGTTAGCAATTGATGGGGAAGACGGGCCGGAGGGAACCGTAACCAATTGAAGGGATTGGTTGCGGGGGAAGGATTTGAACCTTCGACCTTTGGGTTATGAGCCCAACGAGCTACCAGACTGCTCCACCCCGCAGAACCATGGTAGCG
>JBEBGM010000121.1:0-2616 GCA_040081455.1 Bryobacteraceae bacterium
CTTCGTGCCGCCCGCCGAGTACGAGGCGCGCTACTATGAGCAGGCCGCCGTCGCCTGACTCAATTAACTCGCCCTCCGACCAACCAGGCGCGGTTCAGTCGGCTGCGCAGCGTATTTTCGGATGGTGCGCTCATGGCTTGACCCGTGGCGCTCGACAATCAGGCGCAACACTTCCCGCTGGCTGGATGTTCCGGTGACTGACCGTCCCAGAATCCGTGTCGGAATGGCGTAGACTTTCGCCCCGATTGCAGGGCGGGATCGATCCTGCCAAACGCCGTCCCAGAGTCATCCGATTGCGGGACGCGTTTCTCCAAGACTCTCTCCTTGATGCCGCCCGCCGCACCGCCGCCGAGAGGGTCCAATCCGGACGATTCAAGAGCTGGTCGGCCACCGGGATGTCAGCACGGCGATGATCAACACCCATGTGTTGAATCAGGGCGAGCGTGGAGAATGGAGTCCGCTGGACCGCGTGGCCTGGAGTCCTGGCCGCTGCGTGATGGGCGACGGCTCGCGCCTATGCCGCCAAGGTGGCGGGACGAAACGTGTCACGCAGGTCGGCTTATTGCGATTCGTGTCCGCCACGCTGCGCCAGCCAACTCGTTCCGTGATGGACACATGCAATCCCTTGAACCTGTGCTCGTGTCCAACTAGACTGCCAGCCATTCACAGTCGGCCAGCTACAGAGTTCGGCTGGCTGATCGTTAGACGGACTGTGTGTGCTACTGGCGCGCTCGGATGACGTTCGCGCTGCGACATTCCCCTCGAACTGGACTATCAGGAGGCTTTTGATGCAAGTGTCTATTGAGCGAAAGAGGCCAACGGTCAAGAAGTTCTTCGGAGGCACGAAAGAAGCGGATTACGAGTCCGCGTTCGTCACGATTCATTTTTCGGAGGACGAGAAAGCGACTATCGAGAGTAACCGTCTGGGCGATCGCATCGTTTACGAACACCCGAAGGATGAAGTCGACTATAGGGACGGTCAGCGTAGAGCCGTCGAGCTTCCGAATAGCTACGGTGGACAGCACCCGCCTCCGAGGTACAAGCGCTCTCGCTTCGTAGCACATTTCATTGCAGATCCGACTCAGGAAGTCTATGCCTATCTCGACACGCCCCTACGTTTCGCCGAGATTCAGAAGTCAGTTGAGGCAAATCTGAAGAACCTGAAGGCGTTGATGCAGGGAATCGAGTCGGTCCCGAAGGAAAGGACGGAGTTTGAGATTTGAGCTGTTTCAGCTTGAATCACGGAGATGCCGACTTCAAGTGGAGACCGCCCCGAGCGGGAGTGTCGTTGTTGAAGTGTCCTCCTGGTGAATTTTTTTGACAAGAGGACGCCCCCAATAGTGAGCAGAGTCGCCATTGATGCAGTGCTATCGTGTCGGTTTACAAGGGAGAGAGAAGCAATGTCGCCAGATCCGAAGTGCGCGCAATGTGGAGGGAGTAGGAAATGCCCAGAGTGCCAAGGAAAGGGCATCAAGAACCTGAAGACATGCATGTACTGCGACGGAAGCGGGCAATGCTCACGATGCCATGGCAAGGGAACCGAGCCGTCCCGATGACGGACTGGAGGCCGTGGTGGATTCTATAGGTCCTTGCCCGCGATGTGGTCGCACCGAGGGCACCTACTACCGATGTAAGAACTGCGGACATCAAGGATGCTTCAAGGGCAACCTCTTCTCTGGCGGCGAGGGCTGCTGGAAGGGCTCGACATGTCCGAAGTGCGGCGAATCGGGCTACGAAGCCTCAGCGTACTTGAGCGACAAATGAGATCCTTCAGGATACCCGTGGCGGGCTGAATGAGCATCATCGGCTTGCAGGCGACGGCGGCCGGTGAAATCACGAACCGCCGCGCCTGAAGCCCGGCGTCAGCCGGAGCCGATCGGGACGTCGTGTACTCTTAGAGGACGTTCCGCTTGTGTGGCTCCAGCGTGCGAAGGGCTACGCCAGTTCGAGGAACCTCGTAGCAGCCTGCCGCTCGGTGTGGCGACTGACGTGCCGATAAAGATCGGCATTACTGCCAAGCCGCCGAACGGTCGACAAGGAACGTTCAGCGCCCCACTCGCTCGCTAGAAACGCGGCAGGCCATGAGTCTGGTAGATGGCCCATCGCAGGTCTACCGGGCGGAAGCTGAGTATGGCGGCGCTGACTTGCGACCTCACATCAACTGTGATCGAACGGCATCCCCGGTGACCCCCTAAAGCTGCATCGCAGTTGCAAGCTCTAGGTCGGTCAACTGCTGTGCCACTTCCACGGCCAGCGGCACCCACGAGTCGTGCGTCGTCCTGGCGATCTTCACCGGTGCGTCAATCCGAAGATCCGAGACTTGGTGTGCCTCGATGCGGGAGATCGCGTCCGACAATTTCGCCCGTAGGGCATCGTCAGTCGCTGCGGCGAACGCCGCCGTACGTTAGCGAAGCAGTAGTCGACCACCGAGAGCCGACCCCAGGGCTGGATGGAATCTGTCCTTCTCTCTCCGAACGTTGCTTCTGATTCGTTTCCTGCCGGCGGCTGGGCAGATCCCCGAACGCCGCTTTCGCACCTGCTTGCCGCCACACTCTGCCCGTCAGAAGCAAAGCACGCGTTGGAAGGTGTCGCGCTAGTGTCAACACGATTGTTGAC
>JBEBGM010000122.1:0-2616 GCA_040081455.1 Bryobacteraceae bacterium
CTGGAAGGTCCACTACTGGTGGCAGCTGAACCCAGCAGGTGGGACGGATGCGTTGGGACCGATCAAGCTGGAAGTGCCGTATCTCTTCAACCTGCTCACCGATCCCGGCGAGGAGACTGATATCCGAACCCCGAATACGTGGGTGATGGTGCCGGTGTCGACCATGACTCGCGAGTTCGAATCGAGCCTCAAGAAGTACCCGCCGATTCCGCCGGGGGCTGCAGACCCGTACCGGCCCACGCGGTCACAGAATTGAAGAACGGGCTAACTTGGCATGCAGCCGACAGCGGCTTCTGCGACCGTGTGCCGCTGCGGCTGATGCCACACGTTAGGCCTGCGGATAGCGCCTCGACAATATCGGTCGGTATGCCTCAGACAGCCAGTTCGGAGATGAATCGACATGGCCTCAACTGTCACAGCTCAGAAGTCTATTGACTACGTTGGAATCGGATTGGCTGGGCTGACCGCCTTGTTGGCGTTTGTAGTAGTGGCTGGCCATGTCTATCTTGCCAGCATCGGTAAGGCTGATACTGTCACGACGCTGCTGCTCAATCTCTTGGCCTTGACCTTTAGCACCATCTTTACCGTGTGGCTGGGGCGGTGGTCTGCGCATCGCGAGAACAAGGCATTCATCAGGGCTGCCTTGCGGACCACCTACGGACTCCATGAGGGACTTGAAGCGGCGGAACGCTCGGCTCTGGAGGGCATCGCAAGGATGAAGGGACGTACATCCTTGCCGCAAGCAGCGGAAGCCGAGATGTGGGAGGAAGTCTTTGGTCGCGTTCTCGATCAAGTACGAGGCCAAATGAGGCGGGCGCAAGAGACAGTCGCCAACTGGCGCGAATTTCTTCCGGAAGAAGTGGACAAGCTGAATCAAGCTGAGGAACAGAAGGCCAGTGCCATTAGTGAAGTCACGATCGCTGCAGACCAAGCGCGGGCCTTGCTCAGAGAACTCGGCGATGCGCCTGAGTCGCCAGATACCCTCGCTCTTCGAGCTCGCATTGAGGCCCTTGAGCAGGAGAAATCAAGAATCACGGCATCGTCAGCGCTTGCGATGCCCGCGGCAGGGGAAGCCCGTAAGTTGCTCGCGATGGGCGCACTCGAGGAGGCCATCGCAGCGTATTCGTCTCTCATTGAAGCATCCCCATCGTCGCACAGCCCATATCTGGCGCGAGCACGAGCCAGGTACCTCGCCGGCGACGCGTCGGGAGCGATGGCGGACCTTAAGGCGGCAGAAGAGAAATGCCCTACGGATCCGACGATCGCCAGGATGCGTGCGGAGATCCAGGCCGGGCGAAAGGTGGCTCCGGTTCCGACGATCGCAATGGCCCAGGCTTGGAAGGCAGCCGTTGACCGGGGAAACCGGGCGCTGGCAGCCGGCAAAGGTGAAGATGCCGTTCGGGAGTATCGCGCCGCTCGCGAGGCCGGGCTTTTGCCAGTATTCGCAGCCCAGAACGAAGCGATGGCCCTTTTGACACTCGGAAAGCCTTCAGACGCTCGAACCGTGATTCAGGCTGCAATCGGCTCAATGACTGGGCCCTTTGTCAGAGTTCAAGGTCTCGCACTCCTTGCCGTCGCTGATGCGCTCGAGGGTCGGATGGATCCGGAGGCAGCGCGTCACTTGGCTTCCGCGCTGGACGATTTGAGATTGATGGGCAAGCCGTTCTCTATGGCTGATAGTTCTTTGCAATTCCTGCTGCAAGGGCTCCGGAGCAGCGATCGTTTTGAAGGGTCAGTGCGGGATGTATTCCTGCGTCTGCTGCCACAAATGCCAGGAGAGGCCTAACACGCGCTGCACCAGACGGCTGCGCGTGACCTGAACGGCCGCTGGTGAGCGCAGGCGTTGGGCCGACGAACTCGGAGTGCACAGAACCCCGAACAAGAACCCCGAACAAGAATTGACCTTCCGACATATATGCATATAATGCATACATGAAAGCCATCTGGGATCCCGCAAAGGCCCAGACCAATCTCCGCAAGCATGGCGTGAGCTTCTCGGATGCGGAAGGTGCCTTGCTCGATCCCAATGCGGTGACGATCGAGGACCTGAGCGAGGCAGAGCAGCGATTTGTCACCATCGGCCTCGACTCGCTGGCTCGAGTGGTTGTGGTCATTTACACCTATCGGGGCGACGATGTGCGCCTCATCTCCGCCCGTCTCGCCATGGCTGGCGAAAGGCAACAGTATGAAAAAGGCCTACGACTTCAGCAAGGGGCGCCGGGGGGCGGTGCTCCCGACAAAAGGCAAGACGCGGATCACCATTCATCTCGACAACGACGTCCTGGCCACGTTTCGCGAGCGCGCCGACGCGGAGGGGCGCGGATACCAGACGATGATCAATGAGGTGCTCCGGCAGTCGCTCGACCGGGGTCAGCAGGCGGTGAGTGCTGAGACGATCCGGCGGATTGTTCGCGAGGAATTGCGAAAAACGGGTTGAAGTCTCAGCGGCCCAACAACCAAATGGAGCCGACGTTCTTGGCCCGCTCGCGCGTGCCCGCGAACGCGGCTCATTTGGGACGTTAGACGTACAAAGACTCCTACTTTGGGATTGCTCCTTCGCAAGAGTGCAGCACGCTCCCGCAACTTCAGTCACTCGCATCTTCAACACATGCCGCG
>JBEBGM010000006.1:0-116204 GCA_040081455.1 Bryobacteraceae bacterium
GCGTGACGCTGGGGCTGGAGGATTCCGAGGGGGCGGCGGGCGCGCTGACTCCGGAGCCGCTGCGATTCCGCTACGGGCAACGAGTGGAGCTGGACGCGCGGGTGCGGCGTCCGCATAATTTCGGCAATCCGGGATCGTTCGATTACGAAGGCTACTTGGCCCGGCAGCAGATTTATTGGAGCGCTTCCGTCGCGCGCGGGAGTGTGCCGAAGGTGCTGGAAGGTCGCTGCGGATCGCGCTTGCAGGCGGCGATTTTTTCTTTGCGGGAAGCCGCGCTGCGGCGTGTGGAATCGCTGTATGCGGGAGACGAGTACGCCATCGGCATGATGGAGGCGCTGCTGATTGGCGAAACGTCGCGGATTGAGAAAATCTGGACGGAGAATTTCCGCAGAACGGGAACGGTTCATGCGCTGGTGATTTCCGGCGCGCACGTGGCGGTGCTGGCGGGAGTGCTGCTGTTCTTCCTGCGGCTATGTGCGATGGGAGAGTTGCAGGCCATCGCGTGGACCGCCGCGGCGGCGTGGCTGTATGCGGGAGTTTCGGGGTTCACTCCTCCAGTGGCGCGCGCTGCCGGGGCGTTCACGCTGTATCTGGCAACGCGGTTTTTCTTCCGGCGGGCGCGGGTGCTGAATCTGGCCGCGGCGTTCGGCATCGCGTATTTGCTGTGGAAGCCGGATGAACTGTTGGACGCGAGCTTCCAGTTGTCGTTTTTCTCGGTGGTTGCGATTGCGGCGCTGGCGGCTCCGTTGATTGAATCGACGTTTGGGCCGCTGGCGGCTGCGACGAGGGACATCCGCGACTTGGCGCGCGATCCGCATCTGCCTCCACGGGCGGCTCAGTTTCGCGTGGAGATTCGGTTGGCGGCGGAAACGCTGCATTACTGGGCGCCGGTTTCGACGCCGGCGGCGGCTCGGGCGTTTGCGTTTGCGCTGCGCGCGGCGTTCTTTGCGCTGGAGCTGATCTTGGTTTCAGCGGTGGTGCAGATTGGACTGGCGCTGCCGATGGCCTGGTATTTCCATCGCGTGTCGTTCACTGGGCTGAGCGCGAATTTGATTGTGGTTCCGCTGCTGGAAGTAGCGATTCCGGCGGGCTTTGCGGCAATCTTCACGGGCTGGCACTGGATGGGCGCGATATCGCTGGCGCTGCTGCATGGGGCGGCACGCGTCGCCGACTTCCACGCAAGGCTGGAACCGTTCTGGCGCGTGACGAATCCGCCGCTGTGGCTGGCCGCGGGGTTCGCGATTTCGCTTCTCGCTTTTGCGGTGGCTGTGCGGCACAAGATTGCGCGTTGGCCCGCGGCCGTGGCGACGGTTGCGCTGTTCGTGGTGCTGCTGTGGCAGCCTTGGCCGGCGCAACTTGCGGCCAAGCAATTGGAGCTGACGGCGATCGACGTTGGACAAGGGGACAGCCTGCTGGTGGTTTTTCCGGAAGGGCGGACGATGCTGATCGACGGTGGAGGGATGCTCACATACGGGCGGATGCGGCGTCCGGGCATCGATATCGGCGAGGATGTGGTGTCGCCGTATCTGTGGTCGCGCGGCATCCGGCACATCGACATCGTGGCGGCGACGCACGCGCATGCCGATCACACGGGCGGATTGAACGCGATCCTCCGGAATTTTCGTCCGCAGGAACTTTGGGTGGGGCCGAATGCCCTGCCCGGCTTGATTGACGAGGCTCGGGGGCTGGGGATTGCCGTCAAGGATGTGCGCGCGGGGCCGCCGTTCTCGTTTGCGGGGGCCGAGATGGAAGTGCTTTCCCCGCCGCGGGATTTCGCGGCAAAGACGCCGGGAAATAACGATTCGCTGGCGCTGCGAGTCCGCTTTGGCGAGCGCAGTTTCCTGCTGGCCGGTGACATGGAACGGAAGATGGAGCTGGAGCTACTAGGACGCTCCATCCAGGCCGACGTTCTGAAAGTTGGCCACCACGGATCGAAGACATCCACCACGCAGCCATTTCTGGACGCTGTTTCGCCTACCATTGGGGTCATCTCTGCCGGGTTTGAAAACTCGTTCGGACACCCGAATCCGGATGTGGTGGCGCGGCTGGCGGAGCGCAAAAGCGCGATCCTTCGCACGGACCGCGACGGTTTGATCACCGTTCGAACCGACGGCAAAAAACTGTGGTGGGACAACAACTTGCAGCACCAAGCCGCAGCAGCCGATACATTCCTCAGAACCTTTCCGCGGTCTGCCGCATCTCTTCAATAAGAGAGAGTGACGGGCGGTCGCAAGCGGACAGGCCGGAGGCTAGAGCTGTGGGATTAAATCCTGGTACACTAAGGGTTAAGAAGCGCCGGCGGTCTTGCGGTCTTCCGAGGTTACATTTGCGTTATTGGTTTGCCATTATGGCCCTGGCCGCCGTGCCGGTGGGCCTTTCTGCTTCAGACGCGTCCGATGTTCTGGATGCCGACTGCCGTCCCATCGTGGACCGCTACGTGGATGCCACGCATACACAGCAGGCAGCGTTACGCGATGTGCAAATGGAAGTGGACATCGACGCAAAGCTAGTAAAACTACAGAAGCAAGGCCGGTTGACGGCTCTGCGGTCCATCTCGAAGATTGGCAGCATCACATACAAAGCGCTGGGGTTTTCCGGGGATAACACGGTCAAGAAGGAAGTGATCGCGCGGTACCTATCCGCCGAAAGCGAGGGCCGGGAGAACGGGACCATCTCGATCACTCCGGAGAATTACAAGTTTAAGTACAAGAACACGGTGGAGTGGTACGGGCGCCAGGTCGCCATACTGCAGATTTCCCCGAGGCGGAAGGCGGTTGGGCTGTTTAAGGGTGAGCTTTGGGTGGATTCCGCGACCGGAATGCCCATCCGGGAGTCTGGTCAGTTTGTGAAATCGCCGTCGGTCTTCCTCAAAAAGATTGCCTTTGTGCGCGAGTACGAAATCGCGGAAGGCATCGCCATTCCCAAGCACATCGAAAGCAAAGTGGATACGCGTCTGGTAGGCCGAGCGGAGTTGGATATCAACTTCAGCCACTTCGCGAAGAATTCCGAAGAAATCACCGATCCGGCGACCATCGTCTCGCAGGCGCAGTAAACGCTCCGCTGCACGCTTGGATTGCCGGCATAACGAGGCCACGGTAGTAGACTAGGCAGAAACAAGGAGCTAACAAAGCTTGCCATTGAAAACGCTCTTTCTGAATCCTCCATCGTTTGAGGGATTCGACGGCGGCGCCAGCTCGCGCTGGCCCTCCACGCGCGAAATCGAATCGTACTGGTATCCGGTGTGGCTGTGCTACCCGGCCGGCATGCTGGAGAACAGCCGTGTGCTGGATGCTCCGCCGCACGGCATTTCGATTGAGCAGACGGTGGAGATCGCGAAGGATTATGAGCTCCTGGTGCTGTACACTTCGTCGCCCGGCTTCAATGTGGACGTGAAGATCGCGGGCATGTTGAAGGACGCGAATCCAAAGTTGCAGGTGTGCTTCGTTGGTCCGCCGGTGACGATTGAGCCGGACAAGGTTTTGAACTCGACCACAGCTATCGATTTCATCGTGCGCCGCGAGTTCGATTATCAGATCGCCAATTACGCCAAGGGAACGCCGCTTGAAGAACTGCCGGGTGTGAGCTTCCGCAAGAATGGCGTGAACGTGCATAATCCAGAGGGTCCGCAGATCGAGAACCTGGATGAGATGCCGTGGGTGACGAAGGTTTACAAGCGCGACCTGGATTTCACGCGCTATAACGTTCCGTTCCTGCTGAATCCGTATCTGTCGTTCTACACGTCGCGCGGATGCCCGGCGCAGTGCACCTATTGTTTGTGGCCGCAAACGCATTCGGGCCACCGTTGGCGTCTGCGTTCGACGCAGGATGTGGTCAACGAAGTTCGCTACGTGCTGGAGAACTTCCCCGGCCTGAAGGAAATTTTCTTCGACGACGACACCTTCAACTACCGCAAGCAGCGCACGCTGGAGCTTTGCGCGGAGTTGAAGAAGCTGAAGTTCACGTGGTCTTGCACCTCACGCGTGACGACGGATTACGAAACGCTCAAAGCGATGAAGGAAGCGGGCGCCCGCCTGCTGATCGTTGGCTACGAATCGGGCGATCCGGAAATCCTGAAGAACATCAAGAAGGGCGCGACGGTGGAGATGGCCAAGCGGTTCACCGAGAACTGCCACAAGCTGGGATTGCTGGTCCACGCCGATTTCATCATTGGCCTGCCGGGCGAAACGCGCGAAACGATTCGCCGCACCATCGATTTCGCCAAGGGGTTGGACAACGAAACCATTCAGGTTTCGATCGCGCACGCCTATCCGGGCACCGAGTTCTACGATTACGCGAAGAAGAACGCACTGGTGAATATTGGCGCGATGTCCGATGAACAGGGCCACCAGTTGCCCAACGTCATCTACCCCGGCATTCTGGACGAAGCCGAGATGGTGGAGTGGGTGGAGCGTTTCTACGGCGAATACTACTTCCGTCCGAAGGCCGCGTGGCGCATTGTGCGCAAAGCGATTTTTGACGGCAAGGAACGCAAGCGCCTGTACAAAGAGGCTACCGAGTACCTCGCTCTGCGCAGCAAGCGCAAACAGTACGTGGCCGATAAGCGCGCCGAGAACGCAATGAATCAGGCTCAGGAACGCGCGTAGTTCCCCGCTCGAATGGAGACGCACGGCACAGGCTGGTGGGACGGGATTTCCGTCCCGCGGGCGTAGCGTTATGGGTCCACATTCCCGCACGAAGGCTCTCATCTTCGCGGCGGTTGTCATTCTCACGAACACGCTTGGGAATTTTTGCATCGCCTGGGGAATGAAGCACCTGGGCTTCGAACCCGCTTCCGTATTCGAATTCCTGCGCGTGTTATTTACCCCATGGGTTGCCTCGGGCATCGTGCTGCTGATCTGTTGGCTGCTGAGCCGCATGATGTTTTTGAGCTTCGCGGATTTAAGCTACATGCTGCCGATCACGGCGCTCGGCTACGTGGCGAATGCGCTGCTGGGGCTGGCGTTTCTGGGTGAACACATTACGGCGCGGCGCTGGGGCGGGACGCTTTTGATTGTCGCGGGAACGCTGCTGGTGGGATCGGGCTCCGCGCATACGAGCGGACCGGCTACGAGTGACGGGGGCGCGAAGCCGTGACGCGATCCTGGATTTTACTCGCTACAGTGGTTGGCTGCACGGTGATCAGCGACCTTTTGAGCAGCTTTGAGATGAAGCGCCATGGGGAGATTCACAACTTCGGCCCTAGCGGGTTGGGGCGCGCGCTGACCACGATGGCGCAGAAGAAGTTTTTGATCCTTTCCGTTTTCTTCATGGCGATTTCGTTTTTCGCCTTTATCAGCCTGATGCAAACCGCGGACTTGAGCTTTGCGGTTCCGGCGTCGGCGGCGAGCATCGTTTTTGAAACGATCCTCGCGCGGGCGATACTCAAAGAACGCGTGGACGCGCGGCGGTGGTGGGGAGTCTGCCTCGTCGCATGTGGAGTCGTCCTACTCGCCGAGTGACCGCATTCCTTTACGCCATCACGTTTGTTGCCGCGGGCTATCAGCTCTTCGCCATTGCTGCGTGTATGCTGCGGCCGCGTCCGAAACGGACGAGGAAGACGATGCCGCCGGTCTCGATTCTCAAGCCCGTGCGCGGCTTGGATCCGAAGTTTCGTGAGGCGATTCGGTCGCATACGCAGCTCGATGGAGCTTATGAAGTCTTGTGCGGCGTGGCGGACGCGAATGATCCGGCGCTCGAAGTGCTGCGTGAATTTCCTTCGGTGCGCGTGGTGGCGAGCCACACGAAGGCGCCCAACGGCAAGGTGGGCGTGCTGATCGATGTGGCGCGCGAGGCGAAAAATCCGCTGCTGATTGTGAACGATTCCGATATCCGCGTGGATCCCGATTATCTGGCGCGCGTGACGGAGCCGCTGGAAGATCCGAAGGTGGGCATGGTGACGTGCTTATACCGGCCGATCGGTGACACGTTCGCGGCACGGTTTGAAGGATTGGGCGTATCGACGGATTTTGCGCCTTCCACATTGGTGGCGCGGTTGGTGGGCGTGGATGAGTTCGCCATGGGCTCGACGCTGGCGTTCCGGAGGGTGGATCTGGACCGCATCGGCGGGTTTGAATCGATTGCCGATTACATTGCCGACGATTACCAACTGGGACGGCGTATTCACGCGTTGGGATTGAAGTGCGTGATTTCCGACGTGATTGTCGAGACCAGCATGGGCGGAGATTGGATCGACGTTTGGCGGCATCAGGTGCGCTGGGCACGCACGATCCGCGTTTCGAAATTCGGCGGATATCTGGGATTGCCGGTGACCAACGCGACGCTTTGGGCAGCGGTGGCTGCAGCGTGCGGACGCTACGATCTGGCGGCGGTGATGCTGGCGGCGCGGCTCGCGATGGCGCTCGCTTCGGGCTGGTTCACGATGCGCAGCGCGGATGTGCTGAAGCTGATTTGGCTGATTCCGGTGCGCGATCTCTACGGATTCGCAGTGTGGCTAACGGCGTTGTTTGGGCGCAATGTTGTTTGGCGCGGACGGGTGATGAAGCTGGACGCCGAAGGACGCATCGTTTAACGGGGGGCGGGCAAAGCTCGGCCCCCGGCACACGTGCACGAACTGCCAATGATAGGATCCCTTTCATGAAGCGCATTGCTCTCGCTATGTTCGCTGCGGCTGCTACGCTCGCCGCATTTCAATCCGCACCTTCGCTCGAATGGGCTTATGGGTATCTCAATCCGTTGAAAGCGGGCGAACCCGTTGCGCCTGCTTGTTCGGCTACTTCGAAGCCTTTTCCCGATTGCGCGTACGCGGGGGCTCCGGTACCTGCCGATGGCGTGCTGCATGAGTTGCCGGGGGCGCCGCAGAAATATACGCGTATTGCGATTTACGATGACTTCGGTCCGGCGGATTGGTATCCGGACGATCATCCGGCGATGCCCGACGTTGTCGCGCACGGCAAGCGCGATCAGGGCGTGCGTGCCTGCGCGTTGTGCCACTATCCGAACGGACAAGGAAAGATGGAGAACGGCGGCGTGGCCGGATTGCCTGCGGCGTACATCCTGCAGCAGTTGAACGCGTTTAAGACAGGAGCCCGGCGCAGCGGGGATCCGCGCAAGGCGAATACGAACGAGATGGCGCGCATCGCGCAGTTGCTGACCGATGACGAAGCCAAGGCCGCAGCCAATTATTTTGCATCGATGAAGTGGCGGCCGTGGGTGAAGGTGGTGGAATCGGCAACGGCTCCGGCGGTTCGGAACACGGTGAACGGACTCTTCCTGGCGATCCCCGATGCCGAGCGGATCCAACTGGGCCAGCGCATTATTGAAGTGGCGGAAAATCCCGAGCGCACCGATGTCACGCGCGATCCGCATAGCGGCTTCATTGCCTATGTTCCGGTGGGCGCGATCGCCAAAGGACAGGAACTCGCGACAACAGAGAACAAGAAGACCAAGCAGTGCGGCACATGCCATGGCCCGGATCTGAAGGGTAAAGCCAATATTCCCGGCATCGCGGGACGCACGGCGAGTTATTTATCGCGCCAACTGTGGGACATGAAACAAGGCGCCCGCAAGAGTCCCGCGATGGCCGCGGCGGTCGTGAATCTGGATGCGGAAGATGTTGTGAACCTGGTGGCTTATGCGTCTTCGAGGGAGCCGTAAGCGAAATCCCGGAGTCGCGATCGCGTCAGTTCCGCCGTCCCCAGTTCACACGCACATTTGGAGAGCAGTCGCTCGACTTTAAAGTCACCGACGCGGTACCCTTTGCAACGCCTTGCCGAAAGGGGAAAAGCGCCGTTGAGTATTTCCCATCACTTCCTCGTTGAAGTTTGCCGCCCCGCTTTTCGCCTTCAGAATTCGAGTCCATTGTGACTTCGGATTTTTCACTAAATCCGGAGCCTTCGATCAAGACAAGCTCGGAGCCAGGTGTAAGCAACGTCGCTTCGACACTGCACCCGCGATCCTCTCCGCGAAGCGGGACCGGAACGATTTTTGCAAATGCTTTGGTTGCCTGGTTCGAACTGACTAGCCCTAGGCGAACAGGCTCACCGGCGATAGGCGAAATCGCGAGGTCAATTGGATCATTCTGCTTATCCGGTGATCCGCAAGTGCCAGCGGAGCCTGCACAGACAGCCAAACCATCGGCGTCGAGGGTAATTCCATCTATTGCAGCCATAGGACCACGCTGCGTAACGGGCCAAGTGACCAGGGTGTAGGTCTGATCCTTCGGGAGCCCTGTCGCATACAAACGCATTTTGATAGTGGAGCCGGACTTGGACGCTTCCTTGAGCACAAGGGTCGTTCCGGGTGTGCTCGTGGCCTGCCCCCAGGCACGGTGCATGCTGACTAAATTCTGAGCAGCAACCTCAGGAGTTTTAGCGGCCGAATTCGTCTGCCCGCAGGCTGAGACAGAAACAAAAACGATTAACGCTATTTGCCGCATTTCGCGAGTTTATCTGAAAGAATTATTCGAAGCAACCAACCGGGCGAGATTCGCATTTCCCGTTCCAACGCTACCGAAACCATGCTGCCTACGTCACCGGCACACTACCCATCGTTACTTTCCAACCACTAGCTTCTGGCTCCTTGTGTCATATTGGCAAGAAACCACAAATGCAAAACGTTCAGATTTTTGGCCTCAAGGGCTCACAGGCCGCGCGCGCGGCGGAGCGTTTTTTCAAGGAACGCCGTGTTGCGATTCAATACGTCGATTTGAAGCAGCGCCCGATGGCTCCGGGCGAGATCAAGCGGTTTGTGGACCGCTTCGGCCTGGCGGGGATTCTGGATACGGAAAGCAAAGCTTACGTGGACGCGGGGTTGAAGTATCTGAAACAGTCGGATTCCGAATTGCTTCGGCGCGTGGAAGAGGATCCAAGGCTTCTTCGTTTACCGCTGGTGCGTTTCGCGAATCGTCTGAGTGTGGGGCAGGACGAAGCGGCGTGGAAAGAAATGCTCGCGGCGCAATCAGCGTGATTCCCGTCAGCGCACCTGGCGAAGCGTACTGGGGTCGGCGGATGGATCGAACTTGGTGCCGGTGACCGATGCGCGGGTATCGCCCAGCCGGAATCGCACGGTGATCACACCGGCGCAGCAGCCTTCCGCGGTTTCCGCGGCAATGGCAACGCGCCATGTATCGGGAAACGTGAACCGCGACCAGGCATGCCAGGGAATTTTGCCCGGCGGAGCAGCTAAGTCGGCAGCTTCGTAAATCAGGCCCATGTCGAAGTGTTCGACGGTGTCTTTCGATGCGACGAAATAGTCTTCGTAAAACTCCCCATTGGGGCCGCTTTCAAAACGCTGTTTCAAGAATTTCCTGCCGTTGACTTGCAGGAACTCGCCGGGTGAAAACGTAGCGTTGGCGACCAACTTTCGAGCGACGTAAATCTCACGAAACACGTCCGGTTTTTCTTCCACGAGGACGGTGCGAAGGCCCGGAGTCGACACCGTGGCCGACTCTGCGAGGAAGTAATCCACGTCAAAGACGCTCATTGCCCCGAATTGGCCAATGAGCCGCCGCTCGATGCGAGCCCTGACGTAGTTTTGGATCTTTTCCGGCAAGGGGTTTTTGGGACAGGTGATGACGCGGTCATCGGGGTCGGTGCGCAGGCAAGGATGCGTCAGGAAGTATTGCAGGGGATGCCCGACGGCGAAATCCCAGGTTTCCGCCATCGGGCCGTTGGCGAAGTAGCGCTTCCATTCGGCGGCAAAGCCGACGCGGGACGTCGCGGCGCACAGCAACAACACCGCTACCAGAGTGATTCGACCGCGCGCCATGCGACCAACGTAGCATGCGCATTCGCTGGGCTACACTCCAGTTATAAGGACACGGGACATGCTCTGGCTTTTGGCTCCGATATTTGCTGTACTCGCCGCGGGCGGCGCGTTCGGCTTGTTCCTGCTGATTCGATTTGTCTTGTGGGCGGGAAGAGGCGGCTGCAGAGTGATGGTGCCGTGGACGACGGACGGCCTGCCGCAAGCTTCGCGGTTCGCCGACCGGCGCCGAACGCGGGACAACGCCAATCTCGTCTGTGGGGACCAAAGACGTTGCGAACTGGTGTTCTTCCGGGGGGCGAACGGAAGGGGTTGGGAGCCAGCGATCCGGGACGCGATCACGGGGTTCACCGGCATCGAGACGATTGCGGCCGACGTTGCACTGGAGCGCGGGGGCGAGCGGTGGTTGATCACTTCAACTCGATTGAAACTGCATCGGCTTATGATCGACGGGCCGCATTATGAACCGTGGAGGGGCTGCCATGGCTCGGCAATCGCCCGGGTTGATTTATCGGGCCATTTGAATGTTGACCAGTTCCGGAGGGACCTGCAATGCGCGGTGAGCAATCCGCTGATCCGGCACCAGAGCGCTCCGTGGGCTTTTATTGCGGGACAAACGGATCAGCAGAGGGTAACGTGCTCGGGGCTAATTGGCGAGGCAATCCTGCGGCAACCGGGGTCGTTGGCGGCGGCGGCACTGCGTCAATCTCTTGATGATCGTTATACTTACGGAGAAATCACACCAGCGGATCTGGCGCGAACCGCGGCGCTTTTGGGGCTTGCGGACCCGCAAACCGCACTACCCTTCCGATTGAGGCCACTTTCCTTCCCATCGCGCACTTTGGGCGAACTGGCCGGGCCTTCTACAACGCTCGCGGCCGGTATCTCTCCTGATATCCTAAAATGACCGGCCCGGAACGAATCCCCCAGCATTTGCCAGAGGTTCGCTGCACGAAGCGCCAACAAAAGAGTACAAATGAAACGCTACTGGAAACGCCTTCTCCTCCTGACTTGTGCCCCGGTGTTGCTTTGGCTGGTGGTGCACGCTCAGTCGAGCCCAGGTTCGGCCCCATTCACGTTTACACCGTACATTCGCGGCATCGATCCGCTGAATGTGATTCCGAACGTGGTTTTGCTGGCGCGCAAGGGTGACAACAGCTACATGCAGATAGGCTACCGTAGCGATGCTCCCTTTGCTCTGTTTAGCAGCGTCGGCACGTTGAATGAGCTGCTTTCCGGAGGCTTTGAGCCGTTCATTAACGGCCCCGCGGGACCGGCGAGTGTCGGGCGCGCCTCGCAGCCCGTGAGCGGCGGGAAGTTTACAGCAAGCGGCACTCCAGGCGTGGCTTTGGTGGGAAACGGGGGCGTCACTGTGTACATGGGTTCGAGCAACCTGCTGTTCACGGAATCCACCAACTACTCCGTTGGCGATCGCGGGATTCAGGTTCTTTCGTCGGATTTTACAGGCGACAACGCCGCGGACCTGGCGATGATCTACCAGCAAGGCGCCAGCCGCCGCGTTGCAGTTTTGACCAATCAAGGCGGGGGAACATTCAACCCTCCGGTGAACTACATCGTCGGCACAAATCCGGCCGGATTGGCGACCTACGATTTGAATGGCGACAGCCGCGGAGATCTCATTGTTGCGGGCGACGATTCGATTTCGGTGTTGTTCGGCAATGGGAACGGCACGTTCCAGAATCCGGTAACCTACGCCGGTGGCGCGGGCGGACGTTCCGTGACCGCGGCCGATGTGAACGGAGATGGATTCCCGGATTTGGCCGAGGTTTCGAACGACCAATCGGTGACGATTTTGTTGAACAACGGCAACGGGGTGTTCCGGCCGGGCAGTTCCTTCCAGACCGGCGCGGGTCCAGTGTACATCGCGGCGGGCGATTTCAATAACGATACACGTATGGATCTGGCGACCGCGAATCAATCCGATGGCACCATCAGCGTGTTCCTCGGCCTGGGCAACGGGACGTTCCTGCTGGCGACAAACTATAACGTTTCGATTAAGGCGGCTTCGCTGGTGCTGACCGATTACGATCGCGACGGCAATCTGGACATCCTGAACGGGTATGGTGACGCGCGCATGATCGGCGCCGGCGACGATAACGTCAACATCGATATTCTGAGCGGCAACGGCGATGGGTCTTTCCGCGGACTGTTTTCAGCGAGCGCGACCACGGGCACGGCAGGGACTTTTTCGACGATTGCGGACTTCAATGGAGACGGCATTCCGGATTCGGTGCTAGGCGACTTCTTCGGAACAGGCGGCAAGAATCTTTACTATTTCGCCGGCCGCGCAAATGGAGTCTTCAGCGCCCCGACACCGATTTCGATGGGCGCCGGTCAAATACAGGTGAAGGCCGGCACGTCGGGCGATTTTGATGGAGACGGCCGCCCGGATCTTGCCGTCACCACCGGCGTGGTCAACATTCTGATCAACAACGGATCCGGATTCAACGCGCCCGCCACGTTTTCAAGCGGCGGCGTGGGCGCGAACGCGATTGCTTCGGCTGATCTCAACGGTGACGGCGCTTTGGATCTGGCGGTAGTGAACACCGGCTCGGGCAACACAGCGATCTTCTTGGGTGGCGGCAATGGAACGTTCCAACTGCAACAAACCTATAACACGGGCGCCAATCCAAGCCGGATTGCCACAGCGGACGTAAACGGCGATCAGAGGCCGGACCTGCTGGTCACGGTGCCCGGCAATAACCAGACGTTTGTTCCGGGTTCAGTCTACGTACTGGTGAACAGCGGCAATGGAACCTTTCAAACGCCCACCTCGTTCCTCGCGGGAGTGTACCCGGTGCAGACGGCCGCGGGAGACGTGACGGGAGATGGAAGAACGGATCTGATTGTGACCACGCTCGATGGGTCATTCAAGGGCCGCGTGGCTGTCCTGCGAGGCAATGGCAACGGGACGTTCCAGACGGCCTCCTTGTTCGACACTCCGTCGACGCCAGTGGGCGTGGCGGTCAGTGATTTCAACGCAGACGGCCGGACGGACATTGTGGTGCCGCAGTGCTGCGACACCAATAATCTGGCCTTTTTCGCGGGTAACGGTGACGGCACGTTTGCCTCGGCGGTTGACGTGATCGGAGGCCAGGCGCAGGTGCAACTGCAGACTGCGGATTTGAATCGTGATGGAAGGCAGGATCTGGTAATTCTGGCAAACCCCGCGATTCTGCGCACGATGTTGAACACATCGCCGGCGGTGGTGACGACGTGCAGCTATCAGGTGAATCCGCCCGTCGCGATTGCTCCGGCAGCCGGTGGCACGTTAACGGTTTCCGTGCAGACAACGGGCAGTTGCCCCTGGGCTACGACGGGTCTGCCGAGTTGGGTGACCATTTCCGGCTCTGGCGCAGCAAACGGTTCTGGAACCGTGACGCTGGTGGTTGCCCGCAACACAAGCGCGGCTCGCTCAGCGACGATGCTGATAGCGGGAACGGCATACACGATCACGCAATACGCTCCGAACGATTGTGTATATGAAATCACTCCGGGCGCGCAAGCGTTTCCGCCGGCAGGTGGCACACAAACGATCACGATTCTGACATCCCCGACTTGTTCCTGGAGTGTCCTGGGGGCTCCGCCATGGATCTCTTTCCCCGATGTGACGGCGGGGATCGGCAGCGGAGTCATTACCTATAAGGCCGGAGTGAACACGGGCGCGGCGCGGACCGCAGGAATGTTCCTGGCGGGCAATGTCTTTACTCTGGAACAAGCCGCGGGTAACACGGTGGGCATGAGCAACCAGGGTTCGCTGACGCATTTGACGTCCGCGGGCACGTGGAAGATGACGATGAACTACGTCAACACGTCCACAGCAGCGGCCAAGGCGAGGTTCAGCTTCTACGATGACAACGGAGAGCCGCTGTCCATTCCGCTCAACTTTCCTCAGCTCACAGTGACGGCGCCAGCGATCCATGCCACGATGTTGGATCGAACAATTGATCCCGGGGCGCAGTTGATTCTAGAGAGTACCGGTCCCGATTCTCAACCGACTGCAATCGGGTCGGCGCAGTTACTGGGGACCCCGGGCGTGGCTGGGTTCGGCATCTTCAGCAATCCCGCGCTGAAGTGGGAAGCCCTGGTGCCGCTCGAGACACGCAGCACTTCGAGTTATTTACTCGCGTTCGACAATACGAGCAATCTTGCGACGGGTCTTGCGGTGGCCAACCAGACGGCATCGCCCGTTACGGTCACCGTCCTCATCCGAGACGACGCGGGAAATTCGATCGATGTTCAGCAGATTCTGCTGCCCGCCCGGGGCCACAGTTCCTTCATGTTAAATCAGCGATACGCCTCCACGGCCGGCCGCCGCGGCACGGTTCAGTTCGATACTGCTGCGTCCGGGGCGATCAGCGTGCTTGGCCTGCGGGCAAACGGGCCGGCTTTGACGACATTGCCGGTATTGGCGAACGTTTCCAGTGGCGGCGGAACGATCGCCCATTCGACGTTCAACGGCGGCTTTGCGACGACCTTCACATTGGTGAACACGAGTGATGTGGCGGCGCCGACCGGCTTGAATTTCTTTGACGACAACGGCAATGCCCTGGGCGTGCCGGTGTTCTTCCCGCAAACGGGAACCAGCACGACGGCATCGACGATCAGCCGCACATTGGCGCCCCATTCCATGCTGGTGGTGGAGACACGCGGTTCTGATGCGCTTCCCGCGGTGGCCGGCGGCGCCACCGTCAGTACGACAGGCGCGGTAAGCGGGTTCGCAATTTTCCGTTGGACGACGTTTGGACAGGAGGCATCGGTTCCGATGGAAACGCGCATCGGTCCATCCTTCCTGTTGCCGTTCGATAACACTGGCGCGTTGGTGACCGGCGTTGGAATCACTGACGGTGGCGGCGCTCCGGCAACGGTCAGCATTACGATCCGCAGCGATACCGGCTCATTGATTCAAACCGGCAGCATCGACTTGCCCGCGCAGGGGCACCGGTCCTTCCTGCTCGCCGATGTATTCCCTGGCACAAAAAGCCGGCGCGGAACCGTGGAGTTCGGTGTGCCGCTCGGACGCGGGGTGGGTATTATCGGTTTGCGAGCGAAGTCAGACGGAACGCTTACGACCGTGCCGGTATTGGCAAAGTGATCGGAGAGTCCGGTATCGTTACGCGGAACACAAAACGTTGGGTAGTGGCGATTGACGGCCCGGCGGGCGCGGGCAAGAGCACGATTGCGCGCGCGGTCGCCACACGCCTTGGCTTTGCCTATATCGACACGGGCGCGATGTATCGCGCCGTTGGGCTGTGGGCAGTGAGGGCGGGAATCGACTTGAACGATCCGCTGAAACTGGACCAGTTGGCGCATCAGGCCGTGATCGATTTCCTTCCGGAAGATTCGCGGGTACTTCTGAATGGTGAGGACGTGACAAATGCGATTCGCGAGCCCGGTATTTCCGACGCGGCATCGAAAGTCGCGGCCATTCCCGGCGTCCGGCGGGCGATGCGCGACGAGCAGCGGCGTATTGGATCGCAGCAATCGGTGGTGATGGAGGGGCGCGATATCGGAACCGTCGTTTTCCCGGATGCAGATGTAAAAGTATATTTGGACGCCGATCCAACGATACGCGCGGCCCGACGGGCGGCGGAGCTCTCGGCGGATGCCGGAGCGATTGCAAAAGAAATGGCCGAACGCGATTCCCGCGACCGCACGCGCGTCGAAGCGCCGCTGGTGCAGGCGCCCGACGCCGAGTATTTGGATTCCACGCGGCTGACGCCGCTTGAAGTACAGGAAGAGATCTTAAAGTTGGTTCGGAAGCGAACCTCGAACTGAAAGGAACCTCGTTGAATAGTCCCAGTCATCTACTTGTTATGAAGTTCGGCGGCACCAGCATGGGCTCGGCCGATCGAATTAAGGTTGCCGCGCGCCTGACGTCAGAGCAGCACGCTAAGCGTCCAGTGGCGATCGTCGTTTCGGCGATGTCGAAAGTCACCGACCTTCTGCTGGATACCATGCGACGCGCGGAAGCGGGCGATGAAGCGGGCGTCGACAAGAATTTGGAAACGCTCCGCGAAAAGCACATCGCCTGCTGCCAGGAGCTATTGCCGACGGGATTCCAGGAAGCGGCGCTGGACGGCGTGAATGGGCTGGTCAGCGAATTCGCACGGATCGCGCGCGGCATGATGATGCTGGGAGAGCGCCCGTTGTCCTCGGTAGACCGGGCGGTGGCGATCGGCGAACGGCTTTCGGCCCTGATGATTGCCGCGTACCTGGAATCGCAGGAATTCAAAGCATCCGCAGTCAATGCGGCGACGGTCATTGCGACGGATGCAGTGTTCGGCAACGCGACGCCCATCGCGGAAGAAACCCGCAAACGCGCGGTGGAAGTGCTTGGCCCGCTGTTTGCACAGAACGTGATTCCGGTGATGACAGGCTTCAACGGTTCGACGCTCGATGGCCGGCCCACAACGCTTGGCCGCGGCGGCTCGGATTTTTCGGCGTCGATTCTCGCGGGTGCGTTGGATGCCGAAGAGTTGTGGATTTGGACGGACGTGGACGGCATCATGTCCGCCGATCCCCGTTTGGTTCCGGGTGCACGAGTATTGGATGCGATCACTTACGCCGAGGCCGCCGAGTTGGCCTACGCCGGCGCGAAGGTGCTGCATCCGCGCACGCTTGCTCCGCTGGTGGAGCACGGGATCCCGGTGTGGAGCAAGAACAGTTTCGCGCCCGAAGTGCCGGGCACGCGAATCGTACCGTCGCTGGATATCAAAGGCGGCCCACGCGCGGTAACCTCCATGAAGGATGTGGCGCTCGTTTCGATTGAGCCTTCGGGCACGGCGATCAGCAGTGCACGGCTGATGGCCGAAGCGATGCACGCGTTGGACGCAGCCGATGTCGAGTTGCTCGCCATCACCAGTTCGAGCTATCGCCAAAATTTTTGTTTCCTGATCAAGCAGTCTGAGCTCGAAAGTGCTCTTCGTCAACTGGAGCAGGAATTCGCGATTGAGTTGGCGCACGGCTACGTGAAAGCGCCGGAAGTGGATTCAAACGTTGGACTACTGGCGATTGTGGGCGAAGGCATGCGCGGCACGCCGGGGCTCGCTGGCCGCATCTTCACGGCGATCTCGCGCGAGAACGTCAACATAAAGGCGATTGCGCAGGGATCGAGCGAGCTGACGATTGCGGTTGTGGTCCGCCGGGAAGGACTGGAGCAAGCAGTGCGTGCGGTCCACGAAGAGTGCGGCTTGGGCAACGCGGAATAGTAGCCGGGTATAACAGCATAAAGGCCCCTGGCTACCCGCCGGGGGCTTTTCCTTTTACAAGCGCTCGGCGGAAATCCGGCCGGACCGTTCTTCCCATCTCCGTACCGCGACGGAGATCGCCCACAGGACTCCCGCGAGAAGAACAATTGCCATCGACCAGTGCAGCAATTGCAGGACGAACTGCATATTCCATGCGGGCCACTCCAATCGATAGCGGACGAGCAGGCTCCAGCGGTCCGTCATCCAATGCCAACTCGTGTGCGCAATCAGTGCGGAGAGAATGATGGTACCCATCCGCTCCGCCACAAGAGATTTGAAGAGTAATTCGAGCGCGGGAATTGTCAAAGCAAGTACGAGCAGTTGCCCTAGTTCCACTCCGACATTGAAGGAGAGGAGCGACGTCAGCAGGTGCGATCCCGCGAACTGCAGCGTGTCGCGTAACGCGAAGGAAAAGCCGAAGCCGTGGACGAGACCGAAGCAGAAAGTGATGATCCATCGGCGCTGCGCGTTGCTGGCGCCTGCAACGTTTTCGAGCGCCATATAAACGATGGACGCCGCGATGAGCGTTTCCACCAACGCTGGGAACCAAAGCGCGTCCGGTGCCAGATTGTAGGCTGAGGCGATTAAGGTGATGGAATGCGCCACGGTGAAAGCGGTCACGATGGGAATGAGCAACCGCAGTCTACGGAACGGAATCACGAGGCAAAACAGGAAGAGAAGGTGGTCAGTGCCATCCAGGATGTGCTCAAAGCCGGAGCGGACAAACCGGGCGGCGGCCTGAAGCCAACTGGGGTCCAACCGAATCAATCCAGGATCACCGCCGTACTCGAAAGCGCGGACGGAGCCATCGGGCAGGACGAACCGCAGTGCCGTGACCACGCGAAGAGCCAGTCGCTCAAAGCCAGGATGGAGCGAAAATTTCGATTGTTCGGACTCGATGCGATACTCGAACATCACATCGAGCATCGTTTGATTCCAAACCACGGTGGTTTCATTCGTAAGTCTGGAACCGTTCACGTGCGCGGCGGCATCATCATAGGACGCAAACGACTTGTCAGATTCGAGCGATGTTATCGCTGCCAGGATATTCGGCTGGGGAAGTTTACGGTCGTTTTCGTACACATCGAGGAAATCCGCGAGCCATTGTTTCGATGCGCCCTTGAGCATAGGGTCGAGTTTGTCGAAATCCAGGAAGCCGCCCTGCCGCTCGGGGAAAACTTCGTCGCGCATGGCGGTCATCGGGACGCGGATCAACACGTGCAGCCGTTGGCCTTGTGGACGGAAGTACATCTGGACAGAGATGTCGTTGGGAATATCATGTGCGGCCGCATCAAGAGGCAGCAGAGCGAGAAGCACAAATAGGCTGTAAACAAGACGGATCATGTATAATGCACGCTGTCCGTAAGAGTCAGCTTACCTCGGAAATCAGAACGCCGAGGGGCTGTCCTCGGGTGGAACCGTCCTGGTAGAGGAAGAGGGCATCGGTCATGACTCGAAATACTCGAATTGCCTCGGTGTTTGGCGCAACGCTGGGAATCTTGGCCATCGCTTCCTATGTTGCGGAACGTAACGAAACGGTCAACGCCGCGGGCACCATGGCTCCGCGCTTTGAAGTGGACCCGATGTGGCCCAAGCCGCTGCCGAACCACTGGGTGATCGGCATGACCATTGGCGTTTCGGTGGACGACAAAGATCACGTGTGGATCATTCATCGCCAAGGATCGCTGGAACCCAAAGAGGTATATCAAATCGCGAAGCCAACGCCCGCCGCGGAATGCTGCACACCGGCTCCGCCGATTCTGGAGTTCGATCAAGAGGGCAACCTGCTGCGAGCGTGGGGCGGTCCTGGGCAGGGTTACGATTGGCCTGATTCGAATCACGGCATCACTATCGATTACAAAGGCAACGTTTGGATCGGCGGCAATGGACGCGGTCCGCAGGCGCCGGCGCCGCGCTCAGAAGGTATGCAGGCGGAGGCTCTGACTTCGGCAGGACGGTTCAAAGATAACCAGATCCTTAAATTTACGCAGGACGGCAAGTTCCTGATGCAGATTGGCAAGCCGGATCAGAGTAAGGGCAGCAACGATATCGCAAACCTGAAGGGTCCGGCGAAACTGTTCGTCGATCCAAAGACAAACGAGCTGTATGTGGCCGATGGTTACGGCAACCATCGAGTGCTCGTACTGGATGCGGATACCGGGAAATATAAACGCCACTGGGGCGCTTACGGCAATAAGCCGGATGACACGGATCTGGGTCCGTACAATCCGAATGACCCTCCTGCGAAGCAGTTCCGCAATCCAGTGCATTGCGCGCAGCTTGCCAATGATGGATTGCTGTATGTATGCGATCGCGCAAATGACCGCATTCAAGTATTCAAGCCGGATGGAACGTTTGTGAAAGAAACGTTCATCGCAAGGAATACGCGCGGCGATGGGTCTGTTTGGGATATCGCGTTCTCAAAGGATCCACAGCAGAAGTACATCTATCTGGTAGATGGCGCGAATGAAAAGGTCTACATCATTCAGCGCGACAACCTGGAGATTCTCACCAGCTTCGGCGATGGCGGACGCCAACCGGGACAGTTCTACGCGGTACACAGCATTGCGACCGATTCCAAAGGCAACATTTACACAACAGAAACATATCACGGCCAACGCGTACAGAGGTTTGTCTATAAGGGAGTGGCGCCCGTGACCAAGAAAGACCAGGGAGTGGTGTGGCCGAAACGCGCGTCCTAACGCGTCGCGCCCCGCGCTACGCTAATGCAAGAGGGGATTCTAAGTGAAGCCGGAATCGCAGGCGAAACAACCGTGGTACACAAGTCTTTCGACGCAGGTGCTCGTCGGCGTTGTGATCGCCGTTATCTTCGGCTACATCAACCCACCGATGGCCGCCGCGATGAAACCGTTGGGAGACGGCTTCATCCGCCTGATCACGATGATCATCACTGTGGTGATTTTTTGCACAGTGGTTTCGGGCATCGCGGGCATGGAGGACATCAAGAAGATCGGGCGCGTCGGTGGCAAAGCGATTTTGTACTTTGAGATTGTTTCCACCATCGCACTTCTCACTGGCATGTTCGTCGGGCACATTGTGAAGACGGGCGCGGGCTTCAACCTGGACCCAGCCAAGCTGGACGCGAAAGCGGTGGAGAACTACACGGGCGCGGCGAAGTCGCAAAGCGTCCAGGATTTCGTGCTGCACATTATCCCAACTACCGTAGTGGACGCGTTCGCCAAGGGCGATATCCTCCAGGTGCTGTTGATCGCCGTGCTGTTCGGATTTTCTCTCTCAATGGCCGGCCCGAAGGGCAAGCCGTTGCTCGAGATGATCAACTCCCTCACGCAGGCGGTGTTTGGAGTCGTGACCATTGTGATGAAGGCGGCTCCGCTGGGCGCATTTGGCGCGATGGCGTATACGATTGGCCGATTCGGCATTGCGTCGCTGAAGCCGCTGGCGACGCTGGTGGCCACCTATTACATCACTTCCTTGCTATTTGTGTTTGTGATTCTCGGCCTCATCGCCCGCCTGGCCGGATTCAACATCTTCAGGTTCCTGCTTTTTATCAAAGAGGAAATTATTCTCGTGTTAGCCGTGAGTTCTTCGGAACCTGCGCTCCCCACCCTGATGGAAAAATTGGAGCGCCTGGGGTGTTCAAAGGCATTGGTTGGTTTGGTGGTTCCCACCGGGTACACCTTCAACACAGACGGCAGCAGCATCTATATGACGCTGGCCACGCTGTTTGTGGCACAGGCGACGAACACCGAGCTCACCTTCGCGCAGGAGCTAACGATTTTCGCCGTCGCGATTCTCACATCGAAAGGCGCAAGCGGCGTGCAGGGCGCCGGGTTTATTGCTCTGGTGGGAACGCTGCAAGTGATTCCAACAATTCCGGTCGCCGGAATGGCGATCATTCTGGGCATCGACCGGTTCATGAGCATGGCGCGCGCAACGGTGAATATGTTGGGGAACGGCGTAGCGACCGTGGTGGTGGCGCGTTGGGAGAAAGAGATCGACCCGGCAACGCTGCGCAGGAATCTTTCGCGTGCCGTGGAAGAATCGGTCGCGGTTGAAGCGTAGTTTTCTATGTCCATTCATAACATGCTGGCGTTTCGCGGGAACCGTATGAGGCGGTGCCGGGCTACAGTGGTTCGGCCAGTAAATCGTACAAGGAGCTACCATGCCATTTTATGAAAAAGGTCCGGTTCGCATTCATTACGAAGAGGCTGGTTCCGGATTTCCGCTGCTCTTGATCGCCGGTGGCGGACTCAGCGCGACGATCTCTTTCTTCACCAATGGCGATCCATTTAATGCCATCGACGAATTCAAACGCGAGTACCGGTGCATCACGGCGGATCTCCGCACGGCGCCCGCCGGACAATCTTCGGGGCCGCTCGAGGTGGATCGTCCGTGGGATTCGTTCGCTGACGACCAACTTGGCCTGATGGATCACCTGGGCATCCAGAAGTTTATGGTGATGGGTTTCTGCATTGGCGGCCCATTCATCTGGAACCTACTGCGGCGTGCACCGGATCGCATTGTAGCGGGAGTTCTGGCGCAGCCGAGCGGCTCGCGGCCGGAGAAGCGGGATTTGTTTTACGAAACGAATATCGCGGGCTGGGCTCCGGAGTTTTTGAAACGACACCCGGAAGTGGGCAAGGAGACAGTGGAGAAATTCCTGATCAAGATGTACCGCAACAACCCGGATTTCGTTTTCACCGTGACTCGCGATTTTGTGCGGAGTTGCCAAACACCGGTTCTGATTTTGCCGGACGACATTCCGGCACATCCGTACGCGGTGGCGATGGAAGCAGCGATGCTCGCGCCCAGGGCTGAAGTGAGCATCTTCCCCTGGAAGGAACCGAAGGAGCGGATTCCCTTGGCCGTGCGCCAGATCCGGTCCTTCCTTCGCGCCCATCGCCCCTCGGCCTGATTCTCTGGGCCCGGCAAAAAGGGGCGACCGAAGCGCGGCGCTTGAACGGACGTTATTTTTTGGGCGAATAATCCGTGGGTTCGGCAAATACCGAAACGATGTTACTGACAATTTTACCGTTGGCCTCGGATGCCTTCTGCACTTTTTGCCATTCGGGGTCGGCGCGGAATTCATCCCACGACTTCTTTGCTGCCTCGCGGCTGGGGAACTCGAGGATATACATGAGCGTGTTCTTCGACTGCGGATCGTCCTGTGGCACGAAATAGCCGACACTCGTCATGTTGTGCTTTTTGAAGATACGCATCGTGTGATCCCGGAAGCGCGTGTTCAGTGTGTCGAGTTTCCCGGGTTCCGTGGTGTAGGTACGGAACTCATAGACGTGATTCGATGCGGCCTCAACAGACTGCGTATTCTTGCCTGACCAAAATCCGATTCCGGCCGCGGCGGCAACCATCAAAGCAACACCAGCATACTTTCGAAGCATATGGATTCACCTCTCGAATCAGCGTACCGCGAAAACCCTGCAATAGAATGCCGCGTCAATTGGTAACGCTTTCCGTTTTTCGATATTATGAAACCTCATGTCCGCTGACGCAGGTGGACACAAATGCGGCAACGCATTCGCGATTCGAACATGGAGAACTGCACAATGGCAAACCTTGGTTTTGTTGGCTTAGGCGCAATGGGCGGAAATTTGGTGGCCCGGTTCCTCGATCAGGGACACACGGTCACCGGCTACAACCGCACGAAATCCAAGGCGCAGTGGTTGATGGACAAGGGCATGAAGTGGGCCGACAATCCGCGCTCGGTTGCCGAAGCGGCCGACGTGACGTTCTCGATGGTGACCAATTCCGCGGCGCTCGTGGAGATTTTCGATGGACCAGATGGCGTGCTGGCGGGTTTGACCTCCGGGAAGTATTACATCGATATGAGCACCGTGAATCCTGGTGTCAGCCGGAAGATGGCGGAGCGCGCCCGCGAGAAGGGTTCGGATATGCTGGATGCCCCTGTCTCCGGCAGTCTTCTGACGCTGCAGCAGGGCAAGCTTTCCGTGATGGTGGGCGGCGAGAGGGATACTTTCAACAAGCTGAAGCCGACGCTCGACTACGTCGGCCCGAAGGTGACCTATGTGGGCAAGAACGGTTTGGCTCTGGTGATGAAGATCGGCACGAACTTGAGCCTTGCGGTGCAGATGCTGGCCTTTTCCGAAGGCATTTTGCTCGCAGAGAAAAGTGGCATCCCGAGGGAAACCGCCGTTGAGGTGCTCTCACATAGCGTGATCGCATCGCCGATGGTGCAGTATCGCAGCAACATGGTGTTCCAGTTGCCGGAAGAGGCATGGTTCGATGTGAACATGATGCAGAAGGACATGCTTCTGGCGCTCGAATTGGGCCGCCAAGTGGATGTGCCGCTGCCGACTACCGCCGTGACCAATGAAATGCTGACAGCGGCTCGAGGCATGGGTTTCGCGAAAGAAGATTTCGCGGTGTTATTCCACGCGCTGGCGAAGATGGCTGGACTCAACACGTTGAAGAAGTAGCTTAAAGATCTTAAAGGTGCAACTTTGACCCAAGGAATCGCGAGTGGGAAAATAGCGCGTGGTTCCGGTGATAAGCTTTGGCGAGGAGCAAGTTCCGAAACTTCAAGGAGTGCTTATGCGGAAATCGTTTCCTGCGATTCTCATGATGTTCGCGTTTTTTGTTGGCCTGAACGCCCAGGAGAACGGGGCGCCGAAGGCTGCACCCGCGCCGAAGCGGGATATGAATGGCGTTTGGATGATGCGCAATCCGAACCCGATCCGCCAATATTCGAACTCCACCTTTTCGAAGGAAGAGCCGGCAATGACGGAGTGGGCGAAGGAGAAGTTCAAGCAGGCCAAAGCCTCCAACCAGGGTGATTACACGCTGGACACGACGAATGATCCGGTACTGTCGAAGTGCTATCCTCCGGGGACGCCGCGCGTCTACTTCCACCCTTACCCGTTTGAATTCATTCAGACTGCGAATTCGATGTTGATGATGTTTGAGTACGATCACTGGACCCGGCGCATCTGGACCGATGGGCGCAAATCACCCGAGGATCCGGATCCGAGCTGGATGGGTTACGCCGTTGGCCACTGGGAAAACGACACGACGTTTGTTGTGGAAACGAATGGCTTCAATGATAGAACCTGGATTGATCGCCGGGGCCACCCGCATTCTACCGAGATGCGCGTAAAGGAAACGTTCCGCCGAATCGACTTCGATCACCTTCAGGTCGATTTCGACATCCGGGATCCGAAGGCCCTCGAAAAGCCCTGGCTTTCCACGTTCTACTTCGAACTGCGTCCGAAGTGGGAGTTGGGCGAGATCTCTTGCTCCGGCGATTATCTGGAGTTTTCAAAGTTCGAGAAGTAGCGCGGGTCGATTCGCCCGACAGCGTCTCACCGCACGACGCGAACAAGAGTGATTTCAAACGGACCATCCTCACAGAGGTAATGGTTGGTTTTGAATTCGTTGCCGCCGCAAATGCGGAGCGAGAAATCGCGGCCGTCAATAACGGCGGGAATCGACAAGTCGACGCCCGGCGGCAGCACGGACTTCAGGTTTCCGCCGATCATATTCACGACTTCTCCGAGCGTGTCGGATGCGTCTTCCTTCGAAATTGATCCGTCAGGGGAAGACGAAGCCGGCATGAGCCGTCCGGCGAAGGCTCGCGCCAATTTTGATCCGCAGGTAAGCAGGACCGCGCCCTTCCATTCGCCCACAAATTGAACTGCCGCCGTCAACGATTCCGGAGGCGGTTCCGCGGCGCGACTGGGGATTGCATCCATATGCAGCATCGTGCTGAATACATCTTCCACAACGCGCGCAAGGTCGATCTGATGGGTTTCCACGTGAAAGGTCGTTTCCATGACGTCGTCCTTCTTCATTCCGGCGCCTGATAAAACATTGCCTTGCCGACCGCGATGCGGCGGAACGTTTCGTCTAAACTGAGCGTGCTTTCGGCCGAACCAAGCACTAAGTATCCCCCGGGGACGAGCGCAGTTCGGAGATTCGCCAAAATTTCTTTCTTGGTCGGGATATCGAAGTAGATGAGAACATTCCGGCAGAAGATGATATCGAACGGTCCCTTGCCGCGCGCCGGCCGGCGCAGATCAAACTGTTCGAAGCGGACCATTTTGCGCACATGCTCCTTGATCCGCCAATCCAATCCGTCACGTTCAAAGTACTTGATCAAGTACTGCACGGGTAAGCCGCGGTTGACTTCCAACTGCAAGTAACGCGCTTCCCGGGCACGCGCCAAAATCTGTTCGGAGAGATCCGTTCCAAAAATCTGAACGTTCCACCCGGTAAGATGCATCTCCAGCAGCAGCATCGACAAGCTATAGGCCTCCTGTCCAGACGATGCAGCCGCAGACCAGATGTTCAAGGTGCGGGAGTTCTTATGCTTTTCGATAAGCTGCGGAAGGATCGTTGTCCGCAACCCATCAAATGGCGCTGCGTCGCGGAAGAATAGGGTTTCGTGTGTGGTCATGGCCTCCACTACCTTCTTACGCAACAGTACGTCGTTTTGCTGCAGGGCGCGACAGAGCGCGGCAAGCGAACCCAAGTGGGTCTGCTCCACAAGAGGAACAAGCCGCGCTTCCACCAGGTAATGCTTGTCATCGTCGAGCATGATTCCGGACTCGCGATGGATGTATTCGCGGAGAAACCTGTACGATTCCGCATCGAGCCCCGAGGTGCTGCGATGGGCGGTCCCGGCAGGTTGTAAAGTGGGCGGCATTAGTGAAGAGCTCCTGGGGTTCGCGATGGCGCAGCAATTCGCGTTCCGGGCGCCACGCTGAGCGCGGTCCTGTGCGCCGGGATCGATTCGGTGATTTTCAAAACGTGTGGAACAACGCCCGTTAGCGGAAGAACGGCGTTCGCGACCCCCGCGTTGACGACTGCGCCCGGCATGCCCCACACCACACTCGATTCTTCGTCTTGTGCAATTACATACGCACCAGCGGCATTCAGATCAACCGCGCCCTTCAGTCCGTCGTACCCCATTCCTGTCAGAACGGCAGCGATGCAGTTGGCTCCATAGATCTCAAGTGCCGACCGAAAGAGAACATCCACCGCAGGACGGCATGAACTCTCTTGAGGCCCCTGATCAAGGGCGATGATGACATTCGTTCCTTCGCGGCGAAGGCGCATGTGGTAATCGCCGGGCGCGATGTAGGCGTGACCAGCTTCGAGTTTCATCCCATGCGCAGCCTCAAGCACCTTCAATTTGCATGTTGCATGGAGCCTCTCCGCCAGCAGCCGCGTGAACACTGGCGGCATATGCTGAACGATGAGGATCGGCAGCGGAAAGTGCGCCGGGAACTGGGGAAGAATGTTTCCGAGCGCCGTGGGACCACCGGTAGAAATGCCGATGACAACCACTTGCGGAGACGCAGGCGGATTGGCTTGCCGCGGGCGAGCCGCGACCGGAGGAGGTTGGACCGCCGTTACGGCCCCGGCCGTTTCGAGAGTGAAGAACTGCTTGATCTTCGGGATCAGTTCAGCTTCGAGGGCAGCCATGGATCGGTCGAGCGACCCGGCGCTGGACGCCTTGGTGACGTAGTCATCCGCCCCCAGCGATAGCGCCTCCATCGTCGCCGAGGCTCCTCGCTCCGTCAACGTGCTGAACATGATGACCCTCAGATCAGGGTGCGCCGATCGAAGCCGGGGGAGCAACTCCAGGCCGTTCATTTCTGGCATTTCGATATCGAGCGTGATCAGGTCGGGCTTGCAGTACCGAATCCGCTCCAACGCCAAAACGCCATCCGCAGCGGAACCGACAACTTCCAGAACCGGATCCTTTTCGAGTGCATGAGTCACCAGGCGGCGAATGACCACCGAGTCATCCACCACCATGACGCGTATCCTGTTTCCGCGCGGGATTAACCGCTTGGAGAATGAAGGCATGGGAGGCTCCTACTGCACGGCGCCGATCATGCGCAGTTTTTCTTCAATCATGTCTTTGGTAAAGGGTTTCATAACGTACTCGTTGGCGCCGGCCTCTATCGCGCGCATCACTTGATTGATCTCGGTTTCGGTGGTAACCATCATCAGCGGCGTGGAAACGAAGCGCTTATCGCCGCGCACGCGCTGGACAAATTCAAGCCCGTTCATCTCCGGCATGTTCCAATCGACAAGAAACAGAGCGACGTCCGGATTTGTATCGGCCTTCTGCAGCGCTTCCTTGCCATTTGCGGCCTGGCATACTTCGTATCCGAGCTCGCTGAGTATCCCGGTGAGGATCATGCGGATGGCCCGGGAATCGTCGATCACCATTGCTTTGGACATTCATTCTCCTGGCGGCGCTTGCCGCTCTACCCGATTCGGGAGGGGAGCACGCGGACTGGTTTACGCGTTCCACCAATTGCGAAAACACTCGATGGGCTTTGTTCTCGCCGCCCACATCTCCTGGCAGTGTCAGCCTCTTCGAGCGGCCGTGTCCCCAGATTCACGAGCTGCTCCTTATCCGGGTTCTTGGCTTTCCTGAAACATTCCGAAAGGCGAAGAGATACTCACACTTCATTCCTTTCCTAAGCGGCCACTTCCTGTGACACGTCTGCAGTTGGCCGCGTGGACGGTGCCAGCGTGAATCGCTCCACCTGCTTTGTAAGATCGCCGCTGATACTCCGGAGCTTTTCCGCCGCCTTGCGGCTGATATTGGCTCCCTGTGTACTTTCTTCGGCAGCGCCCGCGACACCCGAGATATTGACGGCAATCGTGTCGCCACTCGATGCCACCGCGCTGACAGAGTGGGCGATCTCTTTCATCGCTGCCGATTGCTCCTCTACGCTGGAAGCGATGCTGTGCGATGCCTCGTTGATCTCGACGATAAGGGCCTGGATCTGGTGCATGGACTTCGTCGCCTCCTGACTGCCATCCAGCATGATGCTGATACTACGGTTGATTTGATCCGCCGCACTGGCGGTTGCCGTCGCAAGCTCCTTCACCTGACTGGCCACGTGCGCAAAACTCGTGCCGGCGCCGATGGCGCGACTGGCTTCAATGGTGGCATTGAGGGAAAGCAGATTCGTCTGCCGGGCAAACGTGCTGATCGAGTTCACCACTTCCATAATTTGATGGATGGCTTGATTCGATCCGCTATCGTCACGCTGAATGGCCTGAATTCTTTGACTGATATCCTCGGAGGCACGGCCTGATTCGCGAGCCAGTTCTTTTACCTCATTGGCAACCACGGCAAATCCTTTGCCCGCGTCGGTGGCCCGCTTAGCCTCCATGGTCGCCTTCTGCGCCAATGCATTGATCTGGGCAGTGACGGTAGAAATCGACTTGAGCACTTTGCCAACCTCGGCGCTGCGTTCCCGCAGGTTGTTCACCGTACCTTCCGCGCCACGCGCAACGCCGACGGCTTCCATCGTTCGTTGTGCGAAACGGCTGGTGCTCCGTGCCGACTCGTTTACACTGGCCGTCATTTCCTCCGCGCTTGCGGCAAGAATCTGCAGATTCTTGCTCACTTCGGAGACCGCGCCGCTGACCGTATTGGCCTTGCCAGCCGTTTCTTCGCAGTTGTGGGTGACGGCTTTGCTCGACTCGGTGAGCGCTTGGCCAGAGCCAGACAGTTCCCCGGCGGTTTTCGTCAGCATCGTCATGATGGAGCAAAGCTCATCGGCGAAGCTATTGAGACATTCGCAAATTTCCGCCATCTCGTCGTCTTTGCGAATTGTCGCGCGCGCCGTCAAATCCCCTGCAGCCAGTTTGCGGATTACGTTTGCGATTCGCTTGGCTGGCTCCATAGCGGCGTCCTTCAGATTCAGGCATAGAAGTATGATCGTGAGGAAAATTGCGATGCCTACCACCAACAGAACCATCAAGCGCAACCGCAGCGCGTGCTCCGCTTCCTGCTCGACGCGCAGACTTTCCGCAGCGGAAGCATTGGACAGCTTGTCGATCTCGGCGCGATGTTTGGCATAGAGCTGGGTTAACTCCACAAATGACTGACGGGCGGACTCTTTGTTGCCGGCCTGTAGTTGCGGGATCAGATGCTCATTCTGGACACGGTAAAACTCCATGGCGGGATCACGGGAAGTCTTGGTGATCAACCGTTTGATCTCGCCTTCCGGAAGGGCCGCCCCCCAGTATTCCTGGCGGTCAAGGTACATCTTCTGCAGGGTCTTGCTTGTGGCTACTAGCTTGTTCAGTGCGGCGACGTCGGCAGCGCCAACCATTTCGGAGGCGGCAAGATAGCTCTCAAGAATGTAAGCCGGCGGCGGCAGAATATCGGCAATCAGCTCCTTTTGCAGGCTGATTTGGTTGTAGATCGGCCCGCCGACCTTCACGGTATTGATTGCCGCGGTCACCGCTGCACCAAATCCAGCAAAGCCGACCGCGATGACAGCGCCCAACACATATACCCGTCTCCGGAGCGAAAGATCTCGAAACACGGATAGACGGCTGGCTTTCGTCGTTTCTCTAGCGCGTTCCTGTGGCGTTGAATCGATCACGGCTTCTCCTGAATTGTTTCCATTGACTAGCTCGTTGCGGCTATCTGCAGAACTCGGTCGGCACTCAGTACGAGGAGTAACCGGCCATCCAACTTGTAAATGCCTCGAATCAATTCACGCTGTTCAGCAGGCAAGTTGTCGGGTGTGGATTCGAAGGCATCGGATTGGACCTCAATCACGTCGCCGATCTCATCCACGAGCAAGCTCACCGCACCGTCCTCGGAGCGGACCACCATGTTCATCGAGGTTTCATATTCGGTCCGTTGAGGCAAGCCCAGTCTGGTGCGCATGTCGAGCGCGGTGACAATTTGCCCGCGCAGATTGATCAGCCCCTCAATCACACTTGGGGCGAGCGGCACGCTGGTCATCTCCAGATGTCGCAGGACTTCCTGGACATCCAGAACCTCGATGCCAAAGAAGAGGTCGCCGACGGTGAAGGTAGAGTATTGGCGGCTGTCCAGCATGCTGGGAGTCGGTTCGGCTATTCCGGCCTGGTGAGTGGTCATGGCGATTATTCCTGACCTCCTACGCTGGCGAGTTCAGCACTCACCCCTTCTTCGTTCAGCGCCTCGGATAGCCGCTCGAGCGAGCGGAGCAGTCCCCCACGGTCAAAGCGGTCGACCCGCGCATCGAACCGTCCATCGTTTTCGCCCGTATCATCCCCACTGACCGTGATGACGGGAATCGATTTGAGGGACGGCATGCGGCGCATCTCTTCGAGCAACTCCTTCGCGCCGGTTGGAGGCAGCGAGACAACCACTGCTCCCACCGGATGATGTCCCAGTTTGGCGAGAGCTTCCTGCGGACCCGATGCTTCCACCACCGGGTAACCAGAAATCTCGAGGTAGTTGCGGATCTGCCCCCGGGAGAATGCGCTGGCGTCCGCAACCAAGACCGGCGTTGACGTGTGGTGCTTGGGAGCAACACCCGATCCCCACGCCTCGTCCGTTGTGCGCAGGACAGCCGGAAGATCGATGAAGTCCGTCACCTTCCCGCCGAGAACCGCCGAGCCGGTCAGCCGTGGCTGCGAACCCGCGCTTCCAATATGGATTGCTTCGTCGTGGATATCGAGAATCTGATCCACCACCAGGCCGGCCATGCGGTCGCCTTCGGCGAAGACGATGACTTGGGCCGGATCCGTGAGCTCGCAAGGCCCAGCACCCAACGCGGGAGCAAGAGGGGTGAGTTGGAGGATGCGCTCGCGATACTGCACAACGAGCTTCCCTCCCGCACGTTCAATCCGGCTGGCGGGGAATTCTTCCAGGCGAGCGACCAGGGACAGCGGCACGGCGATGCGTTCGAACGAGCCCGCGCGGAATAGCAGGAACGTCTGACGTTCCTCGTGCGCCATTTCGTGACGGCTGTCGTCAGTTCGGGTATGCTCGAGCGACTCAGAAAGCACTCCGGAAAGTTGTCCGATTCCAAGGACGTCCAGGATCAACGCGACTTTGCCGTCACCCATGATCGTGGCGCCAGCATACGAGGTCATGCCTTTCAACTGTTTACTGAGCGGCTTTACGACAATTTCCTGGGTATCGTTGATATCGTCGACAACCAGTCCGAATTGGCGATTTTCAGCTTGCAGGACGACGATATTCAACACGTCCGACTCAGAGGCGGAATCCGGCAGCCGCAGCACTTCATTGAGGAATGCGATTGGAAGCAAGCTGCCTCGGCGGCGATATACCGGGGCTCCGTGGATGCGTTCAATTTGTTTCTGAACCGCCTCGCCTTCCACGCGAAGCAGTTCGAGCAAACTGACCTGCGGAATAATGAAGCGCTCGCCGCCGCTGCTCACCACGAGGCCGGGGATGATGGCGAGCGTCAGGGGAATCTTGATCTTGACCGTGGTGCCGTCGCCGGGGCGGCTGGTGAGATCCACCACTCCGCCGATCTTTTCGATGTTCGTCTTCACCACATCCATGCCAACGCCGCGACCGGAAATACTGGTGACTTCCTTGGCTGTGGATAGTCCCGGAAGGAAGACCAGATTCGCAGCCTCGCGGTCGGTCATCTGTTCGGCCTGTTCCGGACGCAACAGGCCCCGCTCGACGGCCTTCTGCTTCACGCGAGTGATATTGATGCCGCCGCCGTCGTCGATGATCTCGATGTTGACTTGGCCGCCCTCGTGATAGGCGCGCAGCAACAGACGGCCCTGTCCTGACTTACCGGCTTGCATCCGGGTCTCCGGCGTCTCGATGCCGTGATCGCAACAATTGCGAACGATGTGTGTCAGCGGATCTTTAATGGCTTCAATGATGCTCTTGTCGAGTTCGGTTTCGGCGCCGTCCATATCCAATTGAATCTGTTTCCCGCAGGACGCGGCCAAATCGCGGACCACGCGGGGCAGCTTATTCCAGACGACGCCGATCGGCTGCATTCGCGTCTTCATGACGCCTTCCTGAAGTTGTGTGGTGATCAAGTTCAGGCGCTGCGCCGTCGCATTGAGCGTCCCATCGTCCTGCTTCGAGCTGAACTGGAGGATCTGATTGCGCGCCAGGACAAGCTCGCCAACGAGGTTCATAAGCTTGTCGAGCAAACCGACGTCGACGCGAATCGTGGAATCGGCAATAGATGCCTTCGTTGCCGTCTGTTTTTCGGCTTCCGCGGTGTTTGCCCCGACAGCCGGCGGATCAACGGAGATCTCCTCGCTCACCTTGTTCGGCGGAGAAACGCTGACGGCACATGCCTGCCCCGCTTCGACGAGTTCGATCGCAACGGCCGCCGGAGGCCGTAGCTCGCTCGCGGTGGGGACAATCTGATGCATTCGCGGGGCGCTTTCCTCCGCTTCGGTTACTGTGGCTTTGCCTGGACCGGCATGGTCCGCAGGAGAAGGGGCCATGACGGAAATCTCCGGCCGGATTTCATTGCAGGTGCGAGTCAGGCGGGCACGGAGATCGTCGTAGGTTTCGCCGCTTTCGAGCGAGGTCGCTTCAATACTCGCCAACTCCTTGCGGATGGCGTCCATCATTTCCAGCACCAGCGACGTCAACTGCGGCGTCAGGCTCCGTTCGCCGTTCCGCAACTGGGAGAGAATGTTCTCGGCAATGTGCGTGACGTTTTCGAGGTTGCCGAAGGACAAGAACCCGCAGGTTCCTTTAATCGTGTGAATGGTGCGGAAGATACTTGCAAGGAGAGCCGGGTCCTTCGGCCGTTGTTCCAGATCCACGATTTCGGTTTCGAGACGGTTCAGGTTCTCGCCGCTTTCGATCAGAAACTCATTAATCAACTCCCGGTCTTCCATCCCCCAACCTCCAGGCAGACCGCGGTTAGCGTTTTCCCGCGCGTCTGGTAAAGGTATCGTCCGAAAATCGCCGAAGCGCAGAAAAGTTATTTCCTACTCCGTTGGACCAAAGCCCTATCCCCACTCCGTGGTGAGTGACTGTCCGTGGCCGGGAAGCGGGATAGAAATGAGGCAGGAACAAACTAGGCGGGCGTCTGGGACATCGGAGGAAAGCCGTGTTGCAGGCGGGCCTCGGGACCGTCGTAGGCGATGCTGGTTTTATAGAGTTCGAACCGCCCATCGCCGCCGCAAGCTCGGGTACGACCGCGCAACGCGGCCATCTCTTCGGGGCTCATCTGCTCGAAGCCGCAGACAATGTCCAAATTCTGCCGGAGCACGTCGAGGGTGTCGATGCCGCTGATGATGCTCGCCGCCGGCAGGCTCATCGAATAGCGCAGGGCTTCCTGCGGGCTCGCCATGCCGCCTTTGATGATTTCCGCTCCGCCACCGAAGCTTTTCATGCCGAAGACTCCCATGCCGCGTTTGAGAGCTTCCGGCAGCACGCGCCGCTCAAAGCTTTGAAAGTGGGTATCCATGCAGTTGAGCGGCATCTGAATGGTATCGAACGGATAATCATGCGAGAGCACGTTAAGGTGGATATCCGGATGCTTGTGTCCGGTGAAGCCAACGAAACGGACTTTGCCTTGCCGTTTCGCTTGGTCGATCGCTTCAATGACGCCGCCCGGAGCAAAGATGGAATCGGGTTCGTTCCAATAAATGACTTCGTGAATCTGCCAGACGTCGAGGTAATCCGTTCTAAGACGCCGGAGCGTTTCTTCGAGTTGCCGCATGGCGACGTCTTTACCTCGCCCGTGCGTGCATGCCTTGGTCATAATGACCACTTGCTGACGCACGCCTTCGAGCGCCGCGCCCATACGCTCTTCGGCGAGTCCATTGTGATAGCACCAAGCGTTATCGAAAAAGTTGACGCCGGCGTCCAACGCTTCCCGAGCCAAACGAGTGCTCTCGGCCTGAGTGGGAGGGCAGGCAAAGTGCCATCCGCCGATGCCGAGCACGGAGACGTGTAGCCCGGTGTTACCGAGCGCGCGATAGGGAACGGGTTTCTGGTGCATGAAATTTTCGTCCAGCATTCCATCTTAATATCGACATCCTCCGGAGCGCAGCACGATGACAAACAGGAACGTCAGCGAAATGTGGGTTCGCGCTCCAAACCGTTGATGCTTCACCGGATAGAGGTCCCGGCGTGGAAGAAAGAGACCAGAAAAGGGCGTTGCAGATGGCTGCAGCAGTACCTGTGCCTGCTGGCATGATCTGTTATCGTAGAAAGTTGGGCCCGGTTCTGGTTTGAAAGCGGTTTGGCGACGTGGTTGCGCTTCTGCGGGGTCCCGGTCCGGCGCGGCTGCGCGCCAGGGTGCCTAAGTATCCAAATTGAAGAGGATTCGTTATGTCTGGTCACAGTAAATGGGCGACGATTAAGCACAAGAAGGGCGCCCTGGACGCCAAGCGCGGCAAGATTTTCACGCGCATCATCAAGGAAATCATGATTGCGGCCCGCAGCGGCGGCGACCCCGACGGCAACCCTCGGCTTCGCACGGCAATCACCGCGGCCAAAGCGGTCAGCATGCCGTCCGATAACATCAAGCGCGCCATCATGCGCGGCACCGGCGAACTCGAAGGCGGTCAGATCGAAGAAATCATGTTTGAAGGCTACGGTCCCGGCGGCGCGGCCGTGCTGGTGGAAGTGGCCACCGACAACCGCAACCGCACCGTCAGCGAACTTCGCCACGCGTTCTCGAAGAACGGTGGGAACATGGGCGAACAGGGTTCCGTTGCATGGATGTTCGAGCGGAAGGGGCAGATCATTATCGATGCCGAGAAAGCGCCGGCCGAAGACGATCTGATGACGCTGGTGCTCGACGCCGGCGCCGATGACCTGCGCCGCGATGGCGATTCGTGGGAAGTGCTGACGGCGCCGGAAAACTACGTGACCGTGCTCGAAGTGATCCAAAAGGCGAATATTCCGACGGAATCGGCGCAGATCGCGATGATTCCGAAAAACCTGGTGCAGGTGGACGGTAAGAACGTCGCCGCATTGATGCGGATGACGGATACGCTCGAAGAGCACGACGACGTGCAAAACGTTTACTCGAACTTCGACATCGACGAAAAGGACCTGGAAGCGCTCGCTTAAAAGAGCGGTACTGGCGAGCCTCTCCGGCGGCAGAAACGCATGAGAGTGCTGGGAATCGATTGCGGGACGGAGCGCACCGGTTGGGGCGTGATCGACAGCGATGGCCGCCGCCACGGCGTTGTCGCGCATGGCGTCATTTCGCTCAAGCCGAAAGATCCACTGGAAGCACGTCTTGCAATTGTTGCCGCCAGACTGCGCGAGTTGCTCTCGACACACACGCCTGACGCCGCCGCGGTGGAAGAGGTCTTCTATTCTCAAAATGTGAAGACCGCCCTGAAGCTGGCGCACGTGCGCGGCGTAGCGCTGGCCGCCATTGCGGAAGCTGGCGTGCCGTTGGGCGAGTACTCCCCGCTGTCTGTTAAAGCGAGTGTGGTCGGCTTTGGCCGCGCGGAGAAGTCACAAGTCCAACTGATGGTGCGGACATTAACTGGCCTTGAGGTTCCCTCTGGTGGGTTACAGGAAGACGCCGCCGACGCTCTAGCTGTAGCGATTTGCCATGCGACCACAACGGCAACCGCCGCGACGGGCGCGCGAATCCGGCTGAAGGTGGCGGGATGAGCATACCGCGATCAGCATCGCGCGTTTTCCTGGGAGCGCTTCTCCTCAGTGCGGTACCGCTGCTCGCGGATGGATCGCGGGTGATTTACACGAAGTCGTTTCCCGGCTCGCTGCCTCCGTTCCAATCGCTTGCGGTAGATCGCGACGGCTCCGTGGTTTACAACGAAACGGAAGATCTCGACAACGCAGAGAAGTTCCGGCTGGAACCCGCGGCCGCAGAGCGGATCTTTGAGATCGCCGCGAAGCTGGATCATTTCAAAAACCCGCTGGAATCGGGCCTTAAAGTCGCCAATATGGGGCGAAAAACGTTCATTTGGGAGGATGGAGACGCGAAGACGCAATCTTCGTTTAACTTTTCCCAAAGCGAAGATGCGCGCGCGTTGATGGAAATCATGGAGAATGCGGGCGACAGCGTCCGCATGTTGATCGAACTGCGCCGCGTGATCCGGCATGATCGCCTGGGCGTGAACGCATCGATTCTGAAGATTCAGGCCGCATGGGACAACAAAAAATTGATGGGCACACCGGATTTTCTGCCGATTCTGGATCAAGTCGCCAAGAACGAGGCGTTGCTCCACATGGCGCGGGAACGCGCTGCCCAGGTTGCTGATGGTATCCGGAACATGGGCAACGGCAAGAAGTAGCCGCCCGCCGGGGATAATAGAAGTGATGCGCCGCCTATCCAACGTTTTCCCGTGTACGCTAGCCGGCGTCCTCGCGTGCATGCTGGGCGGATTGGCCTACGCTCAGGCCCCGCCACGCCAACAGACGAACACAGGCGGCATTGGTCCGGACATCGAACGGGCCGAGTTGCAGCAAGCACTACAGGAAGCCGCCAACAGCGCCGAGGACACCATCCGCGTTCTTGAGACGCACCTGCGCAAGTATCCGAAATCGACCGTGCTGCCTGAAGTGCAACAGTTGCTTGCCAAGGAGTCGATTGAAGTTGGCGACAAACGCCGCATCGCGTTGTATGGCGTACCCACACTTGAGCGCACACCGAACGATGTGCAGTTGCTCGACCGAGTACCTATGGCTCTTTTGAATGTCGGTGGCAAGGAAAATGCGGAAAGAGCTCTGGATCTGGCCAAGCGTTACGAAGACTATGTGATCCGCATTCCGGTTCCCAAGGGGAGCGATCCCGTGCGGAATCAGGAAGATCACGATCGCGCTCTGGAACGCGCTTTGCTCTACCAGTCGCGGGCTCTGTCAATTCTGGGCAACCATGACGAATCGCGCCGCAAGGCAGCATTGGCCTACATTGCGTATCCGGAAGAGCCTTCAGCACGAGAATGGGCGGAAGCCTTGGACCGCGCAGGCGAGCATCAAGCCGCGATTGAGCGCATGGCAGACGCCTTCACTATTCCCGATCGCCGTGTAACAGACAGCGACCGGCTACAGGATCGCCGCCAGTTGGGCGAGATGTACAAGCGCCTCCACGATGGTTCCGAGACTGGCTTGGGCGAGGAGATATTGAAGTCCTACGACCGTACGGTCGCTGCGGTCGAGAAACGCCACAGGGAACTTCTGCCGCTGGATCCAAATAACGGCGTCACCGAACCCGGCAAATTCGTTTTGGACGGGGTTGAAGGCAATAAACTGCCGCTGGTGTCCTTGCGGGGCAAAGTGTTGGTGATGGATTTCTGGGCCACTTGGTGCATCCCATGCCGCGCGCAGCACCCGCTTTACGAGCAGGTGCGGAAGCGCTTTGAAGATCGCAACGATGTGGTCTTTCTTTCGGTGAACGCCGATGAGACGCACGATCCGGTGCCGGGTTTCCTCGATACGTTCAACTGGAGCAAGGCTGTCTATTTCGACAGCGGCTTGTCACGTTTAATGCAGGTGGCGAACATTCCCACCACGATCATTCTCGATAAGGACGGTCGCCTGGCAAGCCGGATGAACGGTTTCCTGCCGGACCGGTTTGTCGATCAACTGAGCGCGCGTATTGAGTCGATTCTCGCTGGCCCCGTGATCATGCCGGTGAATGGTCCGCTTCAACAGTAGTTTCAAAGAGCAATATCTCTAACAACATGAACTTCGATCGTGTCATCTGGATTGTGCTGGATAGTGTGGGCATCGGCGAAATGCCGGACGCTGCGGCGTATGGCGACGCGGGGAGTGACACCTTGGGCAACATCGCGCGCCTGCGCCCACTCGATCTCCCGAACCTTTGCCGGCTTGGTTTGGCGAACATCAAACCGCTCACCGGGCTAACGCCCGCACCGGCGCCCGCGGCCGCGTTCGGAAAATGCGCGCTCGCCTCGCCCGGGAAAGACACCACTACAGGCCACTGGGAGATGGTGGGCATTCATTTGGCGAAACCGTTCCCGATCTACCCGAACGGATTTCCACCGGAATTGATGGAGGAATTCGAGAATCGAGTAGGCCGTAAGTCGCTTGGAAACAAACCGGCGTCCGGCACGGAGATCATCAAAGAGCTTGGTGAAGAGCACATGAAGACGGGCTCGCCGATTGTCTACACGTCGGCGGATTCCGTTTTCCAGATTGCCGCGCACGAAGATATCATCCCCCTATTCGAGCTGTACAAAATGTGCGAGACGGCGAGGGAACTACTGCGTGACACCCACGAAGTGGGCCGTGTTATCGCGCGTCCGTTCACTGGCGCGCCTGGGGCGTTCACACGAACGTCGAACCGGCACGATTATGCGGTCCCACCTCCCAAGGGAATGTTGCTCGATCAACTGCAGGCCGCAAGGGTTGAGGTCACCAGTATCGGCAAGATTTTCGACGTCTTCCTGGGCCGTGGTATCGCCGAGCAGGTGAAAACCAAAAGCAACGCGGAGGGTATGGCGAAAACGCTCGCGATGATGGAGGAGCAGGAGAGCGGCCTCATCTTCGTCAATCTTGTCGACTTCGACATGCTGTACGGGCACCGCAATGACGTGGAAGGCTACGCAAAGGCACTTGAGGAAGTAGATGCCTGGATTCCAACGCTCGAAACGAAACTAAAGCCGGGCGATCTCGTGATTCTTACGGCTGACCACGGGTGCGATCCAACAACACCTTCCACCGACCACAGTCGCGAATACGTGCCGGTGCTGGCGCTTGGGGCAAATGTGCATGCGGGTGCAAATCTGGGTACGCGTGGCTCCCTTGCCGACATCGGACAGACGGTGGCGGAAAATTTCGGGACAAAAATCGGCGCGGGCCGGAGCTTTCTAAGCGAACTGCGAAACTAGCGAGCGGTTACATCCGGGAGGTCTCTTCGAGGATACTCGCAATCGCTTTACGCAAATCCTCCGGCGTGTAGATATCAAACGTTTTTGGACGCAAAGGCTTCAGGACTTTCTCCAACACGTCGTAGGGTTCGGCATAACCCATTCTTGTGCTCATCATCGCCGAGTCGACCCGGCGGCCCCGGCTTAATCGCTGTTCGACAAACATGGGTCCGGGCAGCGACATCGGCGGAATTACGTGACGGCGCAGGTAGTAGATGCGGGCGTTCGCTGGTGTCTCCAGTTCAAGTGGTTTTGCATTTTCGCCCGAGGCGGAAAACGGCGGACTGAGGACGATCACCACCTTCTGGGGTAAATCATTCGGCGGGGAATCGGCCGGGCTCGCCGGAGTCTGCGAATCCAGGGCCTTGCGGACTTGTGCGCGGAAGAACTCTGTATCGCGGCCGCGGTCGCGAAGGGTCTCCACGTCGATGACGTTCGGGTCCGCATCCTTCATCGCCTCTCCCAGCCTTTGCCAGTTGATGCCGCGGCCATACGGCCGGATCTCCTGCTCCAACATGATCCTGCGGCGTGTCAGGTTCATGACGCCGACGTGGTACTTTCCAGTCGGGACGGACATTTGCGATAGAACGCGGAAAACCGAAACCAGCCCGTTGATGACGGTATCGGCTGGGATGGGCCTGGCGCGGAACGTAGGCTTCTCGACGGAAGGTGTCATGTTAACCAAGAGCTGCACTTCAAGCGGCCGCTTGTTTGTGAATGCAACGTTGATCCGCCGCGCGCGGAAAGACGAGTTGAAGATCAGTTCCACGGGCGGTAACCCGTTCCATGCGTTGGGCAGCGGATCATTCTTGATGGCGTTCACGCGCAGGGTTCTGCGGGCGGCACTGTGCTCGCCTGTGGCTGTATCCACAACTGCAAAGGAAACCTGATACTCACCCGGCAGCAAGTAGGCATCCTGAGAGACGACGAAGTCCAGTTTGTCCGTCTTGTTTTGAACGTCTGTCAGATCCAGGGCGTGGTGCGCTTCGTAGGCTTGGCCCTGGCTGTCTTCGAAGCGGACAAAGGTCACTAAGCGGCCACGGCCACGGCGTTTCGAAACTTCGTCGCCGTCCAGTTGGATATCGGCACGAGCCCGCAATCGTTGCTCTACCGCCAGGACCGGAGGGAGAATGCGGGATTCCCACTTGATCTGCGGCGGATCATTCGCGTTGACCCATTGCTCGATGGGGATGTTTGCGAAGGCTGGGTCGCGAACACCACCTGCCACTTGGGCAGGACCACCAGACAGGTAGACAGGCAGAACCAGTGTGAGTAGAACCAATGCGCCGGCTGCTACGGAGCGCACGGGGGAGCCAATTCCGAAAGGCCTCTGTCCGGTCACAACTACAGTGTAATCGCGGCGCGTTATTTTGGCAGGGTGATTCGACTGGCGAAATTCCCGCCGGGAATGCACAATGGGAATTTCACTATGAGCATGGATAACAACACTCCACTTGTCGGCATCGTCATGGGTTCCAAATCGGATTGGGAGACTATGAAGAATGCTTCGGATACTTTGACGAAGTTCGGCGTCCCGCACGAAAGCCGCGTTCTTTCGGCGCACCGCACCCCGGCGGCCGCCACGGAATGGGCCACTACGGCGTCTGATCGCGGAATGAAGGTGATCATCGCAGCGGCCGGCGCGGCGGCGCATCTTGCAGGCGTAATGGCCGCGCACACAGTTCTTCCCGTGCTGGGCGTGCCGATGGAAAGCCAGGCACTCAAGGGATTGGACTCCCTTCTTTCCACGGTGCAGATGCCGGCTGGCATTCCCGTTGGCACGCTTGCGATTGGCAAGGCGGGCGCCACGAATGCGGCGCTGCTAGCAATTTCGATTCTGGCGTTGGATCGTCCGGAGTTGAGTGAAAAACTGAAGAAGTTCCGCGCCGATCAAACGGAAAAAATCCTCAACGAAAAGCTATAGCTGTTCGCGGAGATTAATGCCCGTGCGGACGGCGGTGCGGGTGCGAATGCACTTCACCCGTGTCATGCCGGTGTCTGTGCTCGTGAATCAGATTCACGCGGCGCAGCATCTCCAGATCACGAAGCACAGAGGCCGGCTCGCCCTCGGCGGCGATCCGGCCTTCTTCCATCACAAAGCAGTAATCCGCGATATCCTCCACTAATCCAAGATCATGGGTGGCGGTGATCACGGTACGCCCTTCCCTGCCCCAGGCGATCAACATGTCGATTATCTGGCTCTCGCTGCGGGGGTCGAGACCGGCGGTTGGTTCGTCAAACAGAAGCACCTCGGGATCCAACACCAGTATCGATGCAAGTGCGACACGTTTCTTTTCTCCGCCGGACAAGCGATGAGGGGGTCGGGCTCGTAGCGGAGAAAGCTCCATCCGGTCGAGCGTGGTGTTCACGCGGCGGACCACTTCCTCCTTCGGCAATCCTAACTGGAGCGGCGCAAACGCGACTTCATCAAATACGGTGGGGTTGAACAATTGCACATCGGGATTCTGAAACACCAACCCAACGCGGCGCCGAAAATCGAATGCAAAGGAGTCCTGTTCAAACTGATTCCGGTCGAGTGCCTGACCGCGGAAGCGAAGCGAGCCGGATTGAGGAAAGAACAAACCGTCCAACGTCCGCAGCAGCGTCGATTTTCCGGAGCCATTCGCTCCCAGCAGGGCGATGCGTTTGCCTGCCTCGATGCGCAACGAGATTCCATTCAAAGCCGCCGCTTCTCCCGAAGCGTAACGATACGTCACACTAGTCAATTCAAAAACAGCGCTCACAAGTGGCCTCCGGTGGAAAGCCACAGCGCGATTGCCGCAATGGCGGCAAATCCGAAGAGCCACAGCCAATCTGCGGCACGGGTGCGGAAATCATTGAGAATGTGCACGTCGCCGCGGTATCCGCGCGCTTGCATGGCAAGATGCACTTCACCACTCATGTGTAAGCTTTTGCTGAGCAGAACTCCAGCCGCCGCCGTCACCCCGCGGCGGGCTTCTCTAGGCGCAAGCGGTCCCACGGTTCGGCTGCGGCGGGCCTCCAAAATATCCAGCGCGTTCTGTAGGATCACAAAAATGTAGCGATACGCCATGCCGAGAATCGCGACCAACACGGCAGGACACTTCAATGAGCGAAGCGCCTTGAGCACCCACGGCCAAGGCGTCGTCAAAATCAATAGAGCCGAAAATGTTGCTGCAGTCTCCGCGCGCAAGATGAGAAAGGCCGCCCCACGCGCACCCGAGGCCGTCACGGAAAAGATGCCTCCTCCGGCAACGACATCGCCGGGCGTCAACACCATGGCAGGCAGTGCGATCAACCCTGTGAACAGCAGCACCGGTGCCCAGATCCACCCAGCTAATTTCACGACGGATAAACGTGAAAGCACGGCCAGAAGGAACGCCAGTCCAAATAGTCCGGCAATCACAGTCAGTCGTGAGACGGCAGCGGCAACCACGATCAAGCCGAACAGGCCGGCCAGTTTCACTCGAGGATCCACTTTTTGGAGCAAGCCTTCTGATGCCGCCATCCGTTCAGCCCGCGACGCGTGTGCGGAGGCGCGAAGAAAGCCCGCGATCGACCTCTCGATGAAGTCGGTTGACTCGCGTACGCTTCGCCGCCGCGAGAGAAACGCAATCGCACCGGCCAGGATCATCACCAACGCGGCACCCGCAAACGCCGCAAATACATAACCGCTGCGTTCGTCGCCAAGGAAGGGCGCGGTGTAATCGGAAAGCGGGGCCGTCCAGAGTTGCGCCAAGCGATTCATCCCGGAGGGTACATGAGCAGGAGGCGCGGCTCCTCCAGACGCGTGTGCAATCCCTGCGCGTAAATCCGGATTCACGAAATCCTCAGGACTCCACTCACCCCACGCAGAACCCACCGCCAGCAGACCAAGCGGCGCGAGCAGTGCCAACAATGCCAATCCCGCCCACAACGCCTTCGCTGAACTCCATTCCCGCAGGCCCGCAAGTGTCCCCGAAAGCAGCAGATGCGGCTCTGATCGCTGGAGGTACGCGACAATTCCGCCCGAAACCAATGCTTCAGCGACACCAGCTACCAGCAGGTGCCCGATCATTACCGCAGGCACGGCAATGGAAAATGGGTAGGGAGCGTAGAGCGGAGCACCGGAGGCATCCTTATACAAAAGCGGCTGCAGACCGAGTTCCAGGGACGTTACGAGCGCGGCTAAATTTATGGACACATACCCGCCGGCAACCGCCGCGAGCACCCGCCGCGGAGAATCCACCGGCGATGTGCCGGCGATCATCCGATAAACCGCGTAAGCCGAGACCGACCCCACAATCGCGATGTTGAAGCAGTTTGCGCCGATCGCTGTTATACCGCCATCGCCAAAAAACAGGGCCTGGATGGTCAATGCCGTGGAGACAGCAAGAATTGAGGCCCATGGGCCGAGCACAATCGCCGCAATGGCTACGCCCGTGGCGTGAGCCGTCGTCCCGCCAGGCAGGGGCAGGTTAAACATCATGATGATGAAGGAAAACGCAGCAAACAAAGAAACCAGCGGAATCATCCGCGAATGCAGCGCCCGCCGGATTTTTCGCAACGATGCGTACCAGAACGGAGCCGCCCCTGCGTAAAGCGCAGCGCAGGTAGCAGGACTCAGGTAACCGTCGGGGATGTGCATGGGCGGCGGGGCCTGGAAGGCCCTAATTCTCCAGGATAAGCGGTCACCTGCCCGCATCGGTGAACAGTCGATTCAATTAACCGAACTGCCATTTGTCAACTCAATAGTAGAAGGGATATCGTATATGCTTATGGCAACCACCCCTCAAGCAACTCCCTCTGTGCCTTTGTTCACGCCGCTGGCATTACGCGGCCTGACGCTTCCTCATCGAATTGTGGTTTCCCCGATGTGTATGTATTCGTCGGAAGACGGCTTTGCTAACGATTGGCACATGGTGCACCTCGGCTCACGCGCCGCGGGCGGCGCCGCGATGGTGATTTTTGAGGCAACGGGTGTTACTCCCGAAGGCCGCATCACTCCGGCGTGCCTGGGTATTTGGAAGGACGAGCATATCGCGAAGCTGCAGCAGATCACGAAGTTCGTCGAAGCACGCGGTTCGGTACCGGCGCTGCAGTTGTCCCACGCGGGACGCAAAGCCAGCTGTAAGATTCCACGTCTGGGCGGTACGGCGCTGCCGATTGCGGAAGGCGGTTGGGCTCCCTGGGGGCCATCTGCCTCCAAGTTCCGTCCAGAAGATAACGACGTGCATGTTGTCAGCGTGGATGAGATCAAACAGGTTGTCGCCGCGCACGCCGCTGCCGCCAAGCGCGCCATCGCCGCGGGCTTCAAGGCTTTGGAAATCCACGCAGCACATGGCTACTTCCTGAACGAATTCCTGTCTCCGTTATGCAACCAGCGCACCGACGAATACGGCGGTTCGCTAGAAAACCGCATGCGTGCGACAATCGAGACCATTCAGGCCGTTCGTGGAGTGATGCCGGACAGCATGCCGTTGATGATGAAGATCTCGTCGATCGATTGGGCCGACGGCGGCTTCACGATCGAAGAATCCGTCGCGCTGGCGAAGGCGGCGAAGGCTGCGGGCGTCGATCTGATCACCTGTTCCTCGGGCAATGTTGTCGTACATCAAAAACCGGCGTTTGCTCCGGGCTTCAACGTCCCATTTGCCGAACAGGTGAAAAAGGAAGCGGGTGTGGCCACCGGTGCGGTGGGTTTGATCACCACGCCGCAGCAGGCGAACGAAATTATTGAGAGCGGACGCGCGGACCTGGTCCTGATGGCCCGCGAATTCTTGCGCGATCCTTACTTCCCGCACCACGCGGCAAAGGCTTTGGGCGTCAAGATTCCGTTCCCGGGACAGTACACTCCGGCATTCGTTTAGCAAGGAAGAGGCGGGGATTCCCCCCGCGCCGGAGCCCCAGCTCCGGATCGTCATTTTGAGGAGCCGGTCAGGGGCAGACCGCGCGGGGCTGGGGTCCCGCTTCAGGGTTCGAATTCGATAGTTCAGATCATTCGAGAGGTATCGACAATGGCCATTAAAAGTTTCGGCTCGATGGGAGTGGATTGGGAGAAGCGTATTGATTTCGAGCGCCTCCGGACAGAGCGCCTGACAAGGGCGAAGAAGCTTCTGGCGGAATCCGAAATGGGAGCTCTACTGTGCTTCGACATGAACAATGTGCGTTACATCACGGCAACACACATTGGCACCTGGGCGCAAGATAAGATTAGCCGCTTCACGTTGTTGCCTCAAAACGGTGAACCCATCCTGTGGGATTTTGGCTCGGCCGCGAAACACCATCAACTGAACTGCCCGTGGCTTGGCGAGCGTTCGCGCCCGGGCATTTCCCTACTTCGCGGCGCGATGTCGCCCGAGATGGGCCGCGCCGAAGACGTAGCGATGAAGATCAAGCGCGAGCTCGAAAAGCATGGTCTGGCCAATGAGCCGGTGGGTATCGATGTGATTGAGCCGCCCATCCTGTTTGCGCTCCAGAAACTCGGCGTCAAAGTGGTCGACGGACAGCAGTTGATGTCGAACGCACGCATGATCAAAACGCAGGACGAAATTCTGCTGCTGAATCATTCCGCCATGATGGTGGACGCTGCGTACGAAGAACTGTACCGCACACTTCGCCCTGGAGTCAGTGAAAATCAAGCCGTAGGCACCGCGAGCAAGGTGCTTTACGATCTCGGTTCAGAGTACGTGGAAGGCGTCAATGCGATTTCCGGCGAGCGCTGCAACCCGCACCCGCACGTGTTTTCCGACCGCGTTCTGCGCCCCGGCGATCCGATTTACTTCGACATTCTGCACTCTTACATGGGTTACCGCACGTGCTACTACCGCACGTTCACCATCGGCTATGGCTCACACGCATTGAACGACGCCTACCGCCGTTGCCGCGATTACCTTGATGCCGCCATCGAACTGATCCGCCCAGGCCGCACCACCGCCGAGGTCGCCTCTGTTTGGCCTAAGGCCCAAGAGTTCGGATTCCCGGATGAAGAGGCCGCGTTCGCGCTGCAGTTCGGCCACGGTATTGGTCTCGCCATCTGGGAAAAGCCGGTGATCAGCCGTTTGGTGTCCATGGATCACAGTTACGAACTGAAGCCAGGCATGGTGTTCGCGCTCGAAACATTTTGGCCCTCAAAAGACGGCTGGAGCGCGGCGCGTATTGAAGAAGAAATCGTTGTGACCGAAACCGGCCATGAAGTGATCACGCGGTTCCCGGCCGAAGATCTGATGGTGGCCGGCACGCAGTACTTCACCACCGGCGGTCAATTGCCACTGACGCGCGAGCATGATCCGGCGCCTCGTCAGAGCGTCGTGGAACTCATCGAAGCCGCAGCTCGAACCGAACACGCGGAGCTGAAGCTATAATTACGAGTCTCAACTTCAATTGAATTGGCGGGACGTTCATCCCGCCTTCATTGCCCAGGAGCCGCACAAGAAACTACAATATCAGAGCGGCTTTGGTGGGCCGATTTCTAATGAAGAGAAGCACAGATCGTATTCTTTCTACGCATGTGGGCAGCATCATTCGCCCCGGAACCCTCGTGGCGGCGATTCAGGCTCGCCAAAGCGGGAAGGAAGCAGATGAACACGCATACAACGAGTGCCTGAAGGAGTCGGTTGCCGATGTTGTGCAGCGGCAGACTTTGGCGGGCGTCGATGTCGTCAACGACGGCGAGTTCGGCAAGTCGACGAGTTGGTCGCTGTACGCGTTGAAGCGTATTGACGGCTTCGAAATGCGCGAGGCCCCCGCAGGGCAAAGCGCCTTCGCACGCGGCGCGGACCGCCAGATCTTCAAAGATTTCTACGAAGAGATCGAAGGTTCAAAGCAGACCAAGCAGTGGTCGAATGTCACGGTGAAAGACGCCGTTTGCGTTGGCCCGCTGAAGTACATCGGCCAAGCGGAACTGCAGCGCGACATTGACAACCTGAAGGCTGCACTGAAGGACGTGAAGGTGGAAGAGGCGTTCCTTCCCGTCGCAGCTCCGTCCAGCGCGATTCCTGATCGCAAGAACGAATATTACAAGAGCGACGAGGAGTTGGTGGTCGCACTCGCCGAAGCGCTGCGAACGGAGTACCGCATGATCGCCGATTCCGGCATCTTGCTGCAAGTGGACGATGCGCGCGCCGCCGTCACTTATGACCGTATGGTTCCTCCGGCGACATTCGAGGATTACTACAAGTGGTTGGAGCGCCATGTGGAAGTGCTGAACCATGCGCTTGAAGGCATTCCTGCGGAGCGTATCCGTTATCACGTGTGTTGGGGCAGCTGGCCCGGGCCGCATGTCACCGACGTGCCACTGAAGAAGATCGTCGACCTGATTTTGAAGGTTAACGCGGGCGCGTACCTCCTGGAAGCCGCCAATCCACGTCACGAACATGAGTGGCAGGTTTGGAAAGACGTGAAGCTGCCCGAAGGCAAGATTCTGGTGCCGGGCGTGGTCAGCCACGGCACAAATCTGGTGGAGCATCCGGAACTGGTAGCCGAGCGGTTGATCCGCTTTGCCGGCTGCGTGGGCCGAGAGAACATCATTGCTGGCACCGATTGCGGCTTCGCACAAGAGGAGCTGAACCGTCGCGTGCATCCGTCGATCATGTGGGCAAAGCTCGAATCGATGGCTGAGGGCGCGAAGATCGCCAGCCGCGAATTGTGGAAGTAGTCGTGCCCGACACATGGGCAGCGGCGGTTTTGGAGAAGGAAGGAATGGGTCGCACACCGGCCCATTCCGCATTACCGGGCAGGAAAGAGTTTTGAATGGCAACCAAGAAAACCATCACCGCGGAATCCATCGCTCCCGTCATCACCGTTCGTGACGATATCGAACGCGAAACGCGTCTGCGCATTTACCGCTCCATTTTCGAAATTCGTGAGACCGAGCAACGCGCGCATGACCTGTTCCTTCAAAATCTGGTGAAGGGCACCGTGCACCTATCGCTCGGCATGGAAGCGGTTGCAGCCGGATGCGGAGCGGCGATGGAGCCCGGCGATCTGACGTTCTGCACCTATCGCGGCCACGCACATACGCTGGCACGCGGCGTGGCCATCGAAAAAGTTTTGGGTGAATTGATGGGGCGCGACAACGGTCTGCTCCGTGGCAAGGGTGGCTCCATGCATTTGACTTCGGTGGAGCACGGCGTCATGGGTTCCTACGCGATCATCGGCGCGCATTTGCCGATTGCGTGCGGAGCAGCTTGGCGCGCGCAATACAAAGGCCAGAAGGACGTTTCTGTATGTTTCTTCGGCGATGGCACCACAAATATTGGAGCGTTCCACGAAGCGTTGAACTTCGCCGTCATCTGGAAGCTGCCGGTTGTTTTTGTTTGCGAGAACAATCTTTACATGGAATACACGCCAATCGGCGAAGTGACTGCGGTAAAGGATCCCGCCGCGGGCCGCGCATCGGCGTATGGACTGGAGCCGATCATCGGCAACGGTCAGGATGGAGACGAGGTTTACCGCATCGCGAAGGCAGCTTTCGACAAAGCGCGGAGCGGCGGTGGACCTTCGCTGCTTGAGTTTAAGACGTATCGATACAGCGGACATTCCCGCGCCGATCCAGCAAAGTACCGGCCAGCGGGCGAACTCGACGATTGGCGCCAGAATCGCGACGCCGTGAAGGTGTATCGCCAACGATTGCTTGAGACGGGCGTTTCTGAGGACGAAATCGTATCAATCGAAACCGACGCGAAGCAGAAAATTGACCTGGCAACGGAAGCCTGCAAAGCTTCGCCTCCGCCCCCGGCGGAACTCTTGACAACCGATGTGTACGCCGATGGAGGCTGGGCATGGCGGAATTGACGTATCGCGACGCAGTGGCGCGCGGCATTGCGCAAGAGATGCAGCGCGACCCAGACGTCGTCTTCCTGGGTGAAGACATCGCAAAAGCGGGTGGCGTATTTAAAGCGACTGTCGGATTGTACGAGCAGTTCGGTCCGCTCCGTGTGCGCGACACGCCCATCTCCGAGCAAGCGATTCTGGGTGCGGCGATGGGCGCGGCGATGACGGGTCTGAAGCCCATCGCCGAAATCATGTTCTCTGATTTCATCGCCGTTTGCTTCGATTACTTTGCCAATGAATTCTCAAAGAGCCGCTACATGACCAACGGCCAGGTGAAATGCCCTTTGGTGGTTCGCACCGGCAACGGCGGCGCGGCTCGCTTTGGCGCGCAGCACAGCCAGAGCGTGGAGAATTGGTGCATGATGATTCCGGGCTTGAAGGTGGTGGCTCCATCGAATCCGCGCGATGTGGTCGGCCTGCTCGCCGCCGCAATTCGCGATCCTGACCCAGTGGTCTTCTTCGAACATAAATCGCTGTACGCCGTGAAGGGCGAGGTGGAAGACGGCGAAATCGTCGACACGCTGGGTACGGCGAAAACCGTTCGCCACGGCACCGATGCGACGATCGTCGCGTTGGCCTTGATGGTCCCTCGCGCGCTCGCCGCCGCGGAAAGGCTGCAGGCCGAGCACGGCATCAACTGCGAAGTGATTGATGTGCGTTCACTAGTTCCGTTGGATACGCACTCGATTCTCGAGTCCGTGGGACGCACGCACCGCCTGTTCACCGTGGAGGAAAATCCCCGGCTGTGCGGCTGGGGCGCGGAAATCGTCTCCATCGTGGCGGACGAGGCGTTTTACGAACTTGACGGCCCTCCGGTGCGGATCACGACACCGCATATTCCCCTGCCTTCGGCGGACATTCTGGAAGACATGGCAATTCCGAGCGTCGACCGCATCGCGCAAACAGTGCGCCGGTCGCTGGAATCGTAGGAAGGGACGATGAATATGGACGTCCTCATGCCTCAACTCGGCGAAACAGTCGCCGAAGGAACAATTAAAGTCTGGTTCAAGTCAGTAGGGGACACCGTTGCTCCTGGCGACAACCTCTTTGAGATTGAAACCGACAAAGTGTCGATGGAGGTTCCGGCCATCACGGGTGGCATTTTGTCGGAAATCCGCGCGCAAGAAGGAGATGTGGTTCCGGTGGGCACTGTTGTTGCCGTGATCGGTGATAGCGCCGCCGCGTCTGCGGCTGCCCCAGTGAAGACGGCTCCCGCAAAAGCGACCGCACCTGCTCCGGCCGTGAATCCTCCGGAAGCTCCGAAACCACCGGCCGCACCAACTCCTGCTCCGAAGCGCCCGGCGGTGGCCATTGACCCTATGCGTGAGGTCCGCACGCCGGAGCGCAACTTCGGTCCGGTGCGGTTGCCCAATGGAGTTACGGTCACCCCGCTCGCCCGCCGGTTGGCATTTGAAGCAGGCGTGAATTTAGCGCAGGTGAAAGGCTCGGGTCCGCACGGACGAATCATCGCGAATGACGTCCAAGCCGTTACGGCTCCTGGTGCGGGCCGCACGGCGGCCGCCACGGGTCCAACGCTCGCGCAGGTGAAGGCGATTTACAAACATGTTCCGTATGAGGAAGTGACACTGGACGGGATGCGCAAGGTCATCGCCAAGCGTCTGGTCGAAGCGTCGCAAACGGTTCCACACTTCTATCTCTCAATGGACGTGAACATCGATCGAGTCATGGCATTGCGTGAGGAACTGAACGCATCCGCTCCCAAGAATGCCGGGGGCGCGCCAAACTTTAAGCTTTCCTTGAACGATCTCATCGTGAAAGCGTTCGCTCTCGGATTAACACAGATCTCCGCTGCAAATGCGGTTTGGGCTGAGGACCGAATCCTCCGCTTCCAACAAGCTGACATCGGTGTCGCCGTGGCGGTTGAAGGCGGTTTGTTGACCCCCGTTGTGCGCAAAGCGGATACGAAATCCGTGTTTGCGATTTCGACAGAGATGCGCGATCTGGCCGCTCGCGCGCGTGATCGCAGGCTGAAGCCCGATGAGTACCAGGGAGGGGCTGCAGCCATCTCCAATCTCGGTATGTACGGGATCCGCGAATTTTCGGCGATCATCAATCCGCCGCACGCTACGATCCTTGCGATTGGCGCGGGAGAACGGCGTCCGGTGGAGAATGGCCAGGGCGGCGTTAGCTTCGCTACGAAGATGACCGTGACTCTTTCCTGCGATCACCGCGTGGTGGATGGAGCATTGGGAGCGCAGTTGCTGGGCGCATTCAAATCCGTCATGGAAGCCCCGGCAACGATGTTGATCTAGCTTCGCTTGTCACTCACTATCTGGCATCGCGACCCGGTCGCAACGCGGCACGTAGGAGTGCGTACGTCACATCACAACACCGGCGGCACGTAGGTGAGCGTGTAGTTCAGCGCCCAAACCAAGAACAGCACCAGCGGCGCATGCACAACGAATTGAAGCGTCGCGTAGCCCACAATATCGCGCGCCTTCAAGTTCAAGATGCCCAGGAGCGGCAGCATCCAAAACGGATGGATGAGGTTCGCGAGCGACTCCGTCGCGTTGTAGGTTTGCACCACCCAGCCCAGGTGAACTTGCAGTGATTTCGCGGCCTCTAAAACATACGGCGCCTCCACCACCCACTTGCCGCCCGCCGATGGAATGAACAACCCCAACACCACTGAATAAATGCCAATCAGCGCCGGGAACGTGTGCCGCGTGGACGATTCTATAAAGAAGTGCGCAAGCCGGCTCGCCAAACCGGATTCCGTCATGATCTTCACAATGCCGGCATAGAGTGGATATTGCACCAACACGCCGCCCACCGACGGCACCGCTTCCGCGACCGCGCGCGCAAATGATCGCGGCCTCCAATGCAGCAGCAGCCCAGCGCACAGAAAGAAGAAGATGTAGTGATTCAGTTCAAGCAAAATCGCCGGACCCTTTTCCGTGAGTTCGCTAATTAGGTAACCGGCTCCGCACAACGCAATTACGAGAGTGAGAATCGGGCTGTACTCCAACCACTCGCCCGGCCTCTCCGGCCGCTCCTGAATCGCAACGGGAGCCTCATAAGTCACACCCATGTCCTGCATGCTGCGCGCCTGCTCCGGAGCGGGCGCCGACGAATAGGCGATGACCATGGAAACCAGCAGCAACGCCGACGCGATGAACATGCTCTGCCAAAGGCCAATGGTTCCGGAAAGCGGAATCACTCCGCTGATTTTGAGAATCGATTGCGGCAGCGATGCGGGCGTTGCCATTAGAAGCGACGCCGACGAGGTCAGCCCGAACGCCCAAACGCCGCCGACTCCCAAATACGCGGCGGCGCCCACCGCGCGATAGTCTGCGCCCTTCACCCGGTGCGTCACTTCGCGGGCCAATAATCCGCTGAAGATGAGGCTGAACGTCCAGGAGATCAGCGAAGATCCCATGGAGAACAGCGCCACAAACGCCGCTGCGCCTCTGCCTGTTTTCGGAATTCCTCCCAACGTTCGAATCGCCCGCTGCACGAGCGGCGCCTTGGCCAGCGCAAAGCCACTCACGATCAACATCGTGGTCTGCATCGTGAACGCAACCAAGTCCCAGAAGCCCGCGCCAAACCATTGCGCCGTTTTCATGGGCGAATTGCCGATGGCCATGCTCGCGAGCGCAACCACCGCCACCGCCACAATCGCCAGTGCAAACGCGTCCGGGAACCATTGCTCGAACCAATGCGACAGGCGCAATCCGAGCGACGCAAGCCAGGACGTGGAGGCGTCGCGCGAACCGTGTGCTTTGTCTGCCCCAGTAGTCATGAAGCGAAGGATTGTCGAAAATTAGACGAGGTTAGTTGCCGATGCCACCCAACGCGAGATACTTGATCTCCAGGTAATCCTCAATGCCGTACTTCGATCCCTCGCGGCCAAGGCCCGACGACTTCACTCCGCCAAACGGAGCAACCGCCGTCGAGATGATGCCTTCGTTGATGCCGATGATGCCGGACTCCAGCGCCTCCGCCACGCGGAAGATGCGGCCAACGTCGCGCGCATAGAAGTACGCCGCCAAACCAAACTCCGTGTCGTTCGCCATCCGGATGCCTTCTTCTTCCGTCTCAAAGCGAAACAACGGAGCCAGCGGCCCAAACGTCTCCTCACGAAAAGCCAAAGCCTCGCGCGGAACGTTCGTGAGAATTGTGGGCTCAAAGAAGTTGCCGCCAAGTGAGTGGCGTTTCCCGCCAAGCAAAACCTTTGCCCCATGCGAGGTTGCGTCCGCGATGTGCTCTTCCACTTTCGCGACAGCTTCGGCATTAATCAGCGGTCCCTGCGTGACGTTGTCCTCCATACCGTTGCCCACTTTCAGATTGGAGACAGCGACCTTCAGCTTTTCCGCAAACACATCGTAAACGCCCGCTTGCACCAAAATACGATTAGCGCACACGCACGTTTGGCCGGTGTTGCGATACTTCGAAGCAATGGCGCCCTGCACGGCGGCGTCCAGATCGGCATCGTCGAAAACAATAAACGGAGCGTTGCCACCCAGTTCCATGCTGATTTTTTTAATCGTGGGCGCGCACTGGGCGTAGAGTTTCGCGCCCACTTCCGTACTGCCGGTGAACGAAAGCTTGCGTACCAGCGGATTCGAAGTGATTTCGCCGCCCAACGCACCTGCGGGTCCGGTGATCACATTGCACACGCCCGCGGGCATTCCCGCGCGCGAACAAAGCTCCGCGATGGCGAGGGCGGAAAACGGCGTCTGACTAGCCGGGCGAATGACTGCCGTGCAACCGACGGCCCAACCGGGGCCTGCTTTGCGGGTAATCATCGCCGCCGGGAAATTCCACGGCGTAATCGCCGCGAAGACGCCAATCGGCTCCTTCATCACCAGAATGCGGCGGCCTTTCGCGTTCTGTGGAATCGTATCGCCATAGACCCGTTTGCCTTCTTCAGCGAACCATTCAATAAACGACGCGGCGTAGGCAATCTCGCCGCGGCTTTCGGCAAGTGGCTTGCCCTGCTCGGCCGTCATGATGCGCGCCAAGTCCTCGGTGTTATCCAGCATCAATTGATACAACTTGCGCAGAATCGCGGAACGCTCATGCGCAAGCATCGCGCGCCACCCAGGCATCGCCCGATTCGCTGCGTCAATTGCACGCCGCGTTTCGTCCACCCCCAACGCGGGAACCTCGCCGACCAATTCACCCGTCGCAGGATTTTTTACCGCAATGGTCTTGCCGCTATCGGCCTGAATCCATCGGCCGTCCACATAGTTGGCCTGGCGCAACAGGCTGGGATCGGAAAGTTTGAGCGTAGATGCGGTCGCGATCATGGCGTGTCTCCCTTAAAATTCTGAAATACTAGTTTACCCCGGAGCTGGAATTCAACCCGCGCGGAGGTTCCAGATTTCGAACTCCGTATTTGTATCATGAACAGACGTTGGAGAACAGACATTGGAGGCACACATGAACACTCTTTGGATAGGAATAGGCTTGTTGCTCGGCGGTCAAGCGTTCGGACAGGCCGTGCCGGAGATTGCCTTCGATTCAGTGCCCGATTTCCTGAAACTTCCGCCAGGTGTGAACTTCGGCGAAGTGCCCGGGGTGGCCACGAACTCCAAAGGGAATGTGTTTGTCTTCACGCGATCCAACAGCGCCACGGGTCCAGCGTTCGCCCCCGCGGCGGCACAACTGCTCGAATTCGGACCGAACGGCGAATACATTCGCGAGATCGGCAAAGGCTTGTACGCGTGGGCCTTCGCGCATTCGGTACGGATTGATAAGGACGACAACATCTGGGCCATCGACAAGGGTTCCGACATGATTGTGAAGTTCAATCCGGCGGGCCGCGTCGCATGGGTATTCGGGCGCCGCAAGGAATCGGCGGATGATGAAGCAAAAGCGTGGGAGCATTTGAATCCGCCGCTCGCGCACATCGACGGTCTCTTTCGCCAGCCCACCGATGTCGCTTGGGACTCGAAGGGCAACACATATATCAGCGATGGTTACATCAACTCACGCGTCGCCAAGATCGACAAGAACGGCGACTGGGTGAAATCGTGGGGCTCGAAAGGCAACGCTCCCGGCCAGTTCAATCTGCCGCACGCGATCGCGATTGACCGCAACGACAACGTCTACGTAGGCGACCGCTCCAACCGTCGCGTGCAGGTCTTCGACACCGAAGGCAAGTTCCTTCGCATGTTCACCATTGACGTTCCCTCGGATCCTGCCACGCGCGCGGTCAACGGGAACACGCCGACTGGTGAAGCGTTGGCACGCGTGACCGGCGCGCCCAATTCCATCTGCATCACCCCGGGACCCAATCAGGTGATGTTCATCGGCGAGACGACGTATCCGGGCCGCATCTTCAAAGTGGCGCTCGACGGCAAAGTGCTGGGCGTGATCGGCAAATCGGGCCGGAACCTGAAGCAATTCTCGGGAGCCCACGCGCTGGCCTGCCCTTCGGAGAACGTCGTCTACGCGGCGGAAACTTCGAACTGGCGGGTGCAGAAGCTGTTGCTAAAACCAACCGCACAGTAGTGCATTACAGCCGAGCCACGCCCACTCCTTGCGCAAGAGCATCTAACCCGTGCCGCAATTCATCGGGGATCGGAATGCCCTTCTCTACGCGTTCTCGATAAATCTGCGCGGAGCGTTCGCCCGGTAGACGGATTTCATCTACGCCCGGCAGCAGCGGTGACGACTTCATCAACTCCCACACGGCGTCCACCTTTTGCTTGAACGCGAAGACATCCGCGAACGCCGCAACGTTGATTGCGAGTATCGCGTGGCCCGTGTTCGTTAACGACTGGAAATCAGCGTTAAAATCGACTACGTCTTTGCCGAACGCCGCGCCGTTAAGCGTTCCGGCGAGCAGACCGAACATCAGCGCAAGACCGTAGCCTTTAGGGCCGCCAATAGGAAGCAGAAAACCTTCGCTCGATCGCCTCGGGTCCGTCAGCGGCTTGCCTTCACGGTCGATCATCCATCCTTCGGGGATCATCTCGCCACGTTGAGCTCTGATTTTTACTTTGCCGTAGGCCGCGTTGGTTGTCGCCATGTCGAGCACGATTGCATCGTGCTTGTCGCCGGGCACCGCGATGGCGATTGGATTCGTGCTCAACAGCATCTCGGTTCCGCCCCAAGGCGGCAGGTGATTCGCGCTGCCAACCGCGATGTACACGCCGATCATGTCTGCCGCCAAAGGCATCCGAGCATAGAGCATCGCGGGTCCGGCGTGGTTGCTGTTACGGGCTCCCACCCAGGCAACGCCCGACGCGCGCGCCTTTTCCACCGCTATTTCTGCAGCGCGACTCATCACTAAATGTCCCATGGCGTTATCGCCATCCACCAACGCGGAAGAAGCCTTTTCCTGAATCACGCGAATGTTCGGATGCCTATTTGTTCCGCCTGCCTGAATACGCTTCACGTACTGCGGAAGGCGAAACACTCCGTGGCCATCGGCGCCACGCGCGTCTGCTTCGGACATCAATTCGGCAACTCGCAAAGCATCTGCAGCGGGCAAGCCGACGCCTTCGAGCACTCTCGCGATGAACGCGCGCAATTCGTCAACAGAAACCGTTCTCATTCCGTCCCTTTTACAGAGCCAATCGCTTCAACGGCCACGTCGCTTCCACCGCATCGCCCCGGCATGCGTAGATGCGGTCATGCAGATTCACCGTCGGATCACAGTGCGGCGCGAGCAACTCGATGCGGTCGCCAAGCTTCGGATGCTGATTCGATTCCTCGATATCCAGATAGCCGAACTCGTCGCCGCCCCAGCGGTATTTGGTGCCAGGAAAGTGCAGGGCCTCCGGACCATAGCCGCGATCCGCCGAAAACGCCTTGTAGCCGCCATCGATGGTGACGAAGTTCGGATGATTCGCGCTCACCACCGTGCACATCACCGTCATTGCGTGCGCAAAATCGACGCCCACCTTGCGATACGCCATGTCCATGATCACGTACGAACCCGCCTGCAATTCGGTGAGTTCCGGAATCGCCGTATCGATCGCCCACGTTCCCGTGCTGCCTCCAGAGAGGATCTCCGTCGAAAGCCCTTTCAACGCCATCGCGTCGCGGACCTCTTTCGCCTTGGCGAGCGCGTCGGTGGACACCCGCTTGCGATCCTCCGGTCCGCCCGCGTGCGATCCGTGAACGGAATAAGCTTGCATTCCACGCAGTTGCAGATTCGGCGCACAGTCCGCGGCTTCGGCGATGGCAATCGCCTGCTCCAGCGACGCTGCGCCGGTGCGGTGATCACCCACATCGAGATCCACCAATACGTCGGTCTTGCGCCCGGCGTCGCCGGAAACCGCGTTGTACCAATCGACCTGCTGAATGTGATCGACAACCACCATTGCGCCCGTTCTCACAATGCGCGACATCTTGATGGGATCAGCCACGGGCGACGTCAGTAGCAGATCGATGATTCCAGCGGCTGCCAACATCTCCGCTTCGGAGACGGTCGCCACACAAATGCCGATGGCTCCTGACGCAATCTGGCGTTTCGCGATTTCCGCGCACTTATGCGCTTTGGCGTGCGGCCGCAGGCTCTTGCCGCTCTCTTTGACCCGGTCCGCCATGCGTGCGAGGTTTACCTCAAACTTATCCAAGTCAAGGAGTAGCGCGGGAGTAGGAAGCTGATTTTTCGTCAACATAGCGAGGCAACCGTGGCCAAGGGAAACTCATATTCTATTGCACGGGCACTAGCGGTGCCTTTCCCCTCCGATCGCGGTCTGTACACCAGCCGCGGCCAAAGGCGTCATACTTCTTGTATGAGGCTCGTTTCCCTGGCTTCCGTGTGCCTGCTCTCGGCGGGTGTTGTTTGCGCGCAGGTTTACCCCGGGCAATATCCAGGTCAGTATCCGGGCCAATATCCACGCAGCCCTTACCCGGGAGGCCAAGGGCCAACCGGGGGGCGCATACCAGGCGGTCGAGGGACTGGGGGCGGCAGTATCCCCACTGGGCGCGGCCGCGAAAGCCGGAGCAAGAACGATGCTGTCATTCCGATCACGACCTTGGGCATGTTACGTACGGTCGCTGGAGACCAGTTGGTACTAGAAGCCGATGACCACCGTATCATCACCTATTCGGCCGCCGACAAGATGAAAGTGGAAAAGGATGGCGCCGCCGTTGAGTTGACCTCCTTTTCAGCGGGCGACCACATCACCGTCGATTCCACCGCCGATGAGAACGGATTCTTCACCGCAGTTGCGGTCACCTTTAATTCCGCGGGAAACGCGGCAGATCGTACCGCGGCTACGCGCACCTGGGACCTGCCCGACTTGCGCCCGAAGGCGAAGCAATCCGGCTCGGTCACACGCGATCCGGGCGACGACCGCCCTGTGCTGCGCCGCAATGGCGCTGCTGCGACCGAGAAAGAGAAGGCCGAGGCCCAAACAGCCACGCCGGAAACCGCAACGGCCACAGAACCCGAACGTCCGGCCACCGCCATTCGACCGAATGATCCTGCTCCCGAGTCTGATGACCCTGGCCGCCCGGCATTGCGGCGCGGCCGACCCGAGCCTCGCGCATCTTCCAGTTCCGTGGATCTGGAACCAGCCCCCGGACCCGTCGTCATCGCCTCAATGCCGATCAACCACGACGGTCCGCAGGCGGCTGCCACTACTCCGCCCGCGGAGCTCATCATCCCCGTCCAGGAAGACGCCGCCCTCCGCAAGGCCCGCGAGTCCATGGCCGACTACGGCGCGTCACTGCCCAACTTCTTCGCCAAGCAAACCATCACTCGATATGAAAGCGAGGGCAAGAGCGGATGGCGCGCGCTCGACCTCATCTCCGCCGATGTCGCCTACGAAAATGGCACCGAGCGGTACACGAACCTGACCGTTGGTGGAAAAGCCACCAAGAAATCCATGCAAGAAGTGGGAGGAACTTGGTCCACTGGACAATTTCAGGGCCTTATCGACGAAGTATTTGACCCCGCCACCGCCGCCACATTTCGCAAGGCGGGGCAGGAAACCATTCGCGGCCGATCCGCCACAATGTTCAAGTTCGACGTGAAGCGCGAAAACGCCCGATGGCGTATCAACGCACCGTCGCAACTCTACTTCCCCGCTTATCGCGGTACCGTCTGGATCGATAAGGAAACCTCGCGGGTCCTGCGCCTTGAAATGGAAGCCCGGGGGATACCGCTGCTCTTTCCATTCGATAAGATTGAATCCGCCACGGACTACGACCTGATCCGGCTCTCGACACCCCAACAGTTCCTTCTTCCGGTTTCCGCCGAGGTCCTCAGTTGCGAAACAGGAACCACCCGTTGCAGCCGGAACCGCATTGAGTACCGCAATTACCGGAAGTTTGGAGCCGAATCCGGCATCAGCTTTGACGAAAACCAGTAGCGAAATCAGGCCGTTCCGCGGCGCCTTACTGCCATTAGGAAGACAACCCTCGGGCTCGCCTTAAGCTCCATGCGATCATAAAGTTGGAACCGGCGGGCCCACGGCAGCGTCCCTAGGCTGTTATACTGAAAACTTCGTCATTCTCTAGTCATCGCGCATGCTGAAATCCAGTGTTTTCCTCACCCTGTGTGCCGGTCTGTTGCCGTGCTACGCCGCCGATTTCATGACCGGCCAAGCGGCGCGCGCCGTCATCGGGCAAGGCACCTTTGTTACTCAGAACACCAACGCCACCGAGAGCACGTTCGGCGGCGTCGGAGGCCTGGCATTTGCCGGTAATACGCTTTATGCCACGGACGCGAACCGCCTGGGTCTGGGGAACAACAACAATCGTGTCTTGATGTTCGGCAGCCTGCGTGACACCCTGCCTGGACCGCTGGATGAGATCCAACCCAACACGAGCCGGTGCCCGTTGTGCGCAGGCGTGGCGACAACAGTCCTTGGCGATAAGAACTCCGACGCAGTACCGGTTGCCGCAACAACGCAGTCCGGCCTTCGCCTGCCCACGGGCGTTGCCTCTGACGGCACCAATGTCGCCATCGCCGATACAGCCAATAACCGCGTGCTCTTGTGGCGATCCATTCCCAACACGATGGGGCAGAAGGCGGATGTGGTTCTCGGTCAGGCCGACTTCGTAACACAGGCCGTGCCGCCCACTTCGGCGAGTTCCATGCGTGGCCCTCAGGGAGTTTGGCTGCAGAACGGGAAACTGTTCGTCGCCGATACTGGCAACAATCGCATCCTGATCTGGAATTCCATTCCCTCTACTAACAATCAGGCGGCTGACCTTGTTTTGGGTCAACCGAACTTCACCAGCACCACGCCGCAGCAGATCATCAATCAGGATTTGCCGACCTCAGCCGCAAACCTCCTGAGCCCCACTTCGGTGACCAGTGACGGCACTCGTCTTTACGTGGCCGATCTTGGTTTCAATCGTGTCCTTATCTGGAATTCCATTCCGACCCAGACGCAACAGCCGGCGGATGTCGAAATCGGACAGAAAGACATGACGAAATCGGTGGCGAACGATAGCGCGAATCTTTGCGCGGCAAACGGCGCCGATAGCAACAATAATCCGACGTATCCGGCCCGCTGCGCCAAAACGCTGAACTTCCCGCGTTTCGCATTGTCCGATGGAAGGCGCCTGTTCATCGCCGACGGCGGAAATGATCGAGTATTGGTTTACAACACCATCCCGACATCAAATGCCATTGCGGCGGACACCGTTCTTGGCCAACCGGATTTTCTTTCCGACATCGTCACCAACCCGACGGGCTTCACGTTTAACATCAACCCGACAACGGTTTCCGCGGCCAACGTCATTCCAACCCCAACGTCCCTCGCTTGGGATGGCACAAATCTTTACGTCGCCGACCCGACGGATTATCGCATCCTCGTGTTTACGCCTGGGGATAAGAACGTGCCGACCAGCGGCATTGTGAACTTCGCCAGCCGTGATATTTACGCGCTGGGATCGGTCACTATCGGCGGCACAATCGTCGCAGGAAATGTGGTCAACCTCAGTATCACCACCGAAAGCGGATCGCTCACGATCACGCCCAGCGGACCACAGCTAAGCGGCGGATCGATTACCACGAGAGCCTCCGGATCCTTCACGATCGCCGCGGTGAACATTATCCCGGGCAACATCGCATCGATCTTCATCGGTGGCACAAAGTATTCGTACACGGTTGCATCCGGCGACACAGTAAACTCGGTTGCCACGGGCCTAGTAAACGTCATTAACGCCGCGAACTCGAACGCGGGCGACCCGAATGTCACAGTCTCCGCAACGAACGCCGTCATCGCATTGACGGCCCGCAACATCGGCGCTGAAGGGAACACCATCACGATAGTTGGCAACGCCTACACATACACCGTGCTGGATACCGACACGCTCGACAGCATCGCCCAAAGCTTGGCCAATGCCATCAACACCGCCAATAACGGCGTTGGGGACCCCAACGTCAACGCGATCTATGTTGCGAATCAAGCCCTGATTTTGTTGATTGCCCGCCAAGCCGGCGAGAATGGCAACAGCATCAACATCTCCACCGCCGCATCCACCGGCGCCGTGACGCTGACGGCAACGCCAACCAATTCCACGCTACAAGGTGGTACCGGCTCGGTGAGTGCCTCCGCCTCCGTCACGATCGGTGGCACGACGGTTACCGGTGGCAATATCATCACCGTTACAATCGCCGGAACCAGCTATACCTATCGAGTCCTTGCCGGTGACACGTTTAACGCAATTGCGACGGGCGTTTCCAGAGCGATTAACGCGGCGAACTCCGGAGCAGGCGACACAAACGTCACGGCCACAACAAACGGCGCCAATGTCGTTTTGACCGCGCGCACCACCGGTGCCGCCGGCGATTCGATTACTCTGGGAGCCAGCGTTTCGGCTGCGGGAACCACCACCGCCACGGCCAGTGCCTCCACGCTAACTGGTGGCGCGAATTCCGGCAATCTTTCGCCGGGCGCCTTCGTTACGATTCGGGGAACCAACCTCGCGGACTTCGCTGAGGCGGCCAATCAATCGGCCGAACAGCTGCCTTGGGAACTTGCCGGCGCCCAGGTCTATATTGACGGAAATCGTGCTCCGATCTTCTATGCCTCTCCCACTTCGATCAACGCACAGATGCCTTGGGACGTGGTCAACTCAACCAGCGTGAGCGTGTACGTGCGCACCCGCCACACCGACGGCACAATAACCGTCAGCAACGCCATCGCAAGCCCGCTGAGCTCGGGCCAGCCTGGTCTGTTTGCCATCGGCGATCAGGAACCGCGCGTGGTTCAGGCTTATCACAATTCAAGTTTCGCAACGGCAACTGTCAACCTGACCGGTCAAATTCAAACCGGTGACTTGCCGCAAATCACCATTCAGGACCGCGTGTACAATTACACGGTGTCGGCGGGAACCTCCATCAAGCTGACTTCCCGCTTGGCGGGCGCCCCTGGCAACAGCATCACTTACAGCGCAAGCGCTTCCGGCAGCAGCGGGACCACCGTCACTGCCGCGGGCCCGACGTTGACGGGTGGCAACACTGGAACCCAGGCCGCCGGTCTGGTGACGTTGAGCGGAACCGCTCCCACGGCTGGCGCGACGCTGACGATCACCCTCAACGGCACCGCCTATACCTACACCGCGGTCTCTGGAGATACGCTGAGTTCCGCCACCGCCGCTTTGGCAAATGCCGTCAACAACGCCAGCAGCAACGAAGTTGTTAATGCCGCACCCACCAATGGCGACACGCTGTTCAGCGTGCGCGATGCTCTTATCAATGCCATCAACTCGAATCCGGAGGAAACGGTCACCGCGTCGCCCACCGGCGTCGGAAGCGGAGTGCGCCTGATCGCCAAAGTTCCTGGCCCTGAAGGAAATGGCATTACCATCGCGGCAACGGCAACTACCGCAGGTACAAACACCGGCGGAGCGCTCATGACGGCGACCAGCGTCAACAGCGTGATGTGCTGCGCTAACATCGCCGGCGCTCCGATTACGCGGGCGAATCCCGCGCTTGGTGGAGAGACCATTTACGTGTACGCCACGGGACTCGGCTTGGTATGTACGCTCGCCAACATCAGCCCGAACGATTGCGCGACGCCGGATCCGGCAAAAGACGCCCTCGTTACCGGCGGCAAGTATCGTGGACCCACTGGCAACGCGCCGAGCAACGTCGTGACGCCGAACGTCGCGGGTGGCACCGCGACCACGGTTTCGGCGGGCATCGTGCCCGGATCGTTCGGTATCTATCAAGTGGTGATTGAGCTACCGCCGAGCCTGACTGAGAATCCACTGACGCGCATCTACCTCCAGCAAGGTTTCGCCACCAGCAACATCGCCACCATCCCGATTGGACCGCCGCTGCAATAGTTTCGTTGGCCCGCTTCGCGGCCTCAAAGAGGTTCCGCCGCGGGATCGTACGGTTTGAAGCCTTCGGCTTCCAGAATCCCGCGCGCGGCCGCTTCCGCGTCTGGCGCGACATAGAAGAACGCACCCACACGCTCCGCGCGGAAAATGATTCCGCCCGTGTAGGTGTCAGGTTCCACCACGTAGTCGATGTCCGCTTCGTTCAACGCCTGCTCCAGGCGCAAAGCTTCCTTCAGCTTCTTGGCGATGTAAATCAGGATCAACACCTGATCGCCGAAATGGTCCGGTTCGCAGCGCATAGGGTGCGTCGCTTTCGTTGTTAGCCGCCGACCCGCGCCTTCAGCGCGTCATAGGCGCCCGGGCTGGTCTTGTTCATGTGGTCGACAAACTGCTTCGAGGCCAATTCGAGGTTCTTGAGGTAATTCGCATCCTTGTTGAACTCCCGCATTTCCCCAAGAATACCTTCCAGGCGGATATACACCAGCAACATTTCGCGGCCGCTGGCAAAAAACAACTCCGGATTCAGCACACCCGCCGTGATGAACGACGCCACCATGTCCCAATAGGTGATCACCATGCGCATCTTCGCGTTTTCCGGCGTCCCCATGGGGGCGATCTTCTGAATATCCGCAGCGGCCTTCGGCTTGTAGTTGGCAACAAACCAGCTGCGTGCTTCGCGCATCTTTTCTTCGCGTCGCATCTCGTACAGCCGCAAGATCAAATTCGCATCATCGTAGGTTGCTTGTGCCATAAATGCTAGGGTACCGCGAGCCGGAAACCCTTGGCACGATCTCCCGCTTTTTCCGGGAGAAAAAGTGAGACTTATGCCGTCAATCCGCCACCATCCCATTGATGACCGCTCCCATGACACAATCCTGCTCGGGCGACCGGCGGCCAACGCGGTCGCACCTCACCGCCGATGAACAGATCCACTGGCTCGCGCTGCGGATGACGCCGGGACTAGGGACAAGAAAGGCGGGTCAGCTACTCGGAGTTTTCCGAAGTCCTCAAGCCATCTTCCGTGCCTCCCGTTCCGAGTTGGAGGCGGCGGGCCTCGCACATGCGGTTGCCCAAAGCCTCGCCAGCGGATGTGGATTCGAGGATGCCGCAGATCAACAGCAGCGGATCGCTGCCGAAGGGGTGGAATTGGTGCCGCTCATACATCCCGACTACCCAGCCATGCTGCGAGAGATCTTCGATCCTCCACCGTTGCTCTTCGCCAAAGGGCGGCTGGAACTGCTGAGCTCCGTGATGCTGGGAGTAGTTGGTACACGCCGGCCCACCGCCTATGGGAAAGCCGCAGCCACGCGTCTGGCAAAGGATCTGGCCGAATCCGGACTCACAGTCGTCAGCGGCATGGCGCGCGGCATCGATACCTCTGCACACAGTGCCGTTCTCGATGCGGGCGGCGATACCATCGCCGTTTTCGGATCCGGCATTGATCAAATTTACCCGGCGGAGAATCGGAAAATTGCCGAAGGCATCGCGACTAAAGGACTGCTACTCACCGAGTTCCCGATGGGATCTCCTCCCTATCCACAAAACTTCCCCATCCGGAACCGGATCATTAGCGGCATGAGCGTGGGCGTTCTGGTGGTGGAAGGAAGCGAATATTCCGGTTCGGCCATCACCGCAAAGCTTGCGGCCGAGCAAAACCGCGGCGTCTTCGCTGTACCCGGCAGCATCATGTCCAAGATGAGTTGGGGACCGAATCTGCTGATCAAACAGGGCGCAAAGCTAGTGCAGGAATGGAGTGATGTGGTTGTCGAATTATCCCCCGAAGTTCGCCGCAAGCTGCTGGAACAGGCTCGCAATCGACTGATTTTGAACGAAATAAAGCAGGCTGAAACTTGCACGAACAGTCCTGCATCGAACTCAGTGCAATCGGAATCCGTCACGCCTAAGGGCGTGGCCCTTGCGGTTTTAAACACGTTGCGGCCAGATGCTCCTCAGAATCTGGATGCTTTGACGGAGGCACTGGAAGGAACCTCTGTTTCCGAGGTTTTGACGGCGTTGTTCGAGTTGGAGATGGCCGGACTGATCCGGCAGATGCCCGGAAAAAACTACGTACGTGTATGGAACGATTGAGTTTATTGATCTTGATGACGCCGAACATGGAACGCCCTGGCAGAGAGGCCTGCCAGACGTGGTAAGATTTCGGTTGTCTCGTCGGTAACGAGGCGTAGCACTGAAAAGGCTCCGTCCAGGGAAACCAAAACAGGCCCTTGCGTTCATCCAAAACGCGGCCCAGAATTGGCTGCGGTCCCATTTTCAGCTCAGACATATATATAGATAGTCAGAGGTAACACGCACTTATATGGCAAAGAATCTCGTCATCGTCGAATCCCCGGCGAAGGCGAAAACGATCGGCAAGTATCTGGGCAAGAACTACACCGTCAAGGCGTCGCTTGGCCACGTGAAAGATCTGCCCAAAAAGGATCTGGCGGTTGATGTCGACAACGATTTCAAGCCGGTCTATGAGGTCATCGAAGGCAAGAAAAAGCTGATCGCTGAGTTGAAGCAGGCCGCCAAGGGCACCGACGCCATCTATCTGGCGGCTGACCCGGATCGCGAAGGCGAGGCCATCTGCTATCACTTACAGGAAGAACTGCAGGACAAAAAGAGCGGCAGCAAGATCTTCCGGGTGATGTTCAACGAGATCACCAAGAACGCGATTCAGAAGGCGTTCGAAAAGCCGATGCCGGTGAATCTTTCGCTGGTGGACGCCCAGCAGGCCCGCCGCATTTTGGATCGTCTGGTTGGCTACAAGATTTCTCCGCTCCTTTGGGACAAAGTCCGCCGCGGCCTGTCCGCCGGACGTGTGCAAACCGTAGCGCTGCGCCTGATCGTCGATCGCGAGCGTGAGATTCGCGCGTTCCAGAAGCAGGAATATTGGACCATCGACGCGCAACTGGGCGCAAAGAAACCGCCGCAGTTGACGGCCCATCTCGCTAAGAAGAACGACGAGAACGTCACGATCCCCAACCAGTCCGCTGCCGATACCATCGTGCAGGCGCTGGACGGCGTCGATTACATTGTCCGCTCGGTAACGAATCGCGAAAAGCGCCGCAACGCGGTACCGCCGTTCATTACCTCAACACTGCAGCAGGAAGCCTCACGCAAACTACGTTTCAGCGTCAAGCGGACCATGATGCTCGCCCAGAAGTTATATGAAGGCGTGGAACTAGGCAAAGACGAAGGCGCGGTTGGTCTGATCACCTACATGCGTACCGATTCGACGCGTGTTTCGAACGACGCGCTCGATGAAGTCCGCGGCATGATTACGGATCGCTACGGCGCCGATTTCTGCCCGGAAAAACCGAACTTCTATAAATCGAAGAAAGACGCGCAAGACGCCCACGAAGCCATTCGTCCCACGTCCGCGCTGCGCACGCCCGATAGCTTGGCAAAGTATCTGGCGGAAGACGAACTGAAGCTCTATCGCCTGATCTGGATGCGCTTTATTGCGTCGCAGATGACACCGGCGCTGTTCGACCAGACGACCATTGAGATCGATGCCAAGGGTAAGGACGGCGCAGACTATCTGTTCCGCGCGACGGGCAGCGTTCTGAAATTCAAAGGCTTCCTCGAAGTCTACGAGGAGGGCAAGGATCAGAAGGACGAGGAAGACGAGGAGCTAAAGAGCCGCCTTCCCGCCGTCACGCAAGGCGAGATCCTCAAGTTCAAAGCGATTCTCCCCGAACAGCACTTTACCGAGCCGCCGCCGCGTTTCAACGAAGCGACACTCGTGAAGGAACTGGAAGCCGATGGAATCGGGCGTCCTTCGACGTACGCATCGATTCTTTCCACCATCCAGGAACGCGAATACGTCCGCAAGGAAGGCGGCAAGTTCATTCCGACAGAGCTCGGAATGGTGGTCACGGATCTGCTGCTCGAAAGCTTCAGCGACCTGTTCGATGCGACCTACACGGCGCGCATGGAAGCCGAACTCGACGACATCGAAGAAGGCAAAATCGACTGGCGTATGTCGATGAGCGACTTCTACGAGCGCTTCCAAAAAGATCTGGCGCACGCCGAGCGCCACATGACCGACATCAAGCGCATGGAAAAGCCCACGGATCTCGTGTGCGATAAATGCAGCAAGCCGATGGTCATCAAATGGGGCAAGCACGGCAGCTTCATCGCCTGCACGGGTTACCCCGATTGCACCAACACGCGCGAACTGACGGTGGACCTGCCGGACGTCGATAAAGTCGACCTCACCGAGCAGGACGAGGCCGAGTATTGCGATAACTGCGGCCGTACGATGGTCCTGAAAAAAGGGCGCTTCGGCCAGTTCCTGGCTTGTTCCGGCTATCCGGATTGCAAAACCACCAAGCAGTTGGGCGAAGCACAAAAGCCGAAAGATGTGCCGCTCGACGAAGATTGCCCGCAGTGCGGCGGCAAGATGGTGAAGAAGTACGGGCGCTACGGCGAATTTGTCGCGTGCGGCAATTACCCGAAGTGCAAGTTCGTCAAGCAGAAGACCATCGGCGTGAAGTGCCCGAACTGCACCGAAGGTGAAGTGGTGGAGCGGCGCTCGAAGCGCGGCAAGACCTTCTTCGGCTGCAATCGCTATCCCGAATGCGACTTCGTCGCGTGGGGCAAGCCTATCGCTGAAAAATGCCCCGATTGCGGCGGCGGCTACCTGATCGAAAAGTATTTGAAAGCCGGTCCGGTGGCGCAGTGCCCCAACGCCGAGTGCAAATTCAAGAGGCCGCTTGAGGTGGCTCCCACTGAGGCGGTTGTTTCCTGATGGCAGCCGCGGCAGCATCTGCTGGCGCGCCGGATTACGGGCTAGATTCGCCGGCCATCGTGAAAGAGTGGTACGGGCGCGCGGGCTGGACATTCGCTTTCGGCCTGCTCCTGTGGTTCATGAACCGCCAGGAGTATCCTGGTCCAGCGGTTACGTTGCTCATCACGCTCGCACTGATCGCCGCCGTGATGTTCGGCATCGGCTGGTTCATGAACTGGTCCAGTCGCGTCGGCAAGGTGCAAGCGCGAGACAAGATCCTCGATTCTCTCGAACTAAAGGGTGGTGAAAAAGTTCTCGACGCCGGATGCGGCCGCGGATTGATGGCCATCGGCATCGCGAAGAAGCTTTCTAAAGCAGGCAAGGTCACAGCGATGGATGTCTGGGACACAAATGCGCTCTCCGGCAATCTGGGCGATGCGACACGCGAAAACGTCAAGAACGAAGGCGTCACCGACCGTGTGCGCGTCGAAAACGGCGATATGCGGAAGATGCCGTATCCCGATGGCAACTTCGACGTCGTGGTCTCCACTTGGGCCCTCCACCACATCCAGGAGGAAACCGACCGCGATCAGGCCGTGCGCGAACTTCTTCGCGTGACGAAATCCAGCGGCAGAATCGTGATCGCCGATACGCATTATCCGGGCCGCTATGCCGATATCCTGCGTCAAGCCAGGGCTGAGGTCACTGTTTCGCCACTGGGATTGTTGTGGTGTCTGCCGGCCAAAAGCGTCGTGGCGAGGAAGCCGTAATCAGGATGCGCGGAATGAGGCTGGTGCCGGGACTACTATTACTTACCCTCGCTGGTTCGCTTTACGCGCAAGAAACGCTCAAAGCCAGCACCGGTATTTCCAGCCTCTATAGCACTGTCCCTCTGTTCACCATTTCGTGGAGCCTCAGCAAGAACGTCGTCCACTACGACGCCAAGCTGAAGAACGGGATCATCGACCCGAAAGACCCGATCGACGTCTACTGGGTGATGAATCAAAAGGACGGCCACCGTGAAGGACTGACCTTGATCGAACGCCTGAAGGCCTACGGCATCAGCGTGAAGCCCGGTAAGGACCCCAACACCTACGACATGGTGATCGTATCCGTGAAGCAGAAGACTCTCCACGTTTATCAAGAGGACGGAAAGTTCCGAGTCACTCTGCCCATCGCCAATTGCGAGACCGCGTACCTGGATCACGTCCAGGTGCAAGCCCACAAGTGGCACATGCTGAATATCCCCGACTACGCCGAACTATTCGGCAACGACGCGAAAACGGGCGAAGAGTGCCGCGAACGAGTGAAGCAGGAATAAAGAGCTAGGCGCTCCGTAACACGGCCTGAGCTACACCGCGAACAACGTCCCTCTGCCGAGCAACCACTCCGGATCGAATCTCCGCTTCACGTCTTTCATCGCTTGAATTTGATCCGGCGGATATTGAATCTCCAGCAAATGCGTCTTGCGCTTTCCGAGGCCGTGCTCCGCACCCACTGTTCCGCCTAACGACACCGCCACGCGCGCCAGATCCGTCATGACGGCCTTGCCGTTTTCGTACTGCTCCTTCGATTCAGGGAACGCGTTGACATGCACGTGCGCATCGCCGATATGGCCGTAGATGACATACGTTCCTGGGAACGCGACGTCGAGCGCCTTGCGGTAGGCCGCCATCATGTCGCGCATTTTGTCGAGCGGCACTGCGTAATCGGTGCCAATCTTCGTGAAGCCCGTGCGGCGCACGCGTTCGTTGGCTTTTTCGGCAAGCGAGTGCCGGAACGCGCGGAAGCGTTCGCGGTCCGTCGCCGACATGGCAAACCAGGAATCGGCTTCAAGCGCATCGGTCATATCGATATCGGCAATCTCACCATCGCCGCCGTCTTTTTCCGAAACAGCTTCGAGTTCGATCATCAGAGCAGCCTTCTGCGGCACCTGCATCATCTCTAGCGAAGCTCCGTCGATGTACTCGATCATGTTGAGGCCCGGCGTGGGACGCCAGCGCTCCACGGCATCCATCGCGGCTTGTTCGGACTTAAAGAACACCACGCCGCCCAGACGCTCACCTGGCGCAGGCAGCAGGTTCAGTTCCGCTTCGGTCACCAGCCCCAGCGTGCCTTCGCTGCCGACAATCAGATCTACCAGATCCATTCCGGGAACCAGCGGATAACCGGCCGAAAGCTTCGTGGTGCGCGGCAGCGAAATCGCGGGGACATCGAAATCGATCTTTTCCCCACGGCGAATCTCGCGGATGGAACCATCCATGAACACCACGCGCAGAGCCTTCACGTGGCGACGCGTCGCTCCGAAGCGAAAACTGCGCGAGCCGCTGGCGTTCGCCGCGATGTTGCCGCCGATCGACGACGTATTTTCCGTCGGATCGGGTGCGTAAAACTGGCCTGCGTTAACCGCCGCGGCCTGCACTTCGCGCAACAGCACTCCAGCGCCCACGCGCGCGGAGCCTTTTTCCACCTTCATCTTTTGGAAACGCGCGAGCGAGATCGACCAACCACCTTGCGGCGAGGCGCCGCCCGCGAGACCCGTCCATGCACCCGCAGGCGTGACGGGAATTTTTTCGGAGGACGCGCGCTGCAGCAGTTCGGCAACTTGTTGATCGGTCTCCGGCGAAAATGTTTGATCGGCGTGTCCGGGATATCCGGAAGCGTCGGTTAGGTCCACAGTAGGTCTCCAGGAAGGGGACAGAGTATGGGGGATAGAGAACAGCCGTCCCTACCCGGTGTCCCCTAAAATCAAACTTCTAAAATCACAGGCAAAATCAGCGGGCGGCGCGAGGTCTGTTTGCTGATGTGGCGCTTCAGGTCGGCGCGAATCTTTTCCTGCATCACGCCCCAATCACCGCGCTCTTCGGCCGTTGAATTTTCCAGCGTCTTGATCACCACCGCGCGGCCATCCACCAGCACCTGCGAGCTTTCTTCCATCGACATGAAGCCGCGGCTGACGATCTCCGGCATGCCTTCCAACTTGCCCGTGTTCTTGTCGATCGCAATAATCGGCAGCACAAAGCCGTCTTCCGAAAGATGGCGGCGGTCGCGAATCACCATGGGCTCGACAACTTCATCGATGGAGCCCGAATCAATACAGACACGGCCCACCGTTACGCGCTCGCCCTTGCGAGCCCCGGCGCGATCGATCTCCAGCGTCTCCCCCGATTCCAGAATGAAGGAATCTTCCAGGCCCACGTGGCTCAAATGATGCGCCAGCCGCGCGTGCCTCGATAGCTGGCGATATTCTCCGTGCACCGGCACGAAATACTTGGGACGCACAAGGTTCAACACCAATCGGAGTTCTTCAGCGCTGCCGTGGCCCGAAACGTGGATCGGGGGATTCATGGAACCGTACACCACATCCGCGCCGCGCTTGGAGATGTGATTGATCATCCGGTATATGTTCTTTTCGTTGCCAGGGATGATGCGGGCGCTCATGGCAACCGTATCGCCGGCTTCCACGGTGAGCGACTTATGGTTATCCACGGCGACGCGCGAGAGTGCCGACATCGGCTCGCCTTGCGTACCGGAGACGATCGCCACCAGCTTACTAGGCGCCGTCTGCATGATATCCTGCGGGCGGAGCAAAATGCCGTTGGGGATCTTAAGAAACCCGAGATCGTGCGCGATCTCGGTGGTGTTGTTCATGCTGCGCCCCAGCAGCGCGACCTTGCGGCCGTACTCCTGTGCGAGATCGATGATCTGCTGCAGGCGGTGAATCGAGGAACTGAAGCAGGAAATCACCAACCGCCGGGGCGCGCGGACGAACAGATCTTCTAGGCGTGGCGCAACGGCGCGTTCGCTTTCCGTGTAGCCGGGGCGATCGACGTTGGTTGAATCCGACATCAGCAACAGCACGCCGCGCTTGCCGTATTCGGCGAGCGTGTGCAGATCGAACAGTTCGTTGTCAGTGGGCGTCGGGTCCACTTTGAAGTCGCCCGTGTGGATGATGACGCCGAGCGGGGTGGTGATCGCAAGAGCCACGCAGCTGACGATGGAGTGCGTGACGTGAATGAACTCGATCGCAAACGGCCCGATGGAAAGCTTCTCACCTGGCTTCACGCGGTTGAGCGCAACGCGGTCGAGCATATCGTGCTCTTCCAAACGCCGCTCCACCAGCGCCAGCGTGAACGCGGTGCCGTAGGCGGGAATCGCCAACTGCGAAAGCAGAAACGGGATGCCACCGATGTGGTCTTCGTGCCCATGCGTGAGGATCAGCGCGCGGACATGTTCACGGTTTTCTTCGAGATAGGTGAAGTCTGGGGTAACAATGTCGACGCCCAACAGTTCGGCGTCTGGAAACATCATCCCGGCGTCGACAACGATGATGTCATCGCCGAAACGTATCGCCATGCAGTTCATCCCGAACTCGCCAAGGCCCCCCAGGGGAATGATCTGCAGTTTATGGTCGGACATGCCTTAACTTTGAGGTTAGCAAGGTGGATGGTCGCCATGTGGCGTACGCACTATTGCGTGCCGTGTCGAGACTCGTCTCGACACCTTTATGAAGCCACGCTGGCGTCGCGAAGAATCGCGACGCGGCACGCTGAGAGCGTGCGCCACGTTACTTCACAGGCAGCCTCACCGGCACGCCCGGCAGCGGCTTCCTCGGCAGTATTTCCCCCCGGTTCGCCGCGTTGTATACCACGGTCGCGATCACGGCCGAGGCTTGCATGAGGTCCGCCGGTTGAACGTGGTCGTACGTATCCATCTGCGAATGATGCGTTTGGGTGTTGTAATCAAGCGGGTCTTGCAGGAACTGGAAGCCCGGCAGGCCCACTTCATCGAATGACAAATGATCCGTGCCGCCGGTGCCGCGGATCGTGACTGTGGTCACGCCTTCATCGCGGAACGGGGCGAGCCACTGCTCGAACAGGGGGCGCATGGCATCGTTGCCTTGCAGATACACGCCGCGGATTTTGCCGCTGCCGTTATCGAGGTTGAAGTAACCGGAAAACTTCGCGTGCGCCTGTGTGAGGCGCATAGTGTCGTGGTCGCCCAGGTGTTCCTTTACGTAACCTTTGGAGCCGTAAAGACCCAGCTCTTCGCCTGTCCAAAGACCAATGCGGACGGTGCGGTCGAGTTTCAGATTCAATGTTTTCAAGATCCGCATCACTTCAATCATGACGGCACTGCCCGCCGCGTTATCGGTGGCGCCGGTGCCGCTGTGCCAGGAATCGAGGTGCGCGCCGATCATGATGACTTCGTCCTTCTTCGCGCCGCCCGGAATCTCGCCGATCACATTGAAGACGTCCTCATTGCGATTCGAAATATCGGCCTGCAGGTTCAGTCGCATCGTCACGGGAATCTTCTGCCGGATCAGGCGGACCATGCGATTGTACTGTTCGCGATTCACCACATAGGTCGGCGGCGCCAGTGGCTGCTTCGCATCCCACGGACCCGCGCTTTGGGCGAATACCAGGCCGTTCATCGATGTCGGTGAGGTATTGATCACACCGGCAATGCCTTCATCCTTGAAAAATTTCGCGCGGCGGAAATTGATGTCGCGGCGCTGTTCGCCGAATTGATCGCGGACGCCCTGGGGCAGACGATCAAACAGCTCGCGTTCCTCTTCCGGGTCGTCGGGAATCTCCAGCTTCGTAACGTCACTAAGTCTGGGTTCGGGCAGGGGAGCCACGGAGCGATCACTGAGATCCTTATCGGTATAGCGCTGAAATGCCGGTTGCGCGTTCTGCACCACGTCGCGAGGCCGGGCGATCAGCACAACCTTGCCCTTCAGCTTTCCCTTCCACGTCGCGATGTAATCGTCGAGTTCTGCCTGCAGTTTCTTCGGGTCGAGCGTTTGCCGCGGACCGCCATACGGCGCATAAATCGCATCCGCCGTTACCGGCGCTTTGGTCACGTCGGACCAGGCAAGCGGCGCGGCATCCAATTGCGAATAGCGCGGCGTCATCATCTCCAGGGATGACTGTTTCAGCGACCAGCCACGCGCAAATTCACCCCACTTCTCAAGATGGGCATCCGCGATACCGAACGATTGCAGACGTTTCACCGCCCAATCGGAGGCTTCCTTCAATTCGGGAGACGCAGTGAGCCGGGGCCCATAGACATCGGTCAGGTAACCGACCGTTTCCATCACTTGTGAGCGATCGAAGGCTTCTTGTTTGATGCGGCTCACCAGAGTGAGATCCACTCGATCCTGGGCTGGGGCCAATGTTGGTACGGATAGCGTCAGCGTGAGCAGACACGCCAAGCTACGGCAAACGTTGCGGCGCATGCCGAAATTATACGGCAAACCGCCGGTTTTACTACGTCCTAAGGCGATTCTCCGAGCCGGATTCCGGGGATTCCCCGGCTATTTAGGGAACGGCGTGAGCGCCGGGGTCACTCCCGCAGGCACAGGCGAGCGCGTCGCGTTCATGACAAGCGCCAGATACACGTAATAGCCTTCGAGGCTCGCGGCTTCCATCACACCCGCTTCGCCGAACTTAGCAAGGGTGCGGTTGTACGTGGCGTCGCTCACGCTCTGGTTGCGCAGCAGTTCCGTGCAGAAATCGTAGAGGATCTCTTCGTCCTCGGCCATCTTTTCCGGACGGCGGCCGTCGATGATGGCGTCGATGATGGGCTGGGCCAGCCCACCTTTCTTCGCATCGCCGATGTGTGCGTTCCATTCAAAATTGTTGGTCAGGCGCCGCGCGGCTATCAAAATCGCGAACTCGGTGAGTTTGGGGCTCAGGACACTGCGAAACTGATTGTGCAGGCGCAGCTCAAGCGACGGAATCACCAGATCCGGCACCCGCAACAAAACGGACCAGGGCGGAGTGGTCAGATCCGTGTTTCGCAATCGCTTGTATTCGTCAGAAGCCCTCTTCTGCTCCGGGGTCTGTTTGTCGTAAGGAATCGGCGGCATCCGGTCTTGCGCGGTCAATGCCCCGCTCGTAGCTAATGCGCCTAGCAGCAAGATGCCAACCCGTTTGATTGCCATATTTCCGTATCCTCACCCTGGAATTGGGCCACAGCCAAAAGCCCCACGTTGTATACTACCGCGTATGCGAACAACGTTTTTCCTGGCCGCGCTGTGCGCAACGGCAGTGGCATTCGCCCAGGCACCCAAAGGGTCCATTGCGGGTGCCGTCACCAACCCAAACGGGTCGCAGGCCGTGGGTGTCACCGTGAATGCACGATTGACTGGATCAACCACAACGGCACGGGCGACCACGGCGGCGGGCGGAAAATTCACGCTGGCCGATCTTGCTCCGGGATCCTGGGATATCGCTGCCAATGTTCCAGCGCTCAAGGGCTTTGAACAGAAAAACGTGATGGTGGAGGCGGGAAAGACGACAGCGCTCAACATCCGCCTCGAAGAAGGCACGCAGATGAGCACGCTTGGCGAGGATACGCTCGCAGCCATGGCGCATGCCAAGCGCCACAACGCTCCCACAGGCCCCACCCCGCGCACCGTCGATGGAAAGCCCGATTTCTCCGGAGTCTGGTGGCAGCCCGTGGTCACGGATCCCGGCAAACCGGAATGGCTCCCCAAGGCCATCGAAATCGCCCGTCAGCGCACCGAAAACAATCGTAAAGACAGCCCGCAGGCGCATTGCCTGCCGTCCGCCATTGTCCGCGCCCGTCCCCTGCACCAATTCGTTCAATCGAAGGACTTTTTGGTGGAGATGTTTGACGACGACAGCCCCGGCTTTCATCAAATCTACCTGGACGGCCGCCAGCATCCGAAAGAGGCTGATTACCTCTGGTACGGCGACTCGCTGGGTCATTGGGAAGGCGACACCCTGGTGATTGACCGAGTAAACTTCGAGGAAGCCGTGTGGCTGGACCAGGACTCGCATCCCCATTCCGAGATGTTGCACATTATTGAGCGGTATCGCCGCCCCGACATGGGCCACCTGGAGCAGGAAATCACCGTGGAAGACCCCGGCGTGCTGGCAAAGCCCTGGACGTTCAAGCGGGTCGCCGAACTGGGACCCTCGGAAACGATCCGCGAGTTCATGTGCACCGAAAACAACCGTGATTTAGATCACATGGTTGGAAAATAATTTGTGCGAAACTCAGCAGAGGGTTAGACTTGTACCCTGGCAGAGTTCGAAGGACTTGTAGTATAAGTTGATTCCATAGAGGTGATTCCAAGATGAGCATCCGCAAGCACTTTTTCGCTCTGGCCGCTGTCGCACTCGGTTTGTGCGTCGTCGCGCCTGTTTCGGCCCACCATTCGTTCGCGGCGGAGTACGACTCCAAGAAGCCCGTCACCTTGACCGGCAAGGTCACCAAGATGGAATGGACCAATCCGCACGCACGTTTTTACGTGGACGTGAAAGACCCAAACGGCGCGGTCACGAATTGGGAGCTGGAACTGGGCAGTCCGAACGGCCTGATGCGCCTAGGATGGACCCGCAGTTCGCTGAAGGCTGGCGATAGCGTCACGGTGGAAGGCTACTTGGCGAAGGACGGCGCGAAGCTTGCCAACGCGAAGTCCGTTGTGATGGCGGACGGGAAAAAGGTTTTCGCCGGCTCGTCTTCCGAAGAGGGTTCGAAGTAAAGCCTCACACCGGTCGAATTCAGGAAGGCACACGATGCACGCATCCCGGCGTGGCTTGTGTGCCTTTTGTTATTTGGGCGGCTCCATGTTACTTGGACGGCTCCATGAGGTTCATCGCGATCGCAACAACTTGCTCCACTGATGGGCGCTCCGCCACGGTAACATGCTCCCCACGCGGTGCCCAGACTATCGGATCAGTCGCCAGGAAGATCGCGATCGTCGAAGTGCCCACGGCCGCAGCCAGGTGGCTGATACCCGAGTCGTTGCCGATGTAGAGCCGTGCCGATGAGATCCAGCAGCCGAGTTCGTATAAGTCTTCAAAGTAGACGGCGCTTTCCCGCAGATCATCGGGGAGCGTTTCCTCCGGTCCCGCCGTCCACTTCACGACAATTCCCTGCTCGCTGAGTGCCTGAGCAACCGCACGAAAGTTATCCATGGGCCAAGTCTTCCTGGAACCGCTTGCAAACGGCTGGAGAACGACATGATCTTCTTTGGGCAACGCCGGCACGGGAATTCTGGGAACTCCCTTCGTTGGTGGCGGCAGGGCGGGAAAGAAGGTGAACGGCAGATGGCGAACCGCTTCGCGAAAATTGTCATTCGCGGCGCCGTACCAGGAATAGATGGAGTCAAATCTCTCGAGCGCTTCCAACCGTGCACCAGGGAACACGCCGAGGCGGTCCAGGCCTGTGTCGATGATCGCCCGGGTGCGGTCCGCAAAACGAATCAGCGGGAGAATCGGCCGAGGGATCCACACCTCGGTGTCATCGCCTTTGGCCGCTTCGAGCGAGGGGAAAGACAGGATGCAGTCGCCGATGGCTCCAGGGCGGATGAGAAGGCGGCGGTGAGGTTTCGCGGACACCCAGAAGTCATCAGTGTAGCGTGACCGCGACGCACGCGCGGCGCCGGAAACCCTGGGATATAATCATTGCCGGAAGTCCACGCGGGGCTCGTGTTTCCGCCACCCGCGCCCAGGAGGAACCGGATGAGCAAGATCTCACGCCGCCGCTTTGTGGAGGGGACCGGGGCAAGCGTTATCGCTGTCGCTGCCGTCCCACTCGAAGCCCAACAAACGAAGTCTGCTGCATCGGAATCCAATGCGGCATCGGCGGCAGACGCCCCGCGCACGAAGATCGCCGTCACCATCAATGGGACGAAGCATTCGGTGGAAGTGGAAGACCGCTGGACGCTCAATGAACTCCTGCGCGATCACCTGGATCTGACCGGCACCAAACTCGGCTGCGACCGCAGCGAGTGTGGCGCTTGCACGGTGTTGATCGACGGCAAGGCGATGTATTCGTGCACGCAACTCGCCGTATGGATGGACGGGCGCTCCGTGCAGACGGTAGAGGGGCTCGCGAAGAATGGCAAACTCGACCCGCTGCAACAAGCGTTCATCGAACATGACGCGCCGCAGTGCGGTTACTGCACCTCTGGCCAACTGATGAGCGCAAAGGCGCTGCTCAACCGGAATCCCCGCCCGACGCGCGACGACGTGCAGCACGCGATGGCAGGCAACATCTGCCGCTGCTCGAACTACAACCACTACGTGGAGGCGGTGATGGCCGCAAGCGATACGCCGTCGGCGAAGGGAGGCAAAGCGTGAATCCCTTAAAGACCGCAGGCCACCCCACACAACGCATTGACGCATTGAAGCGCGTCACCGGGACGGCGAAGTACACGAGCGACAAGCATTTTCCGGGCATGCTCTACGCCCGCGTTTTGCGCAGCCCGCATCCGCACGCTCGCGTGAAGAGCGTGGATGTATCGAAGGCTCAGGCGCTTCCCGGCGTAAAGGCGATCATCACGCGCGATAACTGCGATGTTGTCTGGTCGAGCGGCGATACGCGTAACAAGCGCTATCTGTTCAACAACCCCGTCCGTTATGCGGGCGACGCCGTTGCCTGTGTTGCTGCGGTCGATCGGCACACGGCGGAAGAAGCCACGCGTCTGATCGCCGTGGAGTATGAGACTCTGCCCTTCGTGCTCGACGCCGAGGAGGCGTTGAAGCCGGAAGCCCCGGAGATTCAGCCCGGCGGCAATCTTTCGCCCGACGACAAAGGTAAGCGCGAAGCGGAAGTGTACCGGCGCGGGAATCTCGACCGTGGCTTCGCTGCGGCGGATATCGTTCTCGAGGACCGTTTCCAATCGGCTCACCACAACAATGCGCAGTTAGAGCCGCGGGTGTCGATCGCGTTTTGGGAAGGCGAGAAGCTGACCGTCCACGCGGCGACGCAGGGCATCGCCAATTGCCGCACCGATATTGCTCGCGATCTGAAATTGCCCGTGGAAAACGTCCGCGTGATCTGCGACTACATGGGCGGCGGATTCGGCAACAAGAATCAGTGCCAGGATTCCGATCTGATGGCCGCGGTGCTCTCCAAGAAAACGGGCGTGCCGGTAAAAGTGGAATTTTCGCGCAAGGAAGATTTCATCAGCGTTCACGGCCGCTGGCCGGTGACGCAGTATTACAAAGTGGGCGCAAAGAAAGACGGCACGCTGACCGCGCTCCAGGTACGCGGTTATAGCGGCATGGGCCCGTATCGCAAGGGCCGTGGCGACCAAGGCGGCCCGGAAGTCTATCAATGCGCGAACGTCGAGCAGAGCGTGACAACGGTCTATACCAACATGGCCGTTTCGGCGAATTACCGCGCGCCAGCGTATCCACACAGCGTGTTCGGGCTGGAATCCGTGATGGATGACATCGCGACCCGGCTCAAGATGGACCCGCTCGAATTTCGTTTGAAAAACATGACGCGGAAGTACCGCGACTCCATCGACTATTCGAGCATTGGCCTTGAGCAGTGCCTGCGCGAAGGCGCCGAGAAGTTCGAGTGGAAAAAGCGCTGGCATGAACCGGGCCTCGACACGGGCAACCTCCGGCGCGGCGTTGGCATGGCGATGGGCGGCTTTGGCTCGTCGGTGGGCAAGAGCGAAGCGATTCTTAAGGTGGGCGCGAAGGGTCAGTATTATCTCTACGTCGGTGTGACCGACGTTGGCACCGCGGCGAAGACGACCATGGGCCTGATCGCGGCGGAAGAACTCGCCGTGCCGCTCGAAAGCGTAACGGTGCATTGGGGAGATACCGCGGATTGTCCGTATTCGGTGGGCGAATCCGGCGGACGCACCACATCGTTCACCGGCGTCTCCGTCGTCGAAGCGGCGAAGCAATTGAAAAAACAGATCGCTGAGAAGGGCATGCCAAAGGGTTCGGATATGCTGACGGCGAGCGTCGTCACCGAGCCCGACACAAAAGGTCTGGCACGCTACAGCTTCCTCGCCGATTTCTGCGAACTCGAAGTAGACATGACCACGGGCCATATCAAGATCCTGAAGTTCCTGGCCGTGCATGATAGCGGGCGCGTGATTAATCCGTTGACATCGCAAAGCCAGGTGCAGGGCGGCGTGATCCAGGGACTTAGCATGGCGTTGCACGAGGAACTGCTCTACGACAAACGCCGCGGCATTCCAATCAACGCCGGCTACTACGGCGCGCGCATCATGACGCATTTGGATGTGCCGCTGGTAGAGACGATGTTCATCGAAACGGATGATCCCTTCGGCCCCTTCGGCGCAAAGACGCTGGGCGAGCCGCCGATTGTGGGTGTGGTCGCCGCCGTGGCCAATGCGTTCTTTAACGCCACCGGCCGACGCGTCAAGAGCCTGCCGTTTTCGCGAGACAAAGTCTTGGATGCTTTGGGCAAGAAGGAGGTGCTGGCATGAGAGCCTTCGCAAACGCAACTCCGAAAAATTTGGCCGACGCCGTTGAGCAGGTGAAACAGGCGAAGCAGAACCAGAAGTCGGTTGCCATCGCCGGCGGTGGAAGCGACCTTCTCGTCATGGTGAAGGATCATCTTGCCTCGCCCGATGTCATTGTTCACTTGGCGGCCATGAAGGGCAACGATAAGGTGATCGAGTCGGCGGGCGTGGTGAAGATCGGCGGACTGATTACGCTCGACGCGCTGAGCCGGCATCCACTGATTCGCGAAAAGTATACGGCGCTTGCCGAGGCCGCGGGCGTCGTGGGCACACCGCAGATCCGCAACGCGGGCACGCTCGCAGGCAACGTCTGCCAGCGTCCGTGGTGCTGGTATTTCCGCAACGGATTCCCGTGCTTCAAAGCTGGTGGCAATCAATGCTTCAGCGCCGCGGGAGAAAATCAATTGCACGCTATCTTCGGCGGCGGCCCCAGCTTCATCGTGCATCCATCGGATACGGCTCCCGCGTTGGTGGCGCTGGATGCGAAGTTTCACATCACCGGCCCCGCGGGCGAAAGAACCGTGGCCGCTGCCGATTTCTTCACGCTGCCGAAAGTGAACGCGGCGAAGGAAAATTCTCTGGCTGACGGCGAGATTCTCGCGTGGGTGGAGATCCCTGCGGCGAAGCGGGGCACGCGCAGCATGTATCACAAGGAACTGGATCGCGAAGCCTGGACGCACGCGATTGTCAGCACTGCCGTGGTTCTCGAAATGGACGGCGCAACGTGCCGCTCCGCGCGCATTGTGATGGGCGGCGTGGCTCCGATTCCATGGCGTGTGCCGGAAGCCGAGAAGCTATTGGTGGGTCAGCGCGTCACGCCGGAACTCGCGGTGAAGATCGGCGAGACGGCGCTGATAGGCGCAACCCCACTGGCGAAGAACCGCTATAAGGTTCCGTTGGCGAAAGAAATCGTTCGGCGCACCGTTGCTGCGGTGGCAGCGAAAGCGTAAACGCGGTTACAGACAGAGGATCGCCGGTTCACGCCGGCGCGGCAGGCGCAGCGCCCGCGCCATAGCGACCATGGGCGCAGTGAGGATTTTCTCCATGAAGATGAAACCCTTGTTGCCCGCCGCGTGCATTCTTGTAGCCTCCGGGGCGTTTGAATGGCAAGCCGCAACGGCAGCCGACGCCGCTGGCACGGCACCCAATACCGCCGCAGTCGCGCTCACCGGCAAAGTCACCTCCGCTGAAGAAGGCGCGATGGAGGGCGTGCTGGTCAGCGCCAAGAAAACCGGCTCCGTCATCAGCTACACGGTAGCCACCGACGCCACGGGCCGCTATTCGTTCCCTCGCGCGAAGGTAGGCGCGGGACCCTACACGCTCAAGATCCGCGCCGCCGGATACGACCTCGTAGATCCCGGTGCCATTCAGGTTTCCGCAGCAAAGACCGCGAATGCGGAGTTGAAGCTGGTCAAAGCGAAAGACGTCGCCGCGCAGCTCAGTAACTCCGAGTGGCTGATGAGCATGCCGGGCACCTACGAGCAGAAGGATCAGCTATTGAACTGTGTGCAGTGCCATACGCTCGAACGAATTGTTCGTTCGAAGCATACGCCGGAAGAGTGGCTGAAGGTGATCGAGCGCATGGGCACTTATGCGAATCAGAGCACTCCGCTGAAGGTTCAGAAGCGCAAGGGAGAGCGTCTATTCGAAGAGCGCGGCGCAGCGCGCGAAGCGGCTCGTCTGAAACGCACGGAATTTCTTGCATCCATCAATCAAGTCAACGGCCCGTGGAAGTACGATTTGAAGACGCTGCCGCGTTTGAAGGGCAATTCGAACAAAACGCTGATCACCGAGTACGATCTGCCGCGCCGGACGATTCAGCCGCATGACGTGATTCTCGACGCCGATGGAATGGTCTGGTATTCGAGCTTCGGCGAGCAAACTCCCGCGAAGATGGACCCCGTGACAGGCAAGATCACGGAGATCAATCTGCCGGTGCAGAAGGAAGGCTGGCCGCTGGGGCAGTTGGGACTGCAGACCGATACCGAAGGCAACCTCTGGTTCGGCATGACGTATCAGGCCGCGCTGGCGAAGGTGAATCGGAAGACGCTGGAATTCAACATCTATCCGATTCCTGAAGAATTCAACAAGCCGATCACGCAGATCAATATGGCCGCTCCGCAATCAAGCAGCGTGGACGGCAAAATCTGGATGCAGAACAACGGATTCGCTGCGATTCACCGCATGGATATGAAGACCGGCAAGTTCGAGTTCTTCACACCGTTCAAGGATTCGAAAGAAGGCGAGAACCACAACATCTACGACGTGATTCCGGACAAGGACAACAATGCCTGGTTCACCGACTTCTACCAGATGCACATCGGCAAACTGGATGCGAAGACGGGCGAAGTGAAGGTGTGGCCGACGCCGACGAAGAACTCGGCTCCGCGCCGCGGACAGATGGACGATCAAGGCCGCCTTTGGTTCGGCGAGTATCACGGCAACCGCCTGGGCATGTTCGACACCAAGAAGGAAAAATTTCAGGAATGGGAATCGCCCACACCGTTCGCCGCGCCTTATGACGCTGTGCTCGACAAAGCGGGCTATGTGTGGACAGGTTCGATGTCGAGCGATCGCGTTCTGCGCTTGAACACAAAGACGAATGAGTTGATGGAGTTCCAGCTACCGCGCTCGACCAACATCCGCCGCGTCTTCGTGGACAACCGGCAGAACCCGCCCGCATTGTGGATCGGCAACAACCACGGGGCATCGATCATCAAGCTGGAAGTGTTGGAGTAGAGACTACCAGCAACGTTTACGAACTGGCGTCCACCAAAATAAAGCACACCTTGCACGGCTTGTCGCCGCGATTGGCCCAGGCGTGGTTGGTGCCTTGCTGCACCAGTACATCTCCGGCTTTGAGGTGAATTTCCGAATCGTCGAGCAGCATGTCGATCTCGCCTTCAATCACGATGGCGTAATCGACGGTATTCGTCTTGTGCATCGCCGGGTGCCGGGGCTGATCGCGCTGTGGACCCTCGGGCGTTAGTCCCATTTTGTCGACAAAAGCACGATGCGTTTCGAAGTCCGCCGGAATATCTTTTTCCGGAGCGAATTCGACGACGCGAAAGATGGTGCCGTTCGCTGGCGGAGGCACGCCAGTCTTCACCGTGGCCGCGTCGAAATCGTAACGTTGGTTGGCCGGCATCACGTCCGTCATCCAGAGTTGCGACATCGCGATGCCTGTTTCTTTGCGGTCGTGCGTGATCGGCGCCAAGCCGTCGATCATCACAATCGCTTTTCCATTAGCGTCCTTGCCAGTCACAATGCGGCGGATGGGCGTGGGCATTCTTCCTCCTAACAAAAAAGAAAAAGGGACAGTCTAGCCAACCGGCCGCTGTCCCTGTGTATTGCGTTCGAACTAGAGCGAAGCCAAGGCGCTCTCAACGGCCTTGCCAATATCGGTGGTCGTCGCATTGCCGCCCATATCGGGCGTACGGGGACCATGCTCGGTGACGATCTCGATCGCTTTCACGATCGCATCGTGCGCCTTGGGATAGCCAAGGTGATCGAGCATCATCGCGCCGCTCCAGATCTGACCGATGGGGTTCGCGATGCCCTTGCCATAGATATCCGGAGCCGAGCCGTGCACGGGCTCAAACAACGACGGAAACACGCCTTCCGGATTGATGTTGCCCGAAGGAGCAATGGCAACCGTGCCCGTGCAAGCCGGGCCGAGGTCGGAAAGAATATCACCGAATAAGTTCGACGCGACGACTACGTCAAACCAATGCGGGTTGCGGACGAAGTGCGCCGTCAGAATGTCGATGTGGAACTTGTCCTGCTTCACGTCGGGATAGTTCTTTGCCATCAGCGAGACGCGCTCATCCCAATAAGGCATGGAGATGAAGATGCCGTTCGATTTCGTCGCTGACGTCAGATGCTTCTTCGGACGGCGGTTCGCTAATTCGAACGCGTACTTAACGACGCGATCCACGCCCAGGCGTGAAAATACCGTCTCCTGCAGCACTACTTCGCGATCCGTGCCGGGGAAAATTTTTCCACCCACCGAAGAGTACTCGCCTTCGGTGTTTTCGCGGACCACGTAGAAATCAATGTCGCCCGGCTTGCGGTTCGCCAGCGGGCTGGGGATACCCGGCATCAGTCGCACAGGACGCAGGTTCACATACTGATCAAACTCGCGGCGGAAGAGGAGCAGCGAACCCCACAGCGAAATATGATCCGGCACCTTTTCGGGCCAACCCACCGCGCCGAAGAAGATTGCGTCATGGCCGCCGATCAACTCTTTCCAGTTATCTGGCATCATTTTGCCGTGCTTCAGGTAGTAATCGCAGCTCGAAAAATCAAAGTGGTCGTAATGCAGGTCAATTCCGAACTTCCGCGTGGCGGCATCCAGAACACGAAGGCCCTCGGGTACCACTTCATTGCCGATGCCGTCCCCGGGGATGACGGCGATTCTATGTTGTGCCATTCTCTAAGCAGGGTAACACCCCTATTGTGATAAGATCCACGTTTTAAAATTCGGTTTTAGAGGGAGTGACTCCGGTGAAAGTGTTCGAAACAAAAGATATCCGGAATGTTGCACTGGTCGGCCACGGCCATTCCGGAAAGACCTCAATCGCGGCGGCGGCGCTGTATACAGCGGGTGCCACCAACAGACTGACGCGCGTTGACGAAGGAAACACGCTGACCGATTTTGATGACGAGGAGATCGCCCGCAAGCTGACGATTTCCACCGGCGTCGCCGCCCTGGAGTGGGCAAAATCGAAGATCAACCTGTTGGACACGCCTGGGTTCAACCTATTTATTAATGACGCCAAGGCGGCATTGGCCGCCGCGGATGCAGCGTTCGTCGTTGTCGATGGCGTCGCGGGCATCGAGGTCATGACCGAAAAGGTCTGGGGCTTCTGCGAAGAGTTTGAGCTTCCACGTGCCGTTATCATCAATAAACTCGATCGCGAGCGTTCGGACTTCCAGCGGACGCTCGACGCCATTCACGGCGTGTTCGGACGCCTCGCCGTCCCGATTCACTTACCCATCGGATCGGAAAAAGATTTCAAGGGCATCGTGGACGTGATCCGCATGAAGGCCTTCACCTACACGCCCGATGGCGACGGCAAAGGCAAGGAAGGCGATATTCCCGCCGATCTCGCGGACGCAGCCAAAACGGCGCATGAGGAATTGATCGAGGTCGTCGCCGAAGGCAAAGACGAATTAATGCAGGAGTTCTTCGACACGGGCACGTTACCGGTCGAACACATTATTGAAGGACTCGACGAAGCCGTGCGTGAGCACCGGATCTTCCCCGTGTTGTGCGCTTGCGGCTTGCACAACATTGGCACGGATCAGTTACTCGACTTCGCCGTAGACGCGTTCCCTTCACCAGCACAGCACGTTTCGCTGAAAGGCATCTCAAACGGCAAAGAAGTGGACCGGTTGATCAAAGACTCCGAGCCCGCCTCGGCGTTTGTCTTTAAGACCAGCGCCGATCCGTTCGCCGGCCGTGTCACATACTTCAAAGTGATCTCAGGCGTCGTGAAAAATGACGCGCACTTGATTAACGCGCGCAACAGTGCGGACGAGCGTCTTGCGCATATCGGCGTGATGGTGGGCAAAGCCATTCAGCCGGTGACTGAGCTGCACGCGGGCGATATCGGCGGCGTCGCAAAGTTGAAAGACACACTCACCGGCGACACATTGGCCGACAAATCGGCGATGATCTCTTATCCTTCCGTTGCACTGCCGGAGCCATCCATCGCCTACGCGATTTCCGCAAAAACGCGCAACGACGAGGACCGCATGGGCAACGCCGTTCACAAAATTCTCGAAGAGGACGCATCGCTGCGCTTTTATCGGGATCCGCAGACGAAGGAATTCCTGCTTGCTGGCAACGGCCAGCAGCACGTCGAGATCATCGTCAGCCGCTTGAAAAAGCGCTACAACGTGGACGTCGAACTACACGCGCCAAAGATTCCCTATCGTGAGACAGTTCGCGGCAAAGCGGAAGTGCAGGGCCGCCACAAGAAGCAGACCGGCGGCCACGGCCAGTTCGGCGATTGCTGGATTCGCATGGAACCCCTCCCGCGCGGCGGCAAGTTCGAATTCGCCAACGAAGTCTTTGGAGGAGCCATTCCCAGAAACTTCATCCCTGCGATTGAAAAAGGCATCGTGGAAACCGCGGAGAAAGGCTACCTGGCGGGATATCCGGTGGTCGATTTCAAGGTCGTCGTTTATGACGGCAGCTATCACGATGTGGATTCGTCGGAAATGTCGTTCAAGCTAGCCGCACGGAAAGCGTTCAAGGCAGCGATGGAGCAGGCCAAACCTGCGCTTCTCGAACCGGTGATGAACGTAGAAGTGCAGGCGCCGGTGGAATTCGCGGGCGACCTGATGGGAGACATGAACGGCCGCCGCGGCCGCATCGCCGGCATGGATACCAAGGGCGGAACACAGATTATCCGCGCGAGCGTGCCGATGTCGGAAATGCTCACGTATCAGAATGACTTGATCTCCATGACGCAGGGCCGGGCGTCCTTCACCATGGAGTTCGATCACTACGATTTCGTGCCCGGACCGCAAGCCGAGAAGATCATCGCGGCGGCGAAAGCGGCACGCACTGGGGAAGAGGAAGAAGAAGAGTAACTCTTCCGACTTCTCCGATTTAGACCTCGCCGATGTTCTTGAGAGCCTCACGCCTGCTCAGGGCGCTGAGGCTCTCGCCGTTTTCACGCACGTAGCGCTTGATTTCGAGAGGATCGGTCCAGGCATATTGCCGAAGCGCCCAGCCGATCGCTTTTTGTAAGAAGAATTCCTTCGAAGAAAGCGAGGATTCGATGCACGCGTAAAGCAGCGTGAGGTCCGTCACTTTCTTAAAGCCCAACTGACAGAGGATCGCCGAACGCCGCTTCCACATATTCTCTGACCGGCTCCACGAAAGCACCGTTTTGCGCATGGGTCGCGGATAAAGCTCCAGCAGCAGTCCGATTCGCTCCTTGGCGAGCACATCGACGAAATCCCACCACGCTCCGGTGACAATCATTTCCTCGTACATGGGAAGGGTTTCCAATATCTGGAACGAACGATACGCCCGATAGCCGGTTAACTCCAGCGCCGCGTAACGTTCCTCTCGATACTGCGCTTCGCGCCAAATGCGCAGGGCCGTCGTTTGCCATTCTTCGAACGATCCCAGCGGAAACTCTCGATACGCCCGCGTGCAAATCGCACGACGCTCCTTCGTCTGAATGCCGTAGAAGGGCATTGTGGATTTCATATACGCCTGCATCACGGCGGCGTTCTTGGGATTTGCGGCCCGCTGAAACTCGTACCGTAAGTACTGGAGCAAACCTGCTTCAGTATCCCGAGATCCCGTCCTGGACGATTTCGCCATCCCGTTACTCCGCCAAGGCGGCAAGAGCGGCTCCGGTGAGGCGGCAAGTGGTCCATTCGTCCATCATTTGGGCGCCCAATTTCTTATAGAAACCAATCGCCGGCTCATTCCAGTTGAGCACGCTCCACTCCATGCGGCCATAGTCGCGTTCTCGTGCGATGCGGGCCAGGTGTTGCAGCAACGCCTTTCCGATGCCCTGCCCGCGAAACGCCGGTTCGACGAATACATCCTCCAAGTAGAGGCCAGACTTGCCCAGAAAAGTGGAAAACGACGGAAAGAAGAGAGCAAAGCCAACGGGAACGTCGTTCACCCAAGCCAAAAGGGCTTCCACCGTTGGCCTCTGCCCAAACAGCGCCCGGAGGAAATCTTCCTGGGTTGCCACCACCATATGCGACAACCGTTCGTATTCCGCAAGCTTTCGCACCAAACCAAGAACCACGGGCACATCACCGGCGGTAACGGGAGAGATCCGGAGTGTAGACAATGACTTAGCGGAATCGGACGATTGTTTCATGGTATGGACTAATGGTAACGTAGGGCAATCGGAGCCAAATTATGCCCTCCACCTTCCGAATTACCTTTTTGATTTTTTTGTTGCTCATGAACCTGACGGTGATTCCCTCGTTTGCTCAGGATGCCGCCGTTCCGATGATGTTGAACATCGTCATCGTTGAAGGCGACGGCGCGATCAACAATATCAAACAACGCGTCAACCGCGAGCAAATCGTACAAGTTGAAGATGAAAACCACAAGCCGGTCGCAGGGGCGGCCGTGGTCTTCTTCCTGCCGAACCAAGGCCCAGGCGGAACTTACCCCAACGGGAGTTCGTCATTGACGACGACCACAGACCAGAACGGCAGGGCCTTTTCGCGCGGCATCCGATTCAATTCATTGCCGGGCATGATGCAGATCCGTGTGACGGCTTCCTTTAAGGGAGTAACGAGCACCGCAGTGATAACCCAAACGAACGTTCTGGGTGCTGCGGCCATCGGATTGGGCCTGACGGCAAAGATTCTCATTGGTTTGGCCGTAGCCGGTGGGGCTGCCGCCGCGGGAACAGTGATTGCGAACAAGGGCAGTTCCCCTTCGACTCCTCCGACCTCGACCACAACTATTTCGGCTGGCACTCCAAACGTGGGAGCGCCGTAAATCCATGACCACTTATCACAAGCTACAAACGATGGGGATCACTATAATGACGAAGAATCTAGTCCTCGGTTTCGTTGGTTTGGTGGCGCCCGCAGCACTGTGCATGGCGCAGATGCGGACGCCGTTAATGGGCGTAGCGCCCGACGGTGGCGCGCTGCGTCCTATGTACGGCATCCCGTCATCTGGCTCTCTTGGCCATCCCATGCCCGCGCCGGGAAGCGTACATCACTCCGCTGTTTCTCCAACGGGAACCGTGGCGATTGGCGTCACCCCGGAAGAGGGAAAGCCTGTTGTGATCCGGATGGGTCCGGACGGAGCGCAGTTCGTGGACATCCCCGGCGCCGCCCAAGGCGCTGATCGAGTTTGTTTGAGCCCCAGCGGCTCCGCGGCGTTGCTGGTGAACTCCGCAACCGGCGCGGCACAGGTTGTTGTGAGTATGGCGGGTGAGCCAGCAATTGGCCGCTCTCTGAATCTTTCCGGTGTCACTCTTCAGGCAACCGCCGTTAGCGATGATGGTGCGTGGGTAGTGGCATCTTCCGACGGTGGAGTGATCGCTTATGGCCCCGAGGGCCAGCCCGCGACCCTGCCCGTAGAAGGTACGGTCACGGCGTTGACGTTCCTTCACGGCAGGCTCGACGTTGTGGCAACCACGGCAACCACCGTAACGCTCATTTCCGAAATCAACGGCCTGGCAAATGCGCAGGCGCTCTATGCACCTCCACCGGATGCGCCGCCGCCACTGGAATCGCCCGTGTCAATTGCCGTTTCCGAAGATAACAATGACGTGGTTCTGATGGAGCCTTCTGGCGGAATTGGCCACATCAACCGCAAGACCTTTGCCGTAACTGTGGCGGATTGCCATTGCGCCCCGGCCGGGTTATTCGGCTTGGGCGGCACGGTGTTCCGCGTAACCTCCGTCGATGACGGTAGCGCAAAAGTTTACGACGCGGCCACCGATAGCATCTGGATCGTTCCACAGGCACTAAAAGCTACGGACGGAGGCGCACAGTAATGCGAACGTTTTCGACAATCTGGAAAAGCACGCTTTCCGCAGCCTTGCTCCTGTTGATGGGCGTTGCGACGGCCACGGCCGCAAATGTCGCGATCCCGAACGGACAGGTTTACGTATCCGGCACGGCATCGGGGGGGTATTCCTTCGCCTACACTGGTACGCTGACAGAATCCGATACTATCGGACTGGCCCAAACGTTATACGTTTGCTTGCAAGACGCCCAATATTGCGTCAACGGCGCCGGTATTGTTGTATCGGCACCATCGGGAACGGCGGTCGGCCAGTTCAGCACGTTCAGCGGAACCGTTGGGGGATTCAGCGTCACAAACCAGGCCTACGGCGCTCTGATGATCACGATCTCGGGCGTTGGCACGTTCCCTCTGTTCCAGCCCAACGCGGCAAATGGTTTCGGCAGTTCCGACCCGCCAAAGTTTCTGAAACTGCCGAAAACTTCGTTTGCAGCGCTCGGGTTTGGATCGTTTAGCGTGAACAATCCGACCATCACCCTGACTGTGGCAGACGACAACTGGAGTAATAACCTTGCTGACTTCCTCATCACGGATCAGGCCGTTCCCAACATATTCGCCGTCACGGGGTTGTCGGGCATAGACTCGATTCTCCAGACTGTCGACAAGACGGCTGGGTATGGAAACTTTATCGGGCAGACCGGGTACAACGGGATCAGTGGAATTGATTTTGCACCGGATGGACGGACGCTCTACGCGATTGGCTACGATCCACTTGATTCGGCGCAAGTGCTGCTGAAGATGAACAAATCCAACGGACTTGGCATAACCATCGGCCCGACGGCTTTGGACGACGTCTTCATTTACGACATCGCCGTCCGTTCCGATGGGACCATTTTCGGACTTGGCGCCGACGGTATTCTCTATACATTTAATTCCTCGACGGGAGCTGCGACTGCTGTCGGAAATATGGGAATTACGGGATCCCCTATTGGCGGCGCCATCGCATTCTGGAACGGTACGCTTTACGTGCAATATACGACACAGAGCGGCGCTATTACGATTATCACGACTCACGGTTTCTACACGGTCAACCAAACCACCGGAGCCGCTACCTTCGTCGGAAATGCAACGTTCCCAGAGGGCACCGGAGTACTCTCTGGCATGCGATTTGAACCTGACACCGGCACTCTCTTCGCGATGGGCTCAAACACCCCAGAGTCTTCACCTTCCGTTCTACTGTCGGCGACGGTGGGTGGCCCCACCGTCGCATTTGGTTTCGTGGCGAACCCTGAGTTTGGATTTAGTTCCATGACCTTCGGCATTTGGCCAGTGCCGAGCGATCTGGTTCCAGAGGAACTGCCGGTTGCCACCGTCAATTCTCCCTACTTCACTTATATAGCGTGTCGTTTCTGTGAGTCCGTCATGGATTGGAACGTACCGGGTGGCGGCTTGCCTAGTGGCGTGACGTTAACTACGCAGAACGATGACTTTTTTCCGGCCACTTACGGCAAGGGCATCCTCAGTGGCACGCCAACTGTAGCCGGCATTTTCCCTTTCATCGCTTCCGCAACACAACTGGACGGACCTTCGCAGAGCTACAAACTGTTCGTATCTTTGGGTCCCCTGGGCATCAATGAAAATACATTGCCGAGCGGAACCGTGGGCCTGCCGTATTCGGCCCCGCTGACGCAGACCGGCGGCGTGCCGCCCGCCTACACGTGGTCCATCGTGTCTGGCCCATCATGGCTGAGCATCGGCCCAACAACAGGCCTTCTGTCTGGAACCCCCAGCGGCGCAGGAAGCGTTAACGTCACGGTGGCTGTAAGCGACGTCAGTGGAGCGCTGGCAACCAAGGGCTTCTCGATATCAGTGGGCGGTGGCAGCGCTCTGACGATCACAACGACTTCGATCCCCAGCGGCGTCGTCGGGTCTCCGTATACGACGACGATTTCGGCGTCCGGAGGGACAACGCCGTATTCATGGAACCTGCAGAGTCAGCCCGTGAACGGACTGAGCATCAACAGCTCGACCGGCGTAATTTCCGGCACCCCGGTTTCCGCTGGTACCTTCGCATTACTTGTGAGTGTGCAGGATGCCAGCATCAATTTAATTGGTGGCCCGGTTGCGCTCACTGCCTTTGCGGAGTTCACTCTAACCGTGAGTTCTGATACAAATCTCGCGATCACAACGACGTCAATCCCTGGGGCGATCATTAACACGGCATATTCAACCACCCTCACGGCAGGCGGCGGTTTCCCCCCCTACACGTGGGCGTTGTCGAATCCAGGGGTCAACGGCTTGAATCTCAATCCGAGTACAGGTCAGCTTTCCGGAACACCCGTGGCCGGCGGCTCTTTGTCGATCACAGCGTCGGTTCGGGACTCCGAGAACATCACGGTGTTTAAGACCTTCACGCTGAACACGTTGTCCATTGGAAATGCAGCGCTGCCGGGCGGGACCGTGGGGTTGCCATACAGCGCGGCACTGACGGCTTTCGCCGCGTCGTCTTCGGCGAGTTGGTCACTAGGAGCGGGAAGTTCCCTGCCCCCTGGATTGTCGCTGGGCAGCGGCGGATCGATCAGTGGATCGCCAAGCAAGTCGGGTTCGTACACATTTACCGTGATTTTGACTGATTTGCAGGGGTCGATCTCGAGAGCTCTCGCGATTAGTATCGCGCCCGGTCTTTCCCTCACAACAACTCCGCTGCCGGATGGCACCGTGGGAACCCCATACGCGGCGACGATTCAGGCAGTCAACGGAACGGGGGCTCTGACGTTCAGCATCACCAACGGCCAGTTGCCGAGTGGCTTGACCTTTGGGTCAAGCGGTGCCATCTCAGGCACACCGACTGCCGCAGGCAGTTCAGTGTTTACCGTTTCCGTCAAAGACGCGAACAACATCACCGCTACAGCGATATTTGACATCACGGTGGTGTCGGCACCTGTTGTTGTCACCATCACAACGAACTCACTGCCGGGTGGCTTCGTCAACAGCGGGTATGCATCATCCCTGGCGGCAACGCCGTCTTCAACATGGTCGATTGTCACCGGCACCCTGCCCGCGGGATTGACGCTCAATACTTCGACCGGCGCGATTTCCGGGACACCGACGGTGGTGGGTTCCTCCACCTTCACAGCGAAGGCCACCAGCGGCAATGGTTCGGCGCAGAAGCAGTTCACAATCAACATCGCGACGCCGCCTTCGGTGAATGTAACGGGCCTGCCTTCCTCGATCGGCCCCGGCCAGCAGCCAGCGGCACAGGTGGCGCTAAGCAGCACGTATCCGGTAACAGTGAACGGCACTCTGACGCTTACGTTCGCGGCGACTGGAGGTGGCGACAATCCGGAAGTGCGTTTCGGCAACGGTACGCGCACAGCGAACTTCACCGTGGCTCCGGGTTCAACTGGCGGATTGTTTGGAGCCGCGTCCAACATCGCCGTCATCACGGGCACGGTCGCGGGAACGATCACGGTGACCGCCGCGGCGACTGATTCGAACGGCTTGACTGTTCCGCCTCCAGCGCCGGTTCAGATCACGGTGACGCCAACGGTCCCGTTGATTACATCCGTGAGACTGGTACCGGTGACCGGTGGCTTCAACGTCGTTGTTACCGGCTTCTCCAATACAAAGAATATGGTGAGCGGGCAGTTTAACTTCACACCGACGGCGGGAAACACATTGAACCCATCGTCGGTCACGGTGCAGTTAGGCCCCGTGTTTAGCACCTGGTACAGCAACCCGGCATCGACAGCAACAGGTAGCCAGTTCTCACTGACGATGCCGTTCTCAACCGGAGGCGGTTCGGCGTTCCCAGTGGCCTCGGTCTCTGTAACGCTGACCAACTCACAGGGCACATCCAACCCCGTCTCGAGCAACTAAGACGGGTCGAAAAGCCTCGGCCCCTCGCGAGAGCGGGGGGCTTTTTTATTTCCTCAATCCGGGCGTCTCGGCTCATAGAAGCTGAGCGTGTTGTCGCCCTGCTTCAATTCCCGTATGCGGCGAAGCGTGCCGTATCCTTCGTCGAGTTTCAACCTTGGAGAATGCTGCACGATCACCAACGCCGGTGAATTCGCCCCGAGTGAGTCGAGACACGTCCGGTATTCCGCCTCCAATGGATACGGTGGATCCAGGAACACAATATCCGCACGCAGGCGGGCGATCACCTGCGATGCCTTCGTTTGGCGGACGTCCGCACGATTCTCGATGCCCAATGATTTCAGATTGTCGCGAATGGCGTTTAGCGCCGAACGGTTGATCTCGACAAAGATCGATTTCGCCGCTCCCCTGCTGATTGCCTCAATGCCAACGGCACCTGTACCCGCGTAGAGATCGGCGAACGTAGCACCTTCTATTCGCGGCGCAAGAATGCTGAACAATGATTCGCGCAGACGGTCGGGCGTCGGGCGGGTATCCAGACCTTGCACGCTTTTGAGCAAGCGGCTGCGAAACTCTCCGGCGATCACGCGCATCTACCCAACCTCCACAAGCCCGTAACGGCGTTGCCAGTGGCTTCGAATATGGGCAATCGCCTGCCGAAGCGCTTCGTCGCTCGGCGGATGGGAAACGAAGGAGACCGCTTCGTTACGCGCAGCTTCGAGGATCTCAGCATCCCGCAAGATATTTGCGACATGGAGAGTTGGCAACCCGGATTGGCGAGTGCCAAAAAACTCCCCGGGACCACGCAGCTTCATATCCATCTCCGCAATATGGAAGCCATCGTTCGACTTGAGCATCGTCTTGATGCGCTCCTTCGCGACATCGTTCAATTTGCCGGTCACCAAGATGCAGTAACTTTGCTCGCCGCCGCGGCCAACGCGTCCGCGAAGTTGGTGCAACTGGGCAAGGCCGAAGCGCTCTGCCTGCTCAATTACCATCACCGTGGCGTTGGGAACATCGACGCCCACTTCAATGACCGTGGTGGATACCAGTATCTTCGTCTCGCCGCGCTGGAAATTCTCCATCGCCGCTTCTTTGTCCGCCGGCTTCATCTTTCCATGCAGAAGCCCCACGGGCAGCGCCGGAAACACTACCTGCGACAGGAGCTCAAACATTTTTTGCGCGGCTTTCATCGCCTGGGTTTCCGATTCCTCAATCACCGGATAAACGACATACGCCTGCCGTCCCATCTCCACTTGCTGCTTGAGGAAACTGTACACCTGCTCCACCTGGTCTTCGGTGTATTGCTTGGTCTCAATTGGGCGCCGGCCCGGGGGGAGTTCGTCGATCACGCTGATGTCGAGATCGCCATACATCGTCAGCGCAAGAGTCCGCGGAATCGGCGTCGCAGTCATCACAACGATGTCGGGATGATCGCCTTTCTCCATCAGCTTCTGCCGCTGCTCCACCCCGAAGCGATGCTGCTCATCGACGATCGCTAGACCGAGCCGATGAAACTCGACGCCCGCTTCGAGAATCGCGTGCGTGCCCACGACGACGTGCGCCAGACCCGCCTTCACGATCTTCCGGTACTGCGCCTTATCGTGCGCCGTGGCCGAACCGGTCATCAGCACAGTCACGTAACCCAGCTTCTGGAATAGCCGCTTGAAGTAGAAGAAATGCTGGGCCGCCAGGATTTCCGTGGGCGCCAACACCGCCACTTGATAGCCGTTCTCGATCGCAATGACGGCGGCCTCGGCGGCAACCAGCGTCTTGCCGCTGCCGACGTCGCCCTGCAGCAAGCGGTACATTGGATGCGGCTCTGCCATGTCTTTTGCGATCTCACCCAGCACCTTCTTTTGTGCGCCGGTCGGCTTAAATGGCAGCATTTCCTTGATACGTTCGCGGACGCGATCGGTTAATGCGAATCCGATACCAGGTTTCAGGCGGGCCTTCGCGCGCTTCAGTTCCAGGCCGCATTCTAGCCAAAAGAATTCGTCGAAGATCAGACGGAATTGCGCCGGCGAGCGGAATGAATTGAGCAACCGCAGGTCGGAATCGGGCGACGGAAAATGCAACTGTTTGATTGCGGACCACGTATCGGGAAGTTTCAGACGCGCCCGGATATGCTCCGGCAGGGGGTCATTTTCGATCGGCTGGATCGAATCCAGAATCCGGTGCATCAGGGTGCGCAAGGTCCGGGTGGCCACTTTACCCGCGGCCTCATAGATGGGCACAATGCGGCCCGTATGCAGCGAAGCGTCGGGATCGTCTTCGTCGCCCGAAAGAATCTCGTACTCGGGATGCATCATCATCAGGCTGCCCGAGTAATTATCGAACTCCACTTTTCCAAACAGAGCCACCTTCAAGCCGGGCTTCAGGATGTCGGCAAGGTAGGCCCCGTGAAACCATTTGCCGCCCATCACGGCGCCAGAAGCATCCACAAAGGTCGCCTGAAACAATCCGAGCGAGCGGCGGCGCAGATTCGAAACCGCGGCCATGCGCACCTCGGCAAGCACCGTGGCCATTTCGCCGGGAGCTAAATTCTTGATCGTCTTGACGTTGCTGCGGTCTTCGTAACGGAATGGGGCGTAGGTGAGCAAATCCTCCACTACACGCAGGCCCTTGGCTTCGAGCATGGCGGCGCGCGCGGGCCCAACGCCTTTCAAATACATCAGGGGTGTGGAGAGTTCCAATGACGGCATGAACGCGGCAAAACCGGCGGCAAGCTGCACTGCCGGGTCCGGAGTCTCTAGTGTACAATGCGGGTTCATGCCTCAATTACTTGAAGGAAAAACGGCACTTATTTTGGGAATCGCCAACCGATGGAGTCTGGCTTATGCGATTGCGCAGGCATTCCATCGCGAGGGTGCGCGCCTCATCTTGACGTATCAGGGCGAGCGATTGAAAGAGACGGTGGAAGAACTAGGCGCCTCGCTCGGCGCGGCGAGGGTGTTCGATTGCGACGTATCGAAAGACGAGGACATCGCGAAGCTGGCACATGCCGTGAGCGAAGAAGACCGCTTGGACATCGTAGTGCACAGCATCGCGTTTGCCTCCGCTGAAGACCTGAGCCGTCCGTTCACGGAAACCTCACGCGATGGCTACCTGCTTGCGCAAAACATCAGCGCGTACTCGATGGTGGCCGTTGCCCGCGCAACGGCGCCGAAGATGACAAACGGCGGCGCGATGTTGACGCTGACGTATTTGGGCTCCTCGAGGGTTGTGACGAACTATAACGTGATGGGCGTGGCGAAGGCGTCGCTCGAAGCGGCCGTCCGTTATCTCGCTGCGGACCTCGGTCCGCAGCAGATTCGCGTGAACGCCATCTCGGCAGGTCCGGTGAAAACTGCAGCCGCGCGTGGCGTGAAGAATTTTTCGAGCGTGCTCGAAGGCGTGGAGAAGAACGCTCCCCTTCGCCGCAACGTGAAACCAGCCGAAGTGGGCGATGTTGCCGTCCTACTGGCAAGCGACCTTGGCCGCGGCATCACCGGCGACGTGATCTTTGTTGACGCTGGATTCCATATCATGGGCCTGTAACGCCGCTATTTCGCCTTCGCTTTAACGATGGCGGTGAGCAGGTCTGCCTTGGATCCATCGCGTTCCAAGCGCGGGTATCGCTCGCCGCCTCGATACGAGACGTGATACGTCGCGTAGTATTCGCCGTTTTTCACCACAATCTCAATAGGATCGCCCGTATCGGCGGCATTGCGGATGGCGTCTCTTATCAGGGATAACGAGAATTGGCGTGCATTCACCTGCGTGATCACACCGCCCGGGGCAAGTCCTGTTCTTTGCGCGAGCCCCCCAAACTCCACATCCTTGATCGTCCCATCGCTCTTCACTACCAATCCAAGCGAATAGCTGAGATCGGAGATTTTCTTGTCGTCCTCATCGGCGGCCCACAAGTCCGGTCGCTTCTCTTGAAAGCTTAGCGTCCAACCACCGTTCTGGATGCCCGCGATTGGAGCATGCTCGGTGGGCTTTTCGACGCGATCCGCAAAGAACCTGGCCCACTCATAACGCTGGACGTCATTTAACGCTGCAATGACATCGGCAAGGGCGTATCCCTTGACCACAGGCGCTCCACCCGGTCCGCTGTAAAACACCCGGCAAAAGTCGTCCAGCGATTTCGTCCCCTGGCTCGACTCGCGAATCAGCGTATCGGCCTCCAGCCACAGCAGCGCGCCTTCCGAATAGAAATCGACGCCGCGCCGTAAGGCTGCATAGTCGTCATGCGCTCCATAGAGAAGCTGCGCCGAGATCGACGTATCACGCAACGAACGCCACGAACGCCCCGCTGGACGATCCATTTCCGCGGCGATTTTGGCGAGCCAATCACGAAAACGTTGTGCCGTGCCAAGGTCCGCCCGCGTGGACAGCACTTCTCCGTAGTATTCGGTCAAACCTTCATAGATCCACAGCAAGTCGCTATCGATGGTTTCGTTGTAATTCTTGGTGATGAGGCCGGCAGGCCGCCGGAACTTGCCGTTCCAGGAGTGTACAAATTCGTGCGCGAGCAGATCGGCGTCCAGAATGCGGAGATTTTCTTCGATCAACGTGCGCTCAGCAACGCGGTCATCGCTCGATTCGTGATGCTCCAAGCCAAAGCTCGCTACGTGATCGCTCAGCGTGAGAAGAAAATGATAGTTACGGTAGTGCCTCGAACCGAAGAGCGCACCGGCTTCGGCGATCAATTTGCGGTAGCGCTCGATCATTTCATCGGTGACGACGATCGCATGCTCACTATCGGCGGCGATGTGCAGAAAATGGTGAGCGCCATCGGCCGCACCCAAATCGATGGTGCGGTAATGCGCGCCGGCCGAAACGGGAGAATCGATCAACTCTGTCAGCGCGACCGGCTTAAACTCAATGCGTCCGTCGGCTTCTTTTGCCGCCGGAAGCGCCGTTCCGTATTGCCAGCCCGTGGGGATCCGCAAATTGGCCTGCACGCGAATCTGGTCCGCGGCACGTCCTTGAGGATATAGGACGAATTGATTCCAACTGAGGACCGCCAGTTCCGTCGTCATGGAAGAGCCTGAGGAAAATCCACCCGCATCGGCCGCGGAGATGAAATCAAACTCGACATCCACGGACGAAGCGCTCGGCGGAACACTTACGGTGAACGCGTAAAGATTCTTTGCGTCGCGGCGCCAGGGGATGCTTTCTCCGTGAGCGCTGACACGCAGGCGAACCACATCAGCGATGGGCCCGCTCGGCTCATGTTCGCCAGGAATCCACTTTGGATAAAGCAGTGTTACCGTGCGCGAACCGTAAGGTGACACCCCACGCGTTACCACACTCAGCGGGACGTTCAGCTTTGCGTGGATCAGGCGCCGCGGAGCATCGGTCGCGTCGACGTCCAAGCGGAGAACGCCCGTTTGCGCCCAGGCCAGCGGTGTGGCCAGGCACGCCAAAGCCAGCCAATTTGCCTGTCGAAGCATTGCTTCACTCTACCCCACGCCGGACAGCGAAAAAATACGCCGCTGGTGAGGGAACCCCCATCTAACGGTTGAGAGAACGGGAGAAACAGGAAGGTGTTGGTGGCGGAGGTGGGACTTGAACCCACACGCACAGTGAAGTACGGCAGATTTTGAGTCTGCTGCGTCTGCCAATTCCGCCACTCCGCCACAAGTGGGTTGTGCACCTACTACTGTAGCAGAGAGCGCCCAGTTTCTCGAATTCGGCAGACGAAACAACACGATACTAATCAAGGGGAGCGAATATGACGACTACGGAGACCGCCGCAGGCTTTGCAGTGAAACAACATTCGGGAATCGCACGTGCCTTGGGTGCTTGGGAGAAAGTACGGAACAACTCAATGGCGATCGCGGCCGGACTCAGCCAGGGCCAGGTCAACTTCCGCCCGGACGCGAAGTCGTGGTCTATTGGGCAAAACCTGGATCGCCTGGTCAAAATCGACAGCATCTATCGCGAACACATTCAAAAACTGATCGATCTTGCCCGCGATACAAACCGTTTGACTATCGTCATGCCGTGGGGCGAAGGAGATCCCAGGCCTCCGATCATTCCGGCAGCCGTCATGCCTCTGATGACGCTCCCCATGACGCTGATGAACATGTTCGTGCCCAACACCGTTCGGGAACTGTTCCTTCGCTATCCGCTAATGCCGGCAGTCAGCCCCCAACGAGCGGAACCCCACTCGGGAAAATCGCCCAGCGAACTAATGATGTCACTCCAGGCATCGTTTGAAGAAACTAGAGCACTGCTCGTTTGCAACCTGCCTCCGAACGTTTCGAAGGTGGCGGTCGTTCACCCGGTCTTCGGGCGAAATACGATCTCGGACATCCTCGGCCTGATGACCGCCCATGAGCTCCGGCACGGGATTCAAATGGAGAAAATCAGCCGAAGTGCGAATTTTCCATCGGCGGGGGCGTAAGTCGCTGATTTCTCGAATCGACTTGCGCGCAATCGCCTCCTGTTCCGGCGAAAGACCAAGCCTATTTGCCTCATAAGCAAATAGGGAAAATACGGTACCGAAGGCCTCAAGAAAATATCTGCTTCCGCCGATAGAAGGCTGAAACCCTATGAAGGCAAATGAACTTCTTCGCTTGCCAAGTCGGCATGCCCGAGCGAAGGCCAGAATCCTGCCGGTAGTAATCGCGGGAGTCGCCTGTATGTCGCTCGTCGGTTGTTACAACACGGTGTTTGACGAAAGCACGGTGTTTCAGTCCGGTGGTCGCGAACCAATCGAGTTGCAAAGCGAACAGGTGACTATTTCAAGCGACGCTTTGACCTGTGCGGTCGAAAATGGCTTATTCGAAGGACCCAGCGAATCCGGCTCCCGGACCGTCGCTCGCCTGACAGAGGCCGGCCGCGCTCTGGGCTTCAGCGATGACGTTTCCATCGGCGATTCCGGCTATCTCTACCCTTACACGCAGGTCCGTGGCAAATTTGAAATCGAGTTTCAACAAGTGACGAAAATTGCAGACCTACAGGCCGGCGTAAAGCGCGTCGAGGGCAGGGCTGGAGTGAAAATCAACCACCCTTGCTTCCGCGGTCCGCTTCCGCTGATGGGAATTCGGAACGGTACGCTGGCAGAGAACTTCCCTGCTGCGTTTGAGTTCGATCAAGATGGCAACGATTGGCACATTTCGAACGTGATTCATTAACCCACTGGTTGTGAGCGGAATAAGTCCCGTATAAAGTCGCTTGCCAAGGCAGCCGATCAACGAGCCAGGAGGTGTCTTTGGTGCAGTATATTGGCGCAATTCTTCAGGAACTGATCACGCTCGCCGCGTATATTCTTGTGTTTGCTGGAGTACACAAGATTTACCAGATCGCGACGGATATCCGGGAGATCAAAGAAGCCGTGCAACGGGCCCGCTCGCAAAGCGGATATTCGGCACCGGCACCAACCGGCAACACATCCTCGGCCTTCCAAGTTCGCCCCGATACCGAGGGCTCCCTGGATGCAGCCAACTCCTACGCGGAGAGCCTCTTACGGGCCGTTCAGGCGCAAGGGGACGGCTCCCCGTCTTCCGCTGAGTCGCCCGGGACCCGCGCCTAATTTGGCGCGAACTACCCCACGAAACGTCCGCGCCAGCAACAGATCTGTTACACTGAAGTTTCCTCCCATGCGCTTCGGTGTCGTCGTGTTTCCCGGCAGCAATTGTGACCACGACGCGTGGCACGCCGTCACTCGTAACCTTGGCCAGCCGGCCGAATTTATCTGGCACGATTCTTCTTCGCTGAACGGAGTGGATGCGGTCATCCTGCCCGGTGGATTCTCCTACGGCGATTACCTTCGCTGCGGTGCCATCGCGAAATTCTCTCCGGTCATGCAAGCGATCAAGGACTTTGCCGCAAAAGGCGGCTTGGTTTTGGGCATCTGCAACGGTTTCCAGGTATTGGTAGAGAGCGGTCTACTCCCCGGCGCGCTGCTGCGGAACCGGGAACTCAAGTTCATCTGTAAACCGGTCGGCCTGCGGGTAGAAACGACCAACACGCCGTACACCTCACTCGCCAAGAAGGGCCAGATCCTGAGCGTTCCCATCGCCCACGGCGAAGGTTGCTACTTTGCCGACGACTCGACGCTGGCGCAGTTGAAGAACGAAGATCGCGTCGTGTTCCGCTATGTGAATAACCCCAACGGCTCGCTCGACGATATCGCGGGTATTTGTAGCGAAGGGCGCAATGTCATGGGCATGATGCCGCATCCCGAACGTGCGGCCGATGATCTACTGGGCTGCACTGACGGCCTTGTGGTGTTGCAATCGATGTTGCATACGCTGGTTCTGTCGGGGGCCAATTCCGAAAAAGTCGCCGTTACCTCGAATCTGACTTCCCAAAACGCATGAGCGATCTAACCGCCGCCGAGCTGGATAAAGTCCGCTCGATTCTCAAACGCGAACCGAACGAAACTGAAACCGGAATCTTCACCGTGATGTGGAGCGAACACTGCTCCTACAAAAGCTCACGGATCCACCTGAAAAAGCTGCCCACCAAGAGCGAGCGAGTGCTTGTCGGCCCGGGCGAAAACGCTGGCATTATCGACATCGGCTCGTCGGCTTCGGGCGAGCGCTACGCCATTGCGTTCAAGATCGAATCTCACAACCACCCCAGCTTCATCGAGCCCTTCCAGGGCGCGGCAACCGGTGTAGGCGGCATTCTGCGCGACATCTTCACCATGGGCGCGCGGCCGATTGCCGTGATGGATGCTTTGCGTTTTGGTCCTCTCGATGATCCCGAGTGCGGCGAGCGCAACAAGCGCATTCTCGAAGGCGTGGTTAGCGGCATCTCTCACTACGGCAACTGCTTTGGCGTGCCGACGGTGGGCGGCGAGACGGTTTTTGAATCCTGCTACAACGGCAACCCGCTGGTGAACGTCTTCGCGCTTGGCATCTTCAAGCACGAAGAGATGTTCTTCGGCCGCGCCACCGGCATCGGTAACCCCGTGATCTACGTCGGCTCCAAGACAGGCCGAGATGGCATCAAGGGCGCGTCGATGGCCTCGGCCGAATTCGACGAGGATTCCAAAGACAAGCGCCCGAACGTGCAGGTGGGCGATCCGTTCATGGAAAAGCTGCTGCTCGAAGCCTGTCTGGAGGCGATGCGCACGGGTGCCATCGTGGGAATTCAGGACATGGGCGCCGCCGGTCTCACCTGCTCCACTTGCGAAATGGGCAGCCGCGCGGAAACCGGCATCGAATTTGATCTGGCTCTGGTCCCGCAGCGCGAAACGGGCATGACTCCCTACGAGATCATGCTTTCCGAATCGCAGGAGCGCATGCTGTTGGTCGCCGAGAAGGGCCGCGAAGACGAAGTATTCGCCGTCTTCAAGAAATGGGGCCTGGATGCGGTGACGATCGGCCAAGTGACGGACGACGGCATTCTCCGCGTGAAGAACCACGGCACCGTGGTGGCGGAAATTCCCAACCGCGAGCTTGCCGACGAAGCCCCCATTTACGATCGTCCGCACGGTGTCGCCCCGCTCCGTCCGGCGCCCCTTGAGGCGCAAGAGTTCCAGAGCAAGGATTTGAACGCCGATCTACTGGCCCTGGTTGCATCGGGTGACCTGTGCTCCAAGCGATGGATCTGGGACCAGTACGACTATATGGTCCGCACCAACACCGTCGCGGGCCCCGGCGGCGATGCCGCGATCATTCGCATCAAGGAACTCGACAAGAGCATAGCGATGTCGCTCGATGGCAATGGCCGCTACTGCGCGCTCTCGCCTCGCGAAGGAGCGAAGCTGCTGGTCGCCGAGTGCTGCCGTAATCTTTCGACCGTGGGCGCAACGCCCGTCGCCGCAACGAACAATCTGAACTTCGGCAACCCGGAACGCCCTGAAATCATGGCGCAGATTGTGGAAGCCATTGAGGGCTTGGGCGAGGCTTGCACGCATTTCGACACGCCCATCACTGGCGGCAACGTCAGCCTTTACAACGAAACTTTGGGCGAAGCCATTTGGCCCAGCCCCGTTCTTGGCATCGTTGGCCTGATGAACACCAGCATGCCCACCACCATCCCCTTCAAGCAGGAAGGGCGTACGGTGATGCTGCTCGGCGGCCTGGGCACCTGCGATCCCGTCCGATTCGGCGGCACACAATACGTAAAAGTTGTCCTGAAATCAATCTGGGGATTGCCTCCGGCGCTCGATATGGATTACGAGAAGCGGGTGCAGACGGCAATTCGGGAAGTGGTGACGGGGGGACACGCCGAATCCGCTCACGATTTGGGCGAGGGCGGCTTGGCGGTCGCGTTGGCCGAATGCTGCGTGAGCGGTATTGGCGCCGACATTAAGTTCAAGACGACGCTGCGGCCCGAGTTAGCTCTGTTCCATGAGGGCCCGTCGCGGGTGCTGGTTTCGACGGCCGACCCGGACGCAGTAGAGCGTATCGCGGCGGAAAACAATATCGAGGTTGTACGTTTAGGCGTTACAATGAAAGGCGGGTTACGGATCGGAGACGGATCCGTGACTTGGATCGACTCCCCCGTGGACCGTCTCAAGCAGGTTTGGGAAAACGCGTTGGCCAGTCAGATGACCGTGGTTCACGCCTAGCGTGCGGCCGCGGTTGGTGAGACCGGCTCAGCAGGATTGAGCGCCAATCATGTTTGATAAATTCCACGACGAATGTGGCGTCTTTGCCATCTACGGGCATCGGGAAGCCGCAAACCTCACCTACCTTGGTCTCTACGCGCTCCAACACCGCGGACAGGAAAGCGCTGGAATTGCGTCCAGCGACGGCCGGAACATCCACTGCCATAAGAGCATGGGCCATGTCGCGGACATTTTCACACCGGAGCGGCTTGGTAGTCTTCCGGGTGAACTAGCCATTGGCCACACGCGCTACTCTACAGCGGGCGATACGGTCCTACTCAACGCGCAGCCGTTTTCCGTAGCCTGCAACAAAGGGCGCATCGCTGTTGCGCATAACGGCAACATTACGAACGCCGCGGAACTCCGGGCGGAACTCGAACGTGAAGGCTCGATCTTCCAGGCATCGAGCGACACCGAAGTGATCCTGCACCTGGTAGCACGCTCCCGCGAAAAGACTCTCGCAGGCGCGCTCCGGGAAGCCCTACTGCAACTGGAAGGCGCATTTTCCCTCGTATTTCTTGCCGAAGACCGCATCATTGTCGCGCGCGATCCTCATGGCTTCCGTCCGCTCGCCTTCGGACAGATGGAACTCTCCGGCGGCAAGTTGTCGTACGTATTTGCATCGGAAACCTGCGCGTTCGACTTAATCAACGCGGTCTATCTGAGCGACGTCGAACCTGGCGAGATGGTGATTGCGGGCAAAGAAGGCATCACTCGCGAACGCTACGCTCCGGTGAGAGAGAAGTCGCATTGCGTATTCGAGCATGTTTATTTCTCGCGGCCCGATTCCATTGTCTTCGGCCGCGCCGTGCAGGAATCGCGCGAAAAACTGGGCCGCTTACTCGCGCGCGAGCATCCGATCGATGCCGATATCGTGGTGCCGATTCCGGACTCCGGGACAGCCGCCGCACTTGGCTACGCATCGGAGTCCGGAGTCCCCTTCCGCCTGGGGTTGATCCGCAATCACTACGTGGGCCGGACTTTCATTGAGCCATCACAGGCCATTCGTGACTTTGGCGTGAAGCTGAAGCTGAACCCCGTGCGGCATCTTCTCGAAGGCAAGCGAGTTGTTCTCGTCGACGATTCGCTGGTCCGCGGAACCACCAGCCGCAAGATTGTGCGCATGGTGCGAGGCGCGGGCGCCCGCGAAGTGCACATGCTGATTTCCTGCCCACCGACGATTTCTCCATGCTTTTACGGGGTCGATACCCCAAGCGTCGGTGAATTGATCGCGGCCAATAACACAGTGGAAGAAATCCGGCGCTTTGTTGAAGCCGATTCGCTCGGATACCTGTCGCTACCGGCCTTGCGGCAAGCTGTGGGCGACACCGATCACACCTATTGCTATTCCTGTTACACCGGCAACTATCCCACAGAGTTGGTCAATATCGACGAACTGATGGCGGCCAAAGATCGCCGTCGGTAAACCGACGACCTCCTTGCCAATAACAATGGGGCAGCCCAAGCCGCCCCATTTGCTCTTTCTGAGAATGCAGCTTCGTTAAAGCGCCGTTTCTCCGCGTTCGTCGTTACGGATGCGGATTGCCTCGGCAACGTCAAAGACGAAAATTTTCCCGTCGCCGATCTTGCCCGTGCGGGCGGCGTCACCGAGTGTCTTCAGCACTTCGTCCAACTGCGACGAGGCAACCACAAGCTCCAACTTCACCTTGGGGAGCAAGTCTACCTGATATTCCATGCCGCGATAGACTTCCTTGTGGCCCTTTTGCCGGCCGTGGCCGCGGACTTCGGTGATCGTCATGCCGTCGATGCCGATCTTCTTTAACGCTTCCTTCACTTCTTCCAGCTTGTGCGGCTGGATGATGGCTTCAATTTTTTTCATGGCGTGATTCCTTTAGTGTAATGGGCTACGTGGCTCGGATTACGCCTCGAAGCTGTATCCTTCTTCTCCGTGCATGCTGAGATCCAGGCCTTCGATCTCTTCCTGCGCTTCGGGACGCAAGCCAGTCACGGCATCCACAATCTTCAGGATAATAAACGTTCCCACCAGAGCCAGCACCCAGGCGATCGCGGCACCGATGACGTTGTTCACGAACTGGGCCGAATTCCCTTCCAGCAAGCCCATCGGCTTGCCCATAAACAGGTCATTGATGTCCTTGGTGGCAAAGACGCCCGTCAACAGCGCGCCCAACGTTCCGCCGACGCCGTGCACGCCAAAAGCGTCCAGCGCGTCGTCGTAGCCGAACTTGTTCTTCACAATGCTCACCATCAGGTAACAGACCACACCCGCCAGCAGGCCAATGATCAAAGCCGAGCCCGGAGTCACAAAACCGGCCGCCGGAGTGATGCCGACCAAACCAGCCACGCAGCCCGAAATCGCACCCAATATGCTGGGCTTGCCGGTCTTGATCCACTCCGCTACCATCCAACTTAACGTCGCCGCGGCCGCAGCCATGTGCGTCGCGACAAATGCGCTGGTCGCTAGGCCCGACGCGGCCAGTGCGCTGCCGGCGTTAAATCCGAACCAGCCCACCCACAGCATCGCCGCGCCCACCGTGCTCAGCACCAGGCTGTGCGGACGCATCGGCTCCGATCCGTAGCCCTTGCGTTTGCCTAGATACAGAGCGGTCACAAGAGCGGAGACGCCGGACGTGATGTGCACAACGGTGCCGCCCGCGAAATCAAGCGTCGGAACTTGGCCCCATGCCGCGCCCAGCAAACCGCCTTTACCCCAGACCATGTGCGCCATCGGGAAGTACACAATCACCGTCCACAAAATGCTGAACAGCAGCATTCCGGAGAATTTGATGCGTTCGGCGAAGGCGCCAGAAATCAGCGCGGGTGTGATAATCGCGAACATCAACTGATAAATCATGAACGTGCCCTGCGGAATAGTCGCCGCGTAATCGCTATTGGGATCGACACCAACTCCGCTGAGCATCAGATATTTCATTCCGCCGATAAACGAGTTGCCTTCGGCGAAGGCCAAGCTATACCCAGCAACGGCCCACAAAACGGACACAACAGCCATCAGGATGAAGCTGTGCATCATCGTGCCGAGCACGTTCTTCCTGCGCACCAGGCCTCCGTAGAACAGGGCCAACCCGGGCGCCGTCATCATTAACACAAGCGCTGCGCTCACCAACATCCACGCATTGTCGCCGGCGGATTGCGCATTCTTTGCGGCTTTTTCCAAATCAGCTAATTTTTTGTCGAGGTCCGCGGCGGGTTGTGCGGCGGCAAAAGACACAAATGAGAGGAACAACAAGGACAACTTTGTCATAGACGCTCCAGGGCGTGAAGTTTAGATGAAACAAGTATACGGACGTTCCCCAACTTTGAAAATTCGATTGTTTTGATGGACACCATTGATGTTTTCTATGCGTTGCAGGATGTTGATTCGGTCAGACTTAGTACAATCGACGGTAGTGAGAACCAGATGTAACAAATTGTTCCTCCGTGCGCTATTGCCCCTTCTGTCGGTAAATGGTGCGGCGCGCGAGCCGGTTCGAGCTCCACGGGCAATGGTAGTTACGGAGGAGCGTCAGGCAGCGGATGTGGGCGTCGCAGTACTCAAATCGGGAGGCAATGCGGTCGACGCCGCCGTGGCCATTGGATTCACACTTGCCGTGACGCATCCGTTCGCGGGAAATCTGGGAGGCGGCGGCTTCATGCTGATCCGCTTTGCCGATGGCAGGTCCACATTCATCGATTTCCGCGAGCTCGCACCGGGCAAAGCCACGCGCGACATGTATCTGGATGCCAGCGGCAATCCTACGCGAGAATCGGTGGAAGGGTGGCGGTCGGCCGGCGTCCCCGGAACCGTGCGGGGCTTTGAAGTAGTGCAATCCAAGTACGGCCGCAAGAAGTGGGCCGACCTGCTTGCGCCCTCCATTCGACTGGCATCGAAGGGCTTCGCCCTCAACGGCCCCGTCGCGGAATCGTTACGAACCACAAAGAACCTTGCAGGGGATCCGGAATCGAAGCGAATCTTCCTTAAAGGCGGAGCCTTCTATAAAGAGGGCGAGACACTTGTGCAAGCGGACTTGGCCGCGACCTTGCGGCGCATCGCCAGGTTCGGCGCCAGCGATTTCTACGAAGGAGAAACCGCGCGCCGCTTCGCCTCCGAAATGGCCACTCACGGCGGCCTCATTACGCTCGATGACTTGAGAAACTACAGGGCCGTCGAACGTGCGCCGCTGACTGGGAAATATCGCGATTATACGATCCTCACCGCTCCGCCTCCCAGCGCCGGAGGTGTCGGGCTGCTCGAAATGCTCGGGATGCTCAATGGCAGTGGTTATCAAAAAAGTGGTGCAGGCACTGCCCGCACTTACCACTATCTGGCCGAGGTCATGCGCCGGTTCTATGCGGATCGCAGTCAATACATGGGAGATCCAGATTCCACGGATGTGCCACTAACACGCCTGCTCGATCCCGCATACCTTCGCTCACGCCGCGAGAGTATCGCCCCGGCCCACGCAACGCCCAGTTCGACTTTGGGTCCGGGCACACTGCCCGGCAAAGAAGGGACACAAACCGTCCATTACAACGTGATGGACGCCGAAGGCAATGCCGTGGCGGTCACTTATACGCTTAATGATGGCTTCGGCAACGGCATCACCGTGCCCGGCCTTGGCTTTCTCTTAAATGACGAAATGGACGACTTCACTGCGCGCCCCGGCCGCCCAAATCTGTTCGGCGTCGTCCAGGGCGAGGCCAACGCTATCGCTCCAGGAAAGCGCCCCGTGTCATCAATGACGCCCACCATGGTGCTACGCGACGGCAGACTATTTTTGCTACTCGGAACTCCGGGCGGATCCCGCATCCCGACCGCCGTCCTGCAGGTTCTCTTGAACATTGTCGACTTTGGCATGAACGTGCAGGATGCCGTCGACTTCCCGCGAATCCATCATCAGTGGCAGCCGGATAAACTGTACGTCGAGCAAGCAATGAGGCCAGAAACCATCTCCGGTCTGCGCGCTCTTGGCCACGACACCGATCTTGCACCCGGCGTGGTCCCGCCTCGCGTTGGTGCGATCCTAATAGAAAACGGCCATCTGGAGGGAGCCGTGGATCCGCGCAACACGCGGAATATCAGCAAGGCGTTGGGCTACTAACGTCCGGCAGCCTATCCAACACACAACATGAAACGTGCTCTTTCGACTTACCTGCTGGTGAATCACCGCCTGACCACTGTTTGGCTCGATCGCATTTGGAATGCCGAGATTCCTCTGGTCGAATTTTTTTGCGCGCGGCAGCACTTCGATTATCACAATCGCGCTCAGATCACCGAACTCAGCTATTGGTTCCGCGATTCTCCATTGAAGATCCACTCGCTCCACGCGCCTCTTTACAACGATGATTGCTGGGGCCGTACCGGTCCGGAGGCCGTCGTCGACATCACCGAACCCGTCAAGGCGAAGCGCATCAAGGCGGTCGATGACATCAAACGCGCGCTCGAAGTCGCCGAGACCATTCCTTTCCAGTATCTGGTCCAGCACATGGGAAATAGCGGAGCCGAGTTCAGCGAACGGGCCATGGATTCCGCGTTTGCTTCGCTCGAAGAACTCAACGTCTTCGCCCGCCAACGCGGCGTTGAGGTTTTGTTGGAGAATATCCCCAACTCGATTTCGAGCGCCGAACGACTGCTGATGTTCCTGGAAGCTACGCACCTGGACCTCAGCTTCTGTTTTGACACCGGCCACGCGCATCTGCACGAAGGCATCGACACCGCCTACCGCCTAATGAAAACGCGCATCCGCTCCACGCATGTGCACGATAACAACGGCGTGGACGACAATCACATCTTCCCTATTGTTGGAGGGGGCGGCATGATCGATTGGCGTCGCGCGATGCAAACCTTGCGCTCCGAGGCAGATCAGTATCCACTATTGCTCGAATTGCGGGAAATCGAGGACGTGGAGAATCCGCTCGATCATGTTCGTCGCGTATTTGAGGCTCTGGAGTCGCAGCGACCCATTGAAGCCGAAGACTAAAAGGTTTTCCAAACCAAAACCGCGTTTTTCAGACACAATAGGAAAATGAGCACCGAACAAAGCGTACCCCGCATTACGATTGCGGAGGCCGCGCGGCATGAGGGCAAAACGGTCGAAATCGCAGGCTGGCTGTACAACCTGCGGCGCAGTGGGAAAATTTGTTTTCCTCAGTTGCGCGACGGCTCCGGCATAATGCAATGCGTCGCCGTCAAAAGCGCCCTTCCGGAGGAGCTTTTCGAGGCGCTCAAGAATCTGACGCAGGAATCGTCGCTCATCGTGCGCGGAAAACTCCGCGCCGAACCTCGCGCTCACGGGGGCTTTGAACTCGATGTGCAATCCGCTGACGTTGTCCAGCGCGTCCCGGAAGAAACGCCCTACCCGATCACCCCCAAAGATCACGGCATCGACTTTCTGATGGATCATCGCCACCTTTGGCTGCGCAGCCGCCGCCAGAACGCAGCTATTCGCGTGCGCCATGAGGTCATCAAGGGCATCCGCGATTACTTTGATTCGAACGGCTTCGTCCTGGTCGACACGCCCATCTTCACTCCCGCGGCCTGCGAGGGCACCTCGACTCTTTTCGAAGTGGATTACTTTGACGGCGAAAAAGTCTACCTGACGCAGTCCGGTCAACTTTATGGCGAAGCGACAGCGGCGGCCTTCGGCAAGACGTACAATTTTGGCCCGACCTTCCGCGCGGAAAAGTCCAAGACCCGCCGCCATCTCACTGAATTTTGGATGGTAGAGCCAGAAATAGCCTTCGCGGATCTTGAGGACGTAAAGCGCGTCGCCGAGGAACTGGTGCTCTTCGTCATTGCTCGCGTTCTCGAGAACCGCAGGGAAGAGCTGAAGGTATTAGAGCGCGACACCGCCAGACTCGAAGCAGTCAAAGGCCCGTTCCCTCGCATGACCTATGACGAAGCCGTAGTGAAGCTGCAAGGTAAAGGCAGCGACATTCAGTGGGGAACCGACTTCGGCAATACCGACGAAACGCTGCTCACTGACGATCTCGATCGCCCCATCATGGTGGACCGCTACCCGTCGAGCGTCAAGGCGTTTTACTTCCAGCCCGCTTCGGATCGTCCTGAGGTCGCACTCGGCGTCGATTTCATTGCTCCCGAGGGTTATGGCGAAATCATCGGTGGCGGCCAACGTATTCACGATCTGAATCTACTGCGGCAACGCCTGCGCGAGCATAACCTGCCGCAGGAAGCCTTCGACTGGTATCTCGATCTCCGAAAGTATGGCTCGGTTCCCCACGCCGGCTTCGGCATGGGCGTCGAGCGTTTCGTCGCCTGGATGTGCGGCCTCGAGCATATTCGCGAGACGATTGCGTTCCCTCGCATGATCTACCGGACGCGGCCATAGCGTTTCCCGCAAGACGCGATAATAAAAGGGCGCGAGCTTTCGCGCAGCATCATGCGACAATCGCACATCTCCGTCATCGGCGCCCCCATGGACCTGGGCGCCGGCCGCCGCGGCGTAGACATGGGTCCCTCGGCAATTCGTCTTGCGGGTGTCAACGAAAAGATCGCCGCGCTTGGTTATGAAGTCGAGGACCTCGGCAATGTCGTTGTGGAGCAACCGGAGAACCTTCCCATCGGCAAGCCTGAGGCACGCTACTTGCCGCAGATCGCGCACACCTGCGCTCGTCTGGCGGACATGGTGCAGCGTGCGATGGCGAACCACCGTGTGCCGGTTGTGCTCGGCGGCGATCACTCGGTGGCCGCGGGAACCGTGTCTGGCATGGCGCAGCATTTTCACGCAAACGGCCGCAAAATGGGTTTGCTATGGATTGACGCGCACGCGGATATGAACACGCCTGAAACCAGCCCCAGCGGTAACGTGCACGGCATGCCGCTCGCGTGTCTGATTGGACAAGGGCCGCGTGAACTGACGCACATCGGTGGCTACGGCCCAAAGGTGGAACCGGGCTCCGTCGCACTTGTCGGATTGCGGAGTGTCGATGACATCGAACGCTTCAATGTCCGCGGCGCGGGCGTTCATCCGTTCACCATGCGGGACATCGACGAACGCGGCCTGCCCGCCGTGATCCGCGAAGCGATTCACATCGTCACGGCTGGCACTGCTGGATTTCACTTGTCCTTCGACATGGATGCGCTCGATCCAACCGAAGCTCCCGGCGTGGGCACGCCCGTGCGCGGTGGAATCACTTATCGGGAAGCGCACACGGCAATGGAGCTCATTTGCGATAGCGGGCAAATGGCATCGCTCGAAGTAGTGGAGGTGAATCCGGTACTCGATGAAGCAAACCGGACCGCGCTCCTGGCGGTCGAGTTGATCACAAGTGCTTTAGGCAAAAGAATTCTATGAAAACACGAGTAGCCGTATTGTGCGGCGGCCGAAGCGGCGAGCACGAAATCTCTCTGCGGTCGGCGGAGTCAATCATCGCTGCCATGGATCCAGGCAAGTACGAAGTGGAGCGCATCCTCATCACACCGGAAGGCCGCTGGGAACCACGAGCCATTTCGCCGGACCCCTCGGCCAACGCGGGCATCGACGTCGTTTTCCCGGCGCTTCACGGAACCTTCGGCGAAGACGGCACCATACAAGGCCTTTTGGAACTCGCGAACTTACCCTACGTAGGCGCGGGCGTGCTGGCCTCATCCGTCTCCATGGACAAAGAGATGATGAAGCGCGTGTGCATTGAGCGCGGTTTGCCCGTGGCCGATTACGTGGTGGTGCATCGCGGCGTGTACAACATCGACGATATCTGCGCGCGCCTTCCCTTTCCGATGTTCGTCAAACCCGCGAATCTCGGCTCGTCCGTTGGAATCTCAAAAACGAAGACGCGCGAGGAGCTTGCCACCGCGCTGGAATTCGCAGCGAAGTTCGATCGCAAAGTGATTGTGGAGCGCGGCATCCCTGGGCGCGAGTTTGAATGCTCCGTGCTCGGAAACCGTGATCCGCAAGCCGCGATCCCCTGTGAAATTCTGCCTTCGAAGGAATTCTACGATTACGAAGACAAATACATTCTGGGTGCTTCCAAGACCGTGCTCCCCGCGGATCTCACCGCCGCGGAAACCGCAGAGGTCCGGCGTCTGGCCGTCGCTTGTTACCGGGCAGTCGAGTGCGAAGGCATGGCGCGCGTCGATTTTCTGCTCGAGGCCTCGACTGGAAGGTTCGTCATCAACGAGATCAACACCATCCCGGGATTCACTTCCATCAGCATGTATCCGAAGATGTGGGAAGCCGCCGGTCTCCCTTACGCGCAACTGATCGACCAGTTAATCGAACTGGCATTGGAGCGCCACCTGGAGCGCCAGGCCACCACTTTCGCCCGGGTCTGACGCAGGGCGCGCTGCAGAAGAACGTGAGACAGCGGTTAGCTGGCTTTCGCGCGCTTGGATTGCACGTAATGAATCACTAGCGGCAGCACACTGAGGACGACGATCCCGATCACGGCCTTCTCAAAATTCCGGCGAATCAATGGGACACCGCCCAGGAAGTACCCTGCCAGCGTCATCGATACCACCCAGCCCAAGCCGCCAAATACGTTGAAAGAAAGGAAGCGCGCGTATGGCATTTTTCCAACGCCCGCCATGAATGGAGCAAACGTTCGCACCACAGGCACGAATTTCGCGTAAATCAGGGTCTTGCCGCCATGCCGGGCATAGAATTCTTGCGTCCGAAGAACGTACTCCTGCTTGAACAGGCGCGAGTCTTGACGCGCAAAAACTTTCGGCCCAGTGCGATGCCCCAAAAAATATCCGCTTTGATCGCCGATGATGGATGCCGCAGCTAGTACCGCGCAAATCTGCACGATATCGAGTTGACCGGCGCCCGCAACGACACCGACGGTGAACAGAAGCGAATCGCCAGGCAGGAACAAACCCACGAGCAGTCCCGTCTCCGCGAAGACAATCGAAGCGAGCAGGGCGTATCCCCACCAACCCGTGATCACTTCCGCGAGAAGGTGTATGAGGCCTTCCGGATTGGTGAGGCTTTTCCAGACTACGAGGAGCGTTTCCACTAACGCCTTAGCGGTTCGGACGGTAGGAAGCGGCCATACGCTTCACCGTGTCCTCGTGGACCTTCAACTTGCCATCGTCGCGAAGTTTATTCACCACGCTGTCGGTCAGGAGGTCGATCGCGACACGCGCCTTCTGCTGCTTGAGGTCGGTGATCGTACCATCGCGCTCCCCGGCAAAGTCTTTTATATCCGGAGTCTGCCGCTCGACGATTTTGTATACGATGTTGCGGCCTTGTACGGGAATGGGACCAACCACCGTGCCGGCGCGCTTCACGAATACGTCGCTCAAATAGGCCGCCGGACCCAAACCGTCGACGGAATCCGCCCGAGTAAACTCAGCTGACTTGGTCACGTCCAGCTTCAACGAACGCGCTACCTGGTCCAAAGCCTCTCCGCCGCTGATACGCGTCGCCACCGTCTTGGCTGCAGCTTCGGCCAAGTCATTCGCCTTGCCGTTGATTAATTGGTCCTGCACTCGGGCTTGCACTTCAGCGAACTCAGCGGGGCGTGACGCGACACGCGAGCCAAACACCACCACCGCGACGCGATTGTTGGCCATGAACACGGGAGCCGACACTTCATTCGCCTTCATGGCGGCAAGGGCACCATCGATCTCCGGTGCTGCACCTAAGCCGGGGATCACATCTCCCGGAGCCAGATCCTTCGCTACAAACAACTCGAGGCCGTACTGTTTGGCAACCTCCGCGGCGGAACCTGGAGTCTTCAGCAAGGCCGCATGGGCCTGATCGGCCATTTGCTGCATCTTTTCATTGACGTTCTGCTTTTTTAACTCTTCCGTCAATTGCTCCTTCACTTCCTCGAACGGCTTCACTCGGGCAGCTTCTTTGCTCATCACCTGGATGATGTGATAGCCGTACTCGGTTGTGACGATATCGCTAATGTCCTTCGGCTTGGCTGAGAAGACAAACTTCTCAAACTCCGGCACCGTTTGGCCGCGAACGATAAAGCCCAGATCGCCACCTTTCACAGCCGATCCCGGATCCTGTGAGTTCGCTTTTGCCAGCGCAGCGAAATCGCCGCCCGCTTTCACCTGCTTCAACAAGTCCTGCGCCTTCGTCAGCGCGGCTTTCTTTTCCGTTTCCGGCTTTCCCTGCGTCATCAATAGAATGTGCCTGGCTTCGACGCGCTCCGGCATGCGGAAGTTATCCATGGAGGCGGAATAGGTCTGACGCAACTGTGCGTCGGATACGGTGATCGACTGCTCGACCTTCACCTGATCGGCCAACAACACTTGGAAGCTTCGCCGTTCGGGCATCGTGTAAGTCGCTTTAGTCTTTTCGTACGCCGCTTTTACTTCTTCCGGAGTCACCTTCACTTGATCGCGGAACTTCGCCGGGGGGAAGGCGATGTATTCCACTTTGGCCTTCTCGTGCTTTTGCAGCAACGCGCGATCGACATCCTGCGAACTGATTACAACGCTGCTGAGCGCTAGATTCTGGATCTTCCGCAACATCAACTGGTCGCGCATCGTGTCGGCTGCATCCTGCATTGTCAGGTTCTGCTGCGCCAGCGCCGCTTCGAACTGATCTTTATTCGACAGCTTTCCGTCCTGGAAGAACTGGGGGAACGCCGCCGCCAATGCGATCAGCACCTCTTCATCCGACGCCGTCAGCCCCAGCCGTTCGGCTTCGTGGAGCAGCGCCTTCTGGTCCACCAACTGCTGAACAATCTGCGGGAAATAGGCTTCCATCGCCTCGGGCGGCAGCTGTCCGCCGCGCATCAATCGATCTATGCTGGCCTGAGCCTGCACCGTCGTGATGTTCGTGCCAGCTACCTCGGCCAGCGTCATGTCCCCATCAGTCGTCGTGGTAAAGCCCGTGTTGGTGAGGTACGTCAGCATGGAAGCCGCAAGCACCAACATTAGGCCCCCGAGCAGATACCGGGTCATCTTCTGTTGATTGCGGAAAAAGCTAAACATGTCGATTGAAACTCCTGAGTGGGACCGCGGATCGGGGCCGTCCGGCCGCACGCCCGCGTCCTTGTGCTGGGCACAATTCCCTAGTCTTGTATTGTACCCCGCAGTCGGCAGGAATGGGGGCGTTTCTGGTACGATTTACACGGTGACCGTCTCCGAACCCAACGCGGCGACCGAGACCCTCCCGGCCGGGTCCGCTTCCTTGTGGGAGCGCTGGATGCGCCGTCCGCAGTCTGTTTGGCTGCGCAAGGCTATGTTCCAGTTGCATTTATGGATCGGGATCGCTATCGGTGTGTACATTGTTGTGGTCTGCGTCAGCGGAAGCCTGCTGGTTTTTCGCAACGATTTGTACGACACATTTGACAGCTGGACGAAAGCAGGCCCTACTCCCAAACAGCAGTCCGTGATGAAGGTGGGCTACGTCGCCATGCGATGGATGGCGGATCTGCATGGCAAGTTGCTGCTCAAATATGACGGCATGTGGTACAACGCCATTGGCGGATTCGTCACCGCCTTTCTGTGCCTAACCGGACTCATCGTATGGTGGCCCGGGGGAGGCCGATGGAAGCGCGCCCTCGGCTTCCGCATGGACGCCGGCTGGAAGCGGCTGAACTTCGACATGCATAGCTCCGTCGGGTTCTGGACATTCCTGATTCTCTTCGTGTGGGGCATGACCGGTGGCTACTTCGTTTTCCCCGAACCATTCCGTGCTGCGGTAAACACATTCGCCCCGATCAATCCACCAGCCCCGCCC